>CALWZC010000008.1 GCA_944385935.1 uncultured Anaerofilum sp.
TCGGCCAGCTTCATGTGCTTGTGGCCGTATATGTCCTTCATGTCGCGCCAGACTTCCCACGGCACCCGGAAAAAGTCTTGCAGGCCCACGCTCACCAGAATGAAGGCAGCGGCACCGAGGCGGTGGTGTTCGGTCAGGCTTGCCACCTGCTCGTCGGTGAGGCGGCTCTGCTCGATCCGGTCGCTGTCGGTGTGCTTCGCCTCGAATACTACGGCGCGGCCTCCGGTGAGGGTGCCCTTAAAATCGGGCTGCCCGGCTTTGATGTAGCAGGCAAGGAACTGGCCCTGCCGGTTTGGCGGCCGGAGAGGGCGCATAGGCTCCGGCGTCTTTTCGACGTAGGCCACGCCCTTGTCCTTGTACCAGCTCAGACTCGCGGCGATCAGGTTCTCGAAGTGTTCCCCGGCCCGCTTGCTCTGGAGCCCGCGCTGGCTTCGCTGCACGTTTGCGAGAGCGGTCGCTGCTGTCGGATCCGGGTAGCCCTCGCGGTTTCTCCCCGGTATCGTGTCCCAGCTCATTGATCCGCCTCCAGCGTTATGTCGTGCCCGCGGTGGCGTCTGAGCTGGATCGCCAGATCCACGACGGCCTCGCCGGAGATCCGCACGGTGGTGGACTCCATGGCCGCGACGCCGTTCAGGCTGCCGACGTGGGAGGGGAGGACGATCAGCGCGTCGCCCAGCTCAGTGTCCCGATTTTCGCCGGTTTTGTCCCGGTAAACGTCCGCAGCGTCCCGGACGGGGATCCCGTGTTCCTCAGCATAGGTGATCTCGGCCTTCATGCCTTCGCTCGGATTGTCGATCCCGTACACCCAGAGCTCGTCGCACATACTCAGCAGCGAGATCCCCATGTCCATGCCGACGGCCCGATCCTGCGGGTTTGTGTCGTCGAGGAACTGCGTGCAGTAGACGTGCGGCGCGATTGGCAGCACGTCCGGCCAGAGCTCCGCAGCCTCTCGGCAGTAGCCCTGCGCCTTGATGATGTTTTTCTCCATTTCTCCCCGGCACGGGGAGCATATATAAACAAGTCGATCTCTCATGGTTTTGCTCCTTTCGCTTAAATAAAATCAAATATTGACAGCTGGTTGTCCTCGGCCTCAATTCTCCGGCAGGAAATGTCGAAGTATTTCGGCTCCAGCTCGATCCCGATAAAGTGACACCCTTCCCGGATAGCTGCCACGCCGGTGCTGCCGCTTCCCATGAAGGGATCCAGCACCATGCCGCCCTTGTCTACGCTGTTATGTATGCAGCGTGACATGAGGGCCACTGGCTTTGGCGTCGGGTGTTCCCCAGCTGGATCCCGCGTCACCTGCCAGAGGTTTGAGGGCCTGCCGTCTTTGAGCTTGTGCCTGCCCTTGTGGGCGAAAAGAATTAGCTCGCATTGGTTCCCGTAGTCCCCGGTGAGGTCGCCGCTCGTCCAGTTTCCTTTGTCCCACACGATCGGGGTTTTCAGGATTGCCCCGGCGTCCGTGAGGGCCTGCTGCCATTGGTGTGCTACGTCAAAACGGGTGCAGAGGTAGATCGCCCCGCCGTCCTCCAGTTTGTCGTACATGAGCGGCACGCTCCAGAGCGGTGCCTCGGTATCATTTGCCAGCAGATCGGGTGTGTCCATTACCTTGCGCCGCCCGGTCTGGTATGCGATCCCATACGGGGGATCCGTCACTATGGCCGATACCCCCCCGCGAGCTCCGGCAGGATTTCCCGGCAGTCGCCGCAGTAGAGCGTCGCTTTTCTGAACTTCTCAATTTTCAAGGCTTCGCCTCCTTACTTGCTGCGCCAGCTCTCGCCGGTGGTTACTATGGCCGCGCACATTTCCCGCAGCCGGTCGATCGTGGCGTCTGCTGTGGTTGGATCCCCGGAGTCCTTCGGCGTCAGCCTGCGGACGAGCTCGGCGTCCGTGTAGTTCGTGGTGATGATCGTCGGCATGTATGCCTCGTACCGTGCGTTGATTATTGCGTAAATCTTGGACACGGCCCACTCGGTCGCGGGCTCTTTCCCCATGTCGTCGATTATGAGTAGCTGCACGCGCTTGTAGGTGTCCAGAACGCTACCCTCGCTGATTTCTCCACCGTACTGCCGGTTCTGCTCATAGGTGCGCTTGATACGCTCCAGCAGGTCGATCATAGTCATGCAGATCACCGGTGTGCCTTGCTGCATGAGTTGGTTCGCTATGGCAGCGGCGAGGTGTGTCTTTCCGGTTCCTTTCGGGCCGGTGATGAATAGGCCGTTCCGGCCGGGCTCCGGGTTGTTTTTTGGCAGCTTCTCCCGGAAGTTGTCGGCGTAGGCCGCGCACACCCGGAGGGCCTTCTGGTTCTCGCTGGTAGGTTGGAAGGTATCGAAGGTGCGGCGAAGGAAACGGGCGTTCATGCCGCTGTCGCCTATAATACGGCGCACCCGCTTTCTCATTTCCCGCGCTTCTTCCTCCCTGCGCTTGGCCTCTATTTCTGCGTCGCGTTCAGCTTGCTGTCTTTCATACTCGGCCACGGCCTCCGGGCAGTCGCAGCGCTCCGGCCCATACGGGGCCCACATGATCCGCTCGCCGAACTTGAAGCCCCTCGTCAGTCTTGGCTTGCCGCAGTATTCACACGGCACCGGATCGGGAGGGTTGAAGCCCGCAGCCTCCGGCGAGTCGCTGTAAATCCATATATCCCGCTTTTCGGGCTCCGGCTCAGCTGTCTGCCATTGTGAAGCCGGAGAGGGCCGTCTCGCTTCTTGATCCGTCCTCTTGCCCGCTCCCGCCAGTATTTGCGCGATCGTTTCCATGGCTCTGTCCTCCTTTCGTTTTGTCGTTGTCGTATTTTCCCTCCAGCACCTTGCTCATGTTCGAGGGCTTAATCAGCCAGTCGAAGTCTGCCGCCCAGCCTCGGTCGTTCTCGCCTTTCAGGAAGTCCGACGCCTCGGCCTTCTCGAATAGCTCCTTGAAGGTGTCCAGCGTCTTGTATTTCTTCCAGCGGGCTGCGAGTTGTTTCTGTCGGTTGCCCTCCACTCCGCGCAGTTGTGGGTAGCTGGTGCATATTGCGTGATAAAGCTCGACGATCTGCGCGTAGGGGACGGGCGGCTGCTGGCCCCCTTTAGGGGGTAGGGGGTTATTTATATTTTCTTCTCTACTCTGGTCTACTCTACTCTGGTCTACTCTGCCTGCGGTCATTTGCTGGTCGTCCGGCGGTCGTCCGGCGGTCGCTTTCCGATCGTCCTCCGAGGGTGCAGCAGCAGCGGCCCGGCGGCGTCTGGAGCGGTTCTTTTCGGCTTCTCGCTGCTCGATCAGCTTGCCGGTGTACTCGTACCAGTCGTGCAGGGACAGAGAGCCGTCGTCTGCCGTGTCAAGCAGGCCAGCGTTTGCTATGGCCTCCACGAATTTGCCCGGATCTCCGTTCCACTGTGCCGCTCTTGCGATCATGCGGTCACTGATACCTTGAAGGGATCCGCTCGGCGCGTTATCCAGCGCCCAGAGCCAGAATGAGATCAGCAGTCCGAGCATGTGAGCCGGTTCGATCTCCAGCTCGTCAGCAGCCGCCAGCAGCTTGCGGTGGTCTTTGAGTTGTTGGTGTACTTGGATCCATGCCACCGTGCGCACCTCCTTTCTCGGTCTTTCGGTGGTCGTTCTCCGGTCTGTCCGGCGGTCGTCCGGCGGTCGTCCGGCGGTCGCTTTCCGGTCGTCCGGTGATTATGCGTAGTTCTGAGCACTCCCGCCACCGCCAGACTCCTTGCCGTCGGCAAAGTAAATCCGGGAGGCGGTTACTTCCACGACTTTGTGCCGTCTGCCGTCGTTCCCGTCATATTTCCGCGTGGAAATGCGGCCCTCGACGACTACTTGGCGGCCTTTGGTGAGGTATCGGCCGCAGAACTCGGCCTGCTCCCGCCAGCACACGATCGGTATGTAGTCCGGCGGCGCTTCTCTGTCTTTGCTCGGCACCTGAACGGCGAGATCGAAGCTCGCCACCGGTGTGCCGCCCTGCGTGTATCTGATTTCAGGCTCCTGAGCCAGACGGCCCAAAAGCGCTACATGGTTAAACATTAGCGGTTCCTCCTTGCTTTGCGTTGTCCAGTGCGGCGCAGATTTCGTCGTACTGCTGCCGCGTCAGATTGTGCGGATCCTGCTGCCCGTATTTCTGGACGATCCGCTCGTTGACTTGCTGCTGGCTCAGGCCCGCGTCCTCGCCCTTGCGATACATGCGGGAGAGCTGCGCGTCAGATAGGGGCCGTGAAGCGCCTGTGCGCCCGCTCTGGGCGCTACGCGGTGCAGGTTGGGTATTTCTACCCTGAGCGCCGTTTTGAGGCTGTGTGGCCGTCTGTGGCGCTTGCTGGCGGCCCTCACTGGTGTGATCCTGCATGTCGGGATCGTCGTCGCCTTGATCTATGCCGAATTTCTCGAAAAGGTAGTATTTGAGGCAATATGTCCACGCGGAGCCCTTGGCTTTGTCCGGGCCGCCGTCATTGGTGCCGATTGCGTGCAGCGTTACCTCCAGCTTATCCTCTGGATCGTCCGCGTTCGTCCAGCGGATCGTCAGGTCGGCCTCATACACCCACACGACGCGATCGCCGTTCCGGGTGTGCTGCACGAAGTTGGAATAGTACACGAGATCCCCGTTTTCGGCGTGTCTGGTGGCCGTCTCGCCCACAATGTCGAAGTTGACGCCGTATTTGTTCATGGCCGGGGTGAGAAGCTCGTAAACGTCGAAGATCTTCGCAAATTTGTACTTCACGCCGTCGCTGTGCTGCTTCTGAGTGATAGAGGGCACGGCCTCCCGCAGCTTGATAAACTTTTCTTGCAGGCTCATGGCCTCACGCGGCGGGGCTTCTGCCTCTTTCGGTTTGGCCGTCGCCGCTGTTTTGGTGTTGTCTGCCATGTTCTCGCCTCCTTACACGTCCACCGAGAAGGTGTCCGGCTTTTCGATCGCCTTCACTCCTTCCACGATCTCGCCGGTTTCGGTGTCCACGACGCTGCCGCCCATGATTTCGAGGCGCTTCTTGTATTCGCCCCACTTTGGCTTTTCCTCGGTCTTGATGAACTCCAGATTGCCGGAGGCTTTCAGGAACTCCACCAGCTTGCTGTCGTCCTTTTCCATGGTGGCCCCGCCGAACTTGCGCGTCAGCGTGCCAGACAGAAGTCGGTAGCTCGCTTTGGTCTTGGTGGTCTTGTGCGGCACCGTCTCGAAGTATTCCGCGAGCTTTGAGGTCAAGAAGCGGGTGCCGTTCTCGCACCGGCGCTCTGCTTCGGCCAGCTTTTCCTCAATCCGTGCGATCTGCGCCTCTGCCAGTTCGCGGATCCGTGCGAGCTCGGCGCGTTCCTCCGCGATTTTGCGGCAGGCCCAGTCTGCGCAGCCGTCGTCGGTGATCCTCCATGCCGGGCGCGGCGCGTCCTCGGCCTCTGTTTCGTCCTGCCCGAACACGCTCATGTCCATGCCTTCCAGCTCGTCGAGAGTGACGGCCGGTGCCTGCTCTACCGTTGCCGCTGTGGCTTCATTTTCGGCCGCTGTGGCCGTTTCTTTTGCCTTGGTGATAACTTCCCCGCCTTTGGTCTTTTCGGCCGTCCAAGGGGCCTCTGCGGCGATTTCCTTCGCCTTCGTGATTGCTTTACCCATTCTCCTGATCCCCTTCCTGATTTTTTAACGCTTCCCGGAGCTGCTGCCGGGTTGCTTGGTGTTCTGCGATTTCGTCGGCCAGTTTGGCCTCTGCTTCTTTGAGTGCGGCGTCTTTATCCTGCCAGTGCTGGTACCACTCGTCCGAGGACTTTTGAGCCTCGTCCCTCTGGCGTTCTGCTTCGACTGCGCGGGCCGTCATGGTTGCCAGCAGATCGGCCATGAGCTCGATCGGGCTTTTGCTTTTCTCGTCCATTACTGTGCCTCCTTAAAAAATTTGTGATTGTTTATCGTTAAAACGTACACCTGCGACTCGTGCCACTCGCTTGACGCCAGATCCGGCGCGTAAAAATACTTGATCGGCTCGTGAGTGACGACGTACCCGAAGTCGAACACGGCCCCCACGGCCTCCAGTGCCTCGCTGTCGGGTTCTGGCCTGCGGCTGCTGTACTCGTACCGCTCCAGAGCCTCCAGCGGCCGGATCCCGTCGTCCTCGCACGCTTGGAGCATACACTGGGCCACGGCCACCTTGCCCGCGAAGGGTTCCCCGGTGGCTTCGGCGGTGATTGCCGACGCCAGCTCGTAGCGTTCTATGTCTGTTATGGTGTAGCGCTTTTCAAATCCTGCCTCGGCGGCCCATGCGTCTGTCAGGGCCTCCATATTCACCGGGCAGCCTTCGCCGAGCGCGAATATATAGGCGGTTGATTGTGTCGCCTCCGGCTCCGGTGCTGGCGTCATAGTCTCCGCTGCTGTCCGGGACTCTCCGGCAGCTGCCGGATCCTCGTTGTCCCCGAACGTGAAGCGCACGACGACGAAAACGAGCAGCAGGGCCAGTATCACGGCCAGCGCCATGCGCCAGTTCAGGCGCTTGCATTTCGTCGCCAGCCGGTGTAAAATAGGCTTAGGCTTTCGGCGTCTGTGCTGATTGCTTACTGAATGGCTGCCCGGTAGCGTCGGGCGGCCGTTTTTTTGTTCTGTCATAATGCTGCCTCCAGTTCATAGCGTTTTACGGTGTAGCGGGAAAACGCCCGCTCCCGGATTGTGTCGGCGGTCAGTAGCGCGAGGTAGTCCTCGCCGTAGCTTTCGCCGGTGTGCAGCTTATTGAGGGCCAGTTTTCTGCGGGCGTATGCCTCACACTCCCGGAAAAGGTCAGCCGGAGTACACCAGCCCAGAGCCTTGTCGGTGTTGGCTTTCAGCGCGTCGCTGCTTTTGTCCTCGGCCGCCTTGATCTTCCTGCGGCCCCTCTCAGCCGTAGAGGCTGCCGCCTTCGGCGTACTCAGTCCCAGCGCTTCGGCGATCTCCCGGTATGTGTACCCCTGCGCCTTCATGGTGAGGACGTCGAGTTGCTGCTCGGTCAGGATTTCCAGCAGCGGCATGTATTGAGCTGCCACCACTTCGTCCTCCCGCTGGTACGGTAAAAACTGCGGATCCCCGATTATGTCGTAAAGCGTCAGGCCGTCCTCGGTCATTTCCGCGTCGAGGCTGAGCGGCTGGATCCGGCGTCTTTGTTTCCGGCGCTCTTTGTCGATCTCCGAGTCCATGGTGTTGCCCGCTATGGTGGTAAAAGAATATTGCCGGAGCTCCGGCCTCGCGGTGTAAAGCCGGACGGCTCGCAGGTAGCCGAACACGGCCACGTCGTACCACTCCGAGGCGTCCAGCCTCTTGCCCCGGAGATATGAATAAATGGTTTGATGATACCGGGCGGCGAGTTCCTGCTGCTCCGGTGTCAGCGGGGCGTTGTGGTTCATGCGTTTACCCCCCCCTGCGAGATTTTCCTTGTTTTCCGCTTTGTTCATGTCCTTGCTCCTTTCGCCAGTGCCGGGAGCGTGTAGCCCGGCGACTGCATGTATTTGTTGAAACGCTGCGGCCAGTAGGTCACGCCGTCGAGGCGAAAACCGCTGACGCCGTACTTCGGGTTGTAGCCGAATATGTTCACATACTCCAGAAGGTCGGCCCGCTCGTCGTCCATGGCCTTGCATACCTCGAAAAGCGCGGCCACGTCGTCGATCGCCCGGTGGGAGTTCTGCACTTTGTCCTCCAGCTTGTAGGCGACGATCGCGTTCGCCAGCTTGTGAGGGTAGGCCCGGCGGTCTTTGTAAACCGTGAGGCTGTCCAGATAGTCCGCACCCTCGAACAGTTCCTCGCCGTCGGTGACGTGCCGCCAGATCATAGCCCGGCAGAAAAGGAGATCGAACTGTGCGTTGTGGGCCACCAGCAGCACCGGGCCGCCCCGGAGCATGTCGGTGAAGCGTGCTGCAGCTTCGCCCTCGGTTACGCCTTCGGCCTCCAGCAGCTCGTCGGTGATCCCGGTCAGCTCTGTGATCTTCTCCGGGAGTTTCTCGCCCTCCGGCAGCTTCACGAACACGTCGGCGGTGTCAGCCATGCGGAGAGTGCCGCGGGCGGTCTGCTCGATCCTGATCGCCGCCAGCTCAATGATCTGGCAGGTGTCGGCGTCGAGGCCGCTCGTCTCGGTGTCGAAAAATACCACGGCTTTGTACTTCGTGAAAATGTCCGCGAGGTTACTCATGGTCGGCCGCCTCCTTCCCGATCGTCACCGTCAGGGTATTGGCTATTTTGAGCTGCTGGCTCACATTCCGGTACAGTTCCACGGCCGCGTTCACCTGAGACAGCGGCAGCGCGAGAGCTGCGGCCTGCTGGAGCTCCTTGTCGGTTGCTGTGTGCGCTGCTATGCGCTTGAAGCCTTCGGGATCCTTGCCGCCTGCCGCTTCATAAAGGACGGTCAGCTGGTGGGCCAGCACAAGCCGCACGAGAGTGGGTAGCTTTACAGATCCGGGCAGCGTGTCAGGCGACGGTGCGGCCGTGCTTTCCTTCGGTTCGTCGGTCTGGTTGCTGTCCTCGGCGTCCAGATTGTCCAGATCGCCAGAGTCGCCAGAGTACCGGACAAAAGCGGAGCGGAAGCCGAGGCCCGCGCAGACGTAGGAGCGGGAGTGGTGGCCGGCGAGGTAGAACACGCCTGCGCTCGTGCCGGAGTTCCAGTGGCCCCCGCGGACCACGCAGCGTTCGCCGTCCGTGTCGAGGTAGAAATGCTCGTCGCTTTCATATCCGGGCGCAGGGTAGAGGCCGAGCTCGATCAGCTTCTCCGGTATGTCGATCAGCGAGGCGTCCAGCTCGGTGAACTGCTCGCCGTCCCAGTCTTTTTCCTCCGGCTCGACTGTCTGGAGCTTGATGTGGCCGCCTTCCACGTTGCAGTACACCGGATCCCCGTCGGCGGTGTAAATCGGGGCCCACTCCGGGGAGTCCTTCGACTGATCCGCGCCTGCTGCCGCGCCGTTGTTGGGTATCACCTGCGCCTGCCCGTTCACGAAGCGGATCCCGCCGACGTGTTCCCAGATGTTGCCGCACATGTCGGCCACGCCCTCGGCGGTGCCGTCGTGGTTCCACGTTACCGGGCCGGAGCCGGTCAGCGTTTTGCTGCTGCCGCTTGCGTCCTTGAAGGTGACGCCGGTTTCCTCTGGGTGGCTGTGGCTTTTCCCACTGTTGGTGTTCCCGCGTGGGAGGGCGCCCTTTTTGCGGCTCTGGTGTGCGAGCGCCGCCCACTCGTCATTAGTGATTAGGTGCCAGCCGGGCCCCTTGGCCTCGCAGAGCCGGATCGCCTCGTCGTGGTTGATGTTTACGGCGGGCTGCTGGTAGGGCAGCGAGTGAGGCACGCCGCCGATCAGCGTTGCCGGGTACTTCCCGATCAGATACGCCTCCACCTTGCACCCTTTGAGCTCTGCGGGCAGGCCCAGCTCGTCAGGTGTAAAACTCACCATAATGTCCGGGATCCCCCGGTTGTCGAAAATAACCTCGTTTTTCATGCGTTTGCTCCTTTCATTTTCTGCTGGCGTTCCTGCTGCCAGCGTTTATAGTCTGCCTGAACGGCCGGATCCTCGAATAGACGGCCGACGCAGCCGATCAGCGTTCGGCACATGGCGTCATTCTGGTGCGAAGGGATCGTGCCGAAGTCCACGGCCACGGCTCCCGGCTTTCTGGTTTTGACTACCTTCACGGCCTTGCGCCTCCTTTCGTCTCTTTCCTTTGCACCGCGGGCAGAGATAGCCACTCCACGGGATCACCGCTTGGCGGCTCACATTCCACTCCAGCCCGCACTCGCGGCAGGTTTCATACCGTGCGCCGGTCATGCGCCGGGCATGAGCACGGGCTGGCGATCGTCTTTTGTTGCCGGTTTATGTGCCAGATCCGCAGCGCTCTGGGCCGGTTCGTTCTCTGTGCGATCCTCGCAGTTGCAGGGCTCGCCGTGGTCTAAATGTGCGCCGCATTTCGGGCATGTTCTGTATGGCTTGCTCATGGTTCACCTCCTATCCAGACGCAGCGGCCGCCAGTTTCCGGGTGAGTTGCTGCATGAGCAGCCGCCGGTATTTCTTGCGGGTTCGCCGCTTCTTTGCGTGTTTGTATAAATGCCACCACTTCGGGCGGTCGTTTGCGTTGTAGAGCATGGCGTCCACGAAGTTGTTCACGGCCTCGGCGGTGGCCTTGCCTATGGCTGCCGCGAGTTTGCCGAGGGCCTTCGCCACCTCATTGATCCAGCTTTTCACGGCCTCCCAGATCTTCACGATCTGCGGCGTGATTGCGTCCAGCAGGGCGGTGGCCGTGTCCGGCGTGAGGGTGAGCGTCAGATCCATGGTGGGCGGGCTCCGAAGCTCTGCGGGTTCGTCGTCCGGTGGGTGTTCTACCCGCTGCGCGTCCTCGTGCTGCCGATCCGCAGCCATGAGCTCGTGCATGTGCTCGTAGTCCTCCGGGCTTATGTAGCCGTCGTAGACGTAGGGATCCGGCCCCTCGGTGGTCGGCTTGCCGTACCACGGCATGTCGGCCGGTACACCCTCCGGGCGCGGCTCCGGTTCAGCCGGAAAAGCGGTTGATCCGTCCAGTTGGTTGTAGCCGTTGTCGTAGTGCCAGCGGATCCCAGCGGCCAGCTCTGCCACTGTCATGTCCTCGCCGAAGTGGCCGCAGTAGTAGCCGTTGAGCATTACGGCGTTCGGATCCTGCTCCAGTACCTTGCGGGCCAGCTCCAGATCCTCCGGCTCGAAGGTTTCGTCGTCGCAGTTGAGCCACACCGCCTGAGCGTTCCAGCTCCGGCCGGTTTTCCAAACGATCACCCACGCGATCCCCTCGCGGAGCTCGTCGGCCCATTCTCTTGCGATTGCGTTCAGTGCTGCCATGTGGCTGCCTCCTTTCATTCTGCCGCGCTCTGCGGCGCTTTGAAGTCCTCCAGCGTGAGGTCGAGAACTTGGCAAAGGTTGACGAACTCGTCGGCCTTCATATTGCGGTTTCCGTTCAGCGTCTTACTCAGCAGGTCGGTTTTGATCTTTGCCTGCTTTGACACGAACACGAGCGTCACGCCGCGTTCCTTGATCCTGTCGCTGATTACTGTTGTAACTCTGCTCACGTTTTTGCCTCCTTTCGTTTTGTTGGCCTGCCTTGTCAGTGCTGGTGGGCCAGTTCCAGCAGACGCCCCGCTGGGCGTTTCGGCTATGCTGCGATCTTGCGGTGGCAGAAGGCCCCGCGGTTTCCGGTCGTCGGCATGTCGGTGGCGTTGAACTGCTGCTCTGTGTAGTAGTCGGAGCAGTTCAGGATCCCCGGCGTTCTGTCAGGGTAGCAGGCCCGGAAAAGCGCGTGGGCCTGCTTCATGCTGTCGGCGGTTACTTCTACCCAGCCCCCGCAGAACGGGAAGCAAGGATCGGATCCGAAGGTGTAAAAAACTTTCATGTGTGCGCTCCTTTCTTTGTTTGTGGGCCCTACTCAGTGAAGGTAGGGCCGCAGGTTGTCGTTGTAGAGCTCGTAGCTCATGCAGCCGCAGTCGAAGCGGATATAGTTCCAGTCGGTCGCGTTGTAGAGCGGGGCCCGGTCGATTTCGCCGACTTTGCGGAGTTGGCGGTGCCGGTTGACTTCGTACTGCGGGATCGTGTGGTGGATCTTGATCTTCTCCTTGGCGAAGCCGTACCACTCATAAAGCAGATCCTTGGCCTTTTCGTCGCTCATGCGCTCGGTGTCGGACTGGCTCGCCAGCTTTTCGTAGTCGGCCTGCTGCACGTTGTCGGTGTCCTCGTATGGCTTCCACTCTTGCTCCCGCTCCAGTGCCTTCTCCAGCTCGGCGATCCGTGCCTCGGCGGCCTTCTGCGCCTTCTCGGCTTCCTGCTGGGCCTTGAATGTTTCCATGTCAGCCTCGCGCTGGATTTTTTCGGCGAGCCCGTCGGCGTTTTTCTTGTAGGCTTTGCAAAAGGCGTCCTTGTCGCCGTTGAACTCGGTGTAATGTTTTTCAATGATTGCATAAAGGGCGCTGCTCGGATAAAAGCCGGTGCGCTGTTCAAATTCTTCTCTCATCATGGTGGGTTCCTCCTTTTCGTTTTGCCTATGTTTCTTGGGCACGTCTTTAGTATAGCCTAAAAAATGTGGGCTGTCAAGCTGTTTTCGCAAATTTTTTATAAAAAATGTAGGCAAAATTATTGATTTCCGCGTGCCGGTATGTTATTATAGTAGGCGGGGAGGTGATAGCATGGCTGGGAGCCAGAGCGAGACACGCCTCAGAATTGCCAGACTCTTGAAGCTCTACCGCGAAAAAGCGGGCCTCACAATACGCGAGGCTGGCGAGTTGCTCGGAAAAAGCAATCAGACGGTGAGCGCATGGGAGCAGGGCCGAGGGCAGCCGGACGCTGATATGTTCTTGAAGCTCTGCGAAGTTTACGGCGTGGAAAGTGTGAGCGTTTTCTTTGGGGAAGATCCACCGGAGCCGGAACTGTCCGTAGATGAGCGGGAACTGTTGGAGGAATGGCGAGGGGCCACCGACGCAGCCAGAGAAGCCGCGATCATGGTTCTGAAAAGTAACAAGCGCCCGCGTGTGAAAAAAGAGAAGGCAATGTGATATGGGTAGACTTTGAGCCCAGATCGTAAAGCGGGACGGGGCTTTCCCCCTTCATTCTGGAGGGGGAAGTTCTGGTAAAAGCATAAAAAAGAGCCCGCACGAAGGCGGGCAGGAAGGTGGCAAAAGTATGGGACTTTTCAGTAAAAAAGAGAAGGCGACGGCCTACAAGTTTTTGGTGGTTGACGGGTGCGTGCCGTCCATGTCGGCCCCGTCCACGGTCAGGATCTCGCTGCTGTCGGAGTGCATAGAGATCCGGCAGATTATCGGAGGCAAGAACGTGGCCCAGCTATCGTACAGTCAGGTGACGGCGGCCGAGAAGGTAAACGAGCAGCAGATCGCCGAGCATGACAAGAGCGTGATCGGCCGTGCCGTGGTTGGCGGCGTCGTGCTGGGCCCTCTCGGTGCTGTGGTCGGCGGCATGTCTGGCGTAGGTAAAAAGCAAAAGACGGTTTACAAGGACTTTTTCGTGATAAACTACACGGCGGCCAGCGGGGAGCTGTCCACGCTGTCGTTTGAAATGGTAGGGCCGCCGGTCGGCTTTGCTCCGTTCCTCTCGGAGTTAAAGCAGCGGGCCGGGATTGTAGACGCCCCGGCGCAGGTAGGGCCGACGATCCTATAATGGCACAAAAGAAAAAGCCGCCCGCTCCATTGATACCGGCGGTGATATACGCCCGGTACTCCAGCAGCGGACAGCGTGAGGAAAGTATAGAGGGCCAGCTCAGAGAGTGCCACGAGTTCGCCCAGAGGAACGGCCTCACGGTCGTGGGCGAATATGTAGACAAGGCACTCACCGGCCGATCGGACAAACGGCCAGACTTCCAACGTATGCTCCGGGACTGCGAGCGCGGCGTCTTTCAGGCCGTGATCTGCTGGAAAATGGATCGCTTTGCTCGTAACCGGTACGACTCGGCCATGTATAAGTACAAGCTGAAAAAGAACGGCGTCCGCATATTCTACGCGAAGGAGTCGATCCCAGAGGGCCCGGAGGGCATTATTCTGGAGTCGGTCATGGAAGGGTACGCCGAGTATTACAGCGAAAACCTGAGCCAGAACGTGAAGCGCGGGTATTATGACAGCGCTCTGGAGCTCAAAACGCTGGGCCAGACTGTCCTCGGACTCAGGAAGGGCCCGGACGGCCGTTTCGAGATTGATCCGGCCACGGCTCCGATCGTGCGCCGTATCTTTGAGGAATACGCAGCAGGCGAGCGGGCGAAGGATATATACACCAGACTGAACGCCGAAGGCTACCGGACGAGCCGCGGCGGGCTGTTTAATAAAAATAGCCTGCGCCGGATCCTCCAGAACGAGAAGTACGTCGGCGTGTATGAATTTCGGGATATACGGGTAGAGGACGGGATCCCGGCCATTGTGGATCGGGAGCTGTTCGATCGGTGTCAGGGCATGGTGGAGAAGCACCACCGGGCACCGGCAGCAGACAGAGCCGTCAGCTTTCTACTCACCGCGAAGCTGTTCTGCGGCCACTGTGGCGAGCCCATGACGGGCGACGGCGGCACCAGCCGAACGGGCCGGGTATATAACTATTACACATGCAACGGACGCCGGGCGCATAAATGCCAGAAGGAGCGGGCTCCGAAGGAATGGATCGAGCAGCTGGTGATCGACGAGCTCGTGGCCCTGATACACTCCGACGACTTCGTGAACGAGGTCGCCGACAAGTGCATGGAGTACCAGCAGCGTGAGAAGGACGAGAGCGCCCTCCACGCCCTCGAAGCCCGGCAGAAGGAAAATGAGAAGGCGATCCAGAATATGCTCGCAGCGATTGAGGCGGGGATCATAACGCCCAGCACGAAGTCGCGCCTCATGGAGCTGGAGGCAGAGCGGGCCCAGATTGAGAAGGGGATCGCGCAGCAGCTTATAAGTGAGCCCACGCTGGAGCGGGATCAGGTGGTCTACTTTCTGGAGCGGTTCAGGGAAGGTGACGTCACCGACGACGGGTACCGCGCTTTTCTGGTGGACACGTTTCTCAATGCGGCGTACCTCTACGACGACGACAAGCTGGTGCTGGTTCTCAATTACACCGGCGAGCGGTGCAAGGTGACGCTGGAGCTCGTAGAAAAGGCGGTTGAAGGTGATCCGGGCGGTTCGTGTTTCGCGCCGTCCGGCGCACCAAAAAACACCGTGAGCTTTTTCGCTTCACGGTGTTTTTTATGTCTTTATTTGCTTTTTATCTATATCTGTCTTTTTCTACTACACTTTCCATATTTGACAAAGATATTTTTCACCCATATATAAAAAACGCTCTGCCAAATCTTGTGGCAGAGCGTAATTTTTTATGCAAAAAATGCCTTTTGTACCCCCAACAAAACTCCTGCTCTGCTGGCAGCAAAATTCAAACCACCTTGCAAATATGCAGTATAGGGAGGCCTAACAGGAGCATCACAGCTCAATTCAATGCTACTTCCCAAAGTAAAAGCACCAGCAGCCATAATCACTTGGTCAGTATACCCCGGCATGGCGTAAGGCTCAGGGGTAACAAAACTGTCCACTGGGCTGCCTGCCTGAATTCCTTGACACAAAGCACACAAGGCTTTCTCACTTTTTGTTTCAATGCTGGTAATAATATCGTTCCTATCCTCTTTATAGAAAGGTGTGGCATGGTACCCCATCAGTTCAAACAAGCAACTTGCATAAATGCTGGTTTTTAGAGCCTCCGCAGTCACACCGGGCGCATAGTACAACCCTAAATACATTTGACGGAGGGTATCCAAAGTGCAGCCCAGTTCACGACCAGTACCCGGACAAGTCAAACGATGAGCACACTTTTCCACCAAAGAATGTTTTCCTGCAATGTATCCCCCTGTGGGTGCAATGCCACCGCCGGGATTTTTAATCAAACTACCCACAATCAAATCTGCTCCTACACTGGTAGGCTCTGCAATCTGGGTAAATTCTCCATAACAGTTGTCTACCATCACCACAATATTGGGGTTTGCTGTTTTGGCAGTTTGAATCACCTTTTCTATGGTTTTCAAATCAAAGGCGGAACGATTGGAATACCCTCGGCTGCGCTGAATATGGCATACAGTAGCATGAGGGGCTTTTTGTGCAATCAACTCATAATCCGGCTGACCCTCCTCGGTCAAAGGTGCTTCATCATAGTTTACCCCATATTCTGCCAGACTTCCATAGCCTTGCTCTTTGGTATCTCCCAACCCAATTACACCTTCTAGTGTGTCATAAGGTCGGCCAGTAGCAGCAAGGAGGGTATCTCCCATTCTCAACAATCCAAATAGAGCTACAGTCAAAGCATGGGTTCCCGACAAAAAATGACTGCGGCACAAAGCATCCTCTGCGCCCATCACAGTGGCAAACACTTGGTCTAATTTGTCCCGTCCAGAGTCATCATACCCATAGCCTGTGCTTCCCACCAAATGGGTAGAGGATACACCACACTCTGTAAATGCTTTCAGCATTTTCACCTGATTATACTCTTGAATGGCATGGATTTTTTCAAACTCTGGTTTGCAAAGCTCCATGGCTTTTTTGTCCAGTTCCAGTAACTCTGGGCAAATATCAAAAAATGTTTCAATCATTACTTATTCTCCTTTGCAGGTAATACACCATTTTTCTTTGGTAACAAAACCTGCTCTTTTATAAAATTCCTCTTTTTCTGTACTGCACAGCAAAGCAACTTTATTCCCCTGCCTATGCAGCTCTTTTCCCAAAGCACCACACAAAGCACTGCCAATGCCTTTGTTGCGAAACTCCAGCAAAGTCACAACCTCTGCCAGATACGCCCATCCATTCGCAATGGCATATGCTCCGGCAGTTGCCACAAACTTTTGTTCCATGATAGCCGCCCACACTGTGGCAACCGAATGGTTTCGTTTGGTGCACAATTCTGAATAGAAATCCTCTGTATTTCTTCCAGAAATTCCTTCGCTTTCCAGTAATTTTACCACATCCATTGCACTGGGAGAAACATCTATTTCTATTCCTTGGGGCAAATGCGGCACAAATTCACTTCCAATATACTCCATCTGATACATGGTTCTCTGCTTTTTCCATCCCCATGGCACAGTGTTCTTGCTCAGCAATCTCTCTATGCCCAAAAATTCCAGCAGACAGGCAAGTTCCTCTGATTCTGCACCACCCACTAAAAAAGCATCCCTGCCCCGCAGCATCAAAGCTCCTTCCTCGCATAGATAGAAATGCAGCCAATTTTGCTTTTCCACAAATAGCCAGCTATTCACTTCCAACAGGGTTCCAATGCCCGGGCTATTTCTTGCAAGGGAGATATATTGCTCTAGCGTTTCTTTTTTCAGTGCAGAAATCAAAGTTGGTTCACCAATTCCTTAAAGTGTTTTCCCCGCACCTCAAAATTGGGATACTTGTCAAAGCTAGCAGATGCAGGAGAGAGAGATACAATATCCCCTTGTTTTGCAATGTTGTATGCAATTTCAACTGCCTCTTTCATATCAGAGGCATGGTGTATTTTTAACCCACTTTGCTCAAATCCATCACAGGCACAAACTGCCTTCTCAATTACAGGTGCAGTGTCACCCATCAGAATCAATTCTTTTACATGTTCCAAAATTTCTGGTGCTAAAGGCTCATAGGGAATATGTTTGTCATATCCTCCGGCAATCAAAATAATTTTTTGGTCAAAACTGCGCAGCCCTGCAATGGTTCGGGTAGGGCTGGAAGCGATGGAATCATTATACCACTGTACACCATTCAACAGCCTTACCGGTTCAATACGATGTTCCACCCCTGTAAAGGTACGGGCAACTTGGGCAATATTTTCCACCGACACTATTCCCCATACTGCGGCAGAAGCAGCAAGCAAGTTTTCAATGTTGTGCAATCCCCGCAGTTTTACCTCTTTTTGCGAAACAATTGGAACTATCTGGCCATCCTTTGCCATACACAACATTCCGTCCTCTCGCAAAAATGCGCCATTGTCAATGGGATTTAATCGAGTAAACCAACAAAATTCCCCTTGCACATCCTCCTGCATCTTTCGTGTCACAGGGTTTTCATATCCCAGCACAGCCTTTCCTTCTTTGGATTGATACAGCAAAATATTTCTTTTTGCGTCAATATATTCTTGCATATCTTTGTGATGGTCTAGGTGATTGGGTGTCACATTGGTAACTACGGCAATTTCAGGGCTTTGTTTCATGCTGATAAGCTGAAAGCTGGACAACTCCACCACAGCAACATCCTTTGGTGCAATTTCTCCTACAATAGGCAGCAGTGCTCTCCCAATATTGCCACCCAAATGAACAGTTTTCCCCTGTTGTTCCAGCATAGCTGCAATAAGGCTGGTGGTGGTAGTTTTTCCATCGGAGCCAGTTACTGCAATTTTTTTGCAAGGGCACAGACGGAAAAACAATTCCATTTCACTGGTAATTTCTACACCAGATTCTTTTGCTTGTTGCAATTCAGGGGTATAATATTCAAATCCCGGTGTGCGCAAAATCATGTCTTGCCCCATAAAACCATTCATGTAATCTTTACCCAAACTCAATTTTACATGGTTTTCCTTTAGCACTTGGGCATATTCCCCAAATTCTTCCACCGATTTCTTTTTATCACACAAGGTCACTATAGCCCCCAGTTGGCTGAATAGCGGAATAAGCTGTTTATGGCTTACCCCTGCACCAATAAAGGCAACCTTTTTCCCTTCCACCAACTGTTTTAGCTGCAAAACTTGCTGTTCCATACCAAACCCCCACGGTTTATTTCAAAAATTCCCCATTTTTCCAAAATAGGGTTGAACGAATCCATTATACTGCAAAGGCACAATGGTTGCAATGCAAACGACAGCCTACCCATTTATTTGCTGTTTTCTTTGCAATGTTGGCATAAAAAAACAATAGAAAATTCACGAAGTTTGGCGGTTAACACACTTGTACATCAGGTCTGTGCATGGTACAATATTTCCGACCGTTTATTTAAGCACCCATAGAAAAGAGGAGGAACCATTTTGAGCACTAACGCAGAACATTTCGGCCATTTTGGCTGTAACGCCTTTGATGACAGAGTGATGCGCCAGCGACTTCCGCTGGATATTTACGAGAGCATCCGCCGCATTCGGGATGATGGATGTGAATGGGACCCCAAAGTGGCCGATGCTGTTGCAGACGCTATGAAAACATGGGCCATTGAGTTGGGTGCTACCCACTATATTCACTGGTTTAGCCCCATGACTGGTATCGGAAGCGGCAAACATGACAGTTTCATTGATGGAACCAATGCCGGCAGCCCCATTATCAAATTTAACGGCAAAATGCTTTCCAAAGGCGAAAGCGATGCGTCCAGCTTCCCCTCTGGTGGCTTGCGTGCCACCTTTGAGGCTCGTGGTTATACCACATGGGATCCCACTTCTCCCGCTTTTGTGCTGGGAACCACATTGTATATCCCCACCGCCTTTTGTGCCTATACTGGTGAGGCCCTTGACCAAAAAACCCCTGTTCTCCGTTCCAATCAAGCATTAAATAAACAGTGCCTGCGCATGCTGCGAGCATTGGGGGACACCGAAACTGTTTCGGTACAGGCTACTGTTGGAGCAGAGCAAGAATATTTCCTAGTAGACAAGGCTCTTTTTGACCGCCGTCTGGATTTGAAAGTAGCTGGCCACACCCTGCTGGGAGCAAAGCCCCCCAAAGGCCAAGAAATGGAAGACCACTACTATGGCTCCATCAATGAGCGTGTTCGTGCCTTTATGCGAGAACTGGACGATGAACTGTGGGCTTTGGGCATTCCTGCAAAAACCGAACACAACGAAGTTGCCCCCGGTCAGTATGAGCTGGCAAGTGTATATGCCACTGCAAATATTGCCTGTGACCACAACCAAATCATGATGGAGCTCATGCGTAAGGTTGCCCTGCGTCATGGCATGGCATGTCTGCTCCATGAAAAACCCTTTGCCGGAATTAACGGCAGCGGCAAGCACAACAACTGGAGTCTGGTTACTTCTAACGGAAAAAATCTCCTAGACCCCACCGATGAACCTGCGGAAAATCTTCCCTTCTTGGTTTCCTTGTGTGCTGTCCTCACTGCTGTGGATGACTACGCCGACCTGTTGCGCCTTTCTGCCACCTGTCCCGGCAATGAGTTTCGTCTAGGAGGCGGCGAGGCTCCTCCTGCCATTATTTCTGTATTCCTAGGTGACCCCTTAGAGCAGCTTATTGCTGGCATTGCCGAAGGTCATGCCCCCGGCAAAAGCGAGCGTTCTCATCTACTCACAGGCGTAAAAAGTCTGCCTTTGCTGATGTTGGACGACAACGACCGCAACCGCACCAGCCCCTTTGCTTTCACTGGCAATAAATTTGAATTTCGTATGGTTGGCTCCAGCCAAAACATTGGTTTGGCAAATGCTGTTTTGGGTGCTGCTGTTGCTGACACCATGCGCCGTTTTGCTCAAATGCTGGAAGAAGCTGAAAATAAATCTGCCTGTGTCTATGGCATTGTAAAAGAAACCTACGAAAAGCATAAAAGAATCATCTTCAATGGTAATAACTACTCTTTTGAGTGGGCAAACGAAGCAAAACGCCGTGGATTGCCCAATCTTGCCACTATGGTAGACGCTGCCGAAGCCTTTGTAGAGGACAAGAACATCCAAATGTTCGAGCGCACCCATGTATTCACTGCCTCCGAATGCCGCAGCCGCCACGAAATCATGCTGGAAAGCTACTCCAAAACCATCCACATTGATGCCTCTGTTATGCTGGAAATGGTAGAGCGCAGCATTTTACCCGCCGCAATGAAAACTTTGGGAGAAAATGCCCAAACCGCACAAACCTTGCAGGCCATCCATGTAAATTGCGAAACTGCTTTGTCCACTGTACAAAAGCTGTCTACACTCATTGACCGAGTAGCTGACCTTTCTGCACAGCTTTCCAAAGCCTTGGCGAACATTCCCCACAATGGCGATGCAAGAGAAACTGCTCTGGCATTCCGCAGCCTTGCCTCTCATGAAATGAGCCGTTTGCGCTGTGCTGCCGACCAGTTGGAGGAAGCAATGCCCGAACAGGCATGGCCCATCCCCGGATACAGCGAGTTGCTGTTTGACCTGTAATTGTATTTGCCCACACTGGGCAAATGGATATGCCTAACCGTGTTTCGGCGGAAGTCTTTTGGCTTCCGCCGTGCTTTTGCATAAATGGTGTGCATATACTTCCTTATACTTCTCTGAAAGGAGGCTCCCTCGTGCGCCGTTTTATTTGCCTGTTGCTGGTTTTTTCTATGGTCACTCTATTGGGTATCAGCTTGTCTGGTTGTGGGGGAAAGGAACTGATAACCTTTACTTGGCAGGTAGACTCCATGCCCCAAAGTTTAGACCCTCAGCTGGCCGAGTCTGTTTGCGAGCGAACCGCCGCCGAACATCTGTTCCGTGGTCTGATGATGTTAGACGAAAACGGACAGCCTGTTGTAGACTGTGCCGAAAGCTATACCATCTCCGCCGACCAGCTAACATATACCTTTACCCTAAAAGACGACCTTTTTTTCCATTCCTACGAAAAAGACAGTCAACCGGTTCCCCTTTCTGCCAAAGATTTTGTTTTTGGCATTACCAGAGTATTTCTGCCTGATACCTTCTCCCCCTATGCCCAACAGCTTTCGGGAATTGCAGGCAGCAGTGATGTGCTGGCTGGAGGCGACCCCTCCCTTTTGGGAATTTCTGCCCCCGACGATAAAACTGTCATCATTCGCCTTTCTGCACCCGATGAAACTTTCCTTACAAAACTCTGTTGTCCCGGTGCCATGCCCTGTAATGAAGAATTTTTCCGTTCTACCAAAGGTTCCTATGGTCTTTCCTCCAAACAGCTTTTGACCAATGGTGACTTTCAGCTTTACAACTGGGCAGAACAAGGAGTATTTCTCCGCCGACAGGATGCCCCTGCCTTTGCGGTGAATAATCTCCGTTTGGTTTTGGCAGACCCCCACGAACCTGTAGTAGGGCTGGAGGCATTGCAGGAAGGTGTTGTTACAGGTACAGAATACCGTGGAGAAATTCCAGATGGTTACACCGCCCAAAGTTTTTCTGATACCCTCTGGGCACTGATATTCAACTGCAACGAACCACAACTTGCTAATCTGGCGATACGCCAAAGCATTGGGCAGCTTGTCCACCAAAGCCTAGGGGTTCAACTTCCCATTTCTACCTTTTCCAGTGCAAATGGAATCCTCTCCCCTGCGCTGCCCCTTCCAGACGGAAGCGGCCATCAAGAACAGGCCATTTCTTCTTTTGGCGAACCCTTGCAACTCTACCAGCAGGGACTTTCTGCTTTACAGCAAAACAAACTGAGTGGTATCACTGTTCTTTTACCCCAACAAGAGGAAATTGTACACGCATTTGAAAACACAAACCAGCTTTTACAAAAGGAACTGGCAGCTTTCTTCTCTTTGCAGCAACTTCCCGAAGAAGAACTCAGCCAAAAGGTTGCATCAGGAGATTTCTCCATTGCTTTGGTTCCCCTTTCTCCCAAAAGCAGCGAAGGTTCCGAGTTTCTGCAACAAATTTTAGACCTCTGCTCCCTGCCCTCCACTTCTTCTTTGCAAGCATTGGAGGACACCACTCTTTCTGCCTCCCAAAGAAAAGACTACACTTTGTCAGCAGAGCAAGAGGTTTTACAGCAAGCCGGCATTGTTCCTGTGTGGTTCGAGCAACGCTCCTTCCTTACCAGAAGTGGATGGTCAGGGATTATCTATTCTCCCTTTGGCCCCCGTCTAAATCTCCGCAACGCCACATTCCAATAATTTCGTAAAAAATAGGACTTTGCACAAGAGAGCATTTCTCCTGTTGCAAAGTCCTTTTTATTGCTTATTTTAGCAGTGCTTCCACCGCATCTGCGGCATTGTCCAGATAATTTCCTTCAAAGTCCTCAATACACCCACTGTCTGCCTTTTGTGCCAGTTGGGGGTCAATAGGCATTTTGGCCAATACGGGCAACTGGAATTTCTCTGCAATTTCATCTACATGGCTTTCCCCGAAAATAGAAATCTTTTTACCGCAATCGGGACAAGCAATGTAGCTCATATTTTCCACAATGCCCAAAATGGGAACATTCATCATATTTGCCATTTTTACGGCTTTTGCCACAATCATGCTTACCAACTCTTGAGGGCTTGCCACCACCACAATGCCATCTACAGGCAAGGTCTGGAATACAGTCAGAGGCACATCACCGGTACCCGGAGGCATATCCACAAACATAAAATCTACATCTTTCCAAATGACCTCTTGCCAGAATTGCTTTACAGCACCAGCAATCACAGGGCCACGCCATACAACGGGGTCTTCCTCGTTTTCCAACATTAGGTTGACACTCATCACATCAATGCCGGTTTTGCTGGGAATGGGGTATACACCATTTTCATCTCCCCTTGCCCGTTCATGGATATGGAACAATTTAGGGATAGAAGGGCCGGTAATATCCGCATCCAGCACAGCGGTGTGGTATCCTCTGCGGTTCAAAAGCACGCTCAACATGGCACTGGTCATACTTTTACCAACGCCACCCTTGCCACTTACAATACCAATCACTTTTTTAATGCTGCTCAGCTTGTGGGCAGGCTCGTGAAAATCCGCAGGATTTTTCCGCTCGGAACACTTCATCCCACAGGTTTCACAATTATGGGTACATTCACTCATTTTTCTTTTCTCCTTTTGGCTGTTATTGTTCCAGCCTCTTTGTCACGAAAAAATCATCGTGCGCCCCCTTATTATACTCCTTTGCTATAAGGGAAGCAACACCGCCTTGTTTTGGCAATCTGTTTAGATTCTCTCTAAAATTCCTTCCACCAGCCCTTGCAATACCTTGGCACGGGCTGCGGCGGTGTCAATTACTTCCTGTTCGCTCAGCTTTACCTTTTGGATACCTGCCGCCATGTTGGTAATCAAGCTAATGGCAAGCACCTCCAACCCACAGTGGCTGGCGGTCAATACCTCTGGTACAGTGCTCATACCCACAGTATCTGCCCCCATGGTGCGGAATGCCCGAATTTCCGCCGGTGTTTCGTAGTTTGGCCCCATATAGCCCAAATACACACCCTTTTGCAGCAAAATTCCCTGTTCTTCTGCCACTTGGGCGGCAAGTTCCCGCAGTCTGGGGGTATAGGCAAAGGTCATATCACAGAACCGAGGCCCAAAATCCGCCTCATTTTCACCTGTCAAGGGGTTTGCACCCATCATGTTGATATGGTCTTCAATCAACATCAAATCGCCAATGGAAAAACTGGTGTTTACCGCACCACAAGCGTTGGTTACCACCAATGTTTTTATACCCAGCAGTTTCATCAATCGCACAGGAAAAGCAATCTCCTGCATGGTATGCCCCTCATAAAAGTGCAAACGACCCTGCATACAAATTACCGTTTTATTGCCAATGGTGCCCAACACAAATTGTCCTGCATGTCCGGGGGCAGTGCTTGCCTTCATGCCGGGAATTTCTGCATAGGGAATTACAACAGCATTTTCAATGCGCTGTGCCAATCCACCCAAACCGCTGCCCAAAATAATACCCACTTGGGGCACAAGGTCGGTTTTGCTGCTAATGGCTTCCAACGCCTTTTTGTATATCTCTTTCATTGTTCATCCTCTTTCTGCCATAGAATCGGCATTTCTTTTTTTCATTGTACCATGGTATCCCAACCCTTGAAAAGGTATATTTTCTTTTCTCCCCCTCATACACTAAACCAGCAATATCCTTGCAAACAGGCAAAAGGGGGCACACCAGTTGAAAAAAACCAGCTACCTTATCAACGCAATCATTTTGACCGCCACGGGGCTGATTCTTCGGGCAGCCGGCATGGTCTTTCGGGTATTGGTTGCCGGCAAAATCGGTGCCGAGGGCATGGGTTTGTACCAGCTTATTTTTACCGTATATCAGCTTTTTATCACCATGTCCACCGCTGGGCTTTCTGTGGCATCCACTTGGGTTGTTACCTCCCAGCTTGCCCAAAACCGCCCCGGCGGCGTCCGCAGCGTTTTGGGCAGCACCCTTTTGTTGGGCATAGGAATTGGCACCTTGGCAGCCATTCTCCAATTCTCCTTGGCAGATGTGGCAAGCCGTTGGTGGCTGGCAGACACCCGTGCCGCCGTTTGTCTGCGGATTCTCGCCCCCAGCCTTCCCTTTATGGCAGCCGCTGCCGCCCTTCGGGGCTATTTTCTGGCACGCCGTCGTGCCGGCCCCAACGCTGCCGCCCAGTTGTTCGAACAGGCAGTACGCATTGCCCTTGTGCTGTTTTTGTTGCAAGCCGCATTGCCCAAAGGCATCGCCGCCTGCTGCATTGCTGTGGTTATTGGTAACACCGTCAGCGAAATCCTTAGTTGCCTATGGATGGCAGTGGCAACCTCCATAGACCTCCACCGACTGGAAAAAGGCACCCACCGGCAAAAGGTCTCTGGCATCTTCCAGCGATTAAAAGAATTGCTTTTGCCCATTGCAGGGGGGCGAATCAGCTCCGAGGCATTGCGCACCGTGGAAAATGTCATGGTGCCTTCTTGCCTTACTGCCGCCATTGGCAGCCGTCCCATTGCCATGGAGCAATACGGCGGACTGAAAGCCATGGCAATGCCGGTTTTGTTTTTCCCCTTTTCCCTGTTGGGCACCCTTGCCACCCTGCTCACCCCCGAAATTACCGAGGCATACCTGCAAAAAAATCAATTTCAATTACAGCGTCTTGTGGGCAAGGTCATTTCCATCACCAACCTTTTGGGCATTCTGTTGGGCGGTCTGTTCACCCTCCTTGCCTATCCCTTGGGCGAACTCCTTTACCAAAGCAAAGAAATTGGCTTTTACCTGCGCATTTTGGGGCCACTCATGCCCCTGATGTACCTAGAAAGCATGGTTGATGGCATTTTAAAAGGCATGGACGAACAAAAAGCAACCTTTCACTATAGCCTGTGGGACTCTGCCATCCGCATTGCCCTCATTGCCTTTATTGTTCCCAAAACTGGCATAAAAGGCTTTTTGGCGGTGATGGTCTTTTCCAATCTGTTCACCGGTCTTTTAAACTTCCGCCGTTTGGTGGTTTCCTCCGGCATCCAACTTCGGGTATGGAAATGGATTGTTGGCCCCTGTCTGTGCATTGCGGTCAGTTGCTTTGCGGTACAAAGGTGGATTGTTCCTTTCCTTGGCCACCTCTCTCTATTACACCAAACCCTTGCTGTTGCCTCCTTTGTTACTGCCCTATATCTTGTTTTTACCACCATCACCGGCATTTTTTCTCCCAACGACTTTTTTGCAAAACCCCAAAATTCCCCCGCTTCTGCCACCAACCCTTGATTTTTTTACAATTTTTTCAAAAAAGCCTTGACTGGCTCTCCACTCCGTGATATAATAACCATCGTTCCGCAAGGAACAGCAATTTTATATGCGGATGTGGCGGAATTGGCAGACGCGCTAGATTCAGGTTCTAGTGGTAGCAATACCGTGGGGGTTCAAGTCCCTTCATCCGCACCAGTTAAAAATTCCAAACACCTTTGTGTTTGGAATTTTTTATTTTTACTTTTTATAAGGAAAAAGCTGCCCTTCCCCTGTCTTTGGGGAAGGGCAGCTTTTTTGTTGGCTTCATTATTTTTGTTCTGCATAAATTTTTACAATGTTCAGCAAAATATCCACCACTTTATCCATCTGCTGTACACTCACAAACTCATATTCTCCATGACCATTAAATCCGCCAATGCCCAAATTGGGACAAGGCAGCCCCATAAAGGACAGTCGGGCACCGTCGGTGCCGCCACGCACAGGCACAATGTGGGGTTCCACTCCTGCCTGTTCTGTTGCCTTCCGTGCATTCTCCACCAAATGGAAATGGGGGCGGATACGGTCTTCCATGTTGTAGTAACTGTCCTCAATTTTTATTTGGATGGTATTTTCTCCATACTGCTGGTTCAAATACCGCACCGCTTGGGTCAATCGCTCTTTTCTCTGCTCAAAAATCCCTCTGTCATGGTCACGGATAATATATTCCACCCTTGCGCTGGCAGGGGTTCCCTCCATGTGTACCATGTGATAAAATCCCTCGGTGCCCTCGGTGTGCTCTGGCACCTCGTTGGCTGGCAACAGGCTATTGAGCTGCATGGCAACGGTCAAAGCATTTACCATTACATTTTTTGCCGAGCCGGGATGTGCAGACACCCCTTGAATGGTCAGCTTTGCCCCTGCTGCATTAAAATTCTGGTACTCAATTTCTCCCGCTGCGCCGCCGTCCACAGTAAAGGCATACTCTGCCCCGAATTTGGCAACATCAAACAAATCTGCTCCCTCTCCAATTTCCTCGTCGGGAGTAAATCCAATGCACAGTTTGCCATGGGGAATATTTTCCTGCTGAATCCGTTCCACTGCGGTGAGAATATTGGCAATGCCTGCCTTATCATCTGCACCCAACAAGGTGGTGCCATCTGTGGTAATCAAGGTGTTGCCTACCAAGGTTTCCAAAACAGGGTATTGTTCTGGACTAAGAACCCTGCCGCTTTCTCCTAATGGAATATCCCCACCGGCATAATTTTCTACCATCTGGGGCTTTACATTTTTGCCGCTGGCAGCATTGCTCACATCCATGTGGGCAATCAATCCAAGGGCAGAGCATTTTTCATACCCCTCTGTGGCTGGGATGGTTCCATACACATAACAGTGCTCGTCTACATGGGCATCTGCAATGCCCAATGCCTTCATTTCTTCCACCAGCATATTTGCCAGTTCAAACTGATTTTGGCTGGAGGGGTGCTGTCCGCTATTCTCATCCGAGGTAGTTTCTACCTGTGCATATCGAATCAATCTCTCATAGGCTCGCATAAAAAACATTCATCTCCTCTGTTCTCTTTATATAACCACATTTTCCTGTTTGCTGCTGGGCAGCCTGTTCGTTTATTTTTTTGAACTTGCCTCTCATTATACTATTTTTGCCTTTCATTGCAAAGAGGTTTGCAAATTCCTCTTTTTCCCGTTTTGCTGAATTTTTCCATTTTTGGTGCCATTTTTTTGATTTTGCTATCGTTTTACCCAATTTTATTTTTTATTTTTTGGAAATATTTTACTATTTTTCTTTTCACTGTTCTGGATTGGATTCTTTTGTTATTTTATGGTATACTTTATCTAAATGCGTGTATTTTTGCGCCAATGCACAACTGTGGCATTGTTTGCTTTTCCATAGTATTTACGAATTGGAGGAACCCTCTTTATGGCACACAGCTTTTTTACCGGAAAAACCCTGCTTATCACCGGTGGAACCGGCTCCTTTGGCAATGCTGTTCTAAATCGCTTTTTAGAAACCGACATTGGAGAAATCCGCATTTTCTCCCGTGACGAAAAAAAGCAAGATGATATGCGCCACGAATACCAAGCCAACCACCCCCAACACGCCGCAAAGCTGAAATTTTATATTGGCGATGTTCGCAACATCGACACCTTGCGGGATGCCATGCGTGGGGTAGATTTTATTTTCCATGCAGCCGCCCTGAAACAGGTTCCAAGCTGCGAATTTTTCCCCATGGAGGCAGTTCGCACCAATGTAGAAGGCACCGACAACGTGCTAACCGCCGCCATTGATGCAGGGGTAAAGCGCATTGTTTGCCTCTCCACCGACAAAGCCGCCTATCCCATCAACGCAATGGGTATTTCCAAAGCAATGATGGAAAAGGTCATCTGTGCCAAGGCTCGCAATGTTCCCGCCGAGCAAACCACCATTTGTTGCACCCGTTATGGCAATGTTATGTGCAGCCGTGGCAGCGTGATTCCTCTGTTTATCGAACAAATCCGTGCTGGGAAGCCCATCACCATCACCGACCCCGAAATGACCCGCTTTCTCATGAGTTTGGAGGAAGCCGTAGACCTTGTTCTTTTTGCCTTTGAGCACGCCAACCCCGGCGACCTGTTTATCCAAAAAGCAGACGCCTGCACCATTGGGGATTTGGCAAAGGCTGTGCAACAACTTTTTGGCGACACTGGCACCAAAGTGATTGGCACACGCCATGGCGAAAAGCTCTATGAAA
This sequence comes from uncultured Anaerofilum sp., assembly GCA_944385935.1. Taxonomy (GTDB): domain Bacteria; phylum Bacillota; class Clostridia; order Oscillospirales; family Ruminococcaceae; genus Anaerofilum. The sequence continues at coordinate 28,420 of CALWZC010000008.1, forward strand.
CCTTGATGACACGGGAAGAACGCCTAAAAGCCACCGACATGGGCCGTTACTTCCGTGTAGCCGCTGATGGCCGTGACCTAAACTATGATAAGTATTTTGTAGATGGTCAGGTACTCACCCAAGCAGAGGAAGCCTACACCAGCCACAACACCACCCGTTTGGATGTGCAAGGAGTGGTAGAAAAACTTCTCAGCCTACAAACCATTCAGGAGGAACTAAAGAACCATGGATAAACAATCTCCCATCCTCATTACCGGGGCTTTGGGCTTTATTGGCAAAAACCTTACCGCCCATCTTACCAACCAAGGATATACCAATCTTTTGTTGTTTGACATAGCCTATTCGGAAAATCCCGAACAAGAGCTTGCCACCTTTGCAAAAGAGGCAAAATTTGTATTTCATCTGGCTGGTATCAACCGTCCACAATCCAATGAGGCATTTTATTCCGGCAACCGAGATTCCACCACCGAACTGTTGGAACTTCTATCAAAATTTGGAAACAAAGCCCCTGTGCTTCTCTCCTCCAGCACCCAAGCCACACTGGACAACGACTACGGCAAGAGCAAAGCACAGGCGGAGCAGGCTGTATACTCCCACAGCTCCACAAACGGCAGCCCGGTGTATGTATTCCGTCTGCCCGGTGTATTTGGAAAGTGGTGCCGCCCCAATTACAACAGTGTAGTGGCTACCTTCTGCCACAACATTGCCTCTGGGCTACCCATCGAGGTGCGAGACCCTGCCTATTCCCTTCCATTGGTTTATATTGATGATGTTGTCCGCTGTTTTACAGATGCTATGGAAGGCAAAGTTGCCCAAGACCGTAGCACACAGCCGGTCTGTTTGGTAAACCCTGTATACCAAACTACTTTGGGCAAATTGGCAGAGTTGATTTCCTCCTTCCGCCAAAGCCGCACTACATTGGCTGTCCCCAACATGGCAGATGAATTTGAAAAAAAGCTCTATTCCACATATCTTTCTTATATCCCCTCTACTCACTTTTCCTACAACCTGAAAATGAATTGTGATAATCGTGGCAGCTTTACGGAGTTTCTCCGCACCCCCGACCGTGGACAGGTGAGCATCAATATTTCCAAGCCCGGCGTTGTGAAAGGCAACCACTGGCACCACACCAAAAACGAAAAATTTCTGGTGGTAAAGGGGGAAGCCATTATCCGTTTCCGACAAATCGGAACCTCTATGGTTACCGAATACCGTGTAAGTGATAAGATATTACAAGTAGTGGATATTCCCACCGGCTACACCCACAACATCGAAAATGTTGGGAAAGAAGATTTGATTACCGTCATGTGGGCAAATGAGCCCTTTGACCCCGAAAACCCAGACACCTTCTTTGAAATGGTATAAATCTCTTTCTTTTCCACAATCCGTTTGCTTCTTGTGGAAAACTGTATCACTTTACCAGAAAGGATTTTTTGACCTATGGCAAAAAAATTAAAATTGATGACCATTGTGGGCACCCGACCGGAAATTATCCGTCTGGCTGCTGTCATCAAAAAATGTGATAAATACTTTGAACAAATTCTGGTGCACACCGGCCAAAACTACGATTACACCTTAAACGGTATCTTTTTTGAGGATTTAGGGCTTCGTGCTCCTGACCACTACCTAAATGCTGTGGGCGAGGACTTAGGGGAAACCATTGGTAACATTATTGCCAAAAGCTACAAACTGATGGCAGAGTTAAAACCCGACGCCCTATTGATTTTGGGAGATACCAATAGTTGCCTTTCTGCAATTTCTGCCAAACGGCTGCATATTCCCATTTTCCATATGGAGGCAGGCAACCGGTGTTTTGACGAATGTTTGCCGGAGGAAACCAATCGCCGCATTGTAGACCACATTGCAGATGTAAACCTGTGCTATTCCGAGCACGCTCGCCGCTATCTTAACGCCGAGGGAACTGCCAAAGAACGCACCTATGTTACTGGTAGCCCTATGGCGGAGGTGCTGCGTGCTAATCTGGACAAAATACAATCTTCTGATATTCTCAGCCGTTTGGGACTGCAACCACAACAATATATGTTGCTCAGTGCCCACCGAGAGGAAAACATCGACACTGAAGCAAACTTTATTGCTCTGTTTTCCTCTATCAATGCTTTGGCAGAAAAATACAATATGCCTATCCTTTATTCCTGCCATCCTCGCAGCCGTAAACGCTTGGAGGCAATGAATTTCCAACTGGATGAACGGGTACGCCTCCACGAGCCTTTGGGCTTCCACGATTACAACCACCTACAAATGAATGCCTTTTGTGTGGTGTCGGATTCCGGCACATTGCCAGAGGAATCCAGCTTTTTCACCAGCATTGGACATTCTTTCCCGGCGGTTTGCATCCGTACCTCCACCGAACGCCCCGAAGCCTTGGACAAGGGTTGCTTTATCTTAGCAGGTATTACCGCCGGCGGCGTGGAACAAGCTGTAGAAACCGCAGTTGCCATGAACCAAAACGGCGACTTGGGTATTCCTGTTCCCAATTATGTGGAGGACGTTTCCACCAAAGTGGTAAAAATCATCCAAAGCTATGTTGGCGTTGTCAATAAAATGGTATGGAGAAAATACGAATAAAGGAGCTATTCCATGTCCCGGATTCTTGTGGTCAGTCAACACTATTGGCCGGAAAATTTTCGTGTCACCGACCTTTGCGAGGGTTTGGTAGCACAAGGAATTGAAGTAGATGTTTTGTGTGGATTGCCCAACTATCCCATGGGCAATTTGTTTGAGGGCTATTCTTACCTTTCCCCCCGCCGCCAAACCCACAACCAAGTGGAAATTTTTCGGGCGGGGGAAATCCCCCGAAAAGGCAACACTGGCCCCATGATTTTCCTAAACTATGTGTCTTGGCCACTGTTTAGCTTATTCAGCCTTCCACGGCTTCATGGCAGAAAATATGACGCTGTACTGTGCTATAATACCAGCCCTGTGCTGATGAGTTTCCCCGCCATTGTCTATGCAAAGCTGCACAAAATTCCTTTAACAAATTATGTGCTGGACATTTGGCCCGAAAATTTATACTCGGTACTCCCTGTAAAAAACAAACTATTGCGTGGCATTGCCCAAGCTGTTAGCAACTGGCATTATCGCAGAGCAGACCGCCTTATCGCCATGAGCCATTCTTTAGCAAAACGACTTTCAGAGGTATCCAAAAAGCCTTTGGATTCCATCGCCATCATTCCCCAATACTGTGAAGATTTTTATGCACAACCAGCAGATTGTTCTGCCTTGCGCAGACAATTTGGCGACAAATTTCATCTAATATTTACGGGCAACTTTAGCCCAGCCCAAAGTCTCGAAACGGTTGTTGAAGCCATCTGTATAGCACAACAAAAGGGCTTTTCCCAACTTCACCTTATTTTGGTAGGGGATGGTATGAGCCGCCCCGCTTTGGAAAAACTGGTAAAAGACAAACAAGCAGAGGAATTTATCACCTTTTATGGCAGTGTTCCTCCCCAAAAAATTCCCGAATTTTGCGCATTGGCAGATGGTCTTATCTGCCCTTTGGCAGACAGCCCCGACCTAGGCATGACTATCCCCGCAAAATTGGCAAGTTATATGGCAAGCGGTACCCCCATTTTGGCAAGCATTACGGGAGAAGGTGCCGCAGCTGTGCAACAGGCAGATTGTGGCTTTGCTACCCCGGCAGGAGATGCTGCTGCATTGGCAGATGCCATGATTCAACTCTACCAGCTTCCTCCCCAGCGCAGAGAACAACTGGGAAAAAATGCTTTTCAATGGTATCAATCCCATTACCAGCGTTCGACCCTTCTCTCTCAACTCAAAGATTTTGTTCTCTCTAACTCTTTGCAAAACCTTTAAAAGGAGTTTGCCTTTTTATGAAAATTCTTGTGATTATTCCCTGTTACAATGAGCAGGATACTATTTTAGATACAGTACAAGCCCTAAAATCCTACTGTCCAGAGGTGGACTGCATTGTAATAAATGATTGCTCCACCGACCGCAGCGAGGAAATTCTGCGGCAAAATAATATTCCCTTTTTGTCCCTTCCCTGTAATTTGGGCATAGGGGGCGGTGTGCAGGCAGGCTATCTGTATGCCAAGGAACAGGGCTATGACATCACCATTCAAATGGATGGAGATGGACAGCACGACCCGGCATATCTCCGGCAGGTATTGCAACCTTTGCTAGATGGACAAGCGGATATGGTTATTGGTAGTCGCTTTTTGGAAAAAAAAGGCTTTCAAACCAGTTTCGCACGCCGAATGGGAATTCGGTTGCTTAGCTTTCTTATTTGGATTCTCACTGGCAAACAAGTTTTGGATGTAACCAGTGGGTATCGTGCTTGTAACAAAGCTCTTACCCATTTTTATGCCAACTCCTATGCACAGGACTACCCCGAACCAGAAGCTATTATTGCAGCGGTGCTCAATGGCTTTACTGTAAAAGAGGTACCTGTAGAAATGAAAGAGCGACAAGGAGGAACTTCCTCTATTCGGGCTCTGTCCAGTGTATACTATATGATTAAAGTGACCATTGCCCTTGTGGTATATCGTTTGATTCTTGCAGGAAAAGGAGGCCGTTCTGCATGACCTTGGAACTTCAAATCTGGATGCTTTTGGGCTCGTTGGTCTATTTAGGAATTATCTTCTGGATGTTGAAAACCAAACGGCTTAGCGTTCGTTTTTCAATCGTATGGTTATTTTCTGCATTTGCGTTGGTTTTGTTCGCAGCTGTGCCCTATGTGGTATATGTGCTACGGGATATTTTAGACATTCAAATGCCCTCCAATCTGGTATTTGCCATGACCATTGGCTTTATGTTGCTAATTCTTCTTAGTCTTTCCGCAGCTGTCACAGAGTTTGCCGACCGCATTAAGCGACTTACCCAAACCATTGCGATTCTAGAAAAACGTGTTAGGGAATTGGAAAATCAGTCCCACCAGGATAACCATTGATTTCTGCGGGTTTCCGCTTGTATGATGTGAGGAAAAATACATGAATATTTTTACTGCCCTTCTTGAGTTCTTTCAGGAAGCCAGCAAAGAAAGTTTTTTGCAATTTTGGAATGCAGTTCCTCTGCAGCAGCCGGAGTTTTGGCACCGTTTTTGGGGAAATTTATGGACAGGCAGTGGCCCCATGAATTTGATTTCCTATACTTTTTGGGTGTTTTTAATTCTATGTGCATTCTTTTATTACCTGTTTCCCAAAAAGCTCAAACCCTTGTGGCTTTTGATATGCAGCTATAGTTTTTATTTGTATGACCGCAGCGGATTACAAATGGTTACCATTCTTGTGGGCACTACTGTTATCACCTATTTCAGTGCTCTTGCCATTAGCAAATTAAAACACATTTGGGCAAGACGAGCCTTTTTGCTGCTTTCGGTCTGCACTTCTGGCGGTCTTTTGTTTTATTACAAATATGCAAATTTTCTCTCCCAACTCTGGGCAGACATCCTAGGTGCTGTTCATATTTCTGTATCTGCCTCTGTCATAGACCTTCCTGTGGTTTTGGGTCTTAGCTTTTTTACCTTCCAATCTATGGGATATGTGATTGATGTGTATCAAAATGTCATTCCTGCGGAAAAAAATCCCATTTACTACGCTTTGTATGTGAGCTTTTTCCCCTGCATTACCTCTGGCCCCATCGAACGAGCCAACCATCTCCTTCCCCAGTTGCGCAAACCCGCCGTTTTTAACTATGACAAGGTAGCTGGTGGACTGTATCGTATTCTCTGGGGTGTATTCAAAAAGATGGTTATTGCAGGAAATTTGGATATATTCAGCAAAGAGGTATTTACCCATCTTCACAAATACAATGGTGGTATCCTTGCCCTTGCTGCTCTTGTATTTAGCTATCAACTGTATCTAGATTTTTCCGGCTACTGTGATATTGCCGTGGGAGCCGGCAAAGTGTTGGGCTTTGACCTTATCGAAAACTTCAACCGCCCCTTTGCAGGTCGCAGCTATTCTCAACTTTGGGACCGCTGGCATATTAGCCTTACTACTTGGTTCCGAGATTATATCTTCACTCCCCTTAGCTTTTATAACCGTGGTCTTTCGGGAGTTTTGGGAAAATTGCAAGGTTGGTTCAACGTGTTTATTATTTTCCCCATTAGCGGCCTATGGCATGGGGACAATATGGGCTATGTGGTCTGGGGCGTGCTCAATGGTTTGTTTATGGTAGTGGGGAAAGCAACTGCCAAAAAGCGTCGCCAATGGGCAAAAAAGAATATTCTTTATCGCTCCCGTTTTTTAAAAGCCCTCATCCAGTGTAGCTGTGTTTATCTTCTTTTTACCATCTGTATTGTATTTTTTGCCGCCAGCTATTATGGACAAACTGCCTCAGATGGATTCTATCTCTTTTCCCATCTATTCTCCAATCAAGGCAACAGCACTCTTTCCAGTCTGGTTTTGGTCAAACTTGGATTTTCTCCCATTACCTTGTATGCCATTGGAATCAGTGCATTATTTGTAGAAATTATGGAAAAAATCGGCAGACCAGAACAGGTCATCCGCAAACTATATTTCCCCTTCCGCTGGATTATCTACTATGGTCTTATCTTTGCTTTGCTACTGTTTGCCAACTTTGGCGCATCTGGTTTTGTTTACGGAAATTACTAAAAGGAGGACTTCTCTTTGAAAAACCCCTTTCCTAAGAAAAATCCCAACAAACCCAAAGGTCGTAAGAGAAATCCCTCTCTTCCCAAACGACCTACCACCCCCATCAAAAGATTTCTCTCCTTTATTATCAAGTGGACAGGTATTACTATCAATGTTGCTATCAAATGTGCTTTGCTGTTGCCTATCCCCATTTTTTTGCTCTGGTACAGCTATACCGTAGACCGAAATGGCTGGTTTCAAGGGGAACAATATGAGCGAGAAATAGCCCTTGCTATGCTGGATGGAAAACCCATCTCCAACTTTGAAAAAATGGAGGAGCGAGAAATTACCAAGCTATATGCTCAAAATCTCTCTCAACCTCTCAAAGCTATCTCCATTGGCTCCAGTCGAGTATTACAACTAACCTCATCTATTGCTGGCACTGATAGCTTTTTTAATGCTGGTATGATAGGTGCCGAGCAACCAGATGTAATGAGTAGCTACTATCTATTTGACCGTGCTGACAAAATCCCGGAAATTGTTATCTTTGAGGTAGACCCTTGGATTTTTAGCACTGCTCCAGATGCAACTACCTACCGTCGGGTAGACTGGAAAATGTACAATGATTTTCTATACTATGGGTTGGGCCATGATGTGGAAGTGACCACCGAGCAAGAAAACATGAATTTTTGGCTTTCTCTCACTAGCCCCGCTTTTTTCCAAGAAAATCTGGAATACTACATCCAAAACAAGGAAACAGGCATGCGCCCCCAAATTGTAAAGGGAGATGTCTATCAACAATCCAATGATGTAAAAATGCCCGATGGCAGTGTCCTTTATCCAGACTCCATGCGCTCTGCCACAGTAGAAGAAGTTGACAATATTGCATTGAATGCCATTACCAACAGCTTTGTAAACTGCGAGGAATTTTATCAAATGGATTCTAACCTGATTGCATTATTTGATGAATTTGTTTCCTACATGCAAGCAAAAGGCAGCCAAGTGGTATTGTTACTCACCCCTTACCACCCTGTTGTATATCAAAAGGTGCTGGAGCAACCCGAACGGTATAGCGGCTTTTTTCAGGTAGAAACATGGCTCCGACAATACGCTCTTGACCACAACCTTTCCTTATATGGTTCCTATGACCCACAAGCAGTGGGCTGCACCAGTGAAGATTTTTTTGATGGCTGGCATGTCAAAGGTAGAGGCATCTCTAAGTTCTTCCCCGGTGTTTCGTCTTTAGCTCCCTACTCTCCACCACAAGATTCCTCTGCTTTGCATCGTTTGCCCTAAAATTGCCAAAAAACTATTGACATTCTCTATTTTTTCGGTTATCATATAGAACAATTCAAGCAAAAAAATGCTTCGACAGGGAGAAAGCAATCCCCTTAACATCTTCAGAGAGCTGCTGGTTGCTGCAAAGCAGTGTTGTATGGATTGTATACTGGCCCTTGAGCAGCTGCACTGAACTACAGTAGGTGCAGACGGGTTCTTTCCCGTTACAGGAAGAACGGTTCGCAATTTTCTTTGCCGACCGGCAGAGTGGCTTCTATTTTGAGGCAATGAGAGTGGTACCACGGGAACTGATAAAATGATTTTTCAGTCCTCGTCTCTCAAGGAATTTTTTCCTTGGGAGGCGAGGGCTTTTTCTTTTCTCCCAAAATTAGAAAGGAGTTTTTCACATATGCAGCAGGCAGACAAATACCAAATTGGTTATTATCCAGTATCCAATCCTCCCATGCTTTGGGCACAAAAAGACCATCTGGAATCCCCTCCCATCTGGTGCAGTGTAGACCTGCGGGACGGCAACCAAAGCCTGATTGTTCCCATGAGTTTGGAACAAAAATTAGAGTTTTTCCAATTCCTCTGCAAAATTGGTTTTAAAGAAATAGAGGTTGGCTTTCCTGCCGCCAGTGAAACAGAATATACCTTTTTGCGAGCTTTAATTGAACAAAACCTTATCCCTTCAGATGTTACCATACAAGTGCTTACCCAAAGCCGTGAACACATTATCCGCAAAACCTTCGATTCCCTCCAAGGCTGCCATACACCGGTTATTGTTCATTTCTACAATTCCACCAGTACAGCCCAACGAGAGCAGGTATTCAAAAAAAGCAAAGAGGAAATTAAAAAAATTGCCACTGATGGTGCAACTCTCATCAAGAAGCTTTCTCAAGAATATGACGGAAATTTCCGCTTTGAATACAGCCCCGAAAGTTTTACAGGAACTGAGCCAGAATATGCCCTAGAAGTTTGCAATGCGGTATTGGATATTTTGCAGCCCACTGCCCAACAGCCGGTTATTATCAATCTTCCTGTTACAGTGGCAATGAGTATGAGCCATGTGTATGCCAACCAAGTGGAGTACATGAGCATGAACCTCCACCACAGGGAAAACGTCATCCTCTCTCTCCATCCCCACAACGACCGTGGTTGTGCAGTGGCAGATACAGAACTGGGGTTATTGGCTGGGGCAGACCGTGTAGAGGGTACTCTCTTTGGCAATGGAGAGCGAACAGGAAATGTAGATTTAGTCACTCTTGCCATGAACCTTTACAGTCATGGCATTGACCCAAAGTTGGATTTTTCAGACATGCCGTCAGTGGTTGCACAGTATGAAAAAGCAACCAAAATGCAGGTATACGACCGCACCCCCTACGCCGGAGCATTGGTATTTGCTGCGTTTTCTGGAAGCCATCAGGATGCCATTGCCAAGGGAATGGAATGGCGCAAGCAGCACAATCTCTATCAATGGAATGTTCCCTACCTTCCCATTGACCCGGCAGATGTGGGCAGAGAATACCAGACCGATGTTATTCGCATTAACAGCCAAAGTGGAAAAGGCGGCATTGGTTATCTTCTGGAAACCCGTTTTGGCTACCACCTTCCCGCCAAAATGCGGGAGGATTTTGGCTACAAGGTCAAAGCTGTATCCGACCACAACCACAAGGAACTTTCTCCAGAAGAAATTTTAGAAATTTTCTGTCAGAGCTATCTCAATCTATCTCGTCCAGTAGAAATTTCTGTACCAGAATATACTTTGCTGGAAAACAACACCCACAAGGCAGAATTTACCTTGCAGTCTGCCGGGGTTTTCAAAACTTGCAGTGCTGTGGGTAATGGTAGATTGGATGCTGCATGCAACGCCATTCGACAGGGCACCGGCATGGATTTTTCTATTATTACCTATAGCGAACACGCACTAGAACAGGGCAGCACCAGCCTTGCCGCCGCTTATGTGGGCTTGCAATGGAAAAGCGGTGCCATCACATGGGGAGCCGGCACCCACACCGACATTATGACCGCCAGCATTCACGCTTTGTTGAGTGCTATCAACAATAAATAACAACTATATTGCATAGAGGGGTAAATTTTATGGGAATGACAATGACACAAAAAATTCTTGCAGCCCATGCAGGGCTGGAGAGCGTAACTGCTGGACAGCTTATTGAAGCAAAGCTAGATATGGTGCTGGGCAATGACATTACCAGTCCGGTGGCTATCCAAGAGTTTGAAAAAGCTGGATTCCAACAAGTATTTGACCGCACAAAAATTAGTTTGGTAATGGACCATTTTGCACCCAATAAGGATATCAAAGCTGCCCAACAAACCAAGCAAAGCCGTGAGTTTGCCAATAAATATGACATTCTCAACTTTTATGATGTAGGCAGCATGGGCATTGAACACGCCCTTTTGCCCGAAAAAGGACTTGTAGGGGCTGGGGATTGTGTTATCGGAGCCGACAGCCATACCTGTACCTATGGTGCATTGGGAGCCTTCTCCACTGGTGTTGGCAGCACTGATATGGCAGCAGGCATGGCAACAGGCACCTGTTGGTTCAAGGTTCCTTCTGCCATTCGCTTCAATCTGGTTGGGCAGCTTTCCGGCTGGGCAAGCGGAAAAGATGTTATCCTCACCATCATCGGAATGATTGGTGTAGATGGTGCTCTATACAAAAGTATGGAATTTACAGGTAGCGGACTTGCTAGCCTCTCTATGGATGACCGCCTGTGCATGGCAAATATGGCCATTGAAGCAGGGGCAAAGAATGGAATCTTTGAGGTAGATGACATTACCATCGCTTATATGAAAGACCGTGTGCAAAAACCCTATACCATTTATCAGGCAGACCCTGATGCACAATACGATGCAGAATATACCATCGACCTGTCCACCATTGTTCCTACCGTGGCATATCCCCATTTGCCCGAGAATACCCACCCTGCCAGCGAATCGAAACATATTTCCATTGACCAAGTTGTAATTGGAAGTTGTACTAATGGCCGCAGCAGCGATATGGAAATCGCCGCAAAAATTTTGAAAGGCAAAAAGATTGCAAAAAATGTACGTGCCATTGTCATTCCAGCCACACAAAAAATCTTTACCGAATGCATTCAAAAGGGCTGGATGGAAACCTTTGTAGAGGCAGGTTGTGTGGTATCTACTCCCACCTGTGGCCCTTGTCTGGGTGGATACATGGGAATTCTTGCCCAAGGGGAACGCTGTGTTGCAACCACCAACCGCAATTTTGTAGGGCGTATGGGGCATGTAGAAAGTGAAGTATATCTTGCAAGCCCCGCAGTGGCTGCCGCCAGTGCCCTGACTGGATATATCACCGCACCAAAGGAGGAAAACTAAAATGCAGGCAAAAGGTTTTGTTCATTGTTATCCCGATAATGTAGACACCGATGTTATCATTCCCGCCCGTTATCTCAATACTCCCAATGCTCAGGAATTGGCTGCCCACTGTATGGAGGATATCGACCCCGCTTTTCCTCAAAAGGTACATCGGGGAGATATCATGGTAGCCGGTTGGAATTTTGGCTGTGGCTCCTCCCGTGAACACGCCCCCCTTGCTATCAAAACAAGCGGCATTTCCTGTGTAATTGCAAAAACCTTTGCACGCATTTTCTACCGCAATGCCATTAACATTGGTCTTGCTATTTTGGAATGTGAAGAAGCCGCCAACCGAATCCAACCTGGCGATGAAGTGCAGATTGACTTTGACTCTGGCACCATTACCAACCTAACACAACAGGAATCCTATCAGGCACAACCTTTCCCTCCCTTTATTCAAAACATCATCCAAAAAGGCGGCCTAATGAACGCTATTCAAAGCAAGGAGGACAACACCCATGAATAAAACAATCGCACTTATTCCGGGAGATGGCATCGGCCCCGAAATTGTAGAACAGGCTGTGAAAGTTTTAAATGCCATTGCGAAAAAATTTAGTCACACCTTTACCTACGAAACCGTTGACATGGGCGGTATTGCCATTGACAAGTGGGGTGAACCCTTGCCCAAAGCCATGCTGGAAAAATGTCTTGCCTCTGACAGTGTTCTGTTAGGTGCAGTAGGTGGCCCTCAATGGGATAGTATGCCGGGACACCTTCGCCCAGAAAAAGGCTTGCTTGCTTTGCGCTCTGCCATGGGTTTATATTGTAACCTTCGCCCTGCTACTCTATGGCCCCAGCTTGCTGCTGCCAGCCCTTTGAAGGATATTTCCCAAGGCATTGACTTTGTAGTGGTTAGGGAGCTGATAGGTGGTATTTATTTTGGCAGCCACACCACCGAGTTGGTAGAGGGTCAACCAGTAGCTACCGACATTATGCGCTATTCTGAAAGCGAAATCCGCCGTATTGGCAAAATTGCTTTTGAAACTGCTCGTAAACGTCGAAAAAAGGTCACCAGTGTGGACAAAGCAAATGTACTGGATACCAGCCGCCTATGGCGAAAGATTATGCACGAACTTGCACAGGAATACCCTGATGTAGAATACAGTGATATGCTTGTGGACAATGCTGCTATGCAACTGGTCAAAGCACCCCATCAATTTGATGTACTTGTAACAGAAAATATGTTTGGAGATATTCTTTCTGATGAAGCAAGTATGCTCACTGGCAGCATTGGTATGATTCCCTCCTCCAGCATGGGAGAAGGCACCCGTGGCCTATTTGAACCTATCCATGGTTCCGCCCCTGATATTGCCGGAAAAGACCTTGCCAACCCTGTAGGAACCATTCTCTCTGCTGCCATGATGCTGCGTTATAGCTTTGGCATGGAGCAAGAAGCCACCACCATTGAACAAGCAGTGTCCACTGTACTGGATAAAAATTTCCGCACATCTGACACAATGGCAGAGGGTTGTACACAAGTTTCCTGTTCACAAATGGGAGACGCCATCGCTTCCGCCTGTTGTTAATTTACCTATACAAAAAGCCGCCCTATATTTCAAGGGCGGCTTTTCTATTGGACAAAATCTTATCTGAAATGATTAGCTGTGTTTTCTCTCCAGAAATTTCTTAGAAAAACAGAAATTTTTTCCCGAAAACACAATCCCACTAGGGTTATAACGCTTATACCTTCAAAGAGTCTAAATACCACAGGCTCTTTGTATTGTACCTCTACTGTACCGGTGGCCTCTGGTGCAATAAAGCCTACTGTATAGCCTTCTGCTTGTACTGCTTGCACTGGCTTTCCATTGACCAAAATTTTATAGTTTGGAATATAGGTTAGTGGAAGTTGAATCAAATCCCCTTCTCCACCAGAAGCAACCATAGAATAGTCAAACTTCATTTTGGTACCATACCGGCTGAGGTTGTCAATTTTCAAGCTCTCATTTGTGCTGGTAATTTTGGGCGAGTAACTAACCATATCATTCAAATCTGCTCCAGTAGGCAGGTACTCATATTGACCTACACACAAACTGTTGTTCATATTTGTCAAATAATAATGCTTCGTTTCGTATTTTTCCGCATCCCCTTGTACAAATACAAACTCATAGAGCAAGCAAATGCAAAATACTGCTACTCCCACACTTGTTAAACAGGCCAGCACTCTTTTGGAACGTTCTTTTGTCCACAATAGGATGGTATATCCCAATAAAACTGTGGAACAAATGGCAACAATAGAAAGTAACCGATAGGGGAATTGAATGGCATCCACCAATTTTCCCAAAATGGGCAAACTGGTTAGTTTCTCCCATGGGAAATATGCAGTAGTAGCTACTGCTGACACCAAACAAAATACAGCCAATACATCTCCAAAGCGCAGTTGTTTTTGTTTGTTCTCTGCATGACAAACCAAAATGCGATACAACAAATATCCCGCAACAGCCACCAATGCAACCCAGCCTATTGGATGGGGCCCCATACCTGTGAGTGTAACAGTATGGAACAAATAACTGATATCATATTTTGCAAATCCTATGGGGGATTGCACTCTAGTAAACACCACTGGATGTATACTTATAATCATCAAAAGCATTGGCGCAATAAACCAAAGATTCAAACATACTGTAGCAACACCAGCATACACCAAAGACAATACCCGCTTTTCTTTGGTGAAAATTTGCCGGATAAACACAAGCACTGTCCACGCTGATACAAAAGCCATCCATTCTGTTGTCAAAATATGAGATTGCAACAGTCCGGTTGCTCCTGCCACCAAGCAAGGCCAATCCTTTTGATTGCCAACCAGCACAGCATACAAGCCATATACCAGCAAAGGCAGGAAGGTAAGTGCTGTAAATTCTCCCACTGCATTTCGGTAGTATGCACAAATCAAACGATAAGGGTTTAGCAGATACACAATGGACAATGTAAGGGCAATGTATCGGCTATTTAGCAATTTTTTAAAGGCATAATAGGATAAGAGGATTGTCAAAGCATTGACCATCACCATATAGAATTTATAGCAAGTGATGGTGCTCACTCCCAACAAAGAAAGCACTGCGGGAATATACAAAAGTGCCTCTGGATAAAACAAAGAATTTGCATAGCCAAATCCGTTCAGAGTTTCTCCATGTACCCGCACCGGAAATTGTCCACTTGCCAAACCGCTTGCAATTCCCTCAATTCTTGCCAAATGGAAGGGTGTATCATGTCCAATAATGCTCCCTTGCTGCAACAATGGAATGGATGCCACAAAGACACCCACCGCCATGACAAACACCAATGCCAACATACTTCTGTGGCCATTGGTTTGATGTTCTTGCAAGCTACAAGGGGAAATTGCAGCCTTTTTATAATTGAGCAGAACAAATATTCCCACTGCTGCTACCATTGTAATTGCACAATAGAAATATCTATCTGTACATACTGGGGTCCAACTTTCCAACAACACTCGTTCCGGGGTAAACTCTTGGTCTTTTGTTTCCACAAATATATATAGGCTGTTGATATCTTGGTCTAACTCAAAAGTTCCCTTAAAATAGGTAGTAGATGGGTCTAAAGGCTCTTGCAACAGCACCTTTCCACCAGAATTATCCTTTGACACATAATCAGAGGAAAACACCTTTAACACTGTACTATCATCTGTTGCACTGTACTGAAAGCCTATGTCATATGTATTTGCCCGCAAACTCAAGGCTCCTCTGCGCAGCACAAACACCCCTACATGCTCTTCTGACTCTCCTACATACTCCTTTGGGTCAGTAGAATCGTAGGAATAATCTGGCAAATATCGCTTTATAAAGTCATCTGCTTGATAGGTAATTGAATAAATATCTGTACTGCTTCTTGCTAAAATTGTATAGCAAATTACAGCCGCCACCAGAAATATCCATAGACCTTTCCATCGTATCCCTTTCATTGGTTTCCTCCTCATGACAATGTTTACTCTGTATAGGGTGTATAGTCATGCTCTTTTGCCAAAGAACAGTGGTGGTATATTTGTTGCTGTTCATCATCATAGAGTGCAACATTCCAACCTTCACGACCATAGGAATAGCTTTCTCCTGCAAAGGAAATCTCCATACCTGTTTTATCAGACAAGGCAATTTCTTTTTCCTCGCACCATTGGGTTGCTTGCTCGCCAACAAGCACTTTGCCTTGCGTGTATACAAATACCCTTTCTTGTTGCATATCCTTGGTTATATCTGCCAGACAAGTACCCTGCAACAAGGTTTCCATCTTCAAATACTCCTGCTCATTTAGTCCACCCATATCTTGTTTTACCAACACCACAGAAGTTTTTTGATGTTGCTGCACCCTGTCAGCAAATTCCTGTAAAGATTTTGACAATTTAATTTCCATCTTTTGGGATTCGTCTTTTTCCAGCTTGGAAGCCTCCTCCCACCGCATGGAAATTTTATCACTATGTACTACAGAAAGTTCCATTTTTTGCAAGGATTCTATCACCGCCCCTGTAACTTTTTTTGCCCCATAATTGTTTACATGGCCATGGTCAGCAAAATCTGTGGAAAAATCCATATTTAGCACATTACTACTGCAAAAATCCAAAAATTCTACCTGCTGTTCTTGGGCAATTTCCTTGATGGTATTTACCAGCATGATATCATTTTCATCCGCAATGTGTGGGATTTTTACCAATAAAGGAATGATTCCTTTTTCTTTTAACAAGGCAATGGTTTTCAAAAGGTACTCTTGTGCATAGGGGTACAGCTCTGTTGTTTGGTCAGTTTGTGGGTAAACATAATCCGCAAAACTTTCCATGGTGTAAAAAGGTCCATAGCCCTTTGCTGTTGTGCTGTCATCCTGAAAAATCTTGCCTATATCCTCCGGTTGCAACTCAGTAATCCGGCTATGATACTTGGCAATATTCAGATATTCACTCCACACTTTTTTAGTCACTTGTGTACGAAAGCGAGTGAAATTCAATGACAACAAATTGAGGGATGGTTTCATCAACTGAGCATAATCATCTGAAACTAAATCCACATCCACCCCTGTGAGATAGGAACGGTCATAAAAGCTGCCAAACACATCCAACACCACTACCTTTGGTTTTTGGTATTTCAGTGCTTCCTGAATGTAATGATAGCTTACCCAAATCGGTTGGCTCCATGTAGACAAATTATAGCTTGTCAATCCAGTAGAATCATAAATTTCGGTGGGAGAAATGGAACACATGGCATGGCTGCCCCCCACAATTAGGACATCAATGCTATTTTTCGGTTCATCATAAAAACTTTCAATGGAGCTCATTGGTGTTACCACACGCACCGCCCAATATAAGCCCACCAAAAATAAAATGCCTGTTAGGATAGCTATTATCAAATATTGTATTATTTTGTTCTTTTTCATATCGCATCAAAATTGAAAATAGATGAATGGGTTTTCCACGTAACTCACTCCATACATGCCAAAAACCACCAATATCAACAGCAATGCTGCATATACCACAGATTGCACTACCACATTTTTTTGCTGTAATATCACATCAAAGGAAATATTTTTACAAAAAATCTCGCCCAAAATTTCCAACAGCACCAAAGCACCAATTATCACAAAGCACAAGGTTATTTCCCCGGGCTTTACTCCCAAAACATCCGAGTATATTCCATTTGTACCAGTACCAAACAGGATACCTTTGATATAACCCACAGCTTGCCCCATAGAATCCGCACGGAAAAACACATAGGTAAAGCAGTTTAAAAGGAAAACTATGGCCACTTCCACTACAACCAAAATGGGATGATTGGGCCTTATAGCATGTTTTTTATAAAATTTCTTTTTTGCCTTTGCAGTCAAGGCTTCAAATATACGAAATGCCCCATGGAGAAGCCCCCATACTACAAAAGTCCAGCTTGCTCCATGCCAAAATCCGCTGACAGTAAACACCAGCAACAAACCTAGCACCATGGGAGGAGCTGTAAAAAACTTGCCCAATTTTTTTAGGGGGTTTGTCCATACAAAGGGGGTAAAAATGTAATCCTGAAACCATGTGGACAAAGAAATATGCCAACGGCTCCAATATTCTGCAAAAGAACGGGATAAATATGGATGATTAAAGTTCCTCATAAGAGTATATCCCATGGTTTTGGCAGAACCAATGGCAATCAAAGAATATGCGTTGAAGTCACAATATACCTGAAAGGCAAAAAACACTACTGCAACAATCAAAGCAGCTCTGCTGGCTTGTTGATAATTTGCAAATACAGCATTTACATACAGTGCCAACCTATCTGCAATTACCACCTTTTGCACCAACCCCACCAACACCAAAGTCAATCCATTTTTGATGTTTTGCACGTCAAAAACCTGCTTTGTGTTAAACTGCGTGAGCATGTTTTTACTTCTTTCAATGGGGCCTGCTACCAACTGGGGAAAAAAGCTAATAAATAGCGCATAATTCAAAAGGCTTTTTTCACATTCTTCATTGTTGGTGTAAACATCTGCCAGATAGCCAATGGACTGAAACACATAAAAACTAATGCCCACAGGCAAAATGATATTTAGCATAGAAAAATTGGCACCAAATACCTGATTGAGTGTATCCAGAAAAAAATTAAAATATTTAAAATAAAACAATAATCCCAATACACTCAACAAAGACCCAAAAAACAGCAGCCGTTTATACTGCGGCTTTTTTATCATAAAAATTGCTGCAAAATATGTAAGCAAAATCACTGTTGCCATTAAGAGAGAATATTTCACATTCCATGCCATATAAAATCCAAAACTTACAATCACAAGCAATAGTTTTTGCCCTAGTAAAGGAAGAAGATAGTATATTCCCACTGTTATAAACAGCAAAAAAATATACTGAAAGGAGTTGAACTGCATAAATCACCTCATACTTGCATAAATTGTCCTTTTTCTCATGGCAAACCCATAGAAAGCCAACTTGTAAAAAGTTGGCTTTCTATCTCTTATCAAAATCCTTTAAAACATCCCGATATCAAATCGGCTAATTTCTTCCCCTGTTTCCAAGTTGTAGGCAGTAAATACTCCCTTTTCATAGACCATATAGCTATGGCTGCCATCTTTGGGAATGGAAACAGAACCAGGGTTGATTACAGCAACATCCTCTTTCCATTCTCCATGTTTTACATGAACATGGCCAAAGGCAAAAACGCTTCCCTTTTTGAGAGGTGGCATGGTGTCCGGGGTAAATAGATGCCCATGGGTCAAGAACAAGGTGCGCCCATCCTCCAGCACCATCTGGGCATAATCTGACATAACAGGAAATTCCAGAACCATCTGGTCTACTTCTGCCTCGCAGTTTCCCCGCACTGCTACAATTTCCTCTTTAATGCCATTGAGCATTGCAATCACTTCTTTGGGTGCATACTCATCTGGCAGGTCATTTCGGGGGCCATGGTATAGCAAATCTCCCAACAATACCAATCTATCAGGCTGAATCCTATGATATTCTCGCATAAGCCGCCGTACCCATGCAGCGGAGCCATGCAAATCCGATGCAATCATCAATTTCATATTTCTCAACCCTCTTTTACTGTGCTGTATTTTGCAATAATTTCTTGCATTTTATCAAACTGTTCTTCCATTTCCTGCACCAGCTTAAACTGTGTACGGGCACGGTCTAGGTTGTGCTCTGGACGCTCGGTTTTAAAATAGGTATCTCCTTGCAGATAATCCGTTAAGAAGCGGATTCCACATTCCAATGTGATAATACGTGCCCCCCATGCAAGGCTTTCCTTTTCTTGCTGGGTCAGTACAGTTCCCGCTGTTTCCAAATATCCTTTTGTATACAATTCATAGAGGTTAATATCAAAATGCACTTTATTTAAATCTTTTTCATCTTCTGCTGCGGTACTTGCACCAAATCGAATGGAATCTCCAAAATCGTTGGCAGCAAGACCCGGCATAATGGTATCCAAATCAATGATACACAAGCCTTTTCCTGTCTTTTCATCAAAAAGGATATTGTTTAGTTTTGTGTCATTGTGGGTAACACGCAAAGGTAGGCTGCCGCTGCGAAGCCAATTCATCAACACAGCACAATCCTGCTTCCGTTGCTGTACAAATGCAATCTCTTTCCCACATTTTGCAGCACGGTCTTTCACATCCCGTTCTAGTGCTTTCTCAAAATCTTGGAAGCGGCTTTCGGTATCATGAAAACGAGGAATGGTTTCATGGAGGGTATCCGCAGGATAATCACAAAGCTGTTGTAAAAATTGACCAAAAGAACGGGCAGACTCATAGAACTGCTCTGGCTCTTCTACTGCCTGATAGCAAACGGAATCCTCAATATAATTGTAACACCGCCAAGGCTTTCCCTCGCTGTCCTCAAAGAAGTTTTCTCCTGCTTTTGTGCGGATATAGCTTAAAGTTTCCCGATTGGGGTCGCCACCCTCTGCCAAAATTCGTTTGCGCAAAAACTCAGTAACGCCTACAATATTTTCCATAACCTCTTTGGGCTTTTTAAATACATTGATATTTACCCGCTGTAAAATATAGGTCAGCTCATCTTTGCCATTTTCCGGCATATACACCGCATAGGTTTCGTTGATATGGCCTGCACCAAAAGGCTTGACATAGCTGCAAGTATTGCCGAAACCAAAGGCATACAAAGCATCTTCCAACATTAGGTTATCTACGCCGTCAATTTTTCTTCTGGTAGAGAAAATAACAGTACCTGCCTCAATTTTCTGCAAGGGTTTAATGCAACAATTTGCTTTGATTACTGCACCCAAACAAATATGGACGCCATCTTCCAGACGGTTGTCATGGTCCACAATGGCACCACAGTTAATCAGGCAACCTTTGCCCAGTTGACATTTTGTGTTTACAGTAGCCTGTTGCAATACAAGGCAGCCTTCTCCCATCTGCACGGAAGGGCTTACCCATGCTGTGGGATGCACCAATACAGGCACTTCATAGCCTGCCTCCAAAAGCTGGTTAATCCAGCGCAGACGTAAACGATTGTTTCCAAAGGCAACCACTGCCTTGGTATATTCGCCATATAAGCCTTCATAATCCATACACCGACCCACTACCTTGGGGCCTCGTGCAGCATCATCCAAAAAAGATACATCATAACCCAGTTCTTCAGCAATTTCGCAAACAACTTTGCCAAAGCCTCCGGCACCCAATATCAACAGTTTTTCCATGGTTTGCACTCCTCTTTCATGCTTTGTTTTATTTTAACAGATTTATCCATATCTTTCTACTATGATTTTATTACCTGCAAAAACAGCAGCCTCAAATTTATGGGGCTGCTGCTTTTTTACGAGTTTTGCGGTTCTTTGTAATAGGGGGAACCCTCCAGATAAGGAGCTGTTGGGCTATACGCAGTGTGTCCTGCCAGATAGTCTAACCATGCCCGATAGCCTGCTCCCTGCAAGTGGATTCCATCGGGGGCACTATACTCTGGAATGGTATATCCATCATCTCCTGCCAATACCTCAGTCAAATCCACAAAATACAAACCTCTTTCATAGGCCATCTGTGCCAATGCGTTATTCACTGCATACAGGTTCGCTTGGCTATATCTTGCATCCCCTGCCTCATAGGCAGCGGTTACCGGGGTCATAGATTGAATATAAATCTGGGCATCTGGGCGGCAAACAGTTTTTAGCCAATCCAGCATTTTTCCATAATAGGTAATAAAGTTTTCCACTGTCAATGCCTTCAAGGAGTTTGCACCAAACAAAATATAAATATGCTCTGGTTGTTTTTCAGCCAATGTCTGAGCAATATGGTCCTGCATGGGCACTCTTGTTCCATCCGGCAAGGGCATTTGTGCATTATTTACCACACCATCAGGGCCTGCACCCTTATAGGCACAGAAGTTTCCAATATCTTTGATAGGATTATCATAAACAACCCAACCTTGAGATACAGAATCTCCAATAAACAAAGCATTTGCAAAATAGCTTGTGTCCACCCGTCCATTTTCTGGGAGTGCAATCATCCGATAATCTGGGTTTACAATAGTCTGGTCAATGGTTGCAGGCAAAGGACCTACCACATTCCAACCGGCTGGCTGTGCTTGTTGGCTTTGCCCATCCTCTGGCTGCTGGCTTTCCCCTGATTGCTCTTGCTGTTGACTTTGGGAAGAGCTTTCCTCTTTGGTTTCCTGTGGGTCAACTTTATCCATAATCCATGTAATCACCCATGCCAAGGCACAAATCACAACCACTGTGATAATCAAGAGCACCAACCGACGGGCGTTTCTTCTGCGGCGACGCCGCTTTGTTTGTGCTTTAAACTCGTTGTAACTGGACAAGACTCTATATCCTCCCTGTTTCTTTGGGCAATCTTATGGGCAATATACCAGCTTTTTTCAAAAATGGAAGTGGATGGGCTGGTATCTCCCCAAAAACTCCTATGTTTTTTTACTCTGTTCTTTTCATTATACTCTATCCCTTGCCCTGATTCAAGCGGCACATCTCCACTTACCCATAATACGAACTACAATTTAATAAAATTTCATATTTCCTCAAGAATTTCCTTCAAAGGTAGAATGGTAGCAGCTCGCCTTGCTGTAACAGCATGGGCAGCTTGTCCATAGTCTACCCAAGCTACAGAGTCTTGTCCATATAAAATGGCAATACCTCTTTTTTCTCCTTGCTTTGTAGGGAATTTTTCTTTTAGCACCTGCCTGTATTTTTTTATGTTTGGGTCTTTTCGCTGCAAACAAGATGGTAACTTCCCTGTACCGTTGCTTTCCAAACGGTCAATACAAAGTACATCCCGCAATGTTTCCTTTTCTACAAAAGGCAGTTTTTCGGCTTTATTTTGTATAAAGGCTGTATAGTCATCCAGACCCATGGTGCTATGGGGTTCTATTGCCAACTCATAAAATAACCAAAAAGGTGATAATTGGGTAGATTGCAGCAAATATTCTACTGTTCGTAAAAATCTACCAGAATTATACAATCTTTCGGTAGCATCTTCCACTTTATGAATCTTCTCCAATTCCTCTTTGGAAATCCATGGAGTATCTATTACCTGATAGGGTGGTGTAGTGTCAAAATGGCAAGGATACTCCTCTTTTTTCTCTCGCATATCCGCACCATGCAGCAGCTTTAAAAAACCAAGCTGCAACATTTGTGGCCGAAGGGAAAAGGCTGTATCAAAACTGTGAGAAAAAATTTCTAAGGTTTCCAAGGGCAACCCTGCAATTAAATCAATATGAATATGGATGTTTTTCATATCCATCAAACGTCGAATATTGTTTTTTAGCTTTTCACAATTTGTTTTTCTATGGATTGCCTGCAAAGTTGGTTCATGGAAACTTTGCAAACCAATTTCCAACTGTACTGCCCCCACCGGAAATTTCTCTAAAATGGTAAAATGCTCCTCTTTTAAAATATCTCCTGCAATTTCAAAGTGGAAACATACACCAGTTGGCAGTGACTTCCCATATTCTTGCAAAATCCAACTCCAGATAGCTGTGGCGCGGGCAGGATTTGCATTGAAAGTGCGGTCTACAAACTTGACGGTTTTTGCACCACTGTTTGCTAATTTTTCTATTTTTTCTAAACTATTTTTTAAATCAAAGCAGCGCACAGGGCCACACCGACCAGAAAGGCAAAAGGCACAACGATAGGGGCATCCTCGTGTGGTTTCAATATAAGCAATTCTTCCTTTTAATGCAGAAAAATATTCTGGTAAATAAGGATTTGGTGGTTCCATTTGCAAGATAGCTGGTGGAGTTTGTGGTTGCTCCCTTGTGCACAGTCCAGCAATATTTTCCTTTGCAGGGTTTCTTCCTTCATAATATGCTTTGCAAAAGGCTGGCAAACTTTCTTCTCCCTCTCCTGACAGGATATAGTCTACCTCTGGATATTGCTCCAATATTTCTTTTGCATTGTAGCTTACTTCTGGGCCTCCTAAAACAACAATACAGTTTTTGTTTTGTTGTTTTAGTACTTGCACTGCTTGCAAAGTAATCGCTTTATTCCAAATATAAACACTAAATCCAACTATATCAGGGGTTTCCTTTACAATTTTTCCTACCAGTTGTTCCATTGGCT
The DNA here is from genome assembly GCA_944385935.1 of uncultured Anaerofilum sp. Lineage (GTDB taxonomy): Bacteria > Bacillota > Clostridia > Oscillospirales > Ruminococcaceae > Anaerofilum. Next base: position 51,689 of record CALWZC010000008.1, read on the forward strand.
GATTGATAGTTCCCTCTTTTACTACCCATGGAATCTCTGGTGCATAGGCATTCATTCCTGCTGCCAAACACCAAGGTGCTAAACTGGAATGAATATATTTGGAATTGTACACTGCTAACACCAATTTCAATCTTTGCTCGCCTCGCTTATTTTGCTAGATTATCTCTATTGTATTGGAAATTGCATATTTTGGCAAATAGAACTTCCTCTTGACGATTCTTGCTTTTAGGAAGTAAACTAAGACAAGGAGTATTTTTAGACAAAAATTTTATAAAGAAATTACAAAAACTTTAAAAATAAATATTTTTTTATTTTTATGCAATAAAATAGTTTCTTTGTGCATTACAGTATTGACGGGAGCGAATTGATATGCTTTGTTTGTTTGCCACTATTCCTTGTGAGCAGCAAAATTTGCAGGACCCCGACATCCTGCACCAGCTATTGCGGCAAATTTCCGCCCAAGACCGGGACTCTTTGGCGGAACTCTATCGCCGTACCCGGACGGCGGTGTATGCCTTTGCTCTTTCCTATTTAAAAAATGGACAAGATGCCGAGGATGTTACACAAGACACCTTTGTACGCATTTGGGAAAATGCCCACCGCTATCAGCGGCAAGGCCATCCCATCCGCTGGATTTTAGCCATCTGCAAAAATCTTTGCCTTATGCGGCTACGGCAGCAGTTTCGCACCCAGCCCTTGCCAGAGGAGGACAACCATCCAGCCTTTGCGCTGGACTGCCCTACTCTTACAGCAGATGACCGACATGTTTTATCCATTGCCCTACAGGTACTAAAAGATGACGAAAGACGTGTTTTGTTCTTGCATGTTATCACAGGGCTAAAGCACAGAGAAATTGCAGCCTTGCTACAAATTCCCTTGCCCACTGTCTTGTCCAAGTACCACCGTGCTCTTAAAAAATTAAAACTTATGCTGGAAGGAGATGAACCCATTTGAAATCTTCCGAACTAAAACGCCAGTTGGCCCAAGCATTGGAGCATGCCAGTGCTGACAACTTCGACAAGGTTCTCTGCCGTTGCCAGCCCCAGAAAGGAACTGTGATTGTTATGAATGAACCGAAAAAACGCACTTTGCGCCTTCCCATAGTTGTGGCTGTTGCAGCCTGCTTTGCTCTTCTTGTTGTTGGTGTGGGTGTTTTTACCCGGATACAAAGCCAATCTTTGGCGATTGCCTCTGTTATCTCTTTGGATGTAAACCCCAGCGTACAGCTGGATGTAAACGACAAATCCCGTGTAATTGATGCAAAAGCTATCAATCCTGATGGAGAAACCATTCTTGCAGAAATGGATTTGAAAAATACTGACCTAACGGTTGCAGTCAATGCTATTGTGGGTTCTCTGCTGCGGCATGGATATGTAGATGAGTTAGCAAATTCCATCCTGGTAACTGTAGAGGATGACAACACCACACGAGCACAACAATTGCAAAACTCTGTTTCTCAGCAGGTTACCTCTGCCCTTAACTCTGCGCAGGTAAATGGTGCTGTTATCTCCCAAACAGTAAGCTATTCCAACAATCCCCTACAAGCAAAAGCTGATGAATATGGAATTTCTTTGGGCAAAGCTACTCTAATTGACTCCCTTGTACAAAACAGCGACCATCTCCGTTTTGAGGATTTAGTAGGCTTGTCTGTAAATGAACTAAACTTGCTGGCATCTCAGCAAGCAGTTCCCTCCAACAATCTTACCTCCAATGGCTCCGCTTCGAGCAATGGATACATTGGCATAGAGGCTGCAAAAACTGCTGCTTTCCAACATGCAGGCGTAGATGTTTCCTCTGTAGTATTCTCCAGATATGATTTTGACTATGAAATGGGCCGTATGGTATATGAAATTGAGTTCATGTCTGGAACAGTAGAGTATGAATACGACATTGACGCTGCTAATGGAGAGGTTGTCAAGTTCTCTCGTGAGGACAAAGCTCCTGTTTCTACTCCTGTCCCCACTCCTGTTCCTACTCCTACAGCTACTGCACAGCCTGATGCAGCTTCTGCCCCCTCTTCTCAGCCGGCTTCTCAACCTGTTTCTCAACCCACTGCACAATCTACCACCAACACTGGAACTATGCTCACTGCCGAGCAAGCCAAGTCTACTGCATTGAATCATGCTGGCCTGACCGCCGAATCTGTATGGGACTTGTCCATTGATTTAGACCAAAAGAATGGCCATACTATTTTTGACGTAGACTTTGAAAATTCCGAGGCAGAGTACGAATATTGGATTGAAGCCTATACTGGAGAGGTTTTGCGTTCTAACAAAGAGAATCGTCGAAATAATAGTACCTCTACTGCTACCACAGCCTCCATTACTGCACAGCAAGCAAAAGAAATTGCTTTGCAACAGGCTGGTTTGGCAGAATCCTCTATCTATGACCTAGAAATTGAGCTAGAGCGAGAAAATGGTACTCTATGCTATAAGGTAGAATTTGAATCCGCTGGCATGGATTATGAATATGAGATTGACGCCACCACAGGTGCCATTCTTTCTATGGGATAATATTTTCAAAAACCAAAAGCCCTGTCAAAGAATATTTGACAGGGCTTTTCTTTATCCTTCCACTTTTTCTGTACGCATAGCACTCAATACAATGCGATTTTTTCCATCCTTTGTGCAGGTACTCAAGGTCATAATAGGGGAACCTTTCACCAGCTCTACACCAGTATCATAAGCAGATAGGGCTTTTATCTGTTCCATAAAGTTCCAGTAGTTTTCATCATCCCCAAAACCAAGGGTATAAATTTCACTGTCTGGGGCAACCTGTGCAATGGAAATCATTTCATATTTCCACACACCATCCAATGTGTGTAGTAATACTTCTCCACCATTCTCTTGGTAAAAACTTGCATCCATATACTTCAAGATTCCTGCCAACATGCTGCCATCTCTCATATTGTGTCCATACACTAAAGTATGCAAGTCGTTCCAGCCCTCATTTGCATAATCCAAAAACAAACTTCCAGAAGCATTATAGGTTTTATCTGGTAAGCGATAGAGATAGTATGCATTATCTGGCCCCTGTAGAATAGGGTAGCTAATACCCAAAGCATCTATTTCCAGCCAACCAATGGCATCAGGGTATTCTTCATGTAATTTTTGCATATCAATTACAGTTTCTTCTGGTTCATCTGCTTGTTGAGGTTCTTTTTTCACTGTATAAACCTCCTCGATGTCCTGGTATGTTTTTTGTCCTTGTCGGTATCCCCACAATTTCCATCCCAGTACACCAGCGGAAATCACAACTCCCGCAATTGCCAGCCAAAGAACAATATCCAAAATAGTTATTTTTTTTCTACTGCTTTTTTTCAAAATTTCATCTCCCCTTTTTAATTTATGTGTTCCTTTTATTATAGATGGTTTTCAACCCTACTACTATACCCTTTTGTCCCAAATATGTATATTATTCCTAACAATCACAAATTTTTCTGTTTTTACCAAATTCACTACTTTTTTCTGGATTATACTACAAATTGCCTTGTGTTTTCATGACAATTTTGTTACTATTATACTTGTAACATATAACAACTATTGTACTAGGTTGTATCATTTTATAGGTTGAATGGGTGGAATTTGTTATGGAAAAAAACACACAAGAAAAAAATGCAATTCAAACAGATTTGAACTCTTGGGTAGGATGTTCTTGTGAAGTGCTATCTTTAGAAAATCAACTGCTGATGGTAGGGGTTTTTTCTCGCTATAATGCAGCAAATCATGAGGTTTTTGTAGAACTTTATCACAACGACACCATTCCTGCAAGACCAAGGAATTTTGGAGACTCTGTAAAAATTCAGCTTCATCACCTCAACAAAGATGGCTCTGTACAAGTATTTATGGGTGCCATCTCTGGTTCCACAGATAAAGTATGGCGAATCCGACTAGAAAAAGAGGTTATGCGCACTGAAACCCGCCAGACATTCCGGCAACGGGCAAATTGCGGCGCAATGATTGCACGTGTATGGACCGAACAGTTCCATGGTGCTTCTCACCTTTGTGAATTGGTAGATATTAGTCTGGGTGGTTTGTGCTTTCATAGCAATCTAAAGTACATTGTCCGTGAACGGCTGGTGCTTTCCGAAATACAGCTATTGCCCGAAGGCCGCACCTACACATTTAATTGTATTGTCCGGCGCATACAAGAGGATGTAGATAATCCAGAATTTCATTTGTATGGCTGTCAATTTATAGGGCTAAGCGATGAAGATGAATCGGATTTGTGTCAGGATATCTTCACCTTGCAATCTCAAGAGCTCAGTCGTTGGAGAAATACAAAATAAGCACAATAAAAAATCCTTCAGTTATAAAAAACTGAAGGATTCTTTTTTATAAGAGCGCAGCAGTGCCAAAAATAAGTACATTTAATATGCCCCAAAGCATGTTTATTGTCATTAATGCCAAAATAGCACCTACAATTCCCGACCCTGTACGGCTGCTTTTCATCTTCTTATAGAAATCTTTTACAAGGCAAACTTGTGGCTCAGTGGGAACATAGTCTACTTGATATTCATCACCCACCTGATATTTTCCTCTCCAGTGTTCCGCAAAATCTACATGAAAACGATATTCTTCGCCATTTACACGATAGGTAATTACAGGATATTGTGTTCTCCAGCGGAATGTACTGTTTCTTCTGCGTACAGTTACCAATTCTACCACATGTCCCATAGTATTGGCTGTCATTTCCTTCTCTCGCTTTAACAAATCATTTAATTTTTTGAATTGTAGCAAGAGCATCGCTGCCACAAATCCCAACAACCCCGCAAACACAAGCATTACCAAAGCCATTACTAAACGATCCATAATACTCACACCTTTTTTTATATATTTATTATATACTTATAATAATAAAACAACAATATTTTGTCAATACACTATTTTGTATATTTTTATAAAATAAAAAGATTCCCCCACAAATGTGGGGGAATCTTTATGCAAACGAGATTAGCACTTCTCGCTGAAGTACTTAATGGTGCGAACCATCTGGCTGGTGTAGCTGTTCTCGTTGTCGTACCAAGAAACAACCTGAACCTGTGCGGTCTCGTCGTCAATCTTAGTAACCATGGTCTGGGTTGCATCAAACAGGCTGCCGTAACGGATACCGATTACGTCGGAGGAAACGATGGGGTCGGTGTTGTAACCGAAAGTCTCGCTCTCCTGTGCCTTCATTGCTGCATTTACAGCCTCAACGGTAACATCCTTGCCCTTAACAACAGCAACCAAAATGGTGGTGGAGCCAGTGGGAACGGGTACACGCTGAGCAGAACCAATCAGCTTGCCGTTCAGCTCGGGGATAACCAAACCGATAGCCTTAGCAGCACCGGTGCTGTTGGGAACGATGTTAGCAGCACCTGCACGAGCACGACGCAGGTCGCCCTTGCGGTGAGGGCCATCCAGAATCATCTGGTCGCCAGTGTAAGCATGAACAGTAGTCATGATACCACTCTGAATGGGGAATGCATCGTTCAGAGCCTTTGCCATGGGAGCCAGGCAGTTGGTGGTGCAGGATGCAGCAGAAATAATCTGGTCATCGCTGTTCAGGGTCTCATGGTTTACATTGTAAACGATGGTCTTGGTCTCTTTGTCAGCGGGAGCAGAGATAACAACCTTACGTGCGCCTGCCTCGATGTGAGCCATAGCCTTTGCCTTGCTGGTGAAGAAACCGGTGCACTCCAGAACAACGTCTACACCCAGCTCGCCCCAGGGCAGCTCAGCAGGATTGGGTTTTGCATAGATGGTGATTTTCTTGCCATCTACAGTGATGGACTCTTCATCGCTCTCTACGGTATGTCCGTCGTAACGGCCCTGAGCGGTGTCGTACTTCAACAGGTGAGCCAGCATAGCGGGGCTGGTCAGGTCGTTGATTGCAACAATCTCATAACCCTCTGCGCCAAACATCTGACGGAAAGCCAAGCGGCCGATACGGCCAAAACCATTGATAGCAACTTTAACTGCCATGATAGATAATCCTCCTTAAAATGGAAAAACATTTTTTGGATATATTCCACTGTACTCTATTGTACTCCATCTGAAAGGAAACTGCAAGAGTATTGTTAAGGTTTTAACAAAAAAATTTTTTATTCTCTATTTTTATCCCTTTTCACCGATTCTCCAAAGGGGTATATTGGTGTATATCTCCCAAATATTTATAGGCTGGGCGCATAATACGATTCGCAAAAATTACTTCCTCCAACCGATGAGCACACCAGCCCGGAATTCGGCTGATAGCAAACAAAGGGGTAAACAAATCGGGAGAAATCCCCAACATACGGTAGATTAATCCACTAAATAGGTCTACATTGGCACACACTTTTTTACTTCCCTTTATTTTGCTGTACACTTGTGGCCCCAATCGCTCAATGGCACACAGCAAATGGAATTCCTCATCATAGCCCTTTACCTGTGCCAGATGTTCCGCTTTGCTGCGTAGAAGTTCTGCTCTGGGGTCGCTAATGGTATACACCGCATGGCCCATGCCATAAATCAACCCGCTGCCATCTCCTGCTTCTTTTTTCAGAATTTTTTCTAAATATTCTGCAACCTCTTGGTCATCATACACATCCGAAATTTCACGCATCATTCTATCCATCTGTTCCATAACCTTCAGGTTGGCACCACCATGTTTGGGGCCTTTCAGGCTGCCAATGGCGGCAGAAAGGGCAGCATAGGTGTCAGTTCCAGAAGAAGAAAGCACCCTACAAGCAAAGGTGGAGTTATTTCCTCCGCCATGGTCTGCATGGAGCATCAAGCATAAATCCAACAATTTTGCTTCCTCATGGGTATATCGTTGGTCACTGCGGTAGGTGGACAAAATATGCTCTGCTGTGCTTTCCCCGGGGCTTGGTAGATGAAAATACATGCTTTGGTGGTCGAAGGTACGTCGTTTAATCTGGTATGCATCCACCATAATAGTGGGCAAGCAAGCAATCATCTGGATGGATTGCCGCAGAATATTGGATAAAGAATTGTCTTCTGGACATGGGTCGTAGCTGTACATGGCCAAAACACTGCGAGACATTTTGTTCATAATGTTGGCACTGGGGGATTTGATAATCATATCTTCTGCAAAGCCTTTGGGCAGTTCTCGGCTTTGCTCCAACATAGCACAAAAGCTCTCCAATTCCTGTTTGGTTGGCAAACTACCCAATAGTAGCAACCAAATAACCTCCTCAAAAATAAAGCGGTCTTGCTGATAGGCAGCATCCGCAAGGTCTTTTACATCAATTCCTCGATAAATTAATCTGCCCGGCGCAGGTATAGGCTTTCCATCCTGCATTTCATAGCCCACCACATCACAAATATTGGTCAACCCTGCCAATACTCCTGTACCATCTGGATTGCGTAGGCCTCTCTTTACCCCCAAGCGTTCACAGGTTTCGGGGTCTATGTAGTTATTTTTTTCAAATTGTTGGCATAGATATTCCATAGCCTGTTTGTGCTGGTATTGTCTTTCCCATTTCATTTCCATTCTATCCCCTCTTGGTTTTGGGGCAAGCCCCTTTTTGTTGCAGCACTGCTTTTCCCCTCGTTGCAAGGCATACTTTCCCAAAGCCTTGCCCTTGCAGGCTGCTGTTTATAACTATACTATTATTTTAAAAAATGCGCAATGGGAGCCCACAACCAGCACACCACCCACACAAAAAACGGAGGAATTTAAAATGAAACGCTTTCTTTCCATTGTTTCGCTATTCTGCTTGCTCACCTTGGTGGTTCCCCTTATAGGAGTATGGTTAGGCCGCCAATGGAATAGTACCGCCACTTCTGCAACAGAAACTTCTGCTTCATCCACTCCCTTATCTGCTTCCCCTTCCCCCTCTACCAATCCTGCCAGTGGACAAATGCTCTCTATACTAAACCTAGATACCAATACTGTGGAGCAGGTTCCTCTGGAGGAATTTGTTTTAGGTTCTGTTGCCAGCGAAATGCCCATCACTTGGCCAGATGAAGCCCTGAAAGCACAAGCCGTTGCAAGCCGAAGCTATGCTCTGGCACGTGCAGCATTAAACGACAACAGTGACCCATCTTTGCAAGGTGCAGCATTTTCTGCCAGCCCTAACCAACATCTAGGTTTTGTACGTACAGAGCAAATGCAGGAAATGTGGGGCAACGACTTTGACAAAAATTATGCCCGTCTAAAATCCTTGGTGGAATCCACTGCTAGAACCACCTTGCAATACAATGGGGCCACAGCCCTAACTTGTTACCATGCCATTAGTGCAGGACATACTGAATCCAGCGAAAATGTTTGGTCATCTGCTTTGCCCTATTTGGCCGGTGTGGATTCTACTCTGGATATGACCAGTCCCGATTATACTGTAGAAACACAAATTTCTTCCAATGATGTTAGCAAGGCGTTGCAAACAGCTTTTCCTGACATACAACTTTCTGGTGACCCTTCCACTTGGTTTGGCCAGCCCGCTTTTACTGCTGCCGGATATGTGCAAACCATGCCTGTGGGGAATCTATCCCTCAAAGGAACCGACATTCGAGCTGCCTTGGGGCTGCGTAGTGCTTGCTTCACTGTTTCCTATACAGATAATAACTTTACCTTTACCACCAAAGGCTATGGCCATGGAGTGGGTATGAGTCAATATGGTGCCTATACTATGGCTCTTACAGGCCAATCTTACGATGCTATCCTTTCTACCTATTACCCACAAGCAACACTAACTACTTCCCCTCAATCCTGACAAAATCTGTACACCTCCCCTGAGATATAGTATAATATGTTGCAAAAAAGGGCCGAAACATTTTGCCCTAATCTGTGGGAGGAGTACACTTGTCTGTAAAAAATAAACTTTTGTCCTTTCTGAAAACCGAAACAATTCTTGTGGCAGCCCTTGTTTTGGCGGTTATCTCTTGCTTTTTGGTTCCTCCAGATATGGGCTATACCCAGTACATTGACACACATACACTGGCATTGCTTTTTTCTCTTATGGCTGTTATGGCAGGATTTCAGAAAGCTGGTATTTTTGACAAAATAAGTTCTATAATTCTTTCCCATACTGGCTCTCAAAAGGGGCTTTCTTTTGTACTGGTATCCTTGTGCTTTTTTGGCAGTATGTTGATTACCAATGATGTTGCACTTATCACCTTTGTTCCTTTGGGAATTTTGGTGCTGAAAACAGCAAAAATGGAATCTTCTTTGCCTGTTGTTACATTGATGACCATTGCTGCCAATCTTGGCAGTATGCTTACCCCCATTGGAAACCCACAAAATTTATATCTCTACACCCTTTCGGGGCTTTCCTTGTGGCAATTTCTCCAAATTACTGCCCCTTACACAATCCTTTGTGCCATACTATTGGTTGTTGGTGTTTTGGGGTTGCCCACACAGAAGGGCTCTTTACGGATTCAAATGAATCAGCCCACCATCAGCCTGAATCATAGCATTCTTTATTTTATTCTATTTGTGCTAGCTTTGTTTTGTGTAGCAGGCTTGCTCTCTGTATGGATTCTATTGGCAGTCGTTGTGGTTTCTGTTGCATTGTTGGACCGCACTGTTTTAAAAAAGGTAGATTACAGCCTTCTGGCAACCTTTGCAGCATTTTTTGTGTTTATCGGAAACATGGGGCGGATGTCTGCCTTTCATGACTTTGTACAAAAGATTGTTTTAGGCAATGAGCAGATTACCGCCGTTGTTGCCAGTCAAATTATCAGCAATGTTCCAGCAGCTCTGCTTTTATCTGGATTTACCCATGAGTGGGCCCAGCTTATTATTGGCACCAACTTGGGCGGCTTGGGCACTTTAATTGCATCCATGGCAAGTCTTATTTCCTACAAACAAATTGCCTCCCAGTATCCCCACCAAAAAGGGCGTTATTTACTGATTTTCAGCCTTTGGAATATTGGATTTTTGGCTGTGCTATTGATTTTTTCTTTAATGGTTTTACCTATCTTTTTTCATTAAGTTATACTACTACACGAAAACAGGCCCTATGCTAACTGTGCATAGAGCCTGTTTTTCATTTGCATGATTATACTTTTAAAATACCAGATTGCCTATCAAAACAGCAACCAATCCAATGGTTACAGCCAAAGCCACCGCCATTGCTTTTTCTTGGGATTCTATTTTTTCTTCTTGGGGTTTTATGGTAGCCAAAGCCCCCATCAAAAACACCACTGGCAATACACCAGGAGTACTAATACTAAAAAAGGATTGTACTCCATAAGCCAGCAATCCCAGAGATACTTCGGGGTAATGTTTCCACCCTTTGGCTATTCTTCCTACTAAAAAAGCAATCCAGCAGCCCACACCCACCAGACCACCACAAACCAGATGCTGCAAAAATTCATTGTGGGCAGAATCAAAGGTAGAACCATTCAATGCTATAATATATTGGGTATAATGAGGGTTTAACAAAGAGTAGATACTATCTCCCCCTGCGCCAAACAGTTTTTCTAAAGGGCTCAAACGACCATACACCAGCATAAGAATATACCACAAATATCCTCTGTTAGAGCCCCATGTTTGGTCTAACCGAAGCAAGCTTTCCAGACCTAAAAAAGAAACCTTGGTAACAGTAAAAAATACAACCCCTACCAACAACAAAACCATTGTAGCGATGGAAAGTCCAATGCCAATTTTGCGCAAAGGAAGTTGTCGCTTTTCCAGCAAAAAGGCTATACCTAAACATAGGATTGCCCCTAGAAGGCAAACAGGAAGAAATCCCATTATGGCAGAAATTGTTCTCAATGGACTGTGCACCGGAAGCAACATTCCACGAACACCATTAAACACCCATACAGCACAACTAGCAGCCATCAGTCTGAATAGTGCTACACATTCTTTGTATGTGGTATCTTGTCTACATAAAAACACTAAAAAGCATACACCAGCAGCTATCCAACTGCCATCACTGTTTGCAGGCACCAGTGCAGAAATTGCCACCACTGCACAAACAAAATGGAATCTAGTTCCGCTTTTTATAGCTCTGGCTACCAAAATAGGAATACAAAGGCACAAAAAACCACCAAAGAAATTGATGTTTCCAATGGTAGACAAAAACATATGGGCATCTTCTGCCGGCATACTAAAGTACACATTAAAAGGGTCAATATTCCAGTAATTTAGCCATCCCAAACCCGCTACTAAAGCGGCAGATATCACAATGGATTGTTGTAAGAAATACGCAGATTTTTGGTCAAGGCAAAATCTCATTACCAAAAAGATTACAGTGCAAGCTACCAAAGACAATAAACCATTGTTTCTTCCAAATAGACCCCAAATGGCAGTATATTTGTTTTCTTGCATACAAGCAGCAATTCCATAGCAGGCACAAAGCCCCAATAACCAAATTGCCCCACTTTCTCGAAATCTACGCTGTTGCAGTGGTTCTCTAAGCAAGAGCAACGCCACAACTCCTATAATTCCCACTATACCAAGGCCAAGGAGCAGGGAAAATTTCCCTCCAATCAGCCCCACATATCCATTTTTCATGTATAGAGGCAGTGCTACTACACAAGCTGCACCATATGCCATTCCAAATAAGGTTGTCCAACTTTGCGGTCGAGAAATTTCTGGAATTTTCATGGCTTTCTTGCTCCCTTAGGTTTTTTGTTCCAAAACAGTAGAGCAATGGCCCCACCAGCAAGCACAACAGCTACCCCTGCCAACCCCCAGGAGGTACCTCCAAACCATTTCACAAATAGTTTATATTCCATATTGGTTTTTGGCATCCAGTTTTGATAACCACAGAATTGAATTGCTATTGATAGCACAAGCAAAGTACATGCAGACACTAGCCCATTGCTTGCCAACAACCCTTTCCATTGCTTCATAGTTTTGCTCATTACAAACAGAACCATTGCCCCCATTACCGAAACAATCGCCGCTGCAATGGCTAAAAATAGACCAATCTGTTTATACTGTAACAATATAGAAATAGCTGTCTGAAAAGGAGGACGCACAATCTCAGCATATCGTTGCTCGCACTGAAATTGCAAAGAAAAATTTTGTTGTTTTTCGCTGTTATCCAAAATTTTTCCAGTCTCTTCATAGATAATATCTTCTACTCTAGTAGATAAATCTCCAAATTTACTGAATGCCATTGCACCTGTGTTACGAAAAAGACCATCAACCCCTAATATAACATCCTGTCGAACAATTTCATCTGTAATAAATTCATCTACAATATTTCCCAAAACACCAGTTTGATTGATGAAATAACTACACTCACTTTTTGCAAGCTGAGTAGTATCTGTATAATACCCTGTTTTATCCATGGAAGAAATCAACCATCCCTCATTCCATAGGGTCAAGGCAACCCCTGCAAGCATTCCCAACATGGACAAACAGAGGCACAATGCCATAGAAACTGCGATTTTAGCCATTTTCTGTTGCATTTGCTTCCTCCTTAATGTGGGGCCCACTCACATATTCACCATACACAAAATAACGCTCTGGGGTTAGGGTAACCTGTCCAAAGGGATAGCAGGTATACAAAATAATGTTTTCCTGCTGTGCTTCCAAATCATAAGCAGTTGTGTCCTCTGCCATGGCCACACGGGTGCCTGTCACACGATAATGAAATTCCCCATACCGTGTTTCCAGTGTAATATCTGCCCCTTCTTTTACACTTTCCAAATCTCGAAAGAAGCTGTTGGTATGACCTGCTACCAACACAGTACCACCTTGTCCGGGAATCTTTCCACCTGCCCAAATACCTGCACCTGCATGCAGCTGGGCCGAACCATCCCCAAAATAGAGAGTACAATCTACAGATGTTCCTCCAATACGAATGCTGCCCAAAGCCTCTCCATCTGTTGGATATCCACCACTTTCGCTTAAAAGAACTTCTCCATCTTGAGCAACTCCCTTAATGGTGGGCCTTTCCTCTAATACACGATATGTTTCTTGTTCTACTGCAAGTTCGATGTGTGCCATAATAGGTTGCACTGCCATAAGCAAAATTGCTGTTGTTACAGCACAAAAAGCAATGGGAAGAAGTAACTTCTTCCCATTGCTTCCAAACCGCAGCTTGTATAAACGGTTTTTCATTTCACAAACTCCTTAAAAATTCTCCTTCATCAGCCTTATCCTACTATTTACCAAAGTAAAGTTTATAACCAAGCTAGTGGATTTTGGGAGCAAAAGTCAAATATTCTTTTTGATGGTCAAAATATTTTTTCCATCTACATACTGATAGTCAATAGAATCCATGCTTTTCTTTACCATAAAAATCCCCAATCCCCCTATCTCACGTTCCTCTGCTGACAAAGTAATGTCTGGGTCCTCTTTTTTCAAAGGATTGTAGGGTTTTCCATTATCCAAAAATTGAATTGTTACTGCTAAAGGATTGCCTCCAATCTCACAAAGGATAGTAGCATCTCCATCTTTGGGATTATAGGCATAGCTAGCAATATTAACAAAAATCTCTTCTACAGCAATAGCAATCTGCATTTGTGCTTTCATAGAGCAATCTTGTTTTTCCAATTCCTCATTGATAAACTCTGTTACTACATCCAGTTGGTCTACTCTTGCGGGCACAGTTAAACTTTTCATTGCTTGCACTTCCCTTATGTATTATTTTTGGATTTAATTTTTAGGCACAACATAGTAATATCATCAAATTGTGGTGCTTCCCCTACAAAACTATCTATATCTCCCTTGATAGAAGTAAGCAGAGATTGTGGACCATCATCTTTATGTTGGTTGATAAATTTTACCAATCTATCCTCACCATACAGTTGATTTTCGCTATTGGTAGCCTCTGTTACGCCATCTGTATATAGGTACAGCATGTCTCCTTCTTCTAAGGTCATTTCAAACTGCCGGTACCGAATTCCTTCCATTCCTGCCAATACAAAACCCGGTCTAGAACGCAAATACTCATATTCCCCACCAGACTTTTTCAATAAAGGTGGATTATGACCAGCATTTACATAGGTAAATTTTCCTGTTTCAATATCCAGAATGCCCATCCAAGAAGTAACAAACAAGCCTGCATCATTATTTTCGCATAGCTGCATGTTTACTGTAGTAAAAATCTCTGCTGGGCTGTGACCAAGTTGTGCCTGATTTTTAATCAATGTTTTGCCAATCACCATAAACAGTGCTGCTGGCACTCCTTTTCCCGAAACATCTGCCATTACCACAGCTAAATGTTTCTCATCAATGAGGAAGAAATCGTAAAAATCTCCCCCCACTTCTTTGGCTGGCATCATGGTTGCGTAAATATCAAACTCGCTCCGTTCTGGGAAGGCGGGAAAAATACAAGGCATCATACTTGCCTGAATTTGTTTTGCTACATTCAATTCTGTGGCAATGCGTTCCTTATCCGCTGTGATGGTTGCCAAATTTACCATATAGCTATCCAGCTCTTCCATCATTTTTTGGAAGGATTGAGCCAATGCCCCAATTTCATCCCCTTTGGGAATTTCCGAACAATGCTGTATCAATTCCTCATGACCTGTTTGATGGTCATGCTCTTGTTTTGCATAAACTTCTGTCAGATTTGATAACCGTTCAATGGGAAGGGTAATATTTTTTTCCACATACCAAAGAAATGCAATGGCCACAGCATACACAATATTGATGGTAATGCCAACCACCAAGTAGAGGTAATTCCATGTTTCCAGCCGATTCCATTGACCGTTGATGTTAATGGTATTCAATGTTACAATACCAATCAACAACAAAAATACCACACTCAACAGCAGAAAACCAATGGTCACCTTTGTTTTAATGGAAATTTTAACCCGCCCTTTGCTGGTTTTTTGTTCTTCCACTTCCATTACTGGCCGCAAAGGGTAAAGAAACAATCCAACAAAGACAAAACACAAAAGAGCAAAAGCCACCGAGGGGCGAATTTGCATGTGGGTTACGCCAGAGAATATCAAATACACTATACCCACCGCAGAAATCAGATATAGTGAAATATCCAACCACTTGCCTTTTGGATTTTGATTAGCACTATAACAATCCTTTGGAACCTCTGGTTGCACCCTATATTTTTCCAACAAAGACAGCACAGGAATCCCCAAAAGAATGGCAAAATCAAAATTGTTAAAAAACAACAAGGGGAAAGAAGATGCCATTGCCTGAAATCCCGCTGATTCAAAAATCAACGAAAGGGCAGTAGTAGTGACCAGAGAATCTATCAGAATAATCAGAATATATTTCACAATCTCTGTTACACTGCTTAATTGAATGGGCCGGATGGGCTGCTTTCCAATTTTTAAAGTGTACCACAGTTTATATGGAATATAGGAGTAGAAAAAATTAGCAATAAACCCAGAAATACAAACAAATGCTCCAGAACCTGCTGTGATATCAGAAACTAAATTTCCCAAAGAAATTCCCCATGCAGCCGCTGGCCCAAAATATAACCCCAAAACGGGAGGTATCATATTGGCTGGACGAATTTCTGTCACACCCGGCAGTAGTGTAAATAAGCTTTTAAAAGGCAATGCAACCACAAAAAATACCGCTGCACTTACAATCGTCCGTATCCAAGAGCGCTTGGAACGGAATGTCAAAAAAATCTCCTTCACCTCTACGACCATTTCCTTTCTATCACAAATTCCCCCTACAATACTACCAAAAAGTTATTAAAGCCAACTGTTCTCTTGTAAGAGTAGGATTTTGCAACCTTTTTCACCAAAAAGATTCCCAACTCATTGTGTTCTTCTTGATGGTCACCACTGGATAGTTGCTCTAGGGTTAAATCTTCGGTTTGGGTTGGGTCAAATTCTGTTGCGTCATCTCGTATACGCAGCATAACATCTCCATCTTGTTGCACAGTTAACTTGATGTCAATATAGTTATCCTGTTCTTTTTGAAAGCCCAATTGGATAATATTCATCACAAGTTCTTCAATGCAAAGATTTATGTAATACTGCTTTTTTACAGCAACTTCATGCTTTTCGCAAAACTCTGCAATTTTTTCGGAAATTTGCGCCACATCCTCATATTTGTCCTGAATTAAAACCTGATAGCTTTGGTTGTTTTCAAGGTTTTGGGTTGGCAAAAGCAAAATAGAGGACATGCCATGTTTGCGATATTTCCATAAGTATATATACCATACCAACAAGGTGCCATAGTCTGAAAGCACCAATCCCAAATACACACTGTTGCTGCCAAGGGTAGTGAAGTTGGATAGCAACAAAATCAGCGATACTGGAAAAACCAAGTTATTGGAAATAGCAAGAACCATTGCCACCTTTTCATGGCCAGTGCACCGATAATATGCACCCAAAAAGGCAATAATACCTGCTGTAATACAAAATACTGCTTGAATACGAATTGCTGTCATTGTCATAGCAAGCATATCCTGTTCTACTCCAAAAATGGCGCAGATAATTGGTGCACCCACCATCAACAACGAGGTTATACCTACCGACATAACCATCATTATGCGAAATCCCACTTTCATGGTCATGCGCAAATTTTCCTTTTCTCCTTCACCATGGTAAATTCCCAACATGGGCTGTATGGCTCCAGTGACACCATCATAAAAGGCATACAAAAAGGTAATCAAATACTTTACCACCGCATAGACAGCCACAGCATCTGCACCGCCTGTGCTCATTAAAGTATGGTTAATTACGATAGTAAGAATCACCTGCAAAAAGAAAATCAATGCCGCGGGAAGTCCCGGCTGCACAATGGCTTTCACTTCCTTTATGCTCCAACCAGAGGAGCACAGATGAAAACTACTCTTTTTCCGAAATACCTTACAACCGGACAAAATACAGCTCAATATTTGAGAAGTAACTGTTCCCAGAGCAATACCTGCAATACCCATGTGGAACACCAAAACCAGCACAATGTTTACCATAAGATTCCACAATCCACTGGTCAATACGCAAATCATGGAATAACGAGGATTGCTATCATTCCTCAAAAAGGTTTGCAAAATGGGAGCCAAAATCATAAACGGCATACCCAGCATTAAAATTCCAATATACTGGGAAGCACTGTCCATCATTTGACCCGGCTTTCCACCTAAAGCAACTATCAAAGGTTCCAAAAATATAGTTCCCATTACAGCTGTTATAACCCCAATAACTACCGAAGAAACAATGGCTGTGGTAAATACTCGGTTACAACGTTGTAAATCTCCCTGTCCCAATAAGTTGGAAAGGACAATGGCAGCCCCACCGCCAAAAACAGCGGCAATAATTTGTACAAAAATTGTAACAGGCAACGCCAAACTAATTGCAGTAAATGCCTCTTTTCCCAAAAGCTGCCCTGCTACAATTAAATCTGTCATAGAAATTACTGCCAGAGCAATGGAGGAAACCAGTGTAGGAACAAAAAATTTAAAGAAAGTGCGTTTAATTATCGTTTCCATACTCGTTCTCCCAAGCAATTTTTCGCAAAGATTCCTCCATTGGATGCGGATTCAAAAAAGCTCTGGTGTTTCCCTTTGAATAAAAGCGATTCTCCTGAAACCACAATTCCAATAGGTCTTGTTCCGAAATATCCTTTGTAATGGCGTTAT
Organism: uncultured Anaerofilum sp.; assembly: GCA_944385935.1. Lineage (GTDB taxonomy): Bacteria > Bacillota > Clostridia > Oscillospirales > Ruminococcaceae > Anaerofilum. The sequence goes on from CALWZC010000008.1 coordinate 69,144, forward strand.
CGTCTCCCAATATGTAAAGTTGTGGTGGCAAATCTCTATGGTTGCAAAGATACAAAGCTAGGTGCAACATCTCTGCAAAAACCAAATCAATAACTCTATATGTGAGACTGATAACTCCCTCTCGGTAAAAATTAACTGGTTTTCCCTCTGCCAACAAAAATAGTTCTTTTGTAGTGCCCTTATACTCAAAAGAATATTTGGTATACAAGGGTTTTTGCTCTACGCAAATGAGAGATAAACCCTCAATGGCCGGACGATTCCCTGCAAGATACTCCAAAATCTCTTTGAACTCCACATTTTTGGAAGAACCACTTGCCAAGTAAATCCTTTCTGCTTTCCCTTGCAAAAAGCAACGAAACATTTCCATGCCAAAGGAAGGACGTCCCACACATCCAACTACTACAGTATCATGAAAGAACATCTCTTCACAGGGGGCATCATATACTTGCAGCCCTTCTTCACCAGCCAACTGTCTAATATCCTCATTGGTATCATAGGCACTGAGTTGGCAAAACCTTCCTTCCAATGCCATTCGGCAACTTCTGCCAACAATACCATACCCCACCAACAAGACAGAATGGAAGGACAAAAATGCATCCGCTTCGTACAACATCAAAGCCAATTCTTCCACAATCCGTTGTCCAATAAAGATGGATTCCAATTCCATTTTTATATTGGAGCGTGCAATGCTAGCACAAGGATAGGGGTAACGGTACCCTGTTTTGCTCATACTGTTTCTGGTGCCAGAGGTAGTTTGCTCTACTACACCAATGGTATTTTTTTCAATGTCGGGATATAGGGCACGAAGTCGGGAAAGGACTTCAAAATGGTATCCGCCATCCTCAATCACTAATAGCTTTTTTCCATTTTGCAAAAGGGGAATAATCTCCCGACAAAATGCCTCCTGCATAAGCATAAAGGTTGCCTCTAAAAAATCTGGATGGCATATACCCAAGTTCTTGCCATTTTTCATCAGCTGATAGGTGCCATCTTCACACAAGCCATGATAACAGGAATTAGGATAGTTGCTATCTACCTTTTGGTTGTTATAAGGAACAGCAACAAATATCACTTCAAAAAACAGGCGTTTTAACACATCATTGAAGAAAAAAGAATTATCCAAGCAGTGATTGATATGCAATACCACCACATCATTCCAGATATGTTCTTCTTCTGCATCATTGGCGGTCTGTTCCAAAATCTTCATTCTCATATCAATCAACTCCCCTTTTCATCAACAACATGGTCTTATTCAATGGTTAAAATGTCTACAAACCCTGTTACCTCAAATACTTCCATGATGGTTTCATTTACATGGCTTATAATCATTTCTCCGCAACGGTTCATTTTTTTCTGTGCAATCAAAATTACACGCAAACCAGCCGAGGACAAATAGTCTAGCTTTTCAAAATCTAACCTCAAACAGGTAACACCATCTAAGCCCTGAATTTCTTTCTCCAGTTGCGGTGCAGTGGATGTATCCAATCTTCCTTCTAAAATCAATGTAACTTCTTTTTCTCCTGCCCAAGAACTATTAATTGTTAATGCCATAAATATATTACCTCCATAAGGACAAAATTTAGAGCCGCACAGTTTATATATTGGCTTATTTGCTTTTATGCTCTGCCCCTCTGCCCAATCAAATATTTTCTTGCTTCGGCAGAGGGACAGGGCCTAAAAGGCCCATTCTTTAGCGATGTCGACCAGAAGGACCGCCGCCGGATACATTTTCCAGCTCGTTCTCATCCAGTTCCTGCTCCTGCTCTTTTACTTCTTCCTCAGAAACATTTTCTTGGAACATCTTTTCTGCCATTTTGCACACCTCCTCTCTAAATATGTCCATTAAAGTATGAAGGAAAATCCATTAATTTGCAAGAACAATTGTATAAAAATTTCTTGAAAAAGCCAAAAACCCCAAAATATAAGACAATATTTTACAACAAAGCTTCTTGAATGGTTCGTTCCATATTTTCCAATAACTCTTTTGCCTTTTCCTTATCCTTGGAAGCCTCTAAAACATAATCCAAAAAGTCAAAGGCATCTGCCATCAAAATAATACTTTCCCCAAAGCATCCATCATCCACTGGACTATCTAAAGGCGTGGCAAGTGTATAGCGTATACCAATGGCACCCGGCAATCCTTCTTCATCGTTGCCCATCCTCCAAAAGCATTGGCCAACAGATAGAATTTGATTGATTTGGTTGATAAGCAACAGCACAACTGGCATATCCTCATCTGGCAATGGAGAAGCCAATTCTATATACATTTGCAGATACTTGCAAAACTGAGATTGGTCCTCTTCCAAAGGCAAAAAGCAACAAACCAATGTCCTCTCTTTTCCAGAACTTCCTAAAGGCAACTCAATGGACAACGCCGGATTTTTTTCTTTTCCTGCATGGGGAACTACTTCCGCTTTCATGCCCATATCCTCTGCACATTCCTTCAGAGAAATCAAGTCTTTTACTTGTTCTTCCCAAGTTATACTCATCAAAAAACCTTCTTTCTAATGTTAACCTTCTTGTGAAAATGCAAGAGCCAAACGACTTTTTAGCACATCCTTGCTCTGAGCAGTAGCAAGCACCTCTGGTGCTGCTCCCATTCCTCTTTGCAAATCCACAGCCAACGTATCATATTCTTTATATACTGCCTTAACTACATAAGCATCCGGCTTTGCATTGGAATTGTATAGGGTTGCCAAATCATAGTTTACATTAGCTAGCATATCCAAACGCTCTACAATCGTATCTGCCAACAAACTGCGCCGTTGCGCCTTTTGTTCCTCTTTTGCAGCATACCATTTTGTCTGTTTATAAATCCATTTTCCCAATTTAGAACCAGCATCAAAAATTCCTTTTCCCAAAGAGATTCCTGCACTAACCAAATCTCCAATTCCCGGGAATAGTTTTGCAATAGCAGATGCCAAATCCAAAGCAATTTCAACTAGTTTTATAGAATTTGACCGAATCTTTTTGCTTTGCTTGCTTTTTGCCTCATCTGTTACACCCAATCGCTGAATATCCTGTGCCATTCTCAACTGACCAATCTGTTGGTCTAATCTTTGAATTGCTAACTCATCTTGTGGTGTCTTGTTTTCCTTGTTCAATAAAACAAGACGTTGCTGTTTTAACTCTACTTTTTTCTTATAGATATTTTCCTGTTCAAAACCTTGTCGGAAGGCCTGTCGCTGTTGAGCAACCGTTGTTGCTGAAACGCCTTCGTGTTTTCCCCCTCTGCGTTTAATCATTGTCTGCAACTCAGGAACTTGATGCCCTAAATCTTTTTCCTTGTCTCGGTTTCTCACCAATCTATCTTCCAAGCCACGCTTTGCCTGAGCCATCACTTTACGATTTCCTATGGCTTTTCCAAGGTTCCTCATTACAGTCACACCATTAAACAAAGAACTGATTATTGTAAAGATAGCTCCAACAATAGGCACTGCTTTTTCCAATTGTTTTAGTCCAAATGATTCCATTGTAGAAAAAATAGATGTAACAAATGTTGCAAAATTGTCTATCATTTCGCCAATATCTTCATTGGTTTTTTTCTTGCTTGATGCAAAGCCTTTCAAAAGGTTATATCCACTTGTGAGCAAAGTAAAAGCATTAGCAATTCCATCCAAATACCAGACAGATTCTATTCTACCTTTCAATACCTCATTGTCATGATGACTTGCATGCTCTTTGGATACATCTTTGCTTCCCGACATCAAATCCAACATTGTTTCAGCAACTGTTATGACTTTTTTGCCCCCTCTCCTGAACTTACTTTTTTGCTTCTCTTGTTCAGTAGGACTTGTTTCTGGCATTGCCCTGTAAGATTTTACCAAAGTATACAATGGATGTTGTAGAGAATATTTACCCTTTAATAAAGAAAGGTAGTGGTTTGCATCTGGTACAAATTCTGCATTTTTTCTCCTTAAAGAATCAATATCTAGGTCTGCTTGTATCATAACTGCAACCACATTTTGAAATTTTTGGTGTTTTTCAGTTGCATCTCCCTCTACTTCCATATCTTGCAAGTTGGCCATTCTCTCTCTCAAGTCCTGCCGAACTTCTGCAATTTCTTTCAAAAGTATTGGAATTCCCCTTTTTTGCCGGTATTTTGCTGTGTCCTGTGCAAGCATCTTTTGCGCCGGGATTTTTATTTTTGTATAGGCTTCACTCATAACACCATCGCATAAGCGAGTGTATTCCATCATAGAAATTTTATTTGATTCTTGGGCACCAGCGGAGCCTTCTTCGCCATTGTCTTGGGTTGCACTATCTGTTGCAACATCTTGCTGCTGCATAGGAATAATGGGTCTGGGGCTATTTGGCAGAAGGGCATTTGCACGTCTGCGTGTTACTGGTCTTGTTCCTTGCGCAGTATCGGAACGATTTCTTGTTCCTAAATTAAGTTGGCTGCTTGATGCTGTTATTGCCATTTTTATTCCTCCCTATGCTATTTTCTAAGCTCCAAATATCCCGCATATTCTCCTAACTCTCCAGCTGTCAGAGTCTTTCCCAATTTTTCATACTCTCGCTGAACAGCGGTTAAAAGATGAACCATACAAACAGGGGTAGCTTCTTTTTCTGCGGCTGCCAAAAAAGCTGCCGAAACTGCCACATTTTTAATATTACTTCCCGATAATGAAAATCGTTGTGATAAGTACTCAAAATCCACATCCATACCAAGTGGAGTTTGCTTGGGAAATACTTTTTGCCAAAGAGTCAAACGCTGTGCCTCATCAGGAAATGGGAAATCCACCACAAATTTCAGCCGCCTTTTAAATGCTTCATCAAAGTTTTGCATAAAATTGGTTGCCAAAATAATAATGCCGTCGTATTCCTCCATTTTTTGCAAAAGGTAAGCTGTTTGTGCATTGGCATATTTATCGTGGGAATCTTTTACTTCAGAACGCTTTCCAAACAAAGCATCTGCCTCATCAAAAAACAAAATATTTTTGCTTTTTTTCATTTCGTCAAAAATGGCACCTAGGTTTTTTTCAGTTTCTCCTATATATTTTGACATAACACCAGACAAATCCACCTTAAAAAGTTCCATCTGTAATGCGTTTGCCATTACTTGTGCTGCCATTGTTTTACCTGTTCCCGGTGGGCCAGTAAACAACATGGAGACCCCTCGCCCATAGGCAACCTTTCCGCCAAAATTCCAGCTTTTATATACTTTGTATTCAAACAGAATTTGGTTGCAAGCATCTTGCAAAAGGCTTTTTTGTCTAGGTGGAAGTACCAAGTCCTCCCAGCAATAGCCACTTTCTATCCGTGTTGCTTTTTGGTTCATATGCAAAACAATTTGATTGTTGCATGCCTCATAAAGAATATTATTATCCAGTTCGGATTTTTGTTGCCATTGCATCTGCTCCAAAGCAGTCATAACACTGTTGCGAATCATGCCCCCTGTAAAGGGAAATTTCCCTGCCAATAGTTGAGCATTTACATCCTTTCCCACTGGCAAAATGTGCAAATATCCTTCCCAAATAGAAAGCCGTTCTTCCACCGACAACGTACCCAAAGAAACAGACAAAAAACCATAGCTCTTTTCCCCTTTTGGTTGCCACTTTTCCCGCCCTAAAAAAAACAGAATGCGACTGGATTTCCAAAATTCCTCCATCCAGATTTGCAAAATATCAAAAAGCTCTCCTTCTTCACCAGATGGTTCCCAAAAGGCTTCTATATTGTCAAAAGCAATATAGGCGTTTCGGATTGCTGCTTCTGTGGCTATTTGTTGAAATGTTTCTTTCAATTTTTCTTGTTCTTTGGAAATACGAGCAAGATTCACTACCAAAAGTTCTTTTTGACGGCTTTTGCAAAAATGCCGTATTTGCAACTTTTTTCCACAACCAGAAGGCCCAAAAAAGCTAATTAACAGCTGTCTAGTGCCTGTGTCAAAAGCACACATTCTTTCCAACACTTCTTTTTGTGCCATTAAGGGCGGAAGGCTTTCGTCTGTGGTTTTATACCAATCTACAATATGTTCTAGTTGAGGGCTTATGCTTTCCCAACAAAGAGCAATCTTCATCACTTGGTTTCTTAGCTTCATTCCCTTTTGTATGTAGATAGGTTGGTCTTTTTCAAATTCTTCAAAAAGTGCGCAGTATATATTGTTGTTTGCTTTTGCATCCATCAGCAATTTTTGCTGCTCTTGGGCATTTAGGGTATAGGTTGCCAAACAAAATTCCATTGTGGGAAAGGTGAGGTTATAATCATTTTGCAAATGTGCAACAGCCCTAGAAAAGTCTCTGTCTAATTCTGCAACAAATGCCAAAAAAACACAGTGTCGAGCAAATTCATCTGCATGTAATGCCTGCAAAATTTTTTCAAGGGGAATGTCTTCACCCCATTGTTTTTCTAATTTTCTGTGCATAAGAGCATATTCTTGATACAAAGAAAAACGTGTTTTGTAATACTGCTGTTGCTCTTGTAAAGAAAAAACATCATGCAACTGGAACAAATCGGAAGCAGATAGAGATATACCTCTTATAGCTTCCATTTTTCCTTGTGCTCCGGTTGTAACTGCTATATCTGCATAGCATTGAAGCAGTCGGCTTTCTATTTGTATCAATTGTTGATAGTAATTCCATTGTTCTTGCTGTTCCAACAATTCCCCTCCTTTCAGAATTTTTCTACAAGTCCCCTACCTTAGGTGGTGAGGCAACGGTTTAGTTGATACCCCACATATCAATACTGCTCCAGATAAATATTCTGCTCATTGGTTTTATGATGAAGTTGCCAGTCACATCGGAATAAGTATTCCTTTGCAGCATCATCTCTGTGTACTTTCTTTAGTACCTCAATAAACATTTTTCTTGCTTCATAATAAGACCGAGAGCAGTACAGCTCCACACCTCGTTCAAACATCTCTTTGGTTTCGTCTTTCCACTTTCGTTCCTGCATTTCATCGCCATCATAACAATCATATATTTTTTCCATGGTTCCAGTTGCAGAAAGGGAGAGAAATCCAATCCACCGGATGTGGTATTTTTCCTTCCATTGAGGAATTTGCTCCAACATATTTCCAGTAACTAAAATTTTAGAAGAATATTTTGGCGCAATTTTTTGCAAAAACTGTGCTAAATTGGTAGATTCTGATATTGCCACAGCCTCCAGGCGTTGGTCTGTTCCAACAATACCCAATTTTGTTTGTCCATAGCTAAGTCCTATGGCTGGCTTTATGCCCTCAAATCCTTCTTCTTTTTCCAAAGGCATCAAGCGATGGCACATAGAGATTGCACAATTTAAAGCAAATTCGCTGGAATCAATAAAAAATCCTTCTATTCCAGCATTTTGGAATTCACTGATTACCCCACGATTTTCCAACACAGCAGGAACTGTTACTGACAAAATCTTATTGATAAAACCATACATCTGTTCGCCCGTCATGGTTCTCATCTTGGTGTTAAAAGTCACTGTATGGAAACAAAATGCTGTTGCCGCTTTGGTTGTATTATCACCCTTCTGGATATCTGCCACGCCCTCTTTTTTCAAAAGCATAAAGATGGGAGAAGGAATAAAGCGGAAACTTGCTCGATTGAACTTTTCAATTTCTTGGATATGCCCCTGAATATTAAAGGACATTCGGTTGAACACCTCAGAAATTTCTGCAATTTCGTCCCTGCCTCTCACTGGCACAGTCACTCCAAAATTGCCATCTCGCATTTCCTCTACCCCTTTTTTCAAACGCTTCAGGGGATACAAACAGTATTTTAGAATCAGCGAAATTACAACCATCATTCCAGCCATAATTACTAGATTAACAATGGTCAATTCTCGAATTTCTTGGGAAATGTTGTAGTCTACCAGCACCTTGGACATACCTGTTTCCAGCACAGCAACCACATTGTAATCTTGGTCATATACTGGCACCAAAACTACACTCCAGTTTCCAAATTTATCCCTATACTGTCCTTTTACAGGTTGTGCTTGCTCCACACACTGATAAAAAAGCTCTGTCATGTCCTTACTTTGTTTATACTCCACAGGTGCATTGACAGGTTGAGGGTCGCAATAATAGGAATACAGCTTTCCATCTTTTACTTTATAAGCAAATATGTAGGAAAAATAGTCAATATTGGAGCTTTTTTCTCCAACATCTCCCATTAGCTCCACAGAGCCTGTTCCCCGATTGAAGAAAATATTTTGAAAATCAAAATACTCTGGTGTTTCATAGGCAAATTGTGGTTCAATGTCTGTCCAATAAAAAGACTCTACGCCAGCCAAAAAATTCCGACTGTTTTGGTATAGCTCCCGATATTGTGCATTTATCAACTCGGTGGTCATATTTCGTTGTGTATAATATCGTGTAATCAGTGTGCTGATAATCACAATGGGAATCAAGGAAAAAATCAACTTTGCAAGAATGGGGTAGCGATGCTTTGTTATGTAGAAAAACAACTTGCCAATTGCAAACAATACCAGTGCCCCCACCAAAAGCAGGAGGAAGGTATACAAGAAAATCTTTATACAGTCTCTTATTTGTAGTTGTAAGGATTGAATTACATAAAATTCTCCATCTTGATACAATCCCAATCCGCTGGTATTATGGTCTATTTGTACAGTTGCAGAGAAATCCCCATCCTTGTACTTAATTTTCTCCAAATCACTATAGTAATATGTATCACTATTTAGAATTGTTTCTGTATCATATAGCATTGTGTGGGTTTCACTTTTCAGATTGATTTGCACTATCTTTCCCAGTGCAACATCTGTAACATATACCAAATCCCCACCATCATAGTAAAAGTCTGTTAGCTGGTGAAGTTCTCCATCTGTGGGGTACACCTGTTTTACAGTTCCATCTGGCAAAGAGTGATACACCTTGTTATTGGGTGTAATAAATACTAGGTTCCATTCATCACTATAAGCATAGTCATAAATATTTATCATTGAATCAAAGAAAGTTTGGTGTATTTGGGATACTGTCCCGCTTTGGTCTATTTTATATACTGTAACCACAAGCTGGTCTAAAAACTCATAGGTTAAGTAGGTAACATTACCATCCTCTACATTGACGGACATATTGTTTTGCCCATCTTTATACACCATAGGCAATGTTTGATATAGTTCTAATTTTCCTTCTTCAAAATTGCAAAAATATACCGATTCATCCAAATATTGGTTTGTAACAGCATCAATTTTGATTCCGTACACATATAGCTTACCATCATTATCCAAAGAAAGATAATCAAATACCCAGTATACACTGCCCTCTTGTCGGTCTATAGTAAATTGTTTCTCTACCTTTCCGCCCTTGTCCGCAACAAAAAAGCGAACCTGTTTCTCATCATCATCTATGCCATATACTAGCTGACCTTCTGTGACAGAATCCAGAATATAACTCAGGGGTTCTCGCTGCCTCATACAGGCCACTGCTGCTGCCAATGCAAAGCAAACCCAAAAAGCCACCAGTAAAATTTTTCCTGTTCGTTTGCTCATACACTGCCTCCTATGCAACCATAATATTTGTGACACCGGGAGTCCCAACACTTATGACCCCTCCCCACGTACACATACACTTGCATGTCTGATTCAATGCGGGATACCCCCCATAAAGAACTGTGGTGCTGCCCGGCACCCATGGAGCAGTCACCACTGGAACACAAGGCATGGGGGTAAGCACCCCCAAAGCTGCCGCAGTAGCCGCTGCCACAGTGGGATTGCTGATACTGCTGCACATACCAAAAGGCATGATATTTGTCAAGGGAATATAGTCCATCACTGTTGCCAAGGGGGTTCCATTGAGTACCCGATTTGTGGGAAGCACCATTAAAGTGGAAGGTGCCATCCCAAATGTACAATTTAATATCGCCCCTGCACGAACTGCCATTCCCATTTTGTTTCCACCTTTCTTGTTCTGGATTCTATTCCACCTATCCAACCCACCATATTACTGCTCAAAATCTATTAAAACCCTTTTTCCTGCTACAATAGATGATTTTTTTGTTGTATTTTTTTCATATATACATTGGCAACAAATTTCCTGCCCCTCTTTGCAGTACACAGGTACAAGATACTGCCCTGTAGCATTTGCATAGGTCTGTGCAACTGGTCGAATTGCCGTCAACCCTTTGGGATAATCTTTTTGCAGAGGAGCTTTGAGCAAATAGCCAAACATCTCTTCCTCTATTTGTTGTTTGATAAAAAATTGCTCGGTATCTGTTCCATCTTTTGAAAAAATTTCAAAGCATTTTTCATCTAAACACAATCCTTCTGGTTGAAACAGTCTAATTTTTCTGTCATCCTTGTCCTTTTTGTAATCTTCCACCAATTTCACAGAGGGATAATTTCCTCCCAGCACCTGCACCAAACTTCCTGCTGGTGCTTTTCCTTCCACAAGGGTGATACCTTTTGGAAAAGGATAGGTTTCATTTGGATACAAGCGCACAGATAAAATGAGAGGTTCTTTTGTTTGAACACGCAAATCAGCCTGTATTTCCACAGAATGAAAGATTGGAGAATATAATCTTACTGTTACAATCTCTGTGGGGGCATTCAAAAACACATAATATCCTGCGGTTTTCCATATAGGTGGTGTATGGTGAGGAATCCACACCTGCAAAGAATTGTCTTGCACAATTTTATTGCTAAAATCGTCAATGCCTATCACTACCATGGAAACCTTTCGACGGCTGCCACTAATTGTTTGTAGTGCCATGACCTTCTTCCCTCCTACCTGTGGAAATTTCTCTATTTCTCCTCCACCGACAAATTCAAGTCTGTTACCCTGCGAATCTTTCGCATTCTGGAGGATTCTACCACAACTGGTGTGGCTTTATAATACAAGGATGCTCGATAGGGTATATCTGGAGCATTCCAGAGCCTCAGTTTTTGCTCTAATGTGAGCATTACGGGGTCTATACGTATATCCAACCCTTTTGGAAATTCCACCGGCTGGTAGGTATTGCAGTCAAATGTTCCATAGTCCTTGATAACCTGAACCACTCTGCCCAAAATGCGCTGTTCTTCTTCTGCCCGAAATTTCACATCACTGTTGGAAAATGGGGTAATCATATAGTATAAGCTCAAATAGGTAGGGGGATATTTTTGCCGTTGCAACCCTACATCTATCATTTCACTATCTCGCATTTCTACACATTCTTCAACACCATATAAATGAACGCCCAGCATAAAATCCCCTTTATCTGATGGACGGCACAAACCGATACTATCAGCACTTAGCAAGGTATCTGGTACAAGATATTGTTGCAACAAGCGAACCAAGGCATTTCCCACATCTGCAATGGCTGTATAACTTCCCACTTTGGTAGCTCCCTTCTGCTCAATTCCCTAAAAGAAATATTTTTTGGGGTTGGCAATGTTGTTATATATTATCAAAAAATTGTTGTGTTGGTGTACTTGTCAACTTTGCTGTGACGAGGATGAAGAATCAACAGTAGAACTACTGGAAGAACTGGAACTACTATCGGGAGATTCTTCTGTTGAACTGCTACTAGAAGAACTTCCAGTGCCAGCATCAGAAGCAGGTGGGGAAACAATTCCTTGAGCCTGATTTTGGCTGTCATTCAAATCCTTCTGAGAGGTAACCAACACACCCGAACGGAATTCGCCCATTTGTGCCACTTTTCCAGAGGCAGTATCATACAAGGTACCATTTCCATCATACACCCCTGACAAAAAGCCGCCTTCATAAAGCAATCGTCCTTCTATTGTATAGGCTTTTCCTTCTCCCTCATACAAGCCACCAAAAAACTGGCCTTCATAGACCATTTTTCCTGTTTCAGGATAATACAGCTTTCCATCTCCTTCGTATACCCCTCGATAGAAAGCACCATCATACACCAAACGATTGGTAACAGTATCAAATTGTTTTCCAGTTCCTGAATACAAATCTTCTTCAAAGGTTCCTTCATAACGGAGATTGCCTGTTTCGGGGTCAAATTCTTTTCCATCGCCAGAGCGTTTCCCTTCTAAGAAGTTTCCGTCATAGAGCAATCGTTCTTGTTCATCATACAATTTGCCAGCACCTTCATACAATCCCTTGACGAAACTACCAGCATATACAAGTGTTTCTTCTGGGCTATAGAGTTTGCCTTCTCCCTCATACTGCCCTTTCACAAAAGCACCTTCATACAACAATTTTCCTTCTTCGTTGTATAGCTTTCCTTGTCCTTCGTATAGTCCTTCTACAAATTCCCCTGTATAGACTACACTTCCATCTGGACGGAACAAGGTGCCTTGCCCTTGATACACACCTTCTGCCAATCCACCTTTGTATAGGACTACTCCATTTTCATCATATACAACCCCATCGCCTTCTGTTGGAAAGTCATTGGCAAAGCTTCCTTCATACACAACCTGTCCGCTGTCGTCGTATAAAACTCCTGCTCCGTGGCGTTTTCCTTCTTTAAACTCACCCTCATACACTACTTGACCATTTTTATACAGTTTTCCTGTACCATCGTATAAACCTTCAAGAAAATCGCCTTTGTACAGCAAAACATTTTCTTGCTGATATAGGCTACCCCGTCCACTAAACAATCCTTTGTCAAAATCGCCACTGTATTGCAGCCAGCCTTCTTCTGTATATAAAAGGCCACTACCCTGATACAGTCCATCCTCGAAGTTTCCTTCATACTGTAAAATTCCCGTATCAAAATAGAGCTTGCCTTTTCCAGAATATCGGTTTGCCAAAAAATCTCCTTTGTATTGTGTACGACCATTGGGATAATACAGCTGCCCTACACCAGAATATTCTTCTAGCTGAAACTCACCCTGATACAACAAGCTGCCATCATAGCGATATAGTTCTCCTTTTCCGTTGATACGCCCTTCTTCCATACGCCCACGAAAAATAGCTTTGTCGCTTTGTCGGCTCATCAACTGCACTTTTCCGCTATAACCTATCATTTCCGCACTATTTATGTACATTGTTTTTACAAAAAACTGAGATTGCATGGCAGGCCACACAAATTTTACCAGCAAAATAATACCAACCAAGGATAGGACAGCAAGAATGAACACCAGCTTTTTTGCTACATATCGCTCTCCAATGGCAATATATCCCTTTAAGGTTTGGGGAGGTTTTGTAATTTGTTTTACATTTTGGTCAATGTCTCCCACAACCTTGTTGACAAAGCTGTTGGGATTTAAGGCAAAGCGTATTCTTCTATATAAAATATTGATTGGCCGGGTAAGGGTACGGACTAAACGCTGTGCACCATATTTCAGTATTTGATTCAAATTGAAATTATTCTGAAACCTCATCTCACAACCCCTATTCCGTAATTTCAAGTGTGCCAATATAGGCAAAGGTTTCTGCACCGTCTATGGATGTTTTGTCCTTTTCAAACATAAAAATCAAATAGACAAGAATTGCAATCAATACCGCCGCAGCAAAAACAGGCTGTAGAAGTTTTGCTACCCGCTTTAGCATCTCCCACATACGAAACAGCTTGCCTGTGGGAGCTATGGGTTTTATAGGGCCTTGTAGTTTTTTATACAGCTTTACAAACTCCTGATAAAAATCTTCTAGCCCACCATAAAAATTCTCGATATTATTGATAAATGCTTCCAGTTCTATGGAGCTATGTTGTTCTAACTCCTGAGAAAATAGTTCTTCCAAAAACTCCCAAAGGGAATCAATCACCACTTCTTGAGTTATCTCAAAATAGCGGCCCATATCCTGCAACTCATACCGAAAACCAATGTCCAACGCTGGGGATACACAAACTCTGTCCATATCAAAAAGATGCTGTTGAAAATACAAAGGCATTTTGTATAAAATCATCTTTTCCAACAGGTTCAATACAATTTGCATTCGTTCTCGTAAGCTGCAACTTTCTCGCTCCATTTTTTCCCTAAGGGTAGGAAAACTGCTATAATGAAAAGCCGCATACAAACCATTTTCATAGGTAAAACTTTCGGCAAAGTCTAAAAAGGTTTTTCCTTCCTTTATTTCCAAAAGGGCAGGAACCATTCTTTGGGCAAAGGTTTGATTTTTTATTTTTACCAGCAGATAATCGCTGGGGGACTGCTGTCCATAATCTCGGCACAGATAGCTTTCTGTGACTTCACAGCTATTTCTCAGTTGAATCACAGTAAATGTTTTTTCCAGCGATTGTATCAGCATGGCAAGAACCATCCCTTTCTCCAAATTCTATTTAATTTCGTTGTAATTGCTCTCGAACCACCACAAAAGCTGAAGCAGTCATTTTTGGATTTGCCATAGATTGGGCCGTAATTTCATATACACCAGCTGTATTGGGTGCTGTATACATTCCATTTTTGTCAATCACACCTCCGGCGGGGTGATTTACCGACCAACGTATCCGACTATCCTGCATTTTGGGGCAAACTGCCTCAAAGCAGATAGTTTCCAATGTTTGCACTTCTGCCATATTAGGTTTGATAAACAGGCTGGTTTTTTCTGTTTCCTCCAGAAGTTCTGCCATATCCCGAAGAGCAGTCCAATGAACTTTTACATATCGCTGAGGAGATGTAGCTGTTAAACGTAATCCCACGCGGAAGGTTCCTTCTGCCATATTTAATTTGGATGCCAGCTCTGCTCCAAATTGCCCATTTTCTTGGTCAAATATTTCAGGAGAACCTGTATACACTTCTTTTCCCGATTCCGTTACACTCTCTATGGACAGCAAAATGGTTACCATTCCCAAACCAAGGCCATGAGAAATATCATTTGAGAAGAAACGCTCGCCTTTTCTACCACCCAGCCCCAAATCTATTAGCACTGTGCCGGTGTTCATTTGCAATGTTTGCTTATGCTTCTCCATTTGTGGAGCATCCACAACAGCGGGCATTTCTTTTTTGTTTGCTTGCAGTTGTTCCAATTCCCTTGTGGTAATTTGATTCAAAACCGATGCCAAGGGTAAATTTAAGATGGGCTGTTGTACTGCCATATTTTCCACTTCGCTAATGGAATACCGCTTGCCGTTGCGAATCAATAAAATTCGTGCCAAATAAATGCTTTGTTGGTCGTTGTTTTCTACAATTTCCTCCATGGCACTGTTATAATAGTGCCGCATTATCTCTTGTTTCACACTACCTGCAATGATATTGGTCTGATTTTCACCAGAGATAAGAGCATCTACCTGTGTAGAACCAATCCATAGCTTTGCACTGTTTTCCTTTACCGACAAGATACCCTTTGTGTCCTGTACTGGCATTGCTTTTACAGGGAAGCGAAGTTCATATCGTGAGTTCTTTTCCAGTTTGCTTTCATCAAATTCCACTGGAATATGATTGGTTCCCTGATATTGTAGATAGGTCAAATCCAGTTGATAAGAAAATTTTACAGGCTGGCTCTGTCCCAAATTTTCCACAACAACCAATACTTCCAGCGGCTGTTGTGTTGTGGTATATTGGGGGCAAATCTGAGTAATTTTTATACCATTGTTCCAATACAGTGTTTGAATATTCTGGTAGCTGCTTAAAGCTCCAAAGCGTTTTTCATCAGGGCCTTTTTCTGTTAAAAATAAATGGTAGCCCTCTCTGTATTTGTTGTATTCCACCTGCTGCAAAGAAGCACTGCTTCCAGCAATATTGTGCACAGGGTCTTTCTCTGCTTCGGCATATTCGACACACAAATACAAAATTTCGTTTGCATTTCCGCTGTGTTCCAGCTGCATATCTTCTATGGCTTGGAAGCCATCAATCAATTCCAGCTTTTTGATAATAGGTGTATCAATAACAATTTCTCGCCCGGCAAAATCCAAGGCTAACCCCATCTCTACCGAGATACTTTTTGTGTCTGCCTCCACCACATTCATGCCACATACTACACCTGTTCCCATCAAAAACCGGTTTATCATGCGGCGTTTATCATTCATGTATTTTTGCTCTGTTTCAAAGTCATCTACTGTCAGCAATTTTCCATAAAAATAGCGGTTTCTTTCAAAGGGAAAGTATTTTAAGTTTTTCACATTGATTCCGTCCTTTCTTCTAACCCACCCACCGTAGTTAGGGGTACGGCAGATTGACCATCCAACTGCAAGGGCTGATACTGTCCCAGCACACTGTTAATACCCAAATAAGAATAGCTATCCAAAAAAATATATGGTTTTAATAATACCAAGTTGATTTCCACCTGTGCAGGCTTTACCGTTTCTATCAACTTTATAATGGTTTGATACATTCTGTTGGACGGTACCACACGATTGGGCAAGCACACTGTTACCATATTGGGATATTCTCCATAGAGTTGACGAAGCAATTTTGTGTGGGAAATATCCTTTTGAAAAGGGGCAATTTCATACTGCTCTACCACATAGGGGCATTGACCAGTTTTTAACTGGATAATCTGTTTTAGAGATTCTACTGTACCCTTTATGGAATACAAATCCATGGCACAATGCAGCAACTCTCTCAGATTTTCCTGCTCCCACAAATAGCCTCCCTCAACGCCTAGCCATTGGGCAAGCCAATTCAAAAACTCTTCATCTGCTGTATCAATTTCTAAATAGGCAGAAACTTCCCGGATATTCTTGTCCAAATCCTCATACAGGGATTGAAAAATTCCTAAATATCGCTCCAAGAAATTTTGGCTTTCTCCCTGATACAGCTCTGGCAGGTACTGGGTCCAACTTCTTTTTGGAAAGGAAAGTTGCACCCTCTTTACCATAGGAGAAAGGTCACCTTGACCAAATAACTGAATTTCAAACCATACATATCTACCTTTTAGATTGTGTAGCAGGATATCCTGTGGATTCTGCCTTTTTTCTACTAAAAAGGGAAGAAATGCCTGTTCTTTTTCCCAAAGAGGGACATCCTTTGTAAAATATTCTTCCAGTTTCCACATGGTACCATGCTGGTCTGTTATGTAAGGGCTATCTGTGGCATAGAATTGGAACACAATAGAGGAATCTCCTAGACTTTCCCCTTCTATGATTCCTCGGTGCCAAATGGTTTCTTGTTCCAAACAGTCCAATACAGGAGAAAGAAATACCCCTCGTTCTCCCCTTTGAGGGTTTTGCAGGCGCAGTCCTTGCCCATCCCATATCAAATTTTGCAAAAAACCTTTTTCAAAATCCGACCTTTTATTGAGCAAAAAGTATTTTTCCGAATCTCTCATTTTGCACCTCTATTCTCCATCGGAAAGATGATATTGTGCACTATTCAAATACACCAACCCATTGGGAGGAAGTAACACATCTCCGCTACGGTTTCTACTAATATTGGCACCTTTGGCATCAATGGCCAAGGAATCCACCGACAATACACATTCCAACCGGTCTATAACACCATATAAGGTGCTGTACTGCACTGGGTTTCCAAAAACCCACTTTGCTGTGTCAAAAAAATCCTCTACGGTTTTCTGTATCATCTGGTGAGCTTGTTGGTAATATGGTCTTATACGAATTTCTGCAAAGATAGTAATTCCTATATATTCTGGGGAGAGCACTCGAACCTTTGTTCCCATCAGTCGGCACCTATCCAACAATGCGTATAGGTTGCGATAATATCCCTCGTTGAGTTTTTCTCGTTTTTCTTTTGAAAAAGACTGTACTACAATATGAACAGTGTTTTCCTCTCCTGCAACCTCTCCTTGATACAACTGGGCAGAGGATACACAACGACAATTCTGAATCATTAAACCGGGGGCATTTTTTACCTGTTGCTGATAGTCCTCATCTGTAACCGCCCTTTTACATTGGCGCAAGGAGGCCCTTGCCCTCATAAAACACTCTTGTAAAGTTTCGGGCTGTTTTCCCCCTGCTGCTACCCAATGGTTGCTTATGTGTGCAACAGGTAGCTTTCTAAGACAGGTAGAAATTTGTTGCTGCTTTACATTTCCATCTATGCCTTCACTGGCAACTGCTCGCACCAAATACACTGGCCCCACTGGTGCCATACCATGCTCACAATCTCCAAAGGATACCATACCAGAGGATTCTTCAAAACAAAAATGGCGACTTTCAGGGAAAGAAGCATCAAAATCTTTCACCTGCTGCCAGCAATGCCATAGACCATCTGCTTCCTCTACCATAATTTCCAGATGGCTACTCAATATATTATCCATCTTAATTTGATACTTTTGCTTTGGAAATCCGTTTCCTATGGCTAGTTGCAAATAAGCACTGTAATGCACATCTTGATACAATGCTCGTACTTCTTTTGTATCTTCCTCTAATTCCAATTGTGCCAGCCATGTTCCATCTTCTTGGAATGTTTGCACCACAGAAGGAGCTTGTATTTTTTTATACCCATCTTGTTTTTTTGCCAAAAACTTTACATCCTTACCCAAACGATGGTTTAAAGGTATTTGTAGATGTGTCTGTCCTCCTGCTGCAAAATCTTGATAATCTGCCAATGTATTGCATTGCACAACAGGCAACATATTTGTATAGATTCCTGTAAAAACCACAGGGATTTCATACCAATTTTCTTCCAATACCACCCGTAACCAAAACAATCCCTCCTGCCCTTGGGTCATAGGCTCTGGCAACTGAAGTTCCACAAAGCCATTTTGTAAAAACTCATGGGATTCATCCTTTAATACTTTTGCTTGTTTCCATCCAGAAGCAGTCCAATATTCCCAACGCAATTTTGCCAAAGGGTAAAAAGACGAATCCTCACGAATTTTATTTCTTTGTACTGGATAATTTTGAAACACACAAACATATAGGCTAAAAGATGTTTGCACAGGTAAGGGAGAATCAAACCCCATACAAAAGTGGTTCCCTACACAAGGTTCTGTTCCAAAGGGCAAAAAATAAAACTCTGCCCCTTGGTCCCAATGAGAAAGCCAAAATTCTCTTTTTTCCTTTGAAAAATGGGACTGTAAAACCATTAGCTTTGCTTTTACAAGTTGGTGTAGGTTTGTTGTTTCAAAGGGAATGGTATCTGCACAAAACTGCTCTCTTTGCAACAAAGTGGTATCTTCCTCCACCTGCCACAAATGCAGCAAAGCCTTGGCTGGTTCCATTGGTGCGGGCCATACCCCCAACAGCTTCAAAAATTTGCGTTGGTTTTTTTCTCCAATTTGGTTGAGGTGATACTGTTGCATCTCCTTTAGCCATGAGAACAACTCCAAAAAGGTGATTCCCGGGTCTGCTTCATTATAGTTCGTCCAGCGAGGATACACCTTGGCAATCTGCTTTTTTGCATCCTCTACAATCTCTTCAAAGCTTTGCTGGTCGAGTTCAATATCTGGCAGCATAGCATCACCTCCCATAGATTTATCCAACTGTCAAATACAAATTGTGCTGGCCACTTACTGGCAAAGCAAATTTGTACAATTCTTGATGTTCTAGATTGATTTCTGCTCTTTTTCCGCTTTCCAGCAAATACACTGATAGGGAAACAGATTTAATTTGTTTGATGTTAGGAACACTTTTCAGTACATTGGTCAGTTGTGTTACATTTGGTAGAACACCAATGCTCCAACCATTTCCATCAAAATTCCCATAAATGGGGTCAATAAAAGCAGATAGCCTTTGTTCTGCATCGCCTTTCACCTGAAAAATCCTGTCAAAGCTATCCACCAAAATTTCTGCTTTTACACAAATTTCCAAAAACTGCGGCTCTGCAATAAACAACTTTCCAGTTTCCAGCAGTTGGCGGCTTACCTTATCTTTCAGATATGCCATTACCTGCTGTTGTACCATATCAAAATACTTTCTGCCTCCAAAGTAATCCTTTTGCAGTAATACCAGTGTTACCGCCCCGGGCATTCTTTTTCCAAAGCCATCTAGCCCAGAAAAACATTTTACTTTATACACTGCTCGACTAGCCTCTCGTGCCAAATTTTCATAGTCACTGGCGGTGACTGCTCTTGCTCGGTGACTAAAAAATGCAGCCATTCTTGCCATAGCTTCTGCGGCAGTTTCTGGATTGCTACCTCCTACCGTAGGTTCTGGATTGCTAACTCCATTGATATATGCAATGTTCTGGTTGAGACGGTTTACTTTTCCTGTTTCTTGGTTGCCTGCCTGTCCGCCACTGGTGGAATACCGAACAAGGATGCTTTGATATGGCTGGGATGTGGGAATTTTTCCATACTTTCCATCAGAAAAAGAAATTGTTCCTTCGTTGCGGTCTACTTGATACCACCTACTAGAGGGGCTACCTAAAATAAAATCCTCTGTTTCTTCCCATCGTACCCAAATATCTGCAACCATACCTGTTTCGTTTCGTTGCTTTTCTACACGATTTTCCTGTTCCAACAAGGCTAGTTCCTCATCTTCAATTTGCCCTGTTTCACATACCCATACTTCTACTTGGTACAAGTGTCTATCTGGCAACTGATATTTTTTATTTTCCTCATGAGGTTGAATAAAAAATCTTTCTTCCTCTCTGGTACGAATATTCAAAATACGGGTGGTATTCATGAACATCTGGTTTATACAGGGATATAGGTTTGCTTGTCGATAAACATTGGCTACATCTATAATCCGCATCCAATAGAGATTTTTTCCAAAATATGTACGCCTCTGGAAATCTTCTGCCCCTATCATGGTAACAATACCACTTTTAGTAAGACCTTGGGTTTCGTCTACCAAATTAACCTCTTTCCATCCCTTTGGGCTCCAATACTCCCAACGAAGTTTTGGAGAAACGCCCAACAAGGTGTTCTTCATCTGAAGAAAAAGTTTAATGGGTGCACCTTTTGGCGGAAACTCAAAGCCTAGATACACTGTTTTTTCTTCATTTTCTATTCTTTGGAAGGGACGCAAAGGAGCAGCCCATCGTTCCAATTGGTAGCCTGCTACATGGTGCTGTTCCATCTGGTTTTCCCATGCTACCCGTAAGGGCATCAAACCTTGAGAGGGGTAAGAATAGGAAAAGCTGGTTTCTGATAGCAGTGGAGAAATAAAGTTCCCTTTGGTTTTATATAGGTTGTTGATTTTTAAAACTCTGGCACGAATAAAAAAAGTATCATGAGAATTGATAACAATTTTTTGCATATCCATGGGGCATACAAAATCCATTATCTTCAACTGTCCTATTGTACCATATTTCGTGGTAAAAATATCACTATACCGATTATCTGCAAACAGGCGGCTCCAACCTTGCCCATTGTAATATTCCCAGATTACTTCCTCAATGGTGATGTCATACTCCAAATTGGGGCGAAAATCGGATTTTTTCATCACCATTTTCCAGTTGATTTCTGGCTGTTTGGGGTCAATTTCCACCGGAAACTTTAAAAAATCCATATTAAATTTTAGCTGAATCTGTGCTCCTGCTTTGCACAGCACTTCCTCACAGCCAAAATAGACCATATCATATAGCCCCATGCGCTCTCCAAAAGGGAGATATTCCATCAAATTTTGGTCTGTTCCAGAGGCATGCACCACATCTGGCAGCAGCTCTTCCGCAGAACTGCGCAGGGTAATTTTATCTATGGACATATTTTCTAGAGCAAAAATTTCCTTTGCTTGGCACCGAATCCAATACCCTGTTTGTTCAAAAAATGTTCCTTCAGCAAAAGGTAAAGCACCATCTGGCCGCATTAGCAAAATTTCTTTTTGGGGCCCAGTGGTTTGCAATATAGGCTCCCATCCCTGTTCTGTATAATAAGAGAACTGTATACAGCTGGAATCCAACATACTGCGATACAGCTCTAGCATGGTAGGGTCTTTCAGTTGGGAACCAAAATCCAACTCTATCACTGCTCGTCGGCTAAGCTTTAAAACTGTATCATGACAAAAATAGAGAAAATGACTTTGCAAATTTTGCCCAAAGGCCTCAAATAGATAAAAAGGAGCGGGTTTCTGCAAAAAATTTTCTCTTTCGTAACAACAACAAATCACATCGGTTTTTCCATCAGTTTCATAGATGGTTTCCACTTGAGCTGGTGTTACATACAAGTCATTGACTGTTTCATAAATTAGGTCTTGCTCTTGGTCATCTGTACCTTCTGCCACAGCTTGGGTTCCTCTGGGAATTTCTACACCATGTTCTACTTGGGGTGCCAAAAAAAATGTCAAATATCCGTAGGCAGGTACAGAGGGCTGTATCTTTGTTCCTAAGTGATTAAAAAAAGAAAGCTGGTTTTTTTCGGCAGACTGATTAAACAACCGGATGGTTTTAGAAAACATCTCTCCGTAGATGATTGCCAAAGCTGAACCTACATCTGGATTTTCTAGGTCAAACCGCCATTCTGGGGTATAGCTTTCTGAAAGGGAATGGAGTTTTTCCAGTATATCCTGTTTGGTTCGTTTATCAATGTCTGGAATTTTCATCTAAGTTCCCCTTTCTTAGCCATTTCCCTCATTTAAATAAAAAGGATACACCAGATTATATGGGTTGTTGGTAGAGCGTACAATATAGCTAATATGTATGTTTAGTTGTGAAGCATTTTCCTTATCTATTTCAATCTGTACATTTATATCTGTAACTCTTGGTTCCCATCGGATGATAGCATCCTCTACTTCTTGTTCCATCTGAACTAAGGTTGTATAGTCTGTTTCTCCAAACATATACTTGGACAAGCCACATCCAAAGTCAGGGTTCATCATCCGTTCTCCCTTTCTGGTCATCAGAATAATGCGGATGGATTCAGCTACATTATCCTCGTAACCAGAAACTTGCATACGCCCTGTTACAGGGTCTACTTGGGGAGGGAATTTCCACCCCACGCCTAAAAATTCTTTTGCTTCTTCTTTTCCTAACATACAGTTCCCTTCCTTGTATATCCCCTTTGCACAGGCGTTTGTACCACTAAATTATTACCACAAATACCAATGCTGCTTTTTTCATTTTTACAGCTAAATTCTACCTAGTTGATTTTCACCATGCTGCCCTTTACCTCCAACATACCGGAGCTTTCCACACCAGTTTTGGAAGTTCCTTTAATGGTGGTAGCACTGCCACTGGCCTCCAGGGTACCGCTGGCATTCACCTTGATAGAGTCCCCTTTTAACTCGCTGGATTTTCCCTTCATCTGCAAGCTAGAAGCCGCTTCTATTTGAATGTTGGTGGTATTTGCCTTAATTGTTTTATTTTCTCCATCCAACAATAGCAGTTCATTTCCTGCTGCCTGAAAGGAAATTTTCTTTTCTGCCTGCACAGTAATGGCACCATTTTGGCAATCCAGCTTGAGCAAGTTTTTCCCATCCTTATCCGCAATGGTGATAACTTGGGGTTTATCTTCCAGTTTCATCTTTAGTCCTGTAGCTGTCTGGACACAAATATTTTCGGCATCTTTGGTTTCTTCAAAGATAATTTCATGTCCACCTTTGGTGCGGATTTTTTTTAGGGCATTTGTTTCCTGTGCTGTATTTTCTGGCAATGGATTTTCTTTGTTCCAAACACTTCCAATGACGAAAGGAAATTCTGCCACACCATTGTCATAGGCTACCAGAACCTCGTCATTCACTTCGGGGTGAAAATAAATTCCGTATTTTGGCCCCCCGTAAGGTGTTGCCACTGGAATCCAATCTGTAATATTTTCATTTGATTCTTCCAGATGGATTTTTACCTTTACCATACCGGGATGGTCTTTGTCCCAGTTCTGAACCACAGTGCCTGTGGTAATGTGGTTGCCATTTTGTTCGGCTTTTTTGCTGGATTTTTGCAGTTCCTCATACATTCCCATGGCTTTTGCTCCTTCTTATGGATGGCTTAGCCGCCCAAATCCAATTTTGTGGTAAAGCCGCTTGTATCTATGCTGTGTTCCACTTTTTGTATGTAATAGTTTCGGTTTAGAGGTGGGCCCAAACGGTCACACGTTACAAAGCGGCCGGGCACTAATTCTGGCAGCCCTATACAGGTAAGGTTAGCGTCAATGCCTTTTTCCTTTTCTTTGCGAATAGCGTCCTCAATCCACTCTTCTGCCTTTTGTCGGCTATCAATGGAAGGGGAAGCATATACCGTTGGAGGAGGGGAAGCCAATGCTTTCTTTTTTACAAATTCAGATTGATAGGTTTTGCTTACATAAATTTCCTTTTTAGAATTGGGCTCTTTACCAATAACCTGAAATTTTTTCACCTGATAACTCATACTAGTGGAAAAAGATACAATGCCCCCTCCCATCCATGTGAGAGTAACAATGGGCTTGCTGTTTTTGTTTTTTTCTTGGTAGTAAACATCCTCCCCCAAAACAAAAAAATCTTTGCCCATTTCTTTACTCATACGCATTACAAAATCATAATCCGATTCTTTGTTTTGTTTCAAATGGAAGGGTTCTTGCTCTGCTGTGTCAGCCTCTACTTTTAGCGAGCTATACAACTTGCGGTAGGGTTCCAGCACCTTTTTTACCGCATCCGAAGGGGCCTTCACTTCCAGCTGTCGCACCCGATTGGACTCCATCATTAACTTTCGTAAATCCATCATAGTGATTCGTAATGAAGGGGAAAAATTGTACTCCACCTCAACTTCTGTAATAAAACCTACAAAAATCAGAGTGGTAGAAGAACCATATCCTATTTCAACTTCCACCTTTTCACCCAGACACAATTTGTCCAAAATTTCGGGATAAAACCTAGATTTTGTTCTGTCATAGGCATTTGCAACTGTAAAATTGCAGGTGTTAGCACTATCATAAGAAAGAGAAATACGCAAATCTTGCACCAAAATTTTCCCAGACTGTGCCATCTCTTTTCCACCAACAAGAATGCGAAAAGCAGGGTTAGAAAAATTTTTATATTTTTTTACTAGTTGCCCATAGCTATAACTGCTTGACATTAAGCTCATTTTTTCTGTTCATTCCTCTTTATGGTCGTAAACTTTACAGTGCAGGAATTTTCAACACCTGCCCGGGATAAATATCCAAGGGATTCAAAATTCCATTGGCTTTTGCAATAACACGCCATGCCTCTTGGTCTCCATATTCCTCCAATGCCAAATTCCAAAGCTGCATTCCTGCTGTAACAGTTCTACGTTTTGTTCGGTCGGGCGATTCTAAGGGCTGCCTACGTTTTCTGGCTGCCACATCCAAAACCGATTTTAATGTCAAATCCAGCTTTGCACGTACAGGGGTTCCCTCGCTGGTAAACATGGTGTAACTTTGGCTTACATCTGTAACAATACCATAAAAATTCAAATCACCCCATGAAAACCGCACCTCTGGAGGGCGATGGAGTTTTCCTTGAATGTAAAGTAGGTCTGTAATCTTCCGAACAATGGGAGCTACACTTTTGCTGGGTATCACTTTTACATCATGGTCAGCGGTCATAATTCTGCGTTGGTTGGTATCCAACTGCAAACTAAGGGTTAGGGTTTGCAAATTGCCCGCCACATATTGCATAATTGGCCCATCTACCCCAGGAAGAACGGTTTCCGCATAATTTGCCGATTCAGAAAGATTGTATTCTGTGGGGTTAAACATTACCTCTATTTCATCGGTTTTATTTTCTCCATATACATACAATTTTGCTTTTTTTAAAGCCATTCATCACCCCTCCTTTTATTGACTTTATCCACCTCGTCTTTGGCGTTCCATCCGCATTTGTCTTTGAATTTCCTTCATCACTTGGTCTGCTAATTGGTGAGCTGTGGGAACTGTTTCCCTTGGAACGGAATTTTTTCGCAAAAGCTGAGTAATTTGTTCCTCTTGTTGCTTCAACTGTCTTTCCAGTTTTTTTAATGCACCTGTTTGCTGTTCCAAATCCTGTGCCTGCTGGTTCTGCACTTTTTTAATATAGCGCAACTGTGTTTGTGCTTCTGTTACAGGCTGTTGTGGAGGTGTGTCCTCCTTCTGCGCAGGTCGCCGGTAGGCAAGGTCGCTTCTGTTCACATAGGTATTGGTGTAGGAAAAGGTATTTTGTTGATGTTTATTCAGCTGCATGTTTTCCTTTTCCGTAGGTAGAAAACCTGTTTTTGTGAACACAGGCTGTATTTTTTCTATTTGATGTATGATAGCAGTTGACAAAGTTTGACTGGTATTAGGTTCTTTTTGTCGGAGAGAAGGATTTTCCTGTAAAACACGCCTAGTATGGTGAAACTCCTTTCGGCTCCATAGTTCTTGTATTCCCTTTCCCACAAAACTTGTCCCCGATTTTTCCAATGCAACAAAAAACTTATTCCATTGCTGTTGTGTTTCTAAAAATGTCTGTTTTGTCAGTACAAGATTTTCTGTCTGTTGCCCATGGTGCACAGGATTTACCTTTTGCACAGGTTTTGCAACGTTTTGCTTTCTACCTTCAACCAAACTTGAATATGGTTTTATAGTTCGATTTTCCTGTACTTTTTTCTGTACATTGTCAGGAAGCCTTTGAGAAATTGGAACAGAAGCAACTGCAAAACCTTCTGCCTTTGGAGGTTGGTTTCTGTGCAAATTACTTGGCAGAAAATTGGATGTTGGTAGCATTGCGGTTCTGTCATTCTGCTTTTGCAAAACTACACTAGGAACCTCTGTCCTCATAGTAGAAGAAGATACAGATTGTTGTGGTTGTTTTTTATCTGGATAGAATCTATGTTGTATGGATTCAAAATTTTTAGAAACCAAAATCGATTGTATTGGGTTGTTTTGCTGAGGCAATGGTTTTCCATTGCTTTGCAAGATTTGTTGCTTCTTTTCAGCTTTTGGGTGCAACCATAGATTGTTTGTTATGGTCTGGTCATTGGATAGAAATTTCTGCAATACAAAAGTTTTATCATCACAAACTTTTTCCTCAACTCGTTGCAGCAATTCTCTTTGCCAGCTATCTCCCCTTTGGGAATTGATTGGCGAAGCTGCTTTTTCTTTTGCTATTTGCTGCTGGAAAATGGTTCTATCTCTATTTTGCTGGATTTGTTGGATTGTTAAAGGTTGAAATAGATTCTCCCTTATCCAATGGCTCTGCTGCCAGATATTCATTGCCTGTTGCTGCACAGAAACATGTTTCCACACAAGAGGCTTTCTTTCTCCTACTCCATTTTCTGCAACCACTGGATTTCCTTTGACAACTTCTCTTACAACTGCACCTTGTCCAATCTCTCCACTGCTCTGCCTTGGGGAAGTTCTGCTTTGCAATGCTTCTTGGCTATCCTGTGGCCTTTGCCTATCTCCATTGGCAATAATTGTGGTTTCCTTGCTCTTTATAGTGCTTTGTTTGTGTATTTCTCTTTGCAGCCATTCTTGTTGCAATAGAAAAGAGTTATTCTCTTGGTAGGATTTTTCCTCCACCCGTTGCAATAGTTCTCTGTGCCAAATTTCTGCCCTTTGGGAATTGATTGGCAAAGCTGCTCGTTTTTTTGCTGTTTGCTGCTGGAAAATGGTTCTATCTCTATTTTGCTGGATTCGTTGGATTGTTAGAGGTTGAAACAGATTCTCCCTTATCCAATGGCTTTGCTGCCAGATATTCATTGCCTGTTGCTGTACAGAAACATGTTTCCATATTAGAGGCTTTCTTTCCCCTGCTCCATTTCCTGCAACCACTGGATTTCCCTTGGCAACTTCTCTTACAACTGCACCTTGTCCAATCTCTCCACTACTCTGCCTTGGGGAAGTTCTGCTTTGGAATGCTTCTTTGCTATCCTGTGGCCTTTGCCTATCTCCA
Source organism: uncultured Anaerofilum sp. (assembly GCA_944385935.1). Classification (GTDB taxonomy): domain Bacteria; phylum Bacillota; class Clostridia; order Oscillospirales; family Ruminococcaceae; genus Anaerofilum. The sequence goes on from CALWZC010000008.1 coordinate 96,545, forward strand.
TTGGCAATAATTGCGGTTTCCTTGCTGTTTATAGTGCTTTGTTTATGTATCTCTCTTTGCAGCCATTCTTGTTGCAATAGAAAAGAGTTGTTCTCTTGGTAGGATTTTTCTTCAACTCGCTGTAGCAATTCTCTTTGCCAGCCATCTCCCCTTTGGGAATTGATTGGCAAAGCTACTCTTTCTTTTGCTGTTTGCCGCTGGAAAATGGTTCTATCTCTATTTTGCTGGATTTGTTGGATTGTTAGAGGTTGAAATAGATTCTCGCTTATCCAATGGCTTTGTTGCCAGATATTCATTGCCTGTTGCTGCACAGAAACATGTTTCCACACAAGAGGCTTTCTTTCTCCTACTCCATTTTCTGCAACCACTGGATTTCCTTTGACAACTTCTCTTACAACTGCACCTTGTCCAATCTCTCCACTACTCTGCCTTGGGGAAGTTCTGCTTTGCAATGCTTCTTTGCTATCCTGTGGCCTTTGCCTATCTCCATTGGCAATAATTGTGGTTTCCTTGCTGTTTATAGTGCTTTGTTTATGTATCTCTCTTTGCAGCCATTCTTGTTGCAATAGAAAAGAGTTGTTCTCTTGGTAGGATTTTTCTTCAACTCGCTGTAGCAATTCTCTTTGCCAGCCATCTCCCCTTTGGGAATTGATTGGCAAAGATGCTTTTTCTTTTGCTGCTTGTTGCTGGAAAATGGTTCTATCTCTATTTTGCTGGATTTGTTGGATTGTTAGAGGTTGAAATAGATTCTCCCTTGTCCAATGGCTTTGCTGCCAGATATTCATTGCCTGTTGCTGCACTGAAATACGGTTCCATACAAGGGGCTTTCTTTCCCCTGCTCCATTTCCTGCAACCACTGAATTTCCTTTGACAACTTCTCTTACAACTGCACCTTGCCCAATCTCTCCACTACTCTGCCTTTGGGAAGTTCCCCTTTGCAATACTTCTTGGCTGTTATATGGTATTTCGGCATTGTTTTCTAACTTTACCCAAAAATTGCTTATAGAAGAATTTGTGTTAGGAATCTTTTGTTGCTCTTGAAAAAAATAAATCTCTTTTTGTTCCAACTGTGGAGTGTACCGGAAATTATACCGTGGCTCTGGTGGATAGAACCTATCAAAACCAAACCGCCAAACTGCCGCCTCTGTGTTGGCGGCAGTAGTTATTTTTCGATGTACCTGCTCTCTGTAAAGAATAGCGTCTGTAAGGGTAAAATTTTGCTCTTGGCAATTTTCTATCCTTGTCAACGCCACATAAGGCAATAGCTGATGAAAAAAATTCGTTTGCTTTGTAATAATCCGACCCATGGATGGGCTTTTATGGGTATCCTTTAAAAAATAAACAGGAGATGTTTGTATATTTTTTTGTATCTCCTTGTTGTTTACTGTGTTAGTAGTCAAAACAGAAGTGGGGTTCTGTTTTGGATATTGCTGCAAAATATTCTTTATTTTTTCTGTAATAGTATGATGGTATGTGGAATTACTTTGTAAAGTTACATTTTCCAACTGTTGGCGAAGGGTATGAAATTGTTTTTGCAACTGGTAAACTGTATGATTAACAGTTTTGTTATTGGGTTGAACGTCTCTAGAAAAAGATGTGCTGTTATTGATAAGATTTTGATAGTAAGAGAAATTTTGTAGGATATTTTCCAAAAAGATACGGGGATTTCCAATCCAAACCTGTTCTTGGTTGTTTGAAATATATTGCAACAACACAGACATATCCAATAAAACATTGGCAAATACTCCTTGTTGTTGCTCTGTTTCTTGGGATTGCAAAAAAACTAAGCTGGGAGATTCCACTTGAGAAGGAAAGACGGTTGTATATTTTTCAATAATGCTGGAAGCAAATAAACTGCTACGCATTCCCAACGTACTCACAACCTATCCTCCTTTCTTCTCTACCGAACCTCTTTTAAACCACTATGAGCAATTTCGACTTTTTCAATTAACATGTCTCCAGACAAAGCATCCAGAGGAGAAATTTCCCATTTTACTACAACTGCTTGCTGACAACTAAACACCCTTGCCATCTGGTTGGACAAATCGTTGACCATAAGAAGTATACCGCCTTCAATTTCGGTTCCAGGCAACAGTGTGAGTTTTTCTCCAAATAAAGGGCGTATCTGCGCCCCTTTTTCTAGTGTTAAAGTATGCATCTGCTGGGAAGGTTTCATCCAAATCCATGGAGCATCGTTCAATCCACCTTCCACATAGCTATCATATTCCATAGAATCCTCCAAGTTTGAGGCTTTAGAAAATCCTAAAATATGGTTTCCAATTACCACCTGAAAGCGATTCACTGGCAACATTTCGCTCCGTTCAATCATGCTTACGATTTCTCCTTATACGTCAAAAATATTGGGTTTTTCATCGTTTAGCTCTCGATTGATTTTAGAAATTTCGTTGCACCAACGAATTCTATCTCTATGGCTCATCTGCATAATTTCTGATTGGCTCCAGTGAAAATAATACCCAATAAATGCGGTTTCCTCATAAATTTTATCTTCTGGATATAATTCTATAGACTGGTTTCCATAAAATTTACGGGTACTTCTACCTCCTCACCACAATGGGGACAGATAGTTTTATACATTGGCATTTCCATGTTGTTGATTCTTTGGTACAAATCTTGCAAATATGCCAAATCCATAGTAAACAACCCTTCAATAATTCGGGTATCTACTGCGGGCAAAGAGCCCAATTTTGTTACTACTCTTGCCAGCAGGATAATGCTTAAATAGCCAGGATTCTGCTGAACTCTGGGGTCTCTTAACGGAAGTATCTCATCTGCGGCATTTGCCAAACGCATTACACCCTCTCGATGGAGCATTCCGCTATTATCCACATATCCCTTTGGAAGCACAAAAGAAAATTCTGTCTGAAATTCCATTTTTTACTCACCTTCTCTGTATTCAAATGCTATTGCCAAAACAATAACCTTTCTATACTTCCCTGTAAAACAGGAGAATCTTTGACAGGTATCCCCAAAAAGATACCTGCCAAAGATAAAAAAGTTTATGTTAGGAAACCCGGGTCATGCCCTCATGTGCCACTTCCAAGGTTTCGATTGCTACTTCCGAAGAAGTTGCATTGAAATCGGGGCCAGTGTATTTTACAGGCCATGCGTTGATAATTTGCCAAGAAGCCACAGGGCTTTCGGTTTGGTCAAGAAGGGTGATGGTAAGGGTCTTGCGCTCTACCTCTCCCTCAATGCCAGCAGTAATCCAGTCATACAAAACAGTAGTATCTGCCAAGCCTTTTTTCAGGGTAATGTTGCTGTATTTCTTTAGACCAGGCATTTTCATGGGAGTTTGTACCATATCTCCTTCACGGTACTCCATAACATCAATAGAGGCATCAAAGCCTGTCACTTCCGAAAATCCGCCTGCCTCCAAGCCGTCAATCTCCACTTTAAATCGAAACCGTCCATGCTGATAGCTTGCCATGGTTTATTCTCCTTTCTTACTGTGCCTCACCGGTTTTTTGAGAAATTCTAAAGATAACAAATTCAGCAGGCTTTACAGGAGCAATGCCAATGACACAAACCAGCCGACCATTATCAATATCATCCTGACTCATTGTATCTCTGCCAATGTTTACAAAGAATGCTTCTGATGCAGTGCTTCCTGCCAAAGAACCACTTCTCCACAATCCTGTGAGGAATACATCAATGGTACGCTTTACACGAACCCACAAAGCCTCGTCATTGGGCTCAAATACTACCCAGTTGGTGTTTGCTTTGATGGTTTCTTCCACAAAGATAAACAAACGACGAACATTGACATATTTCCAGCTTGGGTTACTTGTGGCAGTTCTTGCACCCCAAACACGGATTCCCTGTCCGGGGAATGCACGAATCAGGTTTACACCCTTAGGATTCAAAATATCCTGCTCTCCCTTGTTGAACTGGCAATCCAGACCAACACAAGCACGCACAACCTCATTGGCAGGTGCCTTATGTACGCCCCTTGTGTTGTCGCTGCGTGCATAAATACCCAAAACAGAACCAGAGGGAGGAATGGGAGTGTTTTTCTTGTCCAGAGGGTCAAATACCTCCAACCAAGGATGGTAGAAAGCTGCATAGTTGGTATCGAAAATATCTCGATGTGCCAAAATATCCTGAACCTTCTTTGCATCTTTGGGCATATCCAATACAGCAAAACGGCTTCCCAAACTTTCGCAATGGTTTACCAAAGATAGCTGTACATTGGGGTCGGTTAAACCAGGAACAGCCATAATGGAAACTACATCATTATCCAAGAATGCCTGAATTCCGGTACGCTGTCCAGCTCCATTATCTACACCGATAAAATCGGCAGCAGACAAGGAAGCAATAGAACCATTGCTACCTTCTGCCAAAGAAATTGTTACAAAGGACTCGTTTTCTTGTCCGCCTGCAATCTCTACAAAGGGAGCAACAACATTCTCAGAAGCAGCACCTACATACTGAACGGTAACAAGGTCAGACTTGGACAGCTTTTTGTCTACATAGTTGGAGGTTTCAATATTGAAGGACAGATTTTCATAAAATTCTTCTGTATCCTCATATTTTACTTCCAGATTAAACTCACAGGTAGTAAGCAGCTTGGTGGGAACCAGATTCTTGTCTACTACCTCCTCTGGGAATTCCTCTGCAAACTGAATCAGGTTGTCCTGTACCTTTACAACACGATTGTATACCTTTTCTTGTCCATCATTGTACACAACCACATCACCAGCATAGAACCCTGCTGGATTTTTTACCAGATATTTTTTTCCATTGTTGGTTTCAACAATTTCTAAAATCTGGGTTTTTGCTTTGCTTGCAGGAGTAACAATTACTTGTATATTCTCGCCCCAAACGCCGGGATTTTTTGCGGTGATATTCAACACAGGGCTTTCGCTGGAAGGAGCAAAGCCTACTGCACATTTGGCATCTGCTGGTGCCACACGAGCAACAAAGCAGCGAGAACCTCCATTGATGAAAAAGTGCTCTACTGCATATGCCAAAAAGCGGTATTCACCATACTCACTCTCGGACAAATATCCGCCGTATTTTCTACGGAAATCGGCAAAATTGGTAATCAGCTCAGGAACTCCTTTTACAGGGCCTCGCTCTGCCAAGCCCACAAAGCCTGCTGTGCTGGTGCCTACACCCTCTACGGGCTTTCCACCTGATTCAAATTCTTCTACATAAACTCCTGGTGATAAATACTCAGCCATACTCGCCCCCAGTTTCCAATATGAAACTGGATTCCTCCTTTTCATTTTTATAGTTTTGTAAGTGTATATTTAAATTGCTTTCGCAATAAAAACCAGAATTTTTTTACACAACCATCAAACTACTTGCCGTTGTGCCATTTCATAAAAACAGCCTTTTTTCTCCATAAGCTGTTGGTAGTTTCCTTCCTCCACAATTTTGCCTTCATCTAACACCAAAATTCGGTCACATTTTTCCACGGTACTCAACCGATGGGCCACTACAATTCTAGTAGCACGGAGCTTTTCCAAACTTTTACAGATGACGGCCTGTGCCACATTGTCCAATGCAGAGGTAGCCTCATCAAAATATAGAATTTTTGGCTTTGCAAGGATAGCACGAGCAATTAAGATTCTTTGCCGTTGCCCTCCTGAAATGGTTCGACTGCTTTCATCTAAAATCGTATGTAACCCCATAGGCATTCGAGCAATATCCTCTTCTAAATCCACATCTCTTAGGGTTTTCTGTACCAATTCCACAGGGGTTCCTGGTGCCATAATGGTGATATTTTCGTATATACTTCCTGCAATCAGTTTTCCATCTTGCAAAACAACACCAAACTTTTTTCTCAGTTCTCGTTTATCCAAACCGTCAATATCTCTACCATCATAGTAAATTCGTCCATTTTGGGCCTGTTCAAACCCCAATAGCAATTTCATCAAGGTAGATTTTCCACTTCCAGAAGCCCCTACAATTCCTACATATTCTCCCGGACGGATATGGAAGGAAATTCCCTTCAAAACTTGCTCTTCCCCATTTCCATAGGAGAATTGCAGGTTATTTACCTCTATATCCCCTGTCAAGTTACCAGGCATTTCTTTGGGTGTCCATTTTTCAGATTCCCCTTCTGGCAAAGTGTCCAACAATGGTTTACTACGTTGATACAAAGGGATGACTTCTGTCATTTTTACCAAGGCTGTTGCAAGCTCCAACAATGCACCAGAAACTGCACCAAAGGCCGTGGTAAATCCAACAAAAGCACCTACACTCACATCTGCCATAGCTTTTTGGGATAAAACCCCGTAAATCACCAAAAGGAAAACAGCTTGCGCACTTCCCTTTAGAGTTTGCGCAGCAATAAAAAGGGTTTGCTTTTTCATGCCAATGCGTTTCAACTGGGTATAAGGCTCTACGTATTCCCGAATGGCTCTGTTTTCTACTCCAGCAATGCGTATTTTGGAAATACTATTCATAAATTGGTACATGATGGAACTGGTTTTGCTGTCCAGTTCAGACATTTTCTGCTCATATTTCATTTGACCAATACCCAGCAGTACAAACAATAGCAGAAAAACAAGCATCATTGCCAAGGCAATACCAGATAATTCTGGCGAAAACTGCACCATTTTTGCAAAGTAGAAAAAGGAAAAAATTGCTGTGAGGAAAAATCCACTATACACTTCTGCTACTTTTTCAAATAGAATGGTAATTCCAATGGCTCGTTGTGCCAAATCCGCAGAATCATACCGAGAAAGAAAGCTTTCGGGCAATCGAAACATCCGGTCATATACTGCATTTTGCACTGCATACCTCATGGTGGAAGTTCCACGAAAAGCTGTAAAATTCTTTACTATGGTAAATAGGAAATTTCCAAAAACGGCCCCCAGCAGCACTAAACAAATCTGCACAATAGAATTGCCACTGTGCAAGGGAATGAGCCTGTCATATATCAGTTGGTTCATTGTTGGAAAAAGAAGCCCAATAAAAACCGCTACCAAGGCCAAAAACCAACTGCTTACCCAATCTCGCAGATAGGTTTGAGAAAAACCAAATTGGATTAGACTCCACACATTCATTTTTTTAGGTGGGAAAGGGCAATAGACCATTTCCGCCCTATCTTCCAACGTTTCAGCATATGTAGCATCAATTTTTACCTTAGAGCCTTCTACAAGGTTATAGGCATAGTATTTTCCCGGCCCCTTAGGTAAACAAACCACAGGTATACCTCGCTCTTTGGTATAAGCCAACAAAGAGCCTCCATCTTGACGATACCAGCCTTTTTCTAATTGCACCTCTCTGCAACTAAAATGGGATACTCGTGCAATACCTTTTAGGTCAAAACGTCTTCCACAACAATCCCGCACAGCATCAAAGGAGGCAATTGAAATTTTCAATTTTCTGCAAAGAAAGGCAGCGGCATCGTATACACGATTTCCTGATTCTTCAATATGGCCCAGCTCTGATTGATGGAACAACTCCAAAATCATCCCCACGGTTTTGTGGTAGGTGGACTGTTGTTCCTGTGTAGAGGCATACAAATATACCTCCTCTTTAACCATATTCAGGTTGTATTGTTCTACCATTTGCTCCTCAAAAGCAGATGGCTCCAATAGTTTTATACCCGCACAACGGCAAAATTGGATATAAATTTCTTCCATTTCCTGTCTGTTTTGGGTTTGATATGGCTGCAAAACAGCAGAATCCAATGCCACTAGACCAAATATCCATTGTCCTAGCTGTTCATTGGACCAGCAAAGGGCTGGTATTTTTTCTCCCTGCTTTGCTTGATAAATAAAAAGACGTCGGCCGGGCTTTTTCTCTTTGTAGGGCAACAAATATACTAATACTTCACCCTCTACCACTTGATAAAACTGTTTTTCGTCTTGTGTCAAATGGCATTGTCCGCCCCGAAGTTGTATTGTGTCCACTGGGTCTACACCCCCTTTCCAAACTTTTGCTATACAGTGTAAAAAAATACAACTCTATTTTTTACCTCTTAAATTGTCTGTACCAAACGTTGATAATGTCCTTGTTGCTTCATCAGTTCCTCATGGGTTCCTCTCTGGACAATTTTTCCGCTGTCCATGACAATAATTTCATCACAATCTCGAATAGCAGAAAGACGATGTGCCACAATGATGCAGGTACAACCTCTGCGCTTAATGTTGTCCAAAATCTTTTTTTCAGTAACAGGGTCTAGAGCAGAGGTAGCTTCATCCAAAATCAAAATGGTTGGATTGGTAACCAAGGCCCTTGCAATCTCCATACGCTGTCGCTGTCCTACAGAAAGGTTGCGTCCTTCCTCACTAAGACAATATTCATAGGCTCCGGGTTTTTGGGTAATTGTTTCATGAATACAGGCATCTTTTGCTGCCCGAATCATATCCTCTTCCAAAATGCTTTGGTTCCATAGGGTCAAGTTTTCTCGAATGGTTCCAGAAAACAGCATAATATCTTGACTTACAGTAGAAATGCTAGAGAAAACTATCTCCTTTGGCAAATGGTTAAAGGGAATGCCATCAAACCGTATTTCCCCTTCCCATGGTAAATACAGCCCACTAACTAGTTTAGATATGGTAGACTTGCCACATCCTGAACTTCCTACAAAAGCGATAGAACTTCCACAGGCAAGGCGAAAAGAAAAATTTTCAATCAATGGTGGTTGTAGTTTGCTATATCCAAAAGAAACATTTGCAACTTCTACCTGTCCAGACAGCTTTTCCGACATTGCTATTTTTTCCTCTGTTTGGCGGTATATATCATCTTGCTCATATTGCAAAATATCTTGCAGCTGTCCCATAGAGGATTTCATTTGCTGAATTTTATGTACAAATATTACTAGTTGTTCCACCGGTGCAGTAAAGCTTGTCAAAAGACCTGTAAAGGCAACCAACATACCCACTGTCATTTTTCCTTGCATAATTTGGATACTGCCCATCATTAACACAAGCACCGATGCCAGTTGTGAAGTGATAGAAGGGATAGAATGAAGAATCCCTTGCAGCTTGCCTAATCTTTGTTCCAATCGGATGGTTTTTGCATAATGTCCTTGAATACGATTCACATACTCATTTTCAGCCCCAGAGGCTTTCAGGGTGCTTGTTATACTTAACCCTGCATAAATTGCACCAATCAGCTTACCTTCATCTTGCTGCATTTTAATGGTGTTGTTTGCCACTGAAGAAGCACTCAGTTTCACTACTGTTAAATTGAGCACCACAGTCATCAAACCGATTAGGGTTAACAATGGGCTATAAAATATCAATAAACCCAAATAGAAACAAGCAATACATAAATTTAGAGCTGTTTCGGCAAGCTCTCCAGCCAAAAAACCTGCTACCTTGTCATTGTGCCCCACTCGTTCTGACAAATCTCCAGCATATCGCTGGTCAAAAAATTGGATAGGCAATCGAAACAAATGGTTCAGCAATCTATGGCAGCTTACCATAGACAATTTATTTTGTAGTTTGTCCAACAACCACCCACGGTAAAAATATAGCAGAGCCTGAAAAACAATGGTTCCAGAAACCAAAACCAAAAATCCTTGTGTCCAGTGCTGATTTCGTGTTAAAAGAATGTCATCAATAAAAAATTGTGACAACAAAGGCAGCAGTAACCCAGGGAAAACCAAGAAAAAGCCAATGGCAGCAATAGCCATAAACTGACCATATTGTCCCTTTAGCCTTTGCAAAACAAACCGAACAAAGGTTCGTTGGTTTTTTTGCCGCTTTATATTCTCTCCTGCTTGAAAAGTCAAAACAATACCAGTAAATCCTTCATCCAGCTCTTGTATTGTCAGTTTTCTTCTTCCCACAGCAGGGTCATTTAGGTAGACACTATTCCCTTTTTTTCCTTCATATACAACAAAGTGGTTAAAATTCCAATGTATAATACAAGGTGGTGTACATTCCAAAAGCCCCTTTAGACTTTTTTTATAGCCTTTTGCCTGCAACCCTATCTGTTTAGCAGCCCGCAATAAATTTGCTGCATTAGAACCATCCCGAGAAACTCCTGTTTCCATTCGAACCTGTTCCAAAGGCTTATAGATACCAAAGTAGGCCAGTATCATTGCCAAAGAAGCTGCACCACACTCCCTTGCTTCCATTTGGAAAATTGTGGGAACTTTTGCATATTGTTTCTTCAAAACTTTTCCCCCTCAGTATCATCCAATCTGTGAATACCCACTGTCAGGGGAAGCAAAAAGGAAATAGGTGTTTTTTCCTCCAATACAATACTACACTCTATCAATGTACCATCCAAAAAAGGCATATCCTGTTGCCTATCAACTTTACATTGTATGGTTACTACTGGGCCATCTTTCAGAAAATATTCTACTAGGCTTTCATTGCCCAGTTGTTGCTGCAACTCTTGCTTTGTGCTTACATAGGATTCCACATTCACAACAGAGCCAATCAATTCTTTTTGTTGTTTATTGCTATTTCCAGAAGGGGTTATAACCACTTTCATACCTTGTTGTACTTGTTTTCCTTCTTCTAGGGGGAGGTAACAAAATATTGTTTGTTCTGTTTGATGCCCTTCTTGATGCACAATTCCTATGCCATTTCACTAAACTACATAGATGTGTACAAATTGAAACTCTATTCATTGTACAAATTGTTTGTTTTTGTATTTTTTTAACATTGTATTTTGAAAAATAAAATATTTATTATTTCAAAAAAATGCCCCCAACCTATGACCGCACTAACTCTTGACAACCATTTTTTACACTCATATAATAAGCATTGTTATTAAAAGAATACTTATTATATAAGTAAGGAGGTAGTTATGAATTCCCTTCATTACCTTTGTATGAAAACATATTTGCAGATGAAACGCCTAGTCACAGCACAGGTTACACCACTAGGCTTATCCCCAGGTCAACCAAAAATTTTGGAATTTCTTGCAGAATACGGAGAACACGAACAAAAAGACATTGCAGAATATTGTGAAATTGAGCCTGCTACTGTAGGCAGTATTTTGTTACGTATGGAAACTGCAGGTTTGATTATGCGCCGCAACCGCCCTAATAACCGGCGTTCTTTGTATGTGTCTTTGACCCCAAAAGGGGAGGAAATGGCGCAAATTTTACAAGGTGTGTTTGCTTGTGCAGAGGAACAAATCACTGCTGGACTCACGAAAGAAGAAAAAACTACACTTATGGAACTATTAAAAAAGTGTGTACAAGACGGGAAAGGAAATTTAGAATGAAACAAAAGAGCATTGAAATGGCAAAAAGTATCCTTGTATACTGCATGGGTTTATTTATTATGGCTATGGGTGTTTCTTTCTCTGGAACTGCCAACCTAGGCATGTCTCCTGTAAACTCCATCCCCTATGTACTTAGCGAAATTTTCACTGCTTTATCAATGGGTACTTGGATTATCATTATTTTTTCGCTATATATTCTGATACAATTTATCATCCTAGGGCGAAACTTTCAACCATGGAGAGTTTTGCAGTTGGTATGTATCATCCTTTTCGGCTATTTCACTGACTTTACTAATATGATGGCTGATATTTTTTTACCCAATCCTACCTTGATGACCTTTTCTCCATTGCTTGTCTACTGTGTAAGGCTGTTATACCTTATTATCAGTATGATTTTAATCGCACTGGGCATTTTGTTTTATCTAGCTCCTAACCTAATTTCCCTACCTGGTGAGGGAATTATGCAGGTCATCGCTCATAAACCCAACAAGCCATTGCCTGTGATTAAAATGTGCTTTGACTGCACAGTATCAATTATTGCCCTAGTTATTTCTTTGGTTTACTTCCGCCAGTTTCATGGAATCCGAGAAGGCACAGTAATTGCTGCCTTTGGTGTTGGAAAAATTCTAGGTCTGTATGACCCCATTAAACCCGCATTACACCGCTTTATGTATGGGCTAGAAGCAAAATAAAAAAATTGGAAAAATCCGCTGCAAAATTATAGTTTTGCAGCGGATTTTTTGTGAATTCTAAGGCTCTTATACATGATGATTCTATCTTAAACAAATACCCACCAAAAACAAAAAAACAACGGCAAAACTTATCGTGTTGCCGTTGTTTTAGTGGTTGCGGGAGCCGGATTTGAACCGACGACCTTCGGGTTATGAGCCCGACGAGCTACCGAACTGCTCCATCCCGCGATATTGACCTGCACCGCTTGGTGCCTTATTATATTATCACACTATCCCGTGGATGTCAAGCATTTTTTTATTTTTATTTCAGCTTTTTCGCTCGGCAATCATCATCTTGCCCTTGTCATCAATGGCATAAATTGTCACTCTTCCCTGACTTTCCATAGCTGTACTTGGCAACTGAAAGCCACCTTGTTCATTCACCTTCATATACCGAAATTCTTTATGGGCGGTTGTGGCGTATGCTATATTGTTTTGAATGGTAAATGCCAACGTTCCAGATGGATTCTCTGCTGTTCCCAAAAAATCCTGAGGCAAAAGGTATTCTTTTCCCTTTACCTCAAAAATATACTCTCCAATTTTCTCTGTGGCTCTCAATCTTGCTCCAATGCGCTGGGGGGCGGCAAATCCTGCCCCCTTTTGTTTTCTATGTACCACATAGGCAACACCATTCCAAGCCCTTAAAAATTGGTCTAGGGGATACTTTCGGGGGGCCATATTATCATTGGCTGCATAGCAATCATTTACAAGGACATATTCCCTATCCTTTTCCATAGAAAAGCCACGCAAAGCAATCAGATGATTTTCTGCGGTGGTTGGTGCTCCTTCCAAATAGGGTAAAGTTTCTTTTTGTTCTTCATCATTGGTATAGCTGACACAAACACCAACTCCATAACCATCGTATATTTGCTGTCGTAGCCCTTGCAAATCCAAATATGCTACATAGGCTCGATACCCAAAGCAGCCCGCAGCCGCCACAGCAAAAGACCAGTTGTTAAACCCGTTATAGCCATGGTCATAGCAGAGGTGGGCTACCTCCTCAGGCAACACATCCTCCCCCCAGCGATTTATCAGCATAGAAATGGTGACCGGACTACTGATAGAATGGCCTATCATGGGATTTCGGTTTAATTGCGAGTAGGCAGGCAAATACAATTCTCGCAGTATCTGCCTACCTTCTTGCCGTTTCCAATCTAAGGGAAGAACACTAACTCCCAGCAGGCGCACCTGTGGGCCAATTTCCACACAGTCAGTGTATAAGTATACCCGAAGTTGCACATTTTTAGAGGATTTTCCATTAGCAACAGTTAGTACATCAGCGTCAATCTTTGCCAGTGCTCCTTCTTCTTTCTGGCTTTTTCTGCACAAAAAAGGGCTCCACCTGCCGAAGGACATCCATTTACTCCACTGACCATCCACCAGCACACGCCCTTGAATTTCTACACTTGTTCCCACAGGTGTATCACAGTTCCAGCTTACCACCATTTGTTGAAATGCAACCATTTGCAAAGGTTTTGTTGTGTAACATCCGTTGTATACTCTGCCACCAGAGGAGGGCTCCAGTACAAGACAACCATTTTCCAAGGCTGTGTTTTCAAATTCTCCTTTACTAAAGGCTTCTGCACCTTCTATCAGATAAAGATTTTTTTGCTCCATCTGCCTTGCTCCTCCCCATCCTCATTTACTCTACTCGTTTTCTCTTTTTACTATATCCCACTGTTATACCCCTTGTCAAGAAAGGGTATACCAACGGCTATTTTTGCGCAAAAAGGCCCTTCCATCAAAGCAGAAGGGCCTTCCATCTCTTAAATATCTGCGGGCTTCATAATTACATGTTTCGGGCATACTTCCACGCATTTTCCACAGCCGGTGCATTTATCATAATCAATTCTTGCCACAAAGTTATTCACCTTGATTGCCTGCTCTGGGCAGTTTTTTTCGCATTTCATGCAGGCAATACACCCCAGTGAACATTCTTTATTGGTAATAGCACCTTTTTCGTGGTTTGCACAAAGTACCACAGGCTTATCCTTAGAGCTATGCATCCAAATAATTTTTTGAGGGCAAGCGTCCTTGCACATTCCACAACCGGTACATTTTGCAGGGTCTACCTTTGCCAAACCATTTTCCACATGGATGGCATCAAATTGGCATACCTTTACACAGTCGCCAAAGCCGAGGCAACCAAAAGGGCAAGCGTATGGACCATTAAACAATCCATGGGCAGCACGGCAACTGGAAATGCCCTCATATTCGTATTTCTTTTTACAGATTTCGTTTGCACCTTGGCAGCCCACTACGGCATTGACTACCGCAGTTTCTCCAGCAGAAACGCCCATTACAGCGGCAGCTCCCTCAGCGGCAGCAGCTCCACCAGGCAAACACTTATTTACTGGTGCACCATTTACAATAGCCTTTGCATAGTCGGCACAACCTGCATATCCACAAGCACCACAGTTGGCACCGGGCAAACATTCCTGCACCTGTGCCACACGGGGGTCTTCCTCCACATGCATAAACTTGGCTGCCAACACCAAAATTCCCGCACCAATCAGACCGACAACGGTCACTACCAAAACGGCAATTGCAATACTCATTGCAGCCCCTCCTTACGCAATATGAAAGATATTTTCGATGATGCCGCCAAATCCCATAAAGGAAATACTAGTAAAGGCAGCAGCCACCAAAGTGATGGGCAATCCCTCAAAGCACTTGGGAGGGTTTGCCTCCTCCAACCGTTTGCGCACACCAGAAAACAGCACCATAGCCAGCATAAAGCCCACACCGGCACCCACTGCACAAACAATGCTCTCTACAAAGGTATAATTGTTGTCAATGTTCAAAATGGTAACGCCCAACACCGCACAGTTGGTAGTAATCAAGGGCAGATATACACCCAAGGCTTGATGGAGAGGAGGCATATATTTTTTCATAATTACCTCTACAAGTTGTACCAACACCGCAATAATAAGAATAAATACAATGGTTTGGAGGTATCCAATATCCAAGGCATTCAATAGCTGTTGCATAGGCCAAGTAACTGCTGTTGCCAAGGTCATAACAAAGATAACAGCACAGCTCATACCAAAGGCAGAATTGAGCTTTTTGGATACACCCAAGAAAGGACAAATGCCCAAAAACTTTACTAGCACGTAGTTATTAACCAAAATCATGCTAAAAAAGATGTATGCTAATTTTGCAGCCATTAGTTACAGCCTCCTTTCCCATGGCAGTTGGCAGCAGAGGGACATCCCTCACAACCAATTGCCCGCTTTTTCTTTTGACCTAGCTTTGTTTCTACAAAAATTACCAGTGCCATCAGCACACCAAAGGTCAAAAATCCGCCGGGAGGGGTAGTCATAATGGAGATTCTGTCAATCTCCTCTGGTATAATGGTTACGCCAAAAATGCTGCCTGCACCCAAAATCTCTCGAATGGAGGACATCAATAGCAAAGTAAAGGTAAAGCCAATGCCCATGCCTAAGCCATCCAGTGCCGATTCTACTACATTGTGTTTGGAAGCAAACATCTCTGCACGGCCCAAAATAATACAGTTTACTACAATTAGGGGCAAAAATACGCCCAAAGCTGCATACAAATCCTGTGCATAGGCTTTTACCAACATCTGCACAATGGTAACAAAGGTTGCAATTACCGTGATATATGCCGGCAAGCGAACCTTATCCGGGATAACCTTACGCAATGCACTGATTACCATATTGGAACCAATCAATACAAAAGTAGCAGCAGCTCCCATTCCTAAACCGTTGAATGCCGCTGTGGTAACTGCCAAGGTGGGACAGGTTCCCAATACCAAACGCAAAACGGGGTTTTCCTTGATGATACCATTTGTAAAAATTGAAATCTTACTTTGTTGTGCGCTCATCTCAGTTGCCCCCCTTCGTTACTTCATTGTAGCCTTCAATGGCTGCATTGATTGCCTGTACTGCCGCTTTGGAAGAAAGAGTTGCACCAGAAAGTGCATCAATATCAGAAATAGTAAAAGGAGTTGCACCCATTCCAGCAAACTGTTCTGCCCATGCTGGTTCCTCATACAGACGGCTTCCAAAGCCTTTGGTTTCGCTGTTTTCCAAAAATTTTACAGCGGAAATTTGACCGTTTGCGTCAAATGCTACTATAGCGGGCACCTTGCCACCATAGCCCTGCCCCTGTGCTTTTACCACATAGCCATTGCCTGCGGGGTCTTTTACAATTTCCAGCACATCAGGGGTAGTATATCCTGTAATGGTTTCAAAGGTTTCCGCAGCAGGCAAAACCTCATGATAGGCTGCCTGTGCAATTCTTCTTTCATTCTCTTTAATAACAGGGGCTGTCACACCGTTGGTAATGGCAAGCAACAAAGAAGTTACTATACAAATGACCGCTAACACAACAATAGGCTTGCCATATTCTTCAAATTGTTCTTTTGTCATTTCTTCTTGACACCTCCCAGCGGTTTTTGACGAGTGAGGTCATTGATATAAGGAACAAACAAGTTCATTAGCAAAATGGCGTAAGAAACACCCTCTGCCATATTGCCCCAATAACGAATCGCCCATGTAATCAAACCCATGCCAATGCCAAAGATAATTTTTCCTTTTAAAGTAAAGGGGCTGGTTACATAGTCTGTTGCCATAAATACTGCACCGAACAGTAAGCCACCACCCAAAACATGAAGCATCACATGGGTAGGCCCAATGAATAAAAATGCCATCAAAGCCACTGTACCCACATAGGTTAAGGGAATGGCAGGAGAAATGGTTTTTGTTGCTACCAAATATATAAACCCAAGCAAAATGGCAATACTACTGGTTTCTCCCAGCACACCACCATGAACACCCAAAAACAAATCCAACACAGGCAGCGGGGTGGTTTGCCCAGCTACCAAGGGAGTGGCTGTGCTCAGAGCATCCACACCAGAGAATGTTTCAGGGAAAGTCCATGTTGTCATACGAGAGGCAAAGGAGGTAAACAAAAACAAACGACCTACCAAAGCGGGGTTAGCCAAGTTAAAACCAATGCCACCAAACAGCTGTTTGGTAATAACAATGGCAACAAAAGCACCTACAATAGCAATCCACAAAGGGATGGATACTGGCAGATTCATGGCCAAAATCAACCCTGTTACCACAGCCGACAAATCTCCCACAGGAATGGGCTTTTTCATCAGATAGCAGTAGACATACTCAAAGGCCACACAAGCAAACACAGTTACAGCTTCCACCAACAGCGCACGGATTCCAAAAATCACCACACTAGCCAAAACACTGGGCAGCAAAGCAATAATTACATTTCCCATAAGCTTTTGGGTAGAAGAACGGTCTACAATATGAGGAGCCGCAGTAACAATTAAGCGGTTTTCCATTATTTCTCTCCTCCCTTTCGTTTTAGATAATCTTTTGCCAAAGCCATTGTTTGAGAAACAGGCCGTTTTGCAGGGCAAACATAAGCACAGGTGCCACAGGCAATGCACAAGTCCACCATCATTTTATCCAAGGCATGGGTGTCCTTGCGATTGTAAGCGTTGGCAATCTCCACAGGGGAAAGTCCCATAGGACAAGCAGAAATACACCGACCACAGCGAATACAAGGCTGGGCAGCAGGCAGATGTGCTGATTTTTCACTCAGCACCAACAATCCATTGTTTTGCTTTAACACAGGAAATTGCAGGCTTACTTGAGCAGTTCCCATCATGGGGCCTCCTGTAATCACCTTTGCAGCCTGCACTTTAGTTCCACCACAAAACTCCAGAACTTCTTCTAGAGGAGTGCCAATAATGACCTCAACATTTTGTGGTTTTGCCACAGCATCTCCCTCTACTGTTACTCGTTTTGTAGTAAGGGGCATACCTGTTTGCAGATATTTTCCAATAGTGGAAACGGTGGTTACATTCAACACAATAACGCCCACATCGCTGGGCAGTCCCCCGCGGGGAACCTCTCTGCCAACTGTGCGTTCAATTAGTACCTTTTCTGCTCCTTGTGGGTAACGACTGGGCAAAGGCACCACCTTGATGGCTGGTTCATCCTTAATTAAGCTAAACATCAAGTCCATGGCTTCCGGCTTATTGCGCTCAATGCCAATACAGCATTTTTGAATCTGCAAATATTCCATAACCGCTTTGATACCAGAAAGGATAGTGTCAGAATGTTCCAAAAACTCCCGATTGTCTGCGGTCAGATAGGACTCACATTCTGCGCCATTGATAACCAATGTATCTACCTGTTGCAAATTTTTAGGGGATAGCTTCACAGCAGTAGGGAATCCAGCACCACCCAATCCAACCAGTCCACAATCTCGCACCGCTTGGATAAAACTTTCATAGTTTGTAACAGATGGCTTTTTGATGTTGGCTGCAATGGTCTGCTGTCCATCCGGCTCAATCACTACTGCCTGCACAACCCCTCCTGTTGGATACTGCACAGTTTCTATTCCCATAACTGTACCAGACACTCCACTGTGAATATCGGCAGAAACTACACTAGGAGCCTTTCCCACAACAGTTCCCACATCCACATGGTCACCTTTTTTTACAACAGGCGTACAAGGTGCACCAATATGCTGTTGCATGCAAAGCACAAGTTTGGAAGGCAGTGGCATTGTCACTGTCTGCATTCCAGAAGTTGCTTTGTCATGGGGAACAGCGGCACCCAGTGCTGCCCGTGACAACTTTTTAAACATGAATCCATTTCCTCCCTTTTAAGCACAATGGAATTAAACCCTTTGTTGGACATTTTTACAGATAGTTTTATTGTATCATTGGCCTTTATCAATCGCAAGGAATGTTATTTTTTTAACAATAGTCTTCTTTTCTTTCTGCATAGTTTCCCCCGAATTTTACAGTTTTTTTATAGTTGTTTTGCTTTATCTGTGGTATACTTTAGTCAAACGCCCTTGAGGTTATTCTATTTTTCCCATAGGAGGTCTATTCCCATGAAATTGTTTTTCAAAGTGGTTGCTTTGGTAGCATTGGTATGTGCGGTTGTGGCTGTGGTAGCACAATGCCCCTGTAAAAAAGAGTATGTGCATCTGAACACAGATGATTTATACTAATTGTATGAGGATATATTATCATTGCAGATACAACCAAATCCAGCTGGACAGGGCTTTCCTTACACACAAAAATCCGCCAGAACAATTTTCTTTCCAGAAAATTTCCAGCGGATTTTTTATTATTTAGAAGTTTACAGGTCGATTTCCTGCAATGCCAACACGCTCAGCAGATAAATTTTCAAAGCTTTGGTCAAATGGTTTAGATTTACACCCTCGTTGGGGCCGTGCATAGTACCCACAAAATCAGGCACTTCTTGTTCTTGACCCAATGCAGCCTCTGGCCCGAAGCTTACCGCCAAGGGGAAATGGCGTGCATAGGTGCCACCACCCATAGTAAAGGGCTTTGCATTCTCCCCTGTTACCTCGTTATAAACGCCCAGTAGGGTTTGGATAGCAGGATGGTCTGCACTGATGTAAAAAGGTTCACTTTCTCTCTCTGCCTTTACCTCTGCATGTTCTCCAGCAGCTTGCTGCAACTGACTGGTAATGGTTTGGGCAGTGGTGGAGGTGGGATAACGGCTGTTGATGTTCTGAATCAGCCTACCTTCTTCCATACGGATGGTTCCACCGATTACAGTCAATGGGTCAAACAAACCGTCATCGCTGGCAATGCCGATAGCACTTCCATCGGTGGCCGCAAAAAGTTTTTGCAATAGTTGCAAATATCCATTTTCTTCTGGGGTGCACAGATTGTTTTCCAGCAGATAGTCTACAATCACACCAATGGCATTGACAGTGCCAGCGGGGAAAGCTGCATGGCCTGCTTTGCCCTTGCCTTCAATGCGTACCAAGCCTTCTCCAGCAGTGGACAGAGAAATATTTTCCTTTTGCGGCAGGTTTTCCAAAGAGGCTTTTACCACACAGTGTGCCAAATCGGGTACTGCGTTGCTGGCTACACCGCCCTGAAAGTCTACTAGATTGCCATTCAGCACATTGCTGATAAGGTCGGCACTGTATACGCCCTTTTCCCCATTGCACACAGGGAATTCTGCATCGGGAGAGAAACAAAAATCGGGGGCAGGATAATTTTCTAGGTAGTATTCTACATCCTGCATTCCAGTTTCCTCATTGCAACCCAACAAAACACGGAAATTATAACGGGGAACAATGCCTTGCTCCTTTAAAAACTTTGCAATGTACAAACACAAAACACTGGGGCCTTTGTCATCAGCAACACCACGACCGATGAGCCAATCCCCCTGCCGGCGCATACAGAAGGGGTCGCCATCCCAGCCGTTGCCTGCCGGAACAACATCCAAGTGGGTAATGGTTGCCAAGGTTTTGGAACTGCTACCCTTCACCTCTGCCCAACCAATATAGTTGTTTGCATTGTAGGTTTCTAATCCCATTTCTCCAGCCATTTTCAGAGCTTCCTCCAAAACAGCACGGGGGCCATTGCCAAAGGGAGCACCTTCTACCGGAGATTCTTCTACACTGGGAATATCCACCAACCGTTTGATATCTCTTGCTATATTTTCTGCATTTTGTTGCACAAATGTTTCAACTTGTTCTTTCCATTGGTTCAAGTTCATTGGTTTTCACTCCTTTTCTGCCCCTTTTCTTTAATTGTACAGGGGCAAACTTACTTTCATTGTAACACACCATACACTATATTACCAGAAAGGATTTTATATGAAATCACCTAAACTGCAAAACCTACTTTTTATTGTCATTGTTCTTGCCATTGCTGTGTTTCTTTTGGGCAGACCAAAAGAGCAAGGAGCCACCGCAACAGTAACTTTGCCAGACCAGAATCAACAAATCATTTCTTTGGATACCAATGGGCAATATGATTTTGAGGCAAATGGATATACCGTCCATCTAGTGGTGGAAGATGGTTCTATCCGCTTTGTAGACTCTGAATGCCCTGACCACCTATGTGAAGGCTTTGGACGACTTTCCAAGACCGATGAAATGGCAACCTGTTTACCTGCTGGCGTATCTGTTGTTGTAAACCCTTAATTTTTGTACTAAAACAATTCCTTTGGTAACAATATATCTTCTTTTGGCAGCTTGCTCCAACAAAATTCCCCCACCAATTCCTTTGCAGAGATTGCCTCTGGTTTTGGAATAAGATTGGCTGCAAAGGCAAGCCTACCTAAAATTTGTTCTGGGGTATACACTTGCCGCAGATGGTCTAAAGACAAAGCCCCATCCCTTTTGGAAAGGCGGTTGCCATCGCTATCCAGCAACAGAGGAATGTGCCCATATTCTGGGTAAACACTACTATCCAATTGCTTTGCCAGCCAAATCTGACAAGGGGTAGAGCTTAGCAAATCTCTCCCTCGTACCACTTGGGTTACCCCCATCCGAAGGTCATCCACTACCACAGCCAACTGGTAGGCAAAAATACCATCTCCTCGACAAAGGAGAAAATCTCCCGTTTCTTGCCATAAATTTTCCTGTTGGTGTCCATAATGCAAATCGGTAAATTCCACCACTTCATCCGGCACATGAACCCGTATTGCCGGATGTTTTTGTTTTTCCAGTTCCTGCCGTTGGCTTGGGGTAAGGCTGAGGCATTTTCCATTGTAGTGGTAACTACCATCGGAAAGATGGGGGGCATTGGCAGCATGAAGCTGTGCACGGGAGCAAAAACAGGGATAGAGCAACCCTTTTTTCTCCAAATGCTCCAATGCCTGTTTGTATAAGTCACTGCATTGGCTTTGTTCATAGGGGGTATGACTTCCGCCTTTGTTGCCACCTTCATCCCAGTCTAACCCAAACCAGAGTAGTTCTTCTTGTAGCTTTTCTGCATATTCCTTCCGACAACGGGCAATGTCTAAGTCCTCAATACGCAGTATCATTTTTCCCTGTTGGCTGCGAACCGAAAGCCACGCCACCAACGCACAAAGAAGATTTCCTAGATGGATTCTTCCGCTAGGTGTGGGGGCAAATCTTCCAACCGTTTGTTTCATGGTTGCCGCCCTTCTTCCTGTTGGCAAGTTCCCCCATCTTCATAGCTATAATTCCCTATCAAATCTGTAAATTGTTGATGAGAAATTTCCCCTTTTTTCCACTGAAAATACCCTTGCAGCAAGGTTTTGGCTTTTTCTTTCGCTTGTTGGAGAAGCTGTTCTAAAGAGGCTTCCATTTGCTGTCCAGTAGCAGGGTGTACCCATTGGCTAGGTAGTGGTTGTTTTAGCTTGGCTGGGGTAACATGGCCTGTAATAAACCCTGCACCTCCGAAAGCCACTCGTTCTGCTATCCAAAAGATGGCTCGCTTTATTCCAAAACGAGAAATAAAAATTTTGCGCAACATTCGGGTGTGGTGGTAACTGTCTGCAAAGGGTTGTTGGTCTGGGTATCCTCCAAAAACCTGTTCCACTGTTTGCCACAACAGGTGGGACACCTGTGCCAATTCTTCACCATTTAAGGCAGGACAGTTTTTGTCTGCCTTTACTGCTCCATCTCCTGTTTGCTGTTGGCAAAGGTAGCTGTCTAGTGCTACCTCAAAATATCCATGACCACCTTTTTTCCCGTAAAGCTGACCCTTTTGGGTAAGATAATTTACATAGGGGTGCAATGTGCAATCTGCTGCATAATGGCATAAAAAACCTGCCACATATTCCTGTTGCATAGGGGTAGAGGCATTCTGTGCCAATGCCATCAAAAATGCTCCTGTTTTTTCTTTGTGCATTCTTCCCCCCAGTGCTGGAAGGTTGGGACGGCGTTTGCTTCCTTTTTTCCACACCTGATAGCAAAACAATAAATCCGGCCCCTGGCAGCCTAAAGCAAACACTGCCGGATGCTGTGGGCGTATTTCTGCCATTTCTGCGGCATTTGTTCCAATGAGAATGTGGGTATATGCTTCAGGCATGGGTTGTTTCTTTCTCCTTGTTCAGATATTTGGGCAGACAGAAAAAGTACAATGCACCACCAATTAAAAAAATCACCAGAACACTCAGCACACCCCAAGGTGCTGCTTGCTGAGAAATTTGCACCAATATTTCTTTGGGTGCATCTGCCGGAATGTTCTCTGCTTTTCGGATAATATCCGCAGCCAATCCACTGGAAAATGCCACTAAGGAAGGGCCCATAATAGCGGAAAATTTTCCAAAAATATCGTAGAATCCAAAGAATTCCCCACTGCGCTTTTTATCAGGAATCATTTTTCCAAACATACTGCGAGACAGGGCCTGTATTCCCCCCTGACTGGTAGCCACCAAAACAGCCAACAGCCAAAATTGCCATACACTGCGCACAAAAAAACCAAATACGGAAATTCCCATATACACACAAATACCCACACCAATCATAAAGCGGGCACCCAGCTTCTCCGAAAGGCGAATGTACAGCAGACAGAAAGGCAGGCCCAACACCTGAACCAACAACAATGCAAGCAACATTTCTGTACTGCCCAATCCCAAAGTATCGCCATAACTTGTGGACATGTGGATAATGGTATTTACACCATCAATATAGAAAAAATATGCCAATAGAAAGAAAAACATATTTTTGTGGCGAAAAATCTCTTTGATGGTATTTCCCATACCTTTCATTGCAACTAAAAATGCACCTTTTTGGTTTTCTACATAGCTTTTTTGATGTACATTTTTTAGCAAAGGCAGACTAAATACTGTCCACCATACGGCGGTTAAGCCAAACACCACCGACAAGCAGATTAACATATCAATTCCAATTCCTGCCATAACCAAAAATATTACCAATGGAATGGTGGAACCTCCAATATACCCCATAGCATACCCCATGGTGGAAACCCTATCCATTCGTTCCTCACTGGTTACATCAGTTAAAAAGCTATCATAGTACAAATTGGCACCAGAAAAACCAATCTGGCTTACTATGTACAAAATCAGTACAGCCAATCCTACTCTTTCTGCCGTTTCTGGATTAACAAAATCTAACAGCGGGGTCACTGCCAAAAATGCACAGGACAAAACCCCCACTACCAAAAATCCACAAAACAGCCGCTTTCTCATTCCTTTAAAATCTCCCAACACTCCCATTACAGGAGCCATAAGAGCAATCAACAGCATGGCTGCACTGGTGCAATACCCCCATGTATTCATACTGGAAGCTGCATCCGAGGTATACCCTGCCACTGTGTTGTAAAAAATGGGCAAAATTGTGATGATAACCACGGAATGGGCGGAGTTTGCCCAGTCGTACATCATCCAGCTTTTTTCTTCTTTTGTATAGCCTTTTAAAAGCCCCATTGTACGCACCTCATACCAATGAATTTACTGGTGTTTTTGTACCATTTGTCATTTTCTATATGAACAAATCTCAACAAACACCACTTGTACCAGTCTACCATGACTGCATTGTAATTTCAAGAAATGCCACAGTCATCATTGCATATTTTACAAAATCATTACGCTATCATTTCTTTTTTGCACAAAAAAGAGCTATCCCCGTGTAAAAGCAGGGATAGCTTTTTGTAAAAATAATATTTTATCTACCTGTAAGCATCCAAATCAATGCAGCACCAAAGCCCAAGGCTGTGGCTACTACTCGAAATGGCTGGCTTACTTTATCCATGAGCTTCATCATTGTAATTTCCTCCCCGAAATTCCTCAAAATCTTGTTTTTCTTGATTGCTTTTTCCAAAAGCTAAACGGAATCCTGCATAAATAATGGCAAGAGCTACTGCCAAGGCGGGCAAATTGCGGTAGAAGGTATAATAGTATATTTCATTGACTCCTGCCAAAATTGCCAAATAGCTGAGAATGGGGGCAACAAAGGTATCAAAAAGAGTCCAAACACCCAGCAAAATTAAAATTGCTCCCACCAATGTGGGGCGTTTTTTCACAAACGCCTTTCCTTTTTCCAACCATTCTACTGGAATTAAATACTGGTCTGTTTCTACTGGATAGGGGGCACTGCGCAGATTGAATGTATCAAAAAAGGAATACATCCATACTATAGGCAACAGCACTGTAGCATAGGAAAAAATTGCCGAAATCATAATTCCTACACAAAATATAGAAATTAAAGACAATCCCCGTTTCATATATCCTTGATACATTTGTCCTGCACCGGGTATAAATGCAAAACAAAAGGTTAAAAAGCCGTTTTTTTTCATGATTGTTTCTCCTTTTCTCCCTCTATGTGATGTCGAGACAATTTAGGCTGGTCTGCTTTTTTCATGCTGCTGGAAAGGTCTGCCGAAAACCGAGAAAGCACACTGCCCATTTCCTCGGAAATCTCCCACAATACATCATTCATATCTTTACCATGTGGTTTATGAGCAGGCCCACTGGCAACCACAGGGCCAAACACTCCCCCCGACCAAAGGCAAAGGGCAAACACCACAGCGGCGGCAGCTTGTAAATAGCGTTTCATTGCCCATTTTCTTCGTCGGTAATAAATTTTTTCCATCACAGGGGCTACCATGTCCTGTGGGGGTTCCACACACACCGATTCCGAAAGCAACTCTGTGTACTGTTCTATGCACCTATCACAATGGCTTAAATGCTCTGCCACCTTTAACCGGTGAAACTCATCCAGTTCTCCCACCACCAAAGTTTGCAAGGCTTCCTGTGTCAAATGACCATCCTTTGAAAATAGATTCATATCTGTACACTCCTTTCTAACAGTTGCTTTTGCAACATTCCCTTTGCCCGATAAATCTGTGTATGTACGGTTTTGGGCGACCGGTTCAATAGTTTAGAAATTTCCTCTACCTTCTTTTCCTTTAAAAAATACATCACTGCCACACTACGATAGGGCTCCTTCAGAGACTCTACCAAACTGCAAATTTCTTGCTTTTGTTGATTGCTCACTGCCAAATCTGCTGGATTTTCTGGTAGCTGCATATGCAAACAAAGTCCATCAGCCATTTCTTCCTTTTCTGTTGCTAACACCTTGCGACTGTAGGCACTTTTCAAATGGTCCTTTGCTTTGTTGGTAGCAATTTTTGCCAACCATGGGCGTATATGGTCTGTTGGGCAGCTTTGCAGGTGGCTGTATGCTGAGAGAAAAGTCTCTTGGGTCAAATCTTCTGCAATATGATAATCCTGCACCATCTGAAAACAGATGCTGTAAATTAACTTTTGGTACTTCTGTACCATGTCTGCAAATTCTGCATCCTTCACATTAACCGCCTCCTTTCCCTCAGCTCTATTTATTATTACGATTTAGCCCCTACTTTTTCTTCAATTCCTTGTTAAAGTTTTCTGTTGAAAACAGAAAAAGAGCAGACACCATACATCAAATACAAGTTTGACTTCAGTATCTGCTCTTTTATATTCCATTTATTTTTTAAAACAACATTCCAAATGCACCAAAAACGCCGCTAGCAGCAACACCCATAATTACACCTGCCAACATTACGCCGCCCATTACAGCCAACACACTAGGCCAAAACTTCAAATCCAAAATGGTTGCTGCCAAAGCTCCTGTCCATGCACCGGTGCCAGGCAAGGGAATACCAACAAACAAAAACAATGCCCAGTAAATACCACCGCCGGCTTTTTCTTGCAGTTTGTCGCCGGCTTTTACCCCTTTTTCCCAAATTTTCTGGAAAAAGCCTCCCACTTTGGGCAGATGGGTACACCACAACAACACTTCTTTTGCAAACAGCAAAATAATTGGCACTGGCAGCATATTTCCAATAACCGCCACAATATAGGTGGGAATCAGTTCCAAGCCCATGCCTACACCAATTAGTACAGCACCCCTTAATTCTACTAGAGGCACCATAGACACAAAAAACACCCAGAAATACTCTTTGAGCAATGCAATCATTGATTTTCTCCTTTTGCAAATTTTCATTTATAGCATGTGTATCCAGTCGTATTCCCTACTATACCGAATTTTGCACAAAAACGCAAGCAAAATTTCTTTTATTTATAAAAATTCACATCTATTTTGCAAAAAACAAAATGGACAGAAACCAAGTTCTGCCCATTTTAAGAAAAAGATTCTAATTAACCAAAAGGATTAATTTGCTGTTGAGAAGAAGAACTGCTGCTATTATTCTGCTGTTGTGCAGATTGTGTTTGCTCTGTCAGCTCTACATCTACACTAACAATCTTTCCATCTCGTGCCAATTGCAGGTTTACTACGTCGCCAATTTGCTTATCTTGCAAAGCAGAGGAAACATCAGAGTTTTGAGAAACTTCCTTGCCATCAATAATTACAATGCGGTCTCCTACCTGTACTCCTGCTTTTTCTGCACCAGAACCGGGAGTTACTTCAGCTACATATACACCCAAGGTATTTACTCCATAGCGCAAAGCAGTTTGTGCATCTAGAATATTCAAAACGGTTACACCCAAAGCTGGACGACCAGTAACATATCCGGCATTGATTAAATCCTCAGCTACTTTTTTGGCGGTATTGATAGGAATTGCAAAGCCCAAGCCCTCACTATCTGTGGCACCGGATTTTGCATTGACAATACCAATCAGTTCGCCCTGTGCGTTAAACAGGCCACCACCAGAGTTTCCCGGGCTAATTGCTGCATTGGTTTGCAACAGTCGCATGGTCTGACCCTCTACAGTAATATCACGGTCAAGTGCGGAAATGATACCATTGGTTACGGTTCCACCCAAGCTGCCCAAAGGATTACCGATGGCAATGGCGGTTTCGCCTACAGCCAGTTGA
This sequence comes from uncultured Anaerofilum sp., assembly GCA_944385935.1. Classification (GTDB taxonomy): domain Bacteria; phylum Bacillota; class Clostridia; order Oscillospirales; family Ruminococcaceae; genus Anaerofilum. The sequence goes on from CALWZC010000008.1 coordinate 124,033, forward strand.
CTGCTATCGCCCATAACAGCAGGGCTCAAACCAGTAGCATCAATTTTCAACACTGCAATGTCGGTGCTGGGGTCGGTACCCACTAGAGTGGCATCGTATTTGGTCTTATCATGGAGCGTTACCACAATGTTGGAAGCTCCCGAAATAACATGATTGTTGGTGATGATATAGCCATCTTCGGAAATAATCACGCCGCTTCCTGCGCCGCTTTGAATGCGCTGACTAAAGTAGTTGTCGGTGACAAGCTGCTCTGTGGTAATCTCTACAACAGAGGAAGCCACTGTGCTTACCACATCAGAAATGCTCATCCCTACAGCATCTCCTGTGCTGGTAGAGGTGCGGTCTACCGATTGATACAGCACGGTGCCAGAACCGCTTTGGGGGGCATTTTTTGCTGCCAAGCGATAACCAAAGTATCCGCTGGCCATACCCACACCAGAAACCACTGCCAAAGCAGCGACAGCAGCAACTGTTTTCTTCACCCAATGCTTTTTGGGCTTTACAGGCTTTCCAGAAATTTCCCATACAGGAGGTTCCTGCGAGCTGCTATAATCGTTTTGGTCTTTTGGAGGTTGCTCTCTGTACAAAGACTTATAATCGTACTCCCATTTATTATCCATGATTCATTACTCCTTTTATTTATAAGGCGGTTTGACTTTTCTGCTTTTTACTTTTCATTGCAGACCTTTGTCAAAACCTGTTGTTGTTTGGTATGGTCTTAGTATACCTGTAAATTGTGAAAAAGGTTCCAGCGGATAGTGAAAAGACTGTGAAAGCCCCACATTTTTCCATTTTTTCCACCTTTACGAATGGTTGCAAATTCGCTACAATAAGGCTATTGCTATAAGTGGGCCTTTTCTATGGTACTGCAAGCATATTGAAAGGTCAATAGATACCAGCTTTGATTTTATTACAAAGGAGGAATGGAATTTTATGCAGCTTCGGCCCTTTTGCCCTACAGATAGAAACTACTGCTGCCAACTGTTGGGAGTTGATGTTTTGTCTTTTCCTAAAGCATCCTGTTGTTTTTTGCTAGAAAAAGATGGTACGCCCATTGGCACAGGAGCTTTTACACCATCCCATAGTGAAACAGATTTTTTTCAGATTCTTTTCCTTGCCATAGACCCCTTGTGGCGAAAAAAGGGGTATGGCAGTTATCTTTTGCGGCAGTTACTGCACAAAATGGGAGCATATCAAAAGGCAAATGCTTCTATTTTTCTTTCACAAGACAACATAGCTGCCCATGCTTTGGTGAAAAAATTTGGATTCCAACCCTCTCCAAATTACTGCAATGATGATGCTTCTGCTGTGGAATGGGTTCGTTTTTGCCCCAAACCTTTTACCAGCCTTTCCCTTGCCCACAGCCTCATTGCTGCCCGACTTTGTCCCGGAAGTTTTGCGGTAGATGCTACCGCTGGCCGAGGTCGTGATACAGCTTACCTATGCCGGCTTGTGGGCGAAACAGGCAAAGTATTAGCTATGGATATCCAGCCGGAAGCAGTAGAAGCCACTAACCAACTACTAGAGCAACAGGGGCTAAGTTCCATTGGAAAAGCTGTTTTGGCAGACCATGCACAACTGGGGCAGATGGTTTCCCCTAGCTCTATAGACTGTGTTGTCTTTAATTTTGGATGGCTCCCCGGTGCTGACCACTCCATTTTTACCACTCCAAAAACCAGTTTGCCTGCTTTAGAGGCTGCCCTCACTGCACTAAAACCCAACGGTTTTTTGGTGGCAAGCATCTACCATGGTGGTATAAATGGCACCCAAGAAAAGGATACACTTCCCCTTTGGTTTGCCTCCCTAGACAGCAAAAAATATGGAGTTGTGCAATGTAATTTTGTTAACCGACAAGGAAAAGACCCTTTGGTATTTTTGGTGCAGTGCCAATAAATCTTTGGGGCTTTTCCAATATGAATAGTATATACACAGAAAGGGATATTTATGAAATTTGTTTCATGGAATGTAAATGGATTGCGAGCTTGCCTAACAAAGGGCTTTGCAGATAGCTTTGCTGCTTTGGATGCAGATATATTTTGCTTGCAGGAAACCAAATTGCAGCCGGAGCAGGTGACCTTTCAACCAGAGGGATACCACTCCTATTGGTACTCTGCCGAGAAAAAAGGATATTCTGGCACAGCTGTATTTAGCCAAATGCTGCCCCTAAAAGTGACCTATGGAATCGGAAAAGAAGAACATAGTCATGAGGGTAGAGCCATCACAGCAGAGTTTGACAAATTTTATCTGGTCAATGTTTATACCCCCAATGCCCAAAAGGATTTGGCACGTATTGACTACCGGATGCAATGGGAGGATGCTTTGAGAGAGTATCTAACCACATTAGACAAACAAAAACCTGTTGTGTATTGTGGAGATTTGAATGTAGCACACCAAGAAATTGACCTAAAAAATCCAAAATCCAACCGAGGTAGTGCAGGTTTTTCTGACCAAGAGCGTGGCAAGTTTTCTCAGCTGTTGGAATGTGGCTTTGCGGATAGTTTTCGGGTATTGCACCCAGATACAACAGAGGCTTACTCTTGGTGGAGCTATATGCGCAAGGCAAGAGAGAATAATGCAGGATGGCGCATTGACTATTTTGTTATTTCCAATCGACTGGTACCCCTGTTGCAAACAAGCAAGATTCATAGCGATATTTTTGGCAGTGACCATTGCCCTGTAAGCATTGAAATAGACCTTTGAATGAAAGGGTGAACCGTATGAATTGTATAGAACCAGATGGACTTATTTATGACCAACGGCATTGCAAAGGCATGGCCTATGGACTGCGAGATTCCTCCAAAACTGGTTGTGGCTGGGTTGCTTGCTATAACCTCCTTCATCTTTTGGGCTATCCCTATACTCCACAACAAGTATGCAAAACCATGGCTGCATGGTTGCCATTTTGGGGATTGATAGGCACACATGTTTTGCCATTATACCTTTGGATTCGCAAACACACTCCTTTGCGAATTTGTTTGCTGGGCAATTACACCCCTATTCGGCTAAAGCAATGCAAAGGTGGAATTGTATGGTATTTTACAGGAAAAGGGTTCCATTTTGTTGCCTTTTCTCCCACACAAAAAGGAGAATTCCATTTTTACAATGCCATTTATGGTAACAAAAATCTTTGCTGCACCTTGCCCCAGTTTCGCAAAAAATATTGTCAATTTCCCTTTATGGTGGTGTTTTCTGTCCCAAAATAAAACACGCTTGTAGCAAAACCAATGGTTTCACCACAAGCGCATAAAATCACAAAGGATTTCAATATTTTTTAAATTTCAATCATTCCTTGGCTATCTGGTTGTCTGGGAATTGCAACCATTACATCCAGCACCACCATAGTTAATGGAATGAGTGTCCAGAAAAATAGAAGGTACAGGGCTGCCAACTTATAACGTTTTTCGTAAAAACGATGTCCTCCCATCCAGCCTGTAAATACAGCCAAAAGGATGTAGGTTTTTTTGTTTACCTTGTGCAACTGGTTATGACCATGCTTTTGCTGCATACGGTAGAGCCATCCCCAAAAACCATAGGTAGGTGCTTCTTTTCCCGCTTGTTCGTGGGCCATCTGGTTTTCAAAATCCAGACGAGCCATATCATCTAACATTGTATCCTTTTTCTGTTGTTTGGGTTGTTCTACTTCGTTGGTTTGCGTTGGCTCTTGGTGATTGCGACGACGATACTTTCCTTTTGCCATGCTGTACCTCTTTCTTTTCAACAAGTTTCAAAAAAATTGTGGAATACAAAGCAGCATCCCCGCTTTTGCAGGGTGCAATTGTCAAGCAAAAGTAGACACAGAAAAATAATTTAGAGGAAGCCCCGTTCGGTCCTGTACTGAACGGGGC
>CALWZC010000009.1 GCA_944385935.1 uncultured Anaerofilum sp.
CTTTGCTCACAGGCAGACAAGAGGGCGCAAACGGAAAGACCGCTTGCGCCCTCTATCTATCATGGGTGTCGTGTGGTCATTTAGGGGTTAAAAAAGCCTTGATTTATGCGGCTTTGCGGGCGCGAAAATGGAGAGATAAGGGTTTTATATTCAATCCCTCAAAAACAGCGTTCTATCGCGTAACAAAGCGGATATACCGCATTTCACGATATACCCGCTTTCAGTTACTACAACCTGTCTGTCAGCCGTTGAATTGTTCCTTATCCCTCTTTATCTTGGCACAAGGGGTGCCATTTATCCGAGATAATATGTCTGGCGGGCATTTGCTGGTGGAAAATAACATCATTTATAATGCAGGAGAAGAAGCTGTGCCGGGAGACTGGTATCACCAGACAGAATTTGCTGAGTATCACAATAATATTTATTATAACTTTGCAGATATTCCGACAGAAGATACTGCCGCTATTGTGGTAAAAAAAGGAATGCCCCTATTGAAAGATTTTTCAAAGGCCCCCACCGAAACAGATGGAGTTGTACATCCTCAAGAGGTATTTGCATGCTTTGAGCCGGTGAGTCCCGATGTGGTGCAAGGTGGAAAAAACCTTGAATTGACAGGACAAAAGGACTTTATGGGCAATGCTGCACAGAGTAACATGATAGGTGCTTGTGTAGCAAAAAAATAATGGATTGAAGCCATTTCTTTGGAATGGGATTGGCTCAATTATAGAATTGGATGTGACCAAATAGAAGTTTGGTCGAAAAGAAAGAGAGGAAACTTTTATGAAAAAGTCGTTTGTGCGTGTAGCTGCAGGTGCATCTGCGCTGGCAATGCTGATGGCAGGTTGCGGAGGAGCAACATCTTCCTCTGGCACCACTTCTTCCGGTAGCACTTCTTCTGGCAGCACTTCTTCCGGCGGTGCTGCAAGCAGTGGAAAAGAGTTGACCTACTGGTCCATGTGGAACTCCACCGAAGGTCAGGCAAAGGTTATCCAAGAGGCTGCCGATGCTTACTACGAGGCTACCGGTGTTAAAATCAACATTGAATGGAAGGGCCGTGATGTAAAAACCCTGATTGGCCCCGCTTTGGATGCAGGTGAGAAGATTGACTTCTTCGATACTGACTACATGAACAATGCTCAACAGAACGGAAAGTATCTGGCAGACCTCACCGAGATGGCAGAAGCTGCTGACTATGAGAGCCATGCACTGCCTGTTTTGGTAGAGAATGTAAAGAGCTGGTCTGACGGAAAACTGACCGTAATTCCTTATCAGCCCTACACCACTGGTGTTTGGTACAACAAGGCAATGTTTGAAAATGCAGGCATTGAAGCAGAACCCAAAACTTGGGAAGAGTTCTTGGATGTTTGCGAGAAGTTGAAGGCAAGTGGCGTAAACGCTATCACCTGCAACAGCAGTGACTTGACTCTGTTGTATGGTTATCAGTTTGCTCGCTACGTTGGTCAGGAAAAGGTTGTTGAAACCTTGAATGAGGCTACTTGGTCAAGTGTTCCCGAAGCAAAGCAGGCAGCAGACGAAATCCGCACTTTGTTTGACAAGGGCTATATGTCTGAGAATGCTCCTGCACAGTGGCCTGAAGGACAGAACGAATTGGGCTTCGATGAGAGCGCAATGATTCTGCAGGCATCTTGGGTTCCCAATGAGATTGTACAAAACACCATGAACAATGAGATTCAATGGGGCTTCTTCCCCTGGCCCAGTGTTACTGGTGGTGTAGACGGCCCCGAAGCTGCTATGATTGGTGCACAGGGCTTCGGTATTGTGGATAAGAGCGAGAACAAGCAAGAGGCTTTTGACTTCTTGATGACTGTTGTTACCGGCGAGTATGACCTGAAAATGGCTGAGGCTGTATCCTCCATTCCCAGTGATATCCAAAATACTCAGTGGCCCGCTTCTGTTGTTGCAGCACAGCCCTACTATGAGGGTATGACTAAGGCTTATAACTGGGCAATTGGTCTGGAAACCAACAACACCTACAAAGACATTCTTCAGAACAATCTGGGCGAGTTGGTTGCAGGCAATATGGATGGTCAGGCTTTTGTAGATGCTATGACTGCTGCAAAATAACTTGCAATAGAGTTACTTTGAGATACCCGCTAACTTCCATAAAGATTTGAATTTTAACATGATTCGGCGCATGGTCTCAGCGGACTATCGAACCGGCTTTTAGGGAGTTCTCGTTGTGTGGGAACTCCCTTTCCCTATTGAAGGGCAGTAGATGACCAAAGGTGGCATTGGTGAAAGGAGAGGATTTTGTTTGAAACAGAACAAGAAGATGATTGTCTGCTTTTTAACTCCGGCATTGTTGTTCTTTGTTGGAATCTTTTTGTATCCTGTATGCAGAACAATTGTGATGAGCTTCTTTAATGTAGAAGCTGTGAGTGACCCTGTGAGTTTATGGAAGTTTGTGGGGTTCTCTAACTATGTTTCTTTGGCTAAAACTCAGATTTTTCATGTTGCAATGGGCAATATGCTGAAAATCTGGCTTTTAGGCGGTATTGGTGTGATGGTAGTTTCGCTTTTGTTTGCGGCTATTCTCACAAGTGGCGTAAAAGGAAAAGAGTTTTATCGTGCAGTAATTTATGTGCCTAACATCATCAACGCAGTTGCTATTGCCACTATGTGGATTAACTGTGTATACAACAAACGGTTTGGCTTGCTACATAACTTTTTTGACATGATTGGTGCAGACCAACTGGCAAAAACCGACTACATGAACGGCAGCATTAAATTTTATAGCTTGCTGGTGGCTTTCTGCTTTGGTTCTGTAGGTTACTTCATGCTAATTTTCATGAGTGGTATCGAGCGTTTGCCCGGTGATATTTATGAAGCAGCCACCATTGATGGTGCTAGCAAAATTCGTCAATTTGGAACTATCACACTGCCCTTGTTGCGTGGTGTGTTCAAAACTTGTATCACATTCTGGACCATCAGCGTTATTGGATTCTTTGTATGGAGCCAGATGTGGAGTGCCCCACTAAACAGTGAGATGACCACAATTACACCTTTTGTATACATGTATAATGTTACATTTGGAAACCAAGGAAATGCCCAGCGAGATGCCGGTTTAGGTGCTGCTGTAGGTGTAGTCATGGCTGTGGTAGTTTTGATTGTGTTCTTTGTAATGAATCGTGTTGTAAAGAACGATGACATTGAATTCTAAGGGGGAGTGAAACGATGACAAAGCAAAAAGAAGTATCCAAAGTAAAGCGTCATAAGCTCCCAGGAACTGACTGGAAAAAGCAGATTCCTCTTTTGCCTGGTCATATTATTGTAGGTATTTGGGTGCTGTTTACCTTTGTAATGCTTGCATGGATTTTGTGTGCCAGTTTGGCAAACTCCCGTGAAATTATGGGTGGTCAGGCTATGTTGTTGCCCAGTGGGCCACACTTTGACAACTATGCTCGTGCATGGTCTGCAAACAATATTTCAGTGTTCTTTTTGAACTCCCTGTTATACGCTACTTGCACTATGGCAGGTTCTGTTTTAATAAGTGCACCAGCAGCTTATGTTTTGGCAAGAAGTGTATTTAAGGGAAATGGCCTGATTCGTAGCGGATTTATTACTGCTATGAGTATCCCACAAATTATGATTGTATTGCCTTTGTTCTCTTTGGCAACACAAATGGGATTGACTGGTTCCAAAGTAGTGCTGATTATTCTGTATATCGGAATGCAAATTCCCTATACCACTACATTTTTGATTACCTTCTTTGCAAACCTTTCCACTGTATATGAGGAGGCTGCTGCCATTGACGGATGCCCTCCCATGCGTACATTCTGGCAGATTATGCTCCCCTTGGCTCAGCCGGGCATTGTTACTGTTGGTATCTTCAACTTTATGAATATCTGGAATGAATATTTCATGTCCTTGATTTTCGCTTCCAACGAAAGAAACATGTCTGTAGGCCCTGGCTTGCGTACCGTTTTGACTGCCATGCAGTATACCGGTGACTGGGGCGGACTGTTTGCCGCAGTTGTAATTGTATTCTTGCCCACTTTGTTGTTGTTTGTTGGTTTGTCCAAAACAATCATTAGTGGTATCACCAGTGGTGGTGTAAAGGGTTAATATTTTTACCTTTTGGAACTAAATGTATATCGTGTGCTCGGTATGGCTTGCAAAGGCCCTGCGGGGTACACGATGTTTTTTTGATAACAAAGTGCTGTATTGATAACAGACTCTATTTTGCTCTGTGCCTTTGAATAGGAGAATAAAGCTATGAAACAAAAACCAAATATCCTGTTTATTCTAGCAGATGACCAAGGTGCTTGGTCGTTGGGAAGTGCAGGAAATAATGAGATTATTACCCCCAATTTGGACAAGCTAGCACAAAATGGATTGCGCTTTGAAAACTTTTTTTGTGCTTCCCCTGTGTGCTCTCCGGCCCGTGCTTCCATCGCCACAGCTATGATGCCCAGTGGACATGGTGTGTTGGATTGGCTGTGCAGTGGTGGCATGGATAGGGAAAAATTTGCTGTGGGAGAATTGGCAGAACGGTATGCAGAAGAAGATAAGCCTATCCGCTTTTTGGAAGGGATGCACACCTACCCTGAGGTTCTTGCAAAAGAGGGCTACACCTGTGCCCTCAGTGGAAAATGGCACTTAGGCGACCATATCCAACCCGCCCCGGGATTTACCAACTGGTATACCATTGGTCAGGGTGGTTGCCCTTATTTCTCCCCTGATATTGTACATGATGGAAAAGTAGAAATCCGTCATGAATACATTACAGACCTTATTACTCAAAATGCCATTGAGCAGTTGGATGAATTATCTGGTAAAGATAAGCCATTTTATCTAAGTGTCCACTACACTGCCCCCCATTCTCCTTGGGATAAAGGTAGCCATCCACAAAAATACTTGGATTTGTATAAGGATTGTGCTTTCCAGTCTACTCCAGAGTTGCATGTACATCCAAACCAAACAACAGCCTCTCAAATAGGAGATACTCCTGAGCATCGCAGAGAATTTTTGACAGGGTATTATGCTGCTATCACTGCCATGGATGAAGGCATTGGGCAAATTCTGAACAAACTGGAAGAACTGGGGGAAAGAGAAAACACATTGATTGTCTTTACTGCTGATAATGGTGTATGTATGGGTCACCATGGTGTATGGGGAAAAGGAAATGCTACCCTACCACAAAATATGTATGAAGAAAGTGTCAAAGTGCCTGCCATTGTTTGGACACCAGAACTAAATGGTCAAGGCAAGGTTGCACAAGGCTTGTATAGTCACTGTGACTGGTATAATACCTTGCTGGATTATGCGGGAGTAAAGGAATATCCTGAAAATAGCCATGCTTGTGGAAAGAGCTTTGCACAACTACTAAAAGGACAGCCAGAGCAGAATGACCGACAACAGGTATTTGTATTTGAGGAATATGGTTCTGTGCGGATGGTACGCAATAAACAGATGAAGTATATTCATCGTTACCCCAGCGGCCCCAATGAATTATATGACTTGGAAAAAGACCCACAAGAAACATACAATTTGGTTCATCAAGCGGAATATCGCTCTGTGGTACAGGAAATGCAAAAAATGCTGTTTGAGCAGTTTGAGAAATGTACAGATGGTGCACACAATGGACTGCTATATCCAGTAGAGGGCAGAGGACAAAGAAGGAAATTAGATGGAATTGTACAAGGTGCATTTTTGCCCTATGTTCCCCCAGCACCTAAAGAATGAAATGATAGCTTAAAAGAAAAAGGAGAGGTGGTTTTACCTCTCCTTTTTGCATGATTGGAAATTTTGAAACACCAAAATTTTATTAGTTGAAGGGTGCTGCCTCTAAATCATAGGGAGTTGTCTGGTAGACATAATAGTTTAGCCAGTTGGAGTAGAGCAAATGGGCATGGCTTCTCCAGCAGAAGTTTACCCCTTGTGTGGGGTCATTGTTGTAGTAATAGTTCTGGGGAATTTCAATGGGTAACCCCTTGTCTACATCTCGGCGGTATTCTGTATCTAAGGTCAATTTGTCATATTCAGGATGACCAGTGACAAAAATTTGTCTGCCAGAATCAGTGGACATAAGAAAAATGCCAGCTTGTTGACTTTTTGCCAAAATGCGCAAAGCAGGGCAATTTTCTACTTGCTGTTCACAAATTCCAGTGTGGCGGGAATGAGGGGCAAAAAAGGTTTCATCAAAGCCTCTTACCAAAGGATTGGAGGGTCGAATGACCTTGTGGGGGAATACCCCAAACATTTTTTGGGAAAGAGGAACTTTTTCAATACCAAAATGATAGTACAGCCCCGCCTGTGCTCCCCAGCATACATGAAGGGTTGACCATACATTGTTTTTTGAAAAGTCCATAATTTCGCACAACTCTTGCCAATAGTCTACTTCTTCAAAAGGCATTTGTTCTACAGGGGCACCAGTGATAATCATACCATCAAAACGTTGCTGGCGAATGTGGTCAAAGGTGGTGTAAAATTCTTGCAAATGACTTTCTGGGGTATTTTTGGATTGGTGGCTGCCTGTTCGGACAAAGGTAAGCTCCACCTGAAGGGGAGTATTGGCAAGGAGCCGGGCAAGCTGGGTTTCGGTGGCAATTTTGGTGGGCATGAGGTTTACTACTACAATCCGCAAGGGGCGAATATTTTGGTGCAACGCTCTTTTCTCTGCCATAACAAAAATATTTTCCTGTTCCAATGCCTCAGCAGCAGGCAAAGCGGGAGGAAGAACAATAGGCATACAAGATTCTCCTTTTCACAACAATCCCCGCACAATGGATTGTACGGGGAGAAATGCTATATTCTTATTTACAGGCTTTCTCCAGTGCTTGGTCAAAGTCGGCAATAATGTCGGCAATGTCCTCAATGCCAATGGAAACACGAATCAACTCCGGCCGGATTCCAGCGGCAAGCTGGTCTGCCTCGGAAAGCTGACGGTGGGTAGTGGAAGAAGGATGAAGTACACTGGTACGTAGGTCGCCTACATGAACTACTAGACTGGTCATTTCCAAATTTTCAATAAAGGTTTTGCCCGCTGCAAGTCCACCCTTTACACCAAAGGCAAGAACACCACCACAGCCCTTGGGCAGGTATTTGGTTGCCAGAGAATGGTCAGTGCTGGTTTCTAGGCCTGGATAGTTTACCCATTGCACATAGGGGCTTTGCTGTAAATGTTTGGCAAGGGCAAGGGCATTTTCACAATGCCGCTGCATACGCAAATGGAGAGTTTCCAATCCTAAGTGAGTAAGAAAAGCATTTTGTGGTGCCATTACTGCCCCAAAATCTCGCAAAAGCTGGCTGCGAAGTTTTACAGCATAAGCAGATTTGCCAAACTCTTTGGTGTATACCAAACCATGGTAGCTTTCATCAGGCTGGGTCAACTGGGGATATTTTCCACTTGCCTCCCAGTCAAAACTACCACCATCAATAACAATACCGCCCACACTGGTGGCATGACCATCGGAATATTTGGTAGTAGAATGCAATACAATGTCTGCTCCCAGTTCCAGAGGACGACAACAATAGGGGGTAGCAAGGGTATTATCTACCATTAAAGGAACGCCAATGGCTTTGGCGGCTGCCGACCATTTTTCAAAGTCCAGCACAGTGAGGGCAGGGTTTGCGATGGTTTCGGCAAACAAAACCTTGGTATTGGGAGTTGCTGCTGCAATAATTTCTTCCAAAGAAGCATTTGGATTGATGAGAGTATGGGAAATACCCAGTTTTTCAAAGGTAACAGCAATCAGATTGTGGCTGCCGCCATAAATGTTGGTGGAAGCCAAAATGTGGTCACCTGCTTGGCAGATGTTTAGCAATGCCATTAAAATTGCACTTTGTCCGCTGGAAGTAGCCACAGCAGCAACGCCGCCTTCTAGCAAGTTCATTTTGCCCTCTAAAGCTGCCACAGTGGGGTTAGAAATGCGGGTATACATGTGGTTGTCACTTTTTAGGTCAAACATGGCAGCTACATCGGCAGTATCATAATAGCGGTAGGTGGTGCTTTGGGCGATGGGCAGCTCTTGGGGCTGTCCGCTTTGGGCACGGTAGGTTCCATGGACGCAAGCACTGTTAAACGACAATTTCATAAAAATCCCCCCGGAAAATAGTAAAGTCAAAAATTGTAGCACAAAACTGTGCCAATATGGGTTTATTGTACCGCCATTATCTTTGTGGGTCAAGAAAGAAGTTATCTATCCCGGAACAATGGTGGAAAACTTCATATTTCCATGGTATACTGGAGAAATTACAGGTGGTGGAAATCCGCCATAGTATTGAAATAAAAAGGAGAACATAATCGTGCTGACTGTATCTGATGTAAGCCTGCAATTTGCTGGCTCCACCTTGTATAAGCATGTAGACCTAAAATTTACCGAGGGCAACTGCTATGGCATCATTGGTGCCAATGGAGCAGGAAAGTCCACTTTGCTGAAAATTCTTTCGGGACAGATTGAACCTACCACCGGCACTGTAAGCCTAAAGCCCGGTTGTCGTATGAGTGTGTTGGAACAAGACCACTTTAAATATGATGATTATACTGTAATGGAAACTGTGCTAATGGGCAATCCAAAATTGTACTCCATCATGAAGGAAAAGGATGAGCTATACAATAAGCCAGATTTTTCCGAGGCAGATGGAGAGCGTGCCGCCGAACTAGAAGGAGAATTTGCCGAAATGGGCGGCTGGGAAGCCGAAAGTGATGCCGCACAGCTTTTGAATGGATTGGGCTTGACTGGATTTGACCACTACGGTTCTATGGCTGCCCTAGATGGAAAAGGAAAGGTAAAGGTTTTGCTGGCAAAGGCCTTGTTTGGTCATCCCAATGTAATTTTGATGGACGAGCCTACCAACGGTCTTGACCTACCCAGCATTACATGGCTAGAGGACTTTTTGATGGACTATGATGGCACTGTCATTGTAGTAAGCCATGACCGCCATTTCTTAAATGCCGTTTGTACCCATACCGTTGATATTGACTATGGCAAAGTAAAACTGTATGCCGGTAACTATGACTTCTGGTATGATTCCTCTCGACTGATGCAACAGTTAATTCGCAACCAGAACAAGAAAAAAGAAGAAAAAATCAAAGAATTGCAAGCATTTATTCAGCGATTCTCTGCCAACAAGTCCAAGTCTAAGCAGGCAACCAGCCGAAAGAAGATTCTGGATTCCATCCAGTTGGAGGAAATGCCTGCCTCTAGCCGAAAATATCCCTTTGTTCAGTTTACTCCTGAACGAGAGGCTGGAAAGGATATTCTTTTTGTAGAAGGTATCAGCAAAACAGTGGACGGGGTAAAGGTGCTGGACAATGTAACCTTCACCGCCAATAAGTTTGATAAAATTGCTTTTGTGGGAGAAAATGAAGCAGGACAGACTGCCCTCATGCAGATTCTGGCAGGAGAGATGGAGCCAGATGAAGGAAGCTATAAATGGGGCGTGTCTACCAGTCAAAGCTATTTCCCTCACGATAACACTGCATTTTTTGAGGATTGCGACCTGAACTTGATTGAATGGCTGCGGCAGTATTCCCCCGACCCCTCGGAAACCTATTTGCGGGGATTTTTGGGCCGTATGTTGTTCTCTGGGGATGATGTGCTGAAGCCGGCAAAGGTGCTTTCTGGTGGTGAAAAGGTTCGTTGTATGCTAAGCCGCATGATGATGAACGGTGCCAATGTGGTAATGCTAGACCAACCCACAGACCATTTGGATTTGGAAAGCATTGCTGCCCTTACCGATGGGCTGGAAGCCTACAAGGGAAATGTTTTGTTGGCTACCCATGACCATCAGTTGATTGATACCGTTGCAAATCGCATTATAGAATTGCCCATGCCGGGACAAAGCGGCTGTTTGGATTATGCTGGAAACTTTGAAGAGTTTTTAGAGTGGAAAGCCAGCCGATAATAGCATAAAAATGGAATGTTAAGGCGTATTTGAAATTGTATAGAATAATCTTGTTACAAAGGATTGTTTTTTATGTCAATATTTGGTCTGAAACTGAAAACAGATATTCCATCTGCAGGTGTAATCAAAGTGCTAAAACAATTCCATAATACAGTTTCCATCGCAAGCCTTCGTTCAAAAATTCAAAACAAAGAATTTATATATACTTGTAGTTCCATTGATGATACAGGAATTGTTACTCTTCTAAAACTATTGCAAGAAATTGAAACATTGGGAATTGGTGTAGAGATATATGAGCAATGGGAAAATGGAGCTATTAAAAAAGTAGATAGATTTTTGTTAGAAAATTTACTGGAAAGTTATGATGAGATTGAAAATCAAATAGAAAGAATCATAGATTTAGAGGTAGAAGGTTTAGACCCTTGAGAATAAAAAAGCAGCTTTATACATAGCCCAACAGTTGAAAGGATAGGAAAAAGCGGTTTTGGCATAATTGCTAAAGCTAGCTTTTTCTATAATCTGAGAAAATTTGTAAAAGGGCTTTCTGGCTATAAAGGAGAGTAAACATGGATAAGGTTGTATATGTAGGTAGAATTCTTACCTTGGAAGAACCTCTGTATGCGGAAGCGATGCTAATACAAGATGGGGTAATTTCTGCTTTGGGTTCCAAAAAAGAGGTGCTGGAACAAGCAGGAAAACAGGCACAAGTGGTAGAATTGGGAAACAATGTGTTGATGCCTGCTTTCATTGATGCTCATAGCCATTTTGCTGCCTGTGCCAATGGAATGTTTCAGGTTTCTCTGGAAGAGGCAATCAGCTTTGAAGAGATTAAACAGCGGATTCATGACCATATCAAAAACAACCAGATTCAGCCGGGAGAATTTGTGCTTGCAAAGGGGTATGACCACAACCATTTGGAAGAAAAGGTTCATCCCACCAAAGAGCTTTTAGACCAAGCAGCTCCCTACAACCCAGTGATTATACAACACCAATCGGGCCATATGGGAGTTATGAATAGCCTTGCCTTGGAAAAGTTTGGAATTACTATAGAAACTCAGCCGCCAGAAGGTGGAATGATTGAACAAAAAAATGGGCAGCTTACAGGCTATATGGAAGAAAACGCCTTTATACAATATCTGAAAATGGCTCCCATGCCCACCATGCAGGAATTTTTGCAGGCATTTGAAAAGGCACAGCAAATGTATGCAAGCTATGGCATTACCACCATTCAAGAGGGAATGCTCGTGGAAGAACTGGCAGAGTTATACCGCCCCTTGTTAGATAACAAACTTCTTTGGCTGGATGTGGTGGGATATGGTGATTTAAAGAAAGCAGAAAGCCTAAAAAAGAAATTTTCCCAGCATATTGGGCAGTACAAAGACCATTTTCGCTTTGGCGGATACAAAATTTTTCTGGATGGTTCCCCCCAAGGAAAAACAGCATGGATGTTGCACCCCTATAAAAATGCAGAAGATGGCTACTGTGGATATCCCACTATGACAAACCAACAGGTAAAGGATGCTGTGGCTTTGGCTGTTGGGGATAATATGCAGATTTTGGCTCATTGCAATGGAGATGCTGCGGCGGAACAGTATATTTCTGCCGCTGAACAGGTGGAAAAGGAACAGCCTCATCTAAAAGAAATTAAGCCGGTTTTGGTTCATGCCCAGTTGACAACAGGGGAGCAGTTGCAGCGTGCTGCAAAAATTGGTATGATACCCTCCTTTTTCGTGGCTCATGTGTATCACTGGGGAGATGTGCATATCAAAAACTTTGGTTTTGAGCGTGCAAAGGATATTAGTATGGCGGCTACCGCCAGCCGATTGGGGATGACCTTTACCTTCCATCAAGATTCCCCTGTGATTCCTCCCAATATGCTGGAAACCATTTGGTGTGCGGTAAATCGCATTACAAAGGCTGGTGTAGTATTAGGAGAGGAAGAGAAACTTTCTCCTTTGGAGGCAGTAAAAGCGGTGACAATTTATGCTGCTCGCCAATATTCCGAGGAAAGCACCAAAGGAAGCCTTGCTGTGGGGAAACAGGCAGATTTGGTTGTTCTCAGTGATGACCCCTTACAGGTAGCACCTGAAGAAATCCGAAATATTCAAGTTTTGCAAACTATCAAAAAAGGCAAGGTTGTATATTCGGGAACAAAAGGAATATAAATCTGGGATAGAAAAACCCTGTGCAGAAAATTTTGCTGCACAGGGTTCTTTTTTGTTGAAATTGAAAATTGACACCTTTTGCACATAGGGCTATAATCAGTTGGTGCCCAAAAGGGAAAATCTGGTTTTTTAGGTGATGTAATGTGAAATTTTTAAAGCAGTTTATGATTTTGCTTTTATTTTGTGCTATAGGAGAGCTGTTAAAAGAGCTGTTGCCTTTGCCGGTTCCGGCTAGTGTGTATGGATTGCTTTTGCTTTTGCTATGCTTATGGAAAGGTATTGTAAAGATAGAACAGGTAAAACAGGCAGCCCTATTTTTAATTGAAATTATGCCGGTGATGTTTATACCAGCAGGTGTGGCACTAACCCAATCTTGGGATAGTTTGCAGCCCATTCTGCTGCCTGCTGTGGTGATTATTGTGGTAACAACGATACTGGTAATGGCTGTGACAGGGATGGTTAGTCAAAAAATGATGACAGGAGAAACAAAGGAACATGAATGATTTCTGGACAAATACTGTATTTTTTGGTGCACTAATTAGCTTGCTTGCCTATGAAGTGGGGCTTTTGGCAAGGAAAAAATTGAAATTGGCTTTGTTTAACCCTCTTTTAATTGCGGTTTTATGCGTTATGGCCGCCAATCGGGTTTTGGGTGTGGATTATGAACACTATAATCGGGGCGGACAATATCTATCCTATTTAATGACACCTGCAACAGTGGCTTTGGCAGTGCCTTTGTATGAACAACTACACCTATTAAAGAAAAATTGGAAAGCTGTATTAGGTGGAATTAGTGCAGGAGTGCTGGCAGGTGCCGGAGGAATTTGGGCATTATCAAAGCTGTTTGGCTTACAGCATGAACAGTATGTGACCTTTTTGCCCAAATCCATTACTACTGCCATTGGGATGGATGTTTCTGCCCAGTTGGGCGGAGTGGTTGCTATTACTACTGCAACCATTATTATTACAGGAATATTGGGAAATGTTATTGCCGAGGGAGTATTCTATGTATTTAAAATTCATGAGCCAGTGGCAAGGGGGTTGGCTTTGGGAAATTCCGCCCATGCAATAGGCACTGCAAAAGCCATGGAGCTTGGCCCAGTAGAGGGGGCTATGAGTAGCCTTGCCATTGTGGTAGCTGGAGTGATGACAGTTGTAGCGGCGAGTGTATTTGCCCATGCACTTTAAAGAATGGTTTACAAGTTTTGCTGTTTCAAAGCGGCAACCATCTGGATATATTCGTCCACAATATCAAAGGTTTGACCATGGTATCGCAGGGGGCGACGGCGAAAGTCTACCTCGTCCATGTGGGAAACACCACGGTTTCCCACACCTTGCCAAACCTCTTGAAAATTTGTCCATTTGGCAGATTGGGGGGTAACTAACCCGTCGTTTTCCCCTTCAATCCATCTAATAATAAGATTTTGCCACCACATAAAGGCATCACTAGAAAAAGAGTGCATACAACCAGCATAACTGCGATAAAGCACCCCTTCCACATCTGGATTTTGTGCATTAAAGTTGGATGCCCACTGTGTAGTAAATTGATGGCAAACAGAATAAAAGTCTGGCTTTTTGTCTCCCATACAGCGGTACCATCCGTTGACAAAAAAGCCTGCCAACCGAAAAAGGAATTTTGGCATCCGAAAAAGAAAATCCATGGTTTTAGAGCCGTGGTTTGGCACAGATATTAAAGTAATAGATGCAATGTAAGGAGCCATTTCCAAAGAGGAGGCCAGATAGCGAGTATCCAACCCGCCTTTGGAATGGGCAATAATGTTTACTTTAGAAGTGTGAGTTTCAGAAAGAATTTCTTGTATACGATGCTTTAAAAAAAGCCCATTGTCCTCCACGGTAGCCCAGCTATCCTGTTGCCCAAAGAACACAGTTGCACCATGGTCTTGCAAGGCTTTGGGAATGCGCCCCCAATAGGAGATTCTTTTCCAATCACGAAACCCGGTGCCATGAATCAACAAAATAGGATATTGGGTGGCACAACAGTTCTTTTCCATGATAATTCCACCTTCTACATATAAAATAGAAAATAAATAATTTTTTGTATGCAAAAAACCCCTTCAGCATTGCTGAAGGGGTTTGGTGCCGGCGGTGGGACTTGAACCCACACGATGTCGCCATCAACGGATTTTGAGTCCGCCTCGTCTGCCATTCCGACACGCCGGCGTGTTCCTTAGTGCTCGTTTATTATAATATATCCAAAACAAAAAATCAACCCCTATTTTACAAAAAAATAAAAAAATTTTTAAAAAGAAAATAAACAGAGAAAATCGAAAAAAGAAAAAATACCCCGAAAAGGTTGCAAACGCAACACAAACTGTTTTTGTTGCACAAAAAGATTGACAAAATGAAAAAAATTTAGTAATATGTAATAGAGTTATTCAGCAAATGGAGGGGCGTGTGGTGACAAAAATCACACCCATTCAATTACAGCAAGCACGCCAAGGGGATGAGCAATCCCTAGCGGTTATCGTTGCAAAGATGCTTCCTTGTGTTCAAGTACATGCTATGAAGGCAGTTTGTCCCGGGCTAGAGGCAGAAGATGCCATGCAGGAAGGGTTAATTGCTCTGTTCCGTGCAGTGCAAACCTACCAGCCTGACAAGGGTGCTGCTTTTGAAACGTACGCACAGCGATGTGTTGCTCATGCTGTGGAGGATGTTGCCAAGGCTGCGGCAAGAAAAAAGCACAGCCCATTGAATCACTCGGTTCCATTGGAACAGCAGACGGCTTTTGCAGAAGGCCCGGAGGATATCACAATCCAAAAGGAGCAGTTTCATATTGCAATGAATCGGATATATACTCATCTTTCTTCTATGGAAAGGCAGGTATTGCTGTTGTTTTTGGATGGATATAGCTATTATGAGATTGCACAGAAACTGGATAAAGCCCCTAAGGCAATTGATAATGCTATGGTACGTGTAAGGAGGAAGCTGAGGTTAGGAGAAGAACCTCAGAAAAATGTAACAGATTTGTAGAGGGTGACCCTTGTACATTATATATGCCCCAAGTAGCTTAAAACAGAGCGTTGGTTCAACCAAAGGTGTCGGTTTAAATCCTTCCGCGGGCGAAATATTTATATCCAAGAGGAGAATACCAATTATGTTCCAGGACAAAACTTTGATTTGCAAAGAGTGCGGCAGTGAGTTCGTTTTCACCGCAGGTGAGCAGGAGTTCTATGCAGAAAAAGGCTTCGAGAATGAGCCTCAGCGTTGCAAGAGCTGCCGTGATGCTCGCAAGGCTGGTGGTCGTGCACCCCGTGAGATGTTCGAGGCTGTTTGTGCTTCTTGCGGCAAAACTTGCAAGGTTCCCTTCAAGCCCCGTGAAGACCGTCCCGTATATTGCAGCGAGTGCTTTGCTACACAGAAGGGCGAATAATCCGACCGAATGTGAAAATTGCAAAGAAACGCCTTCCTTTGGGAGGCGTTTTTTATTTCTATCCAAATTAAGACTTGCAAAACTGGGGTAAAATAGATAATATAGAATATATTGAGTTTATAGAAAAAGAGAGGATTTACAAATGGTTGTAACAAAAGACACAATTATTGGAGATATTTTGGACGCAGATGCAGCAGTTGCACCCTACTTTTTGGAAATTGGTATGCACTGCTTGGGCTGTCCTTCTGCAAGAGGCGAGAGCGTTGGTGAGGCTTGTATGGTGCATGGAACCGATGCTGATGCCTTGGTTGCAAAGTTGAATAAGCACTTTGGAAACTAAGCTTCAAAAACTGGATGCTCGGCTTTCTGCTTGTGTGGCCTACCTGATACCTGGCAGAACAGTGGCAGATGTGGGTTGTGACCATGGAAAACTAACAGCCCATTTGGCACAAAAAGGCTTTTTTGTAATAGGAACAGATATAAATAAAAAGCCTTTACAGGTTGCAAAATCCACTTGTTCGGCTATGGGATGTATGGAACAAGTTTCCTTGCGTTTGGGAGATGGGTTGCAACCATTGCAGCCTTTGGAAGCAGAACAGATTGTGATTGCTGGAGTAAGTGCTGAAACAATACTGCATATTTTGGATGATGCCGGCTGGATTCGTACACAAGGAATCCGGCTGGTGCTTTGTCCTGCCACAAAAATTCCCCTTCTGCGCCAAGGATTATGCCACAGAGGGTTTTTAGTGTTAGATGAAACACCGGTAGTGGTATCAGGCAGATGCTATACTGTAATTTGTGCAGAATATACGGCTGAAACTTGGGAACCTACACAGGAATTTTGCCTGATAGGAAAAACTGCAACGAAACCTTTTGCCAGCGAATTGCGAGATGATACAGCAATAAAGTTGGAAAAACAACTTCGAGGTATGGCAAAAGAAAGCGATGAGTATGAGCAAGCCAAAGAACTGTTGGAATGGCTACGGCAGTTGCCTTTGCCACAAGCACAACATGAGGAGCAAGAGCAATGAAACAAATAGAAGATATTTTTGGCTATTTGAATGAATGGGCAGATGTACAAATGGCAGAGGAGTGGGATAATGTAGGCATCTTGGTGGATGCAGGAATCCCAGTAAAACGGGTTTTGGTGACACTGGATATTACAAAAGAGGTAATAGAGGAGGCAGCGGAGAAAAACTGTCAACTGATTGTGTCACACCATCCTGTGATTTTTAGAGGTCTAAAGAAAATTTGCAAAGATGACCCCGCCTTTGTGCTGGCACAAAAGGGCATTTCTGCCATTTGTATGCACACCAATTTAGATGCTGCTGTTGGTGGCGTCAATGATGTTTTGGCAGAACGGCTAGGACTGGAACAGGTGCGCCCTTTTGCTGGACTTGGACGAATTGGTGTTATTTCTCCCATAACTGTGGAGGAATTTGCAAAAAGGTGCAAAAATGCTTTGCATACCCCTGTTATGGTGGCAGACGCAGGCAAGAAAATTTCTACTGTGGCAGTAGTAGGTGGCAGTGGTGGAGAGTTTTTCCGAGAAGCAGCCATGGAAGGGGCGGATTGTTTGCTGACGGGAGAAGCAAGCCACCATCATGGATTGGATGCTTTAGATATGGGAATTTCCCTACTGGTGGCAGGGCATTTTGCCACAGAACATCCTATTGTGCAAGAAATTGCCAAGCGACTGGAAGAAAAGTTTCCAACAATGGAATTGTTGTGTAGCGAAACCAATAAAGCACCTTTTATGTTAGCAGAGTAAGTATACATTACAAATAGATAGGAAGAAACACCCTATTAGAAATAAAGAGGAGGGATTTCCATGGCACTGGATGCGGCAACATTGGCATTAACGGCTAAAGAGCTGAAAAAAATCTTGTTGGAGGCAAGAATTGATAAAATTTTTGAACCCACACGGGATGAAATTGTTCTGCAAATGCGTACCCGTACAGCGGGGTATAAGTTGTTTTTGTCGGCCCGTTCTGGCTCTGCTCGGGTTTGTTTGACCAATGAAAGTTTTGAAAATCCCCAAGTGCCTCCTTCTTTTTGTATGCTGTTGCGGAAGCATTTATCGGGTGGTAAGCTGGTGGATGTTCGGTTGCCTCAAGGGGAGAGAATTGCTTTTTTTGATTTTCAGTGTGTCAATGAAATGGGCGATTTGGTGTTGAATACCCTTGCAGCAGAGTTGATGGGCAGGTATTCCAATTTAGTGTTGATTCAAAACGGAAAAATTTTGGATGCCCTGAAACGAGTGGACTTTGAGGACTCCGCAATCCGGCAGTTGTTGCCGGGTTTGGCATATACATTGCCCCCAAAACCCAACAAGGCGGATTTTTTGGAAAGCAGTGGGGCAGGGCTTGCAGAAGCAGTTGGCGAAAAAGAATACCCTGTGGCAGATGCTCTAATGAAAAGCTGTGGCGGTGTAGGCCCTGTGATTTGTCGAGAGGCAGCATGGCGTGCTTTTGGGCAAAGGGAATTGCGTGGATGTGATATGACACCACAAGATAAAGCGGCATTGGCAGCAGCTTGTGAGGAAATCCAAAAGGAATACCAACAGGGTGGAACTCCTGTGGTAGTGCGTACACCAGAGGGAAAACCAGTAGAATTTAGTTTTGCCAAACTGACTCAGTATGAAGGTGTATTGCAGCAACAGGAATATGAATCTTACAGTCTGTTGTTAGAGGGCTACTATTGCGCCAAAGACAGAGCCGAGCGATTGCGCCAAAAAAGCAAGGATTTGGCAAAAACAGTGCATAATCTCCATGAGCGTGCTGTTCGGAAACAGGCTGCCCGTACAGAGGAATTAGCCCAGAGTGAAAACTCTGACCAACTGCGGATTTATGGCGAGTTGCTAAGTGCAAACCTATGGGCGATGGAAAAAGGACAAAAACAGGTGACTTTGCAAAACTGGTATACCGGCGAAGATGTAACCATTCCATTGGATTTGCGATTGAACCCCGCAGGAAATGCACAAAAATATTTTAAGGAATACAAAAAGAAGCAAACCGCTGCCAAGATGCTGAAAACCTTACTGGAAGAAGGAGAACGAGAAATTGCCTATTTGGAAACTGTTCTTTATGAAGTGCAAACAGCCACTGGAGAGCAGGCACTAGGAGAGATTCGAGCGGAGCTGAAAAGTCAAGGCTACCTGAAATACTATAAGGTGCGAGAAAAGCGACAAAAACCGGCGGATTTTTATCGGTATCGTTCATCGGATGGTTTTTTGATTTTGGTGGGAAGAAATAATCTACAAAATGATAAACTAACCCTAAAAACGGCACGAGGCAAAGATTTGTGGTTCCATACAAAAAATGCCCCCGGAAGCCATGTTGTAGTGATGAGCGAGGGAAAGGAAATTCCTGACCAAACCAAAAATGAAGCAGCCATGCTTGCGGTGCTTCATTCCAGCCAATCCGATGGGGTAAAAGTTGCAGTAGATTACACCGAAGTGAAAAATATTCGTAAAACCAGTGACCTAAAGCCGGGAATGGTGCTATATGAACACTATGAAACAGCATATATTACACCTGAAGTGGATTTGCTGGAAAGGCTGAAAGAAGAATGAAGCACAAAGTCCTTTGGAATATCTTTTATGGAGGATTTGGGCTTATATTTCTTAACCTGTTTCTGCGTACACTCTTTTTAAACTATTGTTATGATTATCCGTTGATTCCAGTTTTAGGGTGTGTAGTATGTCTTGCAGGAGTTTTGTTGGCAGCAAACTTTATTCTGGAAAAATTTCCGGTGCTACTGCAATATAGCAACAGGATTTTTTTTGGCGGATTGGCAGTACAATTTATGGTATTGCTATGGATGGGAACCCATTTGGAAACAGTTGGAAACAACGACTTTGGCTCGGTATACCATTCGGCAGAAACGTGGGTATTGGAACAGCGTTTTCCTGAGATTGGCTATTTTGCCATCTATCCAAACAATATGGGTGCTTTTTTGCTGCTAAAAGATGTATTCCAGGTGATGCATTGGATGGGATGGAGGCATTTTTTTCTAGGAGGACTTGCTCTAAATCTTATTTCTATTTTTTGTGCTATTACAGGAGTATATTTTTTAGCAAAAAAACTTTTGGGAGATAAGGCAGCACTACTTTCCTTTGTTGCTTTTGGTTCGTGGTGTCCACTTTACTTTTGGGTAGCGGTGTTTTATACAGATATGCTTAGCTTGGGGTATATCCCTTGGGTGCTGTATTTTTGTGTAAAAGCATTGGAAGCCTCTAAAAAAACAGGTATTTTTTTTGGGGTGGGTTGGTGGTGCGCTGCTTGCCTTACGGCTGCAATAGGAAGCTGCATTAAAAGTGTAGTATGGATTCCCTTAATTGCAGGTTTTGTCTGGTTAGCACTACAATTGGATAAAAAACAGTTGGCGGCAATGGTTTTGTGTGCAGTGGTTTTGTGCAGTGGCGTTAATGGAATCTTTCAGTGGAGAGTAAATGGATGGCTGCCTGCTGAAAGCAGAGAAAAGGCGTTTCCTGCTGAACATTGGATTATGATGGGTTTGGTAGGGGATGGAAGCTATAACCATGCGGATTTTCTGTTGTCCAGTTCCATTGATAGCCCAGAAGAACGAAGAGAGGTTGCTCGCAATGAAATTGCCCTCCGATTGAAACAGAGAAGTCCGGCAGCTTTTTGGAAATTTTTACAGATTAAACAGCTACGAAGTTTTGGAAGTGGTAATGCTGATGTCCATCATTTTCTAGAAGCAGGGCCTGTCCATCAAAGCATTGCTTTACAGTTGGGAGCAAGCTATGGAGAGTATCACTACATATATGAGTATCTAAGTCAGGGATGGCTGGTGCTGATGTTGGGCTCTTTATCTTGTATAGCGGCTAAAGGGATAGTACAAGAAAAATTAAAAATTCCCCTTGGGCTGTGCTGTGGTGCTATTTTGGGTTTGTGGATGTTTTTGCTTATTTGGGAAGCTGGACAGCGGTATTTAATTGCGGGAATTCCTATGATGGCCTTTGTAATGGCAGCGGCTTTTGGCAGGAAAGCAAAAATCACTAAAAAATAGTGGTTTTTTAAGTAAAAATATGCAAACTGACAAAAAACAAAAAACGTCAAAAATTTTACAAAAACCCTTGCTATGCAGGGGTTTTTGTGCTATTATAATAAACGGCTGCGAATGGCTTGCACGGCAAGTCCGCGCAAGCCACGATATGCGATGACGCGGGAGGTTGCCACGAATTAGCGTGGGTTTTTCCGCCGAGTATGTCCGATCTTAGAACCGGGCGAAAGAATTACTGAGCGCAAAGGGATATGTTCACGTAGTTACTCTGTGAACCAATGTTCGTGTATTTTGCCATAGGATTCTCCGGATAAACTGCTGGGCGGTTTACCGGTTTTTCTCGTGGGAAAACGCGAAACACCCGGTACAGTGTAAAGTGATTTATCGGTTCGCCGAAAGCACCAAATATTATCAGGAGGCGAAAGTTAATGGCAGTCAAGGAAAAAATCAGAATCCGACTCAAGAGCTATGACCATCAGTTGATTGATGCGGCAGCAGAGAAAATTGTAGAGAATGTAAAGCGCACTGGCGCACGGGTTTCCGGCCCCATTCCTCTGCCCACCGACCGCGAGGTAGTTACCATCCTGCGTGCTGTTCATAAGTACAAGGACAGCCGTGAGCAGTTTGAGACTCGCACTCATAAGCGTTTGATTGACATTCTGAAACCGTCCAACAAGACGGTTGAGGCTTTAAAGAGCCTGCAGCTCCCCGCTGGCGTGGAAATCGAAGTTAAGCTGTAAATTTCCACTAAAAAAGTAAGGGTGCTGAAAAATGCACCAACTGCTTTGGAAAACAGACAAGCAGCGAACCCCACCGCAACAGGCGGAGAGGTCATGTTGGTGCCAAAGGGCATCAACCAATAACCTTATTAGGAGGCAAAATAAAATGCAAAAAGGTATCATCGGCAAGAAGCTGGGTATGACTCAGCTGTTTGACGAGCACGGCAAAGTAGTGCCTGTGACCGTCATCGAGGCTGGCCCCTGCACCGTTGTGCAGAAGAAAACTGTAGAGAGCGATGGCTATGTAGCTGTTCAGCTGGGCTACGGCGATGTTTCTGCAAAAAGAGTGTCTAAGCCTGCCGCAGGTCATTTCGCAAAAGCGAATGTGGCTCCCAAGAAAGTTTTGCGTGAGTTCCGTTTGGAGAGCATCGACGCAATGAACATCGGCGACATTTTGAAGGCTGATGTATTTGCTGCCGGCGACCACATTGATGTTGTGGGTACCAGCAAAGGTAAGGGTTACGCAGGTACCATTAAACGTTGGAATGGTCACCGTCTGCGTGAGAGCCACGGTACTGGCCCCGTTGCCCGTCATGCTGGTTCTATGGGCAGCTGCTCCACTCCCAGCCGTGTATTTAAGGGTAAGAAACTGCCCGGTCACATGGGATGCGAGCGTGTTACCATCCAGAATCTCATCGTCGTAAAAGTTGACACTGAAAATAACCTAATCGCAGTTAAAGGCGCAGTACCCGGCCCCAAGGGCAGTGTGGTTTGCATCAGCGACAGCGTAAAGGCTTAAAGGAGGAAAGCGAGCAATGAAATTTGACGTTTTGGATATGAACGGCAAGAAGGTTTCCGAGGTTGAGCTTTCCGACGCCGTATTCGGCATTACTCCGAATGAAAAAGCCGTACATGCTGCGGTTGTAAACTTCCTGGCTAACCAGCGTCAGGGCACTCAGAGCACCAAGACCCGTGCAGAGGTTTCCGGCGGTGGCCGCAAGCCTTGGCGTCAGAAGGGAACCGGCCATGCCCGTCAGGGTTCCATCCGTTCTCCCCAGTGGGTTCACGGTGGTATCGCACTGGGCCCCAAGCCCCGTGATTACAGCTATCGTTTGAACAAGAAGCTGAAGCGTCTGGCTGTGCTGAGCGCATTGTCTGCAAAGGCTGCAAATGGCGACATGATTGTTGTTGACCAGCTGGCTTGTGCAGAATACAAGACCAAGACCATCGTGAATATGCTGGCTGCACTGGGTGCAGACAAGAAGGCTCTGATTGTTACTCCCGCTGTGGATGCTAAAATCGTAAAGAGCGCAGCAAACATTCCCGGTGTAAAAACTACTACTGCTACTAGCGTAAACACCTACGACGTTGTAAATGCAAACAAGTTCGTAATCAGTGTTGACGCAGCAAAGAAACTTGAGGAGGTTCTGGGCTAATGAAAATCGCAGCACAAGATATTATCCTGGCCCCGGTAATCACCGAAGCTTCCATGCAGGGCATTGAGATGAAGAAGTACACCTTCAAAGTTGCTAAGACCGCTACTAAAGTAGACATCGCACGAGCAGTAGAAGAGCTGTTTGGCGTTGAGGTTGAGAAGGTAAACACTGTTTCCGTTCGTGGCCGTTTCCGCCGCAAAGGTATGAATGGTGGTTACACTGCTTCTTCCAAGAAGGCAATCGTTACCCTGACCGAGAAATCTAAGGGCATCGAGTTCTTCGAGAGCATGGTTTAATCCATGCCGATAGAGAGCCTGAGCAAGGCTCACTTATGGGGATATGACCCCGACAACAATTCATAAGACAAGGAGAAACCCAAAATGGCGATTAAAAAGTTTAAGCCGACTACTCCCGGCCGCCGTGGCATGACTGTGACTGATTACAGTGTGCTGAGCAAAGTTGCCCCCGAGCGCAGCTTGCTGGAGCCCATGAAGAAGCACAGCGGACGCAACAACACCGGCCGTATCACCGTTCGTCATCATGGCGGCGGCAACCGTACCAAGTACCGTATCATCGACTTCAAGCGCAACAAGTTCGATATCCCTGCAACTGTAAAGACTTTGGAGTATGACCCCAACCGTTCTGCTCACATTGCTCTGTTGCAGTATGAGGATGGCGAGAAGCGTTATATTCTGGCTCCTGAAGGCCTGAAGGTTGGCGATACTGTTATGGCAGGCCCCAACGCCGACATTAAGCCCGGCAACGCTCTGCCCTTTATCAACATCCCTGTTGGTACCATCATCCACAACATCGAGCTGTACCCCGGCAAGGGCGGCCAGTTGGTTCGCAGTGCTGGCAACATGGCACAGCTGATGGCTAAGGAAGGCAAGTACGCTCTGGTTCGTCTGCCCTCTGGAGAGATGCGCAACATTCCCCTGAACTGCATTGCAACCGTTGGTCAGGTTGGCAACATCGACCATGAGAACGTAAATATCGGCAAAGCAGGCCGTAAGCGTCACATGGGTTGGCGTCCCACCGTTCGCGGTTCCGTTATGAACCCCTGCGACCACCCCCACGGTGGTGGTGAAGGTAAGAGCCCCGTTGGCCGTCCCGGCCCTGTTACCCCCTGGGGCAAACCTGCTATGGGTTACAAGACCCGCAAGAATCACAACCGCTCTGACAAGTTTATTGTTAAGCGTGCCAACGGCTAAGAGAGGAGACCAAACATGGGTAGAAGTGTTAAAAAGGGACCTTATGTGCAGCCTGTGCTCCTGAAGCGTGTGAAGGAGATGAACGAGTCTGGTGAAAAGCGTGTGCTGAAAACCTGGAGCCGTTCCTCCACCATCTTCCCCGACTTTGTGGGACACACCTTCGCAGTGCATGACGGCCGCAAGCATGTTCCCGTTTATGTTACCGAGGATATGGTAGGCCACAAGCTGGGCGAGTTTGCCCCCACCCGTACCTTTAAGGGTCATGCGGGTGCAAAGACCACCGGTAGATAATAGGAGGAGAATTACAATGGAAGCAAGGGCACATCTTAGATACGCCCGCATCGCGCCCCGCAAGGTTTCGGTTGTTTTGGACTTAATCCGCAACCAGCCTGTGGACAAAGCGCTGGCGATTCTGCAGTACACCCCGAAGGCTGCCTGTGAGCCTCTGATGAAGCTGGTGAAGTCTGCTGCCGCCAATGCGGAAAACAACCACAACATGGACAAAAACAACCTGTACGTTGCTGAGTGCTTTGTTACTCCCGGACCCACTCTGAAGCGGATTATGCCCCGTGCTCAGGGCCGTGCGTACAGAATCCTCAAGAGAACCAGCCACATCACTGTAGTTCTCAAAGAGATTGAAGCGTAAGGAGGGTAACAATGGGCCAGAAAGTGAATCCCCACGGCATTCGCGTGGGCGTAATTAAAGATTGGGACAGCCGCTGGTTTACTTCCAAAAAAGAGTTCGGCGATACCCTCGTGGAAGACTACAACATCCGCAAGGTGCTGAAGAAGCAGCTGTATGCAGCTGGTGTTCCCAAAATTGAGATTGAACGCACCATCGACAACGCTACCGGAAGCCCCCGCTTGAAGGTAAACATCCACTGCTCCAAACCCGGTATGGTTATCGGTAAGGGCGGTGCAGAAATCGAGAAGCTGCGTGCTCAGATTGAAAAGATGGTTGGTAAAGCTACCAACGTAAACATCGTTGAAGTAAAGAACATCGACACCAACGCACAGTTGGTTGCCGAGAACATCGCAAGCCAGTTGGAGCGTCGTATCTCCTTCCGCCGTGCTATGAAGCAGAGCATGGGCCGCGCAATGCAGCGTGGAGCAAAGGGTATCAAGGCTCAGGTTAGCGGTCGTTTGGGCGGTGCTGATATCGCCCGTACCGAGCATTATCACGAGGGCACCATTCCTCTGCAGACTCTGCGTGCCGATATCGACTATGGTTTTGCTGAGGCAAACACCACCTACGGTAAAATCGGTGTTAAGGTTTGGATTTATAAGGGTGAGGTTCTGAAAAGCACCAAGCTCGCAGCCCGTAAAGAAGGAGGCAACAAATAATGTTACTGCCGAAGCGCGTTAAATACCGCCGTGTGCACCGCGGTCGCATGACCGGTAAAGCCATGCGCGGCAACACTGTGAATCAGGGCCAGTACGGTATTGTTGCCCTGGAGCCCGCTTGGATTACCTCGAATCAAATCGAGGCTGCCCGTATTGCAATGACCCGTTATATCAAGCGTGGTGGTCGGGTTTGGATTAAAATCTTCCCCGACAAGCCTGTAACCGAGAAGCCTGCCGAGACTCGAATGGGTTCTGGTAAAGGTTCTCCCGAGTACTGGGTTGCCGTTGTAAAACCCGGCCGTGTGCTGTTTGAGCTGGCCGATGTAAACGAAGAAATCGCCCGTGAGGCATTGCGTTTGGCAAGCCACAAGCTGCCCGTAAAGTGCAAGTTTGTAAAGCGGGAAGAGAAGGAGGCTGCGGAGTAAATGAAAGCAACCGAACTGCGTGAGCTGTCGGCCGCTGAGCTGAACAAGAAGCTGGCTGAACTGAAGCAGGAACTGTTTAACCTGCGTTTTCAGCATGCTGTAAACCAGCTGGAGAATCCCGGCCGGATTGAAGCTGTTAAAAGAGACATTGCACGTGTAAAAACTGTTTTGCGTGCAAATGAGCTCAATCACTAAGAGAGGGAGGTAATTGAACATGGAGCGTAACCTGCGTAAAACCCGTACCGGCGTGGTTGTATCCGACAAAATGGACAAAACCATCGTTGTAGCGGTGAAGGATAATGTAAAGCACCCCCTCTACAAAAAGATTATGAAGCGCACTGTAAAGTTTAAAGCCCACGACGAGAACAACGAGTGTGGCGTTGGCGACCGTGTGTTGATTATGGAGACCCGCCCCCTGTCCAAGGATAAGCGTTGGCGTTTGGTCAAAATCGTAGAGAAGGCGAAGTAATCGCCGTTACCTTTGAAAGGAGGATCTGGCTGTGGTTCAGATGCAAACCTATCTCAAGGTAGCCGACAACACCGGTGCCAAAGAACTGATGTGCATCCGTGTGCTGGGTGGTTCCCGCAAGAGATATGCAAATATCGGCGACGTAGTAGTTGCCAGTGTTAAGAAAGCTGCTCCTAACGGCACTGTAAAGAAGGGCGATGTAGTAAAAGCTGTTATCGTTCGTTCCAAGCATGGCCTGCGCCGTGAGGACGGTTCCTATATCCGCTTTGACGAGAACGCTGCTGTTATCATCAAAGAGGACAAAAATCCGAGAGGCACCCGTATCTTTGGACCGGTAGCACGTGAACTGCGTGAGGACGGTTACCTGAAGATCCTGAGCCTGGCTCCGGAATCGCTGTAAGGAGGTTTTAAAGAATGAATAAAGTTCATGTTAAAACCGGCGACAATGTTATGGTAATCAGCGGCAAGGACGCCGGCAAAACCGGTAAAGTTCTGGCTGTTAGCCCCACCGAAGGCAAGGTAATCGTAGAAGGTCTGAACATGGTGACCAAGCACGTGAAGCCTCGTCGCCAAGGCGAGCAGGGCGGCATTGTAAAAGCCGAGGGCGCAATGTATGCTTCCAAGGTTATGCCGGTTTGCCCCAAGTGCAACAAAGCTACTCGCATCGGTCACTCCGAAGTTGATGGCAAGAAAGTCCGCGTTTGCAAAAAGTGCGGCGCACAGCTGTAAGGGAGGTAAAAACACTCATGGCAAGACTGCAAGAAAAGTATACCAGCGAAGTGGCTCCCGCTTTGATGAAAAAGTTTGGCTACAAGAGCGTGATGCAGATTCCCAAGCTGGATAAAGTTGTAATCAACGTTGGCTGCGGCGAAGCTCGCGACAACCCCAAAATTTTGGAAGCTATTGTAGGCGACCTGGGCAAAATCACCGGACAGAAGGCTATCGTTTGCCGTGCAAAGAAGAGCGTTGCAAACTTTAAGCTCCGTGAAGGTATGCCCATCGGTGCAAAAGTTACCCTGCGCGGTGAGCGTATGTACGAGTTTGTAGACCGCTTCTTCAACGTTGCTCTGCCTCGTGTACGTGACTTCCGCGGAATCAACGGCAACTCTTTCGATGGCCGTGGCAACTATGCTTGCGGCATTAAAGAGCAGCTGATTTTCCCCGAAATTGATTACGATAAGATTGATGCCGTTCGTGGTATGGATATCTGCTTCGTAACCACTGCAAAAACCGATGAAGAGGCCAAAGAGCTGCTGAGTGCTCTGGGCGCTCCGTTCGCTAACTAAGGGAGGGCAATGACACATGGCTAAGACATCCATGAAAATCAAGCAGCAGCGTCCCGCTAAGTTCTCCACTCGTGAGTACAACCGCTGCAAGATCTGTGGCCGCCCTCACGCATACCTGCGCAAATACGGCATCTGCCGTATCTGCTTCCGTGAGCTTGCCTACAAGGGCGAGATTCCCGGCGTGAAGAAAGCCAGCTGGTAAACAGCATTAAATTTTAGAAAGAAATCTAGGAGGTTAGTGGCATGCATATCACCGATCCTATCGCGGACTTGCTGACCCGCATCCGCAATGCCAGCACTGCCAAACACCCTTCTGTTGATGTTCCCGCTTCCAACCTGAAGAAAGCAATCTGCAACATTCTGGTGGAAGAGGGCTATATCAAGGGTGTTCAGGTGATTGAGGACAACAAGCAGGGCGTTTTGCGTCTGGCTTTGAAGTACACCGAAACTGGCACCCCCGTTATTAGCGGCCTGCGCCGTGTTTCTAAACCCGGCCTGCGCATCTACACCAATTGCGAGGAAATGCCCAAAGTTATGCGTGGCTTGGGCACCGCAATTATCTCCACTTCTAAAGGCGTTATGACCGACCGTGCTGCTCGTGCTGAGCATGTTGGCGGCGAAGTTCTCGCTTTTGTGTGGTAAGAAAGGGGTTAGAAAGACATGTCGAGAATTGGAAGAAAACCCATCGTCATCCCTGCTGGTGTTGAAGTAACCGTAAACGGTAACGAAATCACCGTTAAGGGCCCCAAGGGTACCCTGAATTCCAACATCCATCCTATCATCAGCGTTGCTGTAGAGAATGGTGAAGTAGTGGTAACCCGCCCCAATGACGAGAAGACCGCCCGCAGCTTGCACGGTTTGACCCGTACCCTCATCAGCAACATGGTTGAGGGCGTTACCAACGGCTTTAAAAAGGAGCTGGAGGTTCAGGGTGTTGGTTACCGTGTAGCAAAGCAAGGCAAAGACTTGGTTATGAACTTGGGATATTCCCATCAGGTAATCATGTCCGAAAATGCAGACATCACCATCGAAGTGCCCGATGCCAACAAGATTATCATCCATGGCATTGACAAGCAAAAGGTTGGTCAGTTTGCAGCGGAAGTTCGTGAAAAACGCCCCCCCGAGCCTTACAAGGGCAAGGGTATCCGCTATGCAGGTGAGGTTATCATCCGCAAAGAGGGCAAAGCCGGTAAAGGCTCTAAATAAGCATAGGAGGGAAAGACAATGGTTAATAAGCCCGATAAGAACGAAGCCCGTCTTCGTCGTCATCGCCGAGTACGCGGCAAAATCAGCGGCACTGCTGAGCGTCCCCGTCTGGCTGTATTCCGCTCCTCCAAGCACATCTATGCCCAAATCATTGATGATGTGGCCGGCGTAACTTTGGCCAGCGCATCCAGCATGGACAAGGGTTTTGAGGGCTTCGGCGGTAACATCGAAGCAGCAACCAAGGTTGGCAATGCTGTTGCAAAGAAGGCTCTGGAGAAGGGCATCGACACTGTGGTGTTTGACCGTGGCGGTTTCGTATATCATGGCCGCGTAAAAGCTTTGGCTGAGGGCGCTCGTGAGGGCGGCTTGAAGCTGTAAGGCAAGGAGGATACAATGGAAAGAATTGACGCATCCACTTTGGATTTGAAAGAAAAGGTCGTCGCTATCAACCGCGTATCCAAAACCGTAAAGGGCGGCCGTATTTTTAAGTTTAGCGCACTTGTTGTTGTGGGCGACGGCAACGGCACCATCGGTTTCGGTCTGGGTAAGGCTGGCGAGGTTCCCGAGGCTATCCGCAAGGGCATCGAGGACGCAAAGAAGAATATGTGCAAGGTTGCACTGAAAGGCACCACCATTCCCCACGAAATCGTGGGTAAGTTTGGCGCAGGCTCTGTGCTGATGCGTCCTGCTGCTCCCGGTACTGGTGTTATCGCTGGTGGTCCCGTTCGTGCTGTGCTTGAGGTTGCTGGTATCAAAGATATCCGTACCAAGAGCTTGCGCTCTAACAACCCCTGCAACGTTGTTACTGCTACCTTTGATGGCTTGCGCCGTCTGAGCAGTGCAGAGCAGGTGGCTGCAAAGCGTGGCAAAACCGTTCAAGAAATTTTGGGTTAAGGAGGTAGCGAACAATGGAGAACAAAACTGTTACCATTAAGCTGGTACGCAGCCTGTTGGGCCGCAGCGCAAAGCAAATCGCTACTGCTAAGAGCCTAGGCCTGACCAAAATCGGTCACACCACTGTTCAGCCTGACAATGCTCAAACCCGTGGCAAAATCGCAAAGATTAGCCACATGGTTGAGATTGTTGAGGGCTAAGACACAAGGAGGTGCAAGCACAATGAAACTTCATGAGTTAAAGCCCGCTGCTGGTTCTAACACCGCAGCAAAGCGTAAGGGTCGTGGCCATGGCAGCGGAAACGGCAAAACTGCCGGTTACGGTCATAAAGGTCAGAAGGCTCGTTCCGGCGCAAAGAAAGCTGGATTTGAGGGCGGTCAGATGCCCTTGCAGCGTCGTCTGCCCAAGCGTGGTTTCACCAACATCTTCGCTACCGAGTACGCTACCATTAAGGTAAGCGACTTGGAGAAGTTCGAGGCTGGCAGCGTTGTTACCACCGAGGCTCTGCTGGAAAAAGGTATTATTAAGAAAGTTAAGGATGGAGTTAAGGTTTTGGGCAATGGTGAGCTCTCCAAAGAGCTGACCGTACAGCTCGCCGCCTACACAGCTTCTGCGAAAGAGAAAATCGAGAAGGCAGGCGGAAAGGCCGAGGTGATCTGAGGTGTTTGACACATTTAAGAATGCCTGGAAGGTAGAGGAGCTGCGCAAGCGGCTTCTGTATACCTTAATGATTTTGGTTCTGTTCCGCTTGGGTTGTACCGTAATGGTTCCCTTTGTGGATACCAGCGTAATGAAACAGGCCTTCTCTCAGAGCCAAAACATGCTTGGCTATTTGAACATGATGAGCGGCGGTGCTCTTTCTCAAGCTGCATTGTTTGCTTTGTCTGTTCAGCCTTATATCAACGCTTCCATCATTATTCAGTTGCTTGCAGTTGCCATTCCGGCACTGGAGCGACTACAAAAGGAAGGCCGAGAGGGACAGCGTCAGCTGCAAAAAATTACTCGGTATACCGGTGCTGGCATTGCGGTTGTAATGGGCATTGGATATTACTTCCTAATGCGTAATCAGTATGGTGCTGTTACCTACACCGAAGGATTTTCTGGTGTATTGGCAGCCATTGTAATTGTTTCCTGCTTTGTGGCTGGCAGTATGTTGGTTACATGGATGGGTGAGCGAATCGACGACAAGGGCATTGGAAACGGCGTTTCCTTGTTGATTTTCGTGGGTATCGTTTCTCGTTGGCAGGATTTGATTGGCGCAGTACAAGGCTTGCTTTGGAAGGCTCAACTGCAACCTTGGTATTATGCATTCTTGCCTTTGTTGGCAATCATGAGCTTGGCAGTTGTGGTATTTGTAGTAATCCTCAACGGTGCCGAGCGTCGAATCCCTGTAAAATATGCACAGCGTGTTGTGGGACGTAAAATG
Organism: uncultured Anaerofilum sp.; assembly: GCA_944385935.1. Taxonomy (GTDB): domain Bacteria; phylum Bacillota; class Clostridia; order Oscillospirales; family Ruminococcaceae; genus Anaerofilum. The sequence goes on from CALWZC010000009.1 coordinate 30,871, forward strand.
TATGGTGGTCAGTCTACCTACATTCCCATTAAAGTAAATATGAGTGGTGTTATGCCTGTCATCTTTGCTTCTAGCTTGTGCATGATTCCCGGAACCATTGGTGGCTTCCTGAATTTGGATCCTGTGGCACATCCCTATTGGACTGCCTTCTTCCGAACCTTCAGCACCACTGGCTGGGTATATGCGGTAATCTATACAATCTTGATTATCGGATTTAACTATTTCTATGTTGCTATTCAGTACAATCCCGTTGAGATTGCAAAAAATCTGCGTGAGAACAACGGTGCCATCCCCGGTATTCGTGGTGACCGGCCCACCGCAGAATTTATTACAAAGATTTTGAGCAAAATTACCTTTATCGGTGCGGCATTCTTGGTAGTAGTGGCCATTCTGCCCATCGTGCTGGGAAATATCACTGGTGTATCCATCCACTTGGGCGGAACCAGTATGTTGATTGTTGTGGGTGTTGCACTGGATACTACACGTTCGTTGGAGAGCTACATGGCTCCCCGCCATTATAAATCGATTCTGAAATAAGCGGAAGGGGGACACCGCAGTGAAACTAATCCTTTTGGGCGCACCCGGCGCCGGCAAAGGTACACAGGCGGAAGTGATTTGCGATAAGCTGGGCATTCCCGCTGTAAGCACTGGAAATATTCTGCGTGCAGCCATTAAGAACGAAACCGAGATGGGCCTGAAAGCCAAGAGCTTTATTGACTCTGGTGCGCTGGTTCCCGATTCCGTTATCATCAGCATCATTAAAGAAAGGCTTGCCGAAGAGGATTGCCAAAAAGGCTTTATCCTCGACGGTGTGCCCCGTACACTGGCACAGGCCGAAGCACTGGAAGAAATGGGTGTGGAGATTGACTGTGCAGTGGACATTGAGGTAAGTGACGAGGTGATTATGCAGCGGCTGTCTGGTCGTCGGGTATGCTCTGCTTGTGGGGCAAGCTACCACACCTTGTACAAACCCAGCCAACAGCCTGAAGTTTGCGACCGCTGCGGCGGCAAGCTGATTATCCGCAAGGATGACGAGCCTGCAACCATTCAGGAACGGCTAAAGACCTATCATCAGCTTACTGAGCCACTGATTGAGTTTTATCGTCAGCGTGGCAAGCTGTTGGAGGTAGACGGTCAAGGCGAAGTTGCTGATATTACAGCAAAAGTCATGGCCGGACTGGAGGCGGTATCCAAGTGATTTCGGTGAAAACCGCACATGAGCTTGAGCAAATGCGAGTGGCTTGCCGTATCAGTGCTTTGGCACTGAAAGCAGCAGGTGAGGCTATTGAGGCCGGTATTACTACCGCTGATATTGATAAGATTGTTTATGACACTATTATTCGGCATGGAGCAAAGCCAAACTTTAAGGGATTGTATGGATTCCCCGGAAGTGCTTGTATCAGTGTAAACGACCAAGTGATTCACGGAATTCCTTCCAAAAAGGTGGTTATCCGGCCAGGTGATATTGTCAGTGTTGACACCGGAGCAGTCATCGGGGGATTTCATGGGGACAATGCTGCAACATTTGCTTGTGGCAAGGTAGACAGTGAAGCCCAGCGTCTGATGGATGTGACCAGAGAATCCTTATATAAGGGGATTGCGGCCGCAGTAGTGGGCAGCCGAGTGGGAGACATCAGCGCAGCGGTGCAGGCTTGGGTGGAACAGAATGGCTTTTCTGTGGTTCGCAGTTTTGTGGGCCATGGAGTGGGAAAGAAACTCCACGAAGAACCAGAGGTGCCAAACTTTGGCACAGCAGGCCGTGGGCCTCGTCTGGTGGGAGGTATGACCCTTGCCATTGAACCCATGGTAAACCAAAAAGGCTATGGGGTAAAAACCCTTTCCGACGAATGGACGGTTGTTACCGCAGATGGTGGATTGAGTGCCCATTTTGAGCACACCATCGCCATTACTGCAAACGGGCCAGAAATTCTGACAGTGGCTAAGGAGGAAGCATGAAGGACCTGAAAGTGGGCCAAATTGTGCGCTCCAAAGCCGGAAGGGACAAGACGCAGTATTTTGTAATTGTAGGATTTGAGCAAAAACGGGCACTGGTTGCAGACGGAAAACGGCATTTGCTGGCAACCCCAAAACCAAAAAATCTCGCTCATCTTGCAAAAACAAACACAATACTGCCGGCTGCGGCCCTTTCAAACGACCAACAGCTCAAACAGGCAGTGGAAGCCTTTGAGCGAACCACCTGCCCCACGGGCACAGAGGAGGATATGAAGCTTGTCTAAAGAAGACGTTATCGAATTGGAAGGCACTGTAGTAGAAGCAATGCCTAATGCCACCTTCAAGGTGGAGATTCAAGGCGGCCACACTGTGATGGCTCACATCTCCGGCAAGCTGCGCATGAATTTCATCCGTATTCTTCCCGGAGACAAAGTTACAATGGAAATGTCGCCCTATGATTTGACAAAGGGCCGTATTACATGGCGTTCTAAATAAACGCCCCCGCACAAAGGAGGTTGTTCAGTTATGAAGGTAAAACCTTCCGTAAAACCCATTTGCGAAAAATGCAAGGTAATTAAGCGCAAAGGCCGTGTTATGGTTATCTGCGCAAACCCCAAACACAAACAGCGCCAGGGCTAAGCTGGCATCCAGCGAAAGGAGCTAACATCCCGCTTTTCGCTGCGAACCAACTGGGATAATTTATCAGGAGGTGCTGAAGATGGCACGTATTGCCGGAGTTGACCTGCCCCGTGAGAAGCGGGTCGAAATTGGCCTGACTTATATCTATGGCATCGGTCATAGCTCTGCCAAAGAGATCCTGGCTGCTACCGGGATCAACCCCGATACTCGCGTGAAGGACCTGACCAACGAGCAGGAGAACCAGATTCGTGAGTATATCGACAAAAACTTTACCGTTGAGGGCGATCTTCGCCGCAACACTGCGCTTGATATTAAGCGTTTGATTGAGATCCAGTGCTATCGTGGCGTTCGCCACCGCAAGGGTCTGCCCGTTCGTGGCCAGCGCTCTAAGACCAATGCACGTACCCGCAAAGGTCCCAAGCGCACTGTCGCCAACAAGAAGAAATAATTAACAGGAGGACAGTAAGATGGCGAAAGCTGCTGCTAAGAAAACCGCTGTTCGCACCAAGCGGCGCGAGCGTAAAAACATCGAGCGTGGCGCTGCCCATATTCAAAGCACATTCAACAACACTATTGTTACTATCACTGATGTGCAGGGCAACACCGTATCTTGGGCTTCTTCCGGCGGACTGAACTTCCGTGGTTCTCGTAAGAGCACCCCGTTTGCTGCACAGACCGCTGCTGAAACCGCTGCCAAGGCTGCTATGGAGCATGGCATGAAGACCGTTGAGGTTTATGTAAAGGGACCTGGTGCAGGCCGTGAAGCTGCAATCCGTGCGCTACAGGCTACTGGTCTGGAGGTAAATATGATCAAGGACGTTACCCCCATCCCTCACAACGGTTGTCGCCCTCCCAAGCGTCGCCGTATCTAATTTAAGGAGGAACAATCGAATGGCAAGATATACAGGCGCTGTTTGCCGCCAGTGCCGCCGCGAGGGCCAAAAGCTCTTTTTGAAAGGCGAGCGCTGCTATTCCGAGAAATGCTCTATGAACACCCGTGCCTTCGCACCCGGTCAGCATGGTCAGCTCAACGCCCGTAAAAAGGTGTCTGAGTATGGCTTGCAGCTGCGTGCAAAGCAGAAGGCAAAGCGTTACTATGGTGTTTTGGAAGGCCAGTTTGCTCATTACTTTGAGATGGCTGAGCGTAAAGCCGGTATGACCGGTGAAAACCTGCTTAGGATCCTTGAAAGCAGGCTGGACAACGTGGTTTACCGTGCAGGCTTTGCAATGAGCCGCAAGGAGGCCCGTCAGCTGGTGCTGCACCGTCATTTCACCGTAAACGGTCAGGTTGTAAACATTCCTTCTTACCTGCTGAAGGCTGGTGACAAGGTAGAAGTTAAGACCACCGATTGTGGCAAAATTAAAGAGTGCATTGAAAAGAACTCTGCTCGTCCCACTCCCATGTGGATGACCAAGGACGCAGAGAAGATGAGCGTTGTGGTAGACCGTCTGCCCGACCGTGCTGATATCGACTTTGAAGTTGAAGAGCATCTCATCGTTGAGTTGTACTCCAAGTAATCCGCTGCCTACACAGGGAACGCGAATCAAAGATGCCGGCACATATTTGTGTGCCGGCTGACCAAGGAGGGTTTTGAATGATGGAGATTGAACGGCCCAGGATTGACACCGAAACCTTGTCCCCAGATGGCCGCTACGGCAAGTTCGTCGTGGAGCCCCTGGAGAGAGGCTTTGGAACCACTCTGGGCAATAGCTTACGGCGTGTACTGCTCTCTTCGCTTCCCGGCGTTGCGATCACAAGCGTGAAGATTGATGGTGTTGTTCATGAATTTTCCACCATCCCCGGTGTGAAAGAGGATGTCACCGAAATCGTGCTGAACTTAAAGGGTGTAACTGCAAAGTTGTACTCCGATGGCCCCAAAACTGTGCGAATTGAAGCCAGCGGCGAGGGCGAAGTAACAGCCGGCAGCATTCGGCAGGATACCGAAATCGAGATCCTGAATCCCGACTGGCACATCGCCACCCTGGACGAAGGCGCACAGCTTATTATGGAGCTGACCTTCGATAAGGGCCGCGGCTATGTCCCTGCGGAGCGCAATAAACAGAATATGGAGCAGGTGCCTATGGGAACCCTTCCCATTGATAGCATCTACACCCCTGTTTTAAAGGTAAACCCCATCGTCGAAAATACTCGTGTTGGACAAATTACCGACTACGATAAACTGAGTTTGGAGGTTTGGACCGACGGCACCATCAGTGCAAAAGAGGCTGTAAGCCTTGCTGCCCGTGTGTTGACCGAGCACCTGAACCTGTTTGTAAACCTTTCTCAGGAAGCCATGGACGCAGAAATCATGGTAGAAAAAGACGATAAGGGCAAGGAGAAGGCTCTGGAAATGACCATTGAAGAGCTGGACCTGTCGGTGCGCAGCTTTAACTGTTTGAAGCGTGCCGGAATTAACACAGTTGAAGACCTTGTGAACAAGTCCGAGGATGAGATGATGAAAGTTCGTAACCTCGGCCGCAAGAGCCTAGAAGAAGTGATTGCAAAGCTGCAGTCCTTGGGCTTCAACCTCACAAAAGACGAAGAGTAATTAGTGCAAAGGAGTGAAACGGGATGCCCGGTACCAGAAAGCTTGGCAGAACCAGTGACCATCGCAAGTCCATGCTGCGTGGTATGGTAACTTACCTGTTTGAGAATGGTAAGATTGAAACTACCGTTACCCGTGCCAAAGAGGTTCGCTCTATGGCTGAAAAAATGGTAACCCTCGGTAAGCGTGGTGACCTGCACGCAAAGCGTCAGGTGTTCTCTTATATCACCAAGGAAACCGTTGCAAAAAAGGTTATTGATGAAGTAGCCCCCAAATATGCAGACCGCACCGGCGGTTACACCCGTATCGTAAAGATTGGTGTTCGCCGTGGCGATGCAGCTGAAATGGCTATCATTGAGTTGGTTTAATTTTCATATTTTAGGTGTAGGCTGAAGGTCGACATTCCGCTTGCCCTACCAAAAAGGCTCTCCCCGTTGCTAGCTAAGGGGAGAGCCTTTTTGGTTTTTACAGTTGAAAAATTATAATAAAAAGTGATGCCTTTATACCTGACGGAGTTCGTTTGTGTATAAGATACGCTGATAATCAGTATCCCGTGTGTCCATATCGCCTAAGTAACAACGCTCAAACTCTGGAACTGCCTCATATGCTTCACGAAGTTTTTCCTTTGTTTCCTCACAAGGGAATTCCAAATAGGCATGGTAGGCTTGAATACAAAGGTCATGGGCGGTGGGCAAATCCATAATTTCTTTTTGCATTTGCCGAATAGAGTTTCGCTTTTCTTCAAGGGGAATTTCGTACAAAACCTCTTTTACTTGTACTTTGCCCAAACCTTTAATGTGTATCCAGTCCATACTTTTTATACTGGTGGTCAAAATTCCATCGTCAAACATTTGTTCAATTTCTTCTAATGTGTAGAATTGGCTTTCTTCCTTGCCCAACCGAAAGGTGCCATCTTTGTATGCTGTAATGGTGGTGATATATAGCTTATCCTTTTTATTTAGAAAAATAGAGCAGCTTTTTCCATCATCACAAAAATAGCCAATTTTGGAAGTCATTTTAAAAGGGGTAAAAGATGCAATAAATCTCACACGATATTTTTCCCATTTTTCTATTTCTTCCTTGGATGTTTTGTAGATATTTTGCATTTTGGGATTTAGGCTTCTAACGGTATCTTTTATATATTTATAGTAAGATTGGGGAGTGTGGAGCCAGCTGGCTTGTGCTATGGAAAAGCAGCTTAAATGGAAAATAGAAATATTTTCTTCCTCTGGTACAGAGGTTACAACCCACCGTCGCTGTAGTTCATTTTCAAATTGCCACAAATCATTTTTATTCCAGCAGCTAATAATTCCATCTTCATATACACCAAATTCACAAAGGTGATACCCACCATTGCGGATAATTCCCCATACGGTAGTGCCTTCCACACGCTGCAAACGATATACCTCATTCATTCTTTTTCATCTCCTTGTGTTACCTCAATGGTTCCTCCAATGTATTCCACATTCATTATATCAAAAGAAGGAATGTTTTCCAACAAAAAGTTAAAGTAGTCCTTCCAAATGCCAGATTTTATAGTCAATGAATGATTTTTATAAGAAAGTTCATTTATCTCAAAGGTAATTTTTTCACCATCAAACAATGTACGGTCGTTTTTAGGAGCAGAAATGCAAATCTGTATCATATTACAGTCTGGGTCATAAGCGACAAATTTCACAACATATTGAGAGGATACAGAGGTAGTAGAAAATGATAAAAATTTTACTCTCTCATGGGTGGAATCTGTGATAAGTAGGCTTTCTTTGGATGGGATGGAAAGGAGAAATATACCAACGGCAAAAATACAAAGAAATACACAAACAAGAATTTTCTTTTTCATTTATGATTTTTGCTCCTTTGTTCATAAAACAAAACAACCCCTTTCACAATAGAAAGGGGCAGTTTGCTTTTTTGGGGATATTTTATGCTTTGTAGCCAACAGCATCAGCCAGCTCTTTGTCGATAACAACAATAGCATTTTCGTGCATTTTCAGCATGGTGCTGGGGTTCTGGGTGGTGATTACATTGTCCATAATCAAGCCCTTAATAGCAGGAACCTTTGCAGTGCCAGTTGCTACCAGAACTACACATTTTGCAGCCAAAATATCGCCCATACCCATGGTGATTGCCTTGGTGGGAACATCCTCTTTTTTCTCAAAGAAACGTGCATTGGCGTTGATGGTGCTTTCGGTCAAAGTTTCGATATGAGCCACAGAAATCAGGTGGTCGCTTGCCTCGTTGAAAGCAATGTGACCATTGTTGCCAATACCCAGCAACTGCAAATCTGCTACGCCGCCCTCACGAACTTTTGCCTCCAACTCGGCAGCATTTGCCTCAAAATCGCCCATGCCATTTGCCACAAAGGTGTTGGCTTTGTCAATGTTAATGTGGTCAAACAGGTTGGTGTCCATAAAATAGCGATAACTTTGGTCGTGGGTGCCGGGGATTCCACAATACTCATCCAAGTTTACAGTATGTACCTGGGAGAAATCTACCTCGCCAGCCTTATTCATCTCAATCAACTTTTTGTAGATGGGAACTGGAGTGCCACCAGTAGCAAGACCCAGTTTGCAAGCAGGCTTGCTCTTTACAAGGTCACGAATCATTTCGGCAACAACAGCACAAGAAGCATCATAATTTTCGGTAACAATTACTTTCATGGTAAAATCGCTCCCATATTATTAAAAATTTAAAGTACAAAAAGTACCCCTATTGCTATTACTATACCGCAATCAAAACATTTTTGCAAAGAAAAATATGCAGATAAACAAAAAAGATAAAAAAGAGAGATTTTCCGGGCAATAAATTACAAGTGTTTTAAACATTTATCAACGATAAATGTTGCACAAACTGCTTTTATACAGTCGGGGATAATAAAGGGAATTACGCAAATAAACAAACTCTCTACAAATTGTATGTTTGTAGAATACTGAAAATACCATGTGCCTAAAAGATAGCAAACTACCAGCCCCAATACCATGCCTGTAAGAGTGCGCCATTTAGAGCCTTTAAAGCATTGCAAAGAAGTAATACCAGCTACAATAGGGTAGGAGAGTAAATACCCTCCAGTGGGTCCTAGCAAAATGCCAATACCTGCGCTAAATCCTGCAAATACAGGAATACCTACACAGCCAAGAAGTAGATAGGCAACTCCAGAAAGTACAGCATATCGAAAGGGCAGAAGGCCACCACAAATAAACACAGCAAGCAATGCAAGGTTGATAGGAACTTGACCAATGGGAATGGAAATTTGCGAACAGATAGCAAGAAAAGCTGTACAGATAGCAGTTAATGTAAGAACAGAGGTTTTTGTTTTGAGCATAAGTAATCATCCTTGTCTATGTTAATTGTTTTTTGATAATAACAGCATACAAGGAGATTGTCAACTATTTTTTGAAAATAGGGTTACAATATTGCCTGGATATATTTTCCTTTAGATATACAAAGAGGCATCTGCACTCAAAGGTGTATCTGGCAAGGAAAGGTTTGCATTGGCAGTTCTCCACTGGGCAGGGGTTTGTCCAGTATGCTTGCGAAACACTCGACAAAGATAGTTGGACCCTGAAAATCCGCACAAGCTGGCAATGACCTCCAGAGAATACTGACGATGAACTAACAACTGTTTTGCTGCCTCAATGCGCACTTCTGTGAGGTACTGACCGGGGGGCATTCCCATTGCAGCAGAAAATACTCGTACAAGGTGGCATTTGCTTACTCCAAGGCTTTCACTCAGTTCCTCTACTCCATATAATCCCGCATAATTTTGGCGTATGGCAGAAATAGCAGCAGCCACAAGAGGAGGCAAAGCAGGAGCAGGGGCATCTGCTTGAGAAATAGAACACAAAATACGAAAGGCAGCAGAAGAGGTACGAGCAGGGGCAAGGGGCACTAAGTCAGAACAAAGCATAGTGACTAAATCTGCCACAGAGGGCAGGGTATTGCATCCAATAAAAAATGGATTTTGTAAACCGTGGGCACAGGCAAGGGCAGCCTGTCCATGGATACGCACAGCCACCAAATGCACAGATTCTATGGGAACAAGAGTGGTATTTCCGCAAGCAATTAAAAGGCTGCCTGCTCCGGCCATAGAGGCACCAGATTCCAGCTCTATGGCACAGCGTCCGCTGGAAATTAGCCCTACCCACACTCCTTCCCCTCCCAGTTGAATGGGTTGAGAAAAATTAGTGTCCCAAGTCTGTGCCACAGCACAAAAAACACAAGGGTCAAAAATCAATTTTTGTCACCTACAATCAATAAAATGCTATATATTTTTGAAAAAACCTCTGGTATTATTATATTAGCGAAAAAAACAGGGGTCAAGTGGTCAACAAACTGCAATCCCCCTTAGATGAATGTTTAGGAGGTAATTCCCATGGCAAGCATTAGCCTGCGTCATATTTACAAGATTTATCCCGGCGATGTAACCGCTGTTAAAGATTTCAACTTGGAAATCGAGGACAAAGAGTTTATCATCTTGGTAGGACCTTCCGGTTGTGGTAAGTCCACCACCCTGCGTATGATTGCTGGTTTGGAGGAAATCTCCAAAGGTGAGCTGTACATCGGCGACCGTCTCGTAAACGATGTTCCTCCCAAGGACCGTGATATTGCAATGGTATTCCAGAACTACGCTTTGTACCCCCACATGACTGTTTACAAGAACATGGCTTTTGGTCTGGAGCTGCGTAAAACTCCTAAGGACGAAATTGACAAGCGTGTTCGTGAGGCTGCTCGTGTGCTGGATATTGAGCACTTGCTGGACCGTAAGCCAAAGGCTTTGTCTGGTGGTCAGCGTCAGCGTGTTGCTTTGGGTCGTGCTATGGTTCGTAACCCGGCTGTATTCTTGCTGGACGAGCCTCTGTCCAACTTGGATGCTAAGCTGCGTACTAGCATGCGTACCGAGATTACCAAGCTGCACCTGAAATTGGGTACTACCTTCATTTACGTTACCCATGACCAGACCGAAGCTATGACCATGGGCGACCGTATCGTAGTTATGAAGGATGGTATCGTTCAGCAGGTTGATACTCCTCAAAATCTGTACGATTTCCCTGTAAATATGTTCGTTGCAGGCTTCATCGGCAGCCCCCAGATGAACTTCTTGGATGCAAAGCTGGAGAAGGAAGGCAACACCTACTATGTAGACATCTCTGGCGACAAGGTTGCTCTGCCTGCAGAGAAAGTTACCAACGAGTTGGATAAGTATGTTGGCAAGGCTGTAAAGGCTGGTATCCGTCCTGAGGACATTAAGGATGATGCTGACTTCTTGGCTGCACATGCAGACAGTGCTTTGACTGCTACTGTTGAGGTTTCCGAGCTGATGGGCTCTGAGATTTACCTGTACTTGGATTACAAGGGCAACAAGATGACTGCTCGTGTAGCTCCCACCTCTAAGGCTCGCAATGGTGCTACCGTAAAGGTTGCTTTCGATGGCCACAAGGTACATCTGTTCGATGTAGAGTCTGAGCAGGCTATCCTGAACTAATTAAAATAGTTACATATTGTCCCTCTACCCTCTTGGGGTGGAGGGATTTTTTTGTAAATAAATAGAATTTGTAGTAGTTAGATAAAACTAACTTGCATATATCTTGTGGATTTGTCAATATTTCCTCTTGTCAAGCTTAGCAAAGGGATGGTATAATAGCCCTTGTAAAAAGCAGCACTCGTAACTGACGGAGATTGTGGATGTACCACAGGGGAGCGAGTGTGATGAGTGCCGACCGTCTGGGCAGTATCCGTTAGAGGATACTGCCCTTTTGCTTTTTATCTAGTTGTTTAGGGAAAAATAATACCCTAAATAGTGTCTTTAACAAGGAAAGGAGATAGTTCTATGAACCCTTGGAATGGATTTGTTACCGGAAAATGGCAAGATGAAATCAATGTACGAGATTTCATTCAACATAATTATACCCCTTATGAAGGGGATGAGTCTTTTCTAGCAGAGGCCACCGACCGCACCAAACTACTGCGGAAAAAATTTGAGGATTTGCTGTTGCAGGAATTAAAAAATGATGGCTGCCTAAAGGTAGACACTGATACAGTTATTGGACTCACCAGCTTTGGCCCCGGCTATCTGGACAAAGAACATGAATTGATTGTAGGCCTACAAACAGATGAACCTTTAAAGCGTGCTTGCAACCCCTATGGCGGTATGCGAATGGTTCGCCAAGCCTGCAAAGCCTATGGTGCACAGGTTTCGGACACCATTGAAGAGCAATTCCGTTTGCACAAAACCCACAATGATGGCGTTTTTGATGCCTATCCTCACGATGTTCGAGAGGCTCGCCATTGTGGATTGATTACCGGCTTACCTGACGCATACGGTCGTGGGCGTATCATTGGTGACTACCGCCGTGTGGCCCTCTATGGTATCGACCGTTTGATTGAAGAAAAACAAAAGGATAAGGACGCATTGGCAGCAGGGGACTTCTTGCAGGATACCATCCGAGATGCAGAAGAGCTTGCAGACCAAATCCGTGCATTAAATGATATCAAAAAGATGGCTGCCATGTATGGGTATGATATTTCTCAGCCTGCCACCAATGCAAGAGAAGCTGTGCAATGGCTGTATTTTGGCTATCTGGCATCTATCAAAGAGCAGAATGGTGCTGCCATGAGTTTGGGCAGGGTGTCCACTTTCTTGGATATCTATTTTGAAAGAGATATGGCAGCAGGGCTACTCACCGAAAGCCAAGCACAAGAATTGATGGATGACTTTGTTATGAAATTGCGCATGGCTCGCCATCTGAGAACCCCCGACTATAATGAACTATTTGGTGGTGACCCCATGTGGATTACCGAGGCTGTAGGTGGCATGGGTGAAGATGGTCGCACACTGGTTACAAAAAACTGTTTCCGTATGCTGCACACTCTCTACAATTTGGGTTCTTCCGCAGAACCAAACCTGACCATTCTATGGAGTGAAAAACTGCCTCAAGGATGGAAACGGTATATTGCCCGTGTTTCTTGCGAAACCGATGCTATCCAATACGAAAATGATGACCTCATGCGTCCCCGTTTTGGCGACGATTACGCCATCGCTTGCTGTGTTTCCGCCATGCGTGTAGGAAAAGAAATGCAGTTCTTTGGTGCTCGTGCCAACCTTGCCAAGCTGGTGCTGTTGGCTATCAATGGTGGTCGGGATGAAATCAAAAATGAGCAGGTAGGCCCAGAGATGCCTGTTTGGGAAGAAGAATACCTTGACTATGATAAACTCATGGAACGCATGGACTTCTATCGCCCATGGTTGGCAAAAACCTATGTCAGTGCCATGAACATCATCCACTATATGCACGACAAATATGCCTACGAAAAAGCACAAATGGCTTTGCATGATTCCAAAGTACACCGCTATATGAGCTTTGGCATTGCTGGCATGAGCTGCATGGCAGATTCCTTGTCTGCCATTAAGTATGCAAAAGTAAAGTGTGTGCGTGACCCGGAAACAGGTCTAGTAAAGGATTTTGCTATTGAGGGAGAGTACCCTGCCTTTGGTAATGATGATGACCGAGTAGACCAAATTGCAAAGGAGCAGGTGGAAAAATTCTTCCGAGCATTGCAACAGCATCCTCTCTACCGCAATGCGGAGCATACTCTGTCCATCTTGACCATTACCTCCAATGTAATGTATGGCAAAAAAACAGGAAACACCCCCGATGGCCGGAAAAAGGGTGAGCCCTTAGCACCGGGAGCAAACCCCATGTCTGGCCGTGATTCCAGTGGTGCGTTGGCTTCCCTCAATTCTGTGGCAAAGTTGGATTATGATGTCTGCCGTGATGGTATTTCGAATACCTTCTCCATTGTTCCTGATGCACTGGGCAAAACCAAGCCCGAACAGGTTGACAATTTGGTTACTATTCTAACTGGCTATTTTGCACAGAATGCCCACCATCTCAATGTAAATGTGCTCAATCGGGAAACCTTGATGGATGCCTATGAACATCCCGAAAACTACCCCAGCTTGACCATTCGTGTATCTGGCTATGCTGTAAACTTTGCAAAGCTCAGCCGTGAACAGCAAAGGGAAGTAATTAGCCGTACCTTCCATTTGGCAGTGTAATGGGAGTAGTAGGAAAAATTCACTCGGTGCAGAGCTTGGGGGCAGTGGATGGGCCGGGCTTGCGGTATGTGGTCTTTTTACAAGGCTGCCCCCTGCGATGTGCCTACTGCCACAATCCTGATACATGGGATTTTTCTGGCGGTACAGAGCAGGACAGCGAAGAACTGGTGAAAAAAATTCTGCGGTTTCGCCCCTATTTTGGAGACAAAGGGGGCGTAACTGTCACAGGGGGAGAGCCACTGATGCAAGCAGATTTTGTGGAAGATTTGTTCCAACGGCTGAAAAAAGAGGGAATCCACACAGCATTGGATACCTCTGGTGCTGCAACCTTGGAGCAGGCAGAAAAAGTGTTGGAATATACCGATTTGGTGCTTGCAGATTTGAAATTTACCACAGAGGATGCCTACCACCAGCATTGCAAAGGCAGTTTTTCCCACACCATGGAATTTCTTGCCTTAACCGAAAAGAAACATATTCCCTTGTGGATTCGCCATGTAGTGGCCCCAAACCTCACCGACAGTGACCAAAGCCTAAAAACAATCTATCAACTTGCCACAAAGTTTTCCAATCTGGAAAAAATAGAGTGGTTGCCCTATAAAAATCTTTGCATTGAAAAATACCAGCGATTGGGGATTCCCTTTGCCATGGAAAAAGCAGAGGCAATAGATGGCGAGCAACTACGCCAACGGCTGGAAACAATGGGCATTTGGCAGATATAAAGAAAAACTCCTTGCTGAGAAAATCAGCAAGGAGTTTTTTATTGTTGTTCACGGTAGATTTCGTACAATCCCATTAGCTGCAAGTGTGGTTCATATTCCACAGGGCAACGCAACAATGGCAAAATATGCACTGATAGCCCACCAGTAAGCACCACAGTAGGTGCTTGACCAAGTTCTTCGGTTACTCGCTGTACAATGCCTTCAATAGAACCGGCTGTGCCATACAGTGCACCGTATTGCATACAGGAAACAGTGTCTGTGCCAATGACCTTTTGTGGCTGTTCAAAGGTAATAGGTGGAAGTTGAGCAGCACGAGCAGAAAGCGCATCCACCGAAAGTTGTAGCCCCGGTAAAATCATCCCACCACAAAAGCAACCATCTTTATCCAATACAGACAATGTAGTGGCAGTGCCCATGTCAAATACCGCCAAAGGGGGAGCCCATCTTTTCAAAGCGGCAACACAATCCACAATGCGGTCAGTACCCAAATTAGAAGTATCATAGCCTTTGATTTTCACAGAACAGGGGGTGCTTTTATCCACAATACAGGGAGAATTGCCTGTAAGCTGCTCTAGGGCTTGGCATACTACCGGTGTCAAAACTGGCACCACGGATGCTACCACACAGCCTTGAATTTGTGCAGCCGAAACCTGTTGCAGTTGTAACTGCTGGATAATCTGCTGGGCGCAAATGGCAGGGGTCAAAGTACGGTCACTGTCAATGCGTCGAATAAATTGTAATATGTCATCTGTAAAACCACCCAAGGTAATGGTGGTGTTTCCAATATCTACCGTTAAAATCATGGCTTACCCCAACTGTAAAACGCCCCGTGTGGAGCTTTGGTGTTTTAAAATTGTTGCTAGAGGCAGATAAACTACCGGAACCAGCACCGCTGCGGCAATGGCTTCGGGAATACCGTTTGCCAAAATAATGCTGCCAATAAACTCGAACAATGCCTCGGTAGGAATGCCCTGTGCAGCAGAATAAGAACTGCTGAACAGCACTCCAATCAAGCCCATAACCAAAAAGGTGTTGGTGAAGGCTCCCACAATGGCAGCAATGCCAGCGGCAATGGGTTGAGGAGATTGGCTATCTTTTTTGAGAAGTATCCGTATAAAGCGGTATACAAACCATGGTAAAACACCAGTAAGAATGCGGGGAATAAAACAAACCACCAAAGCCAAAAGGCTGCCATTGTTGCTACCCGGCAATGGTATAAATGGGGTAAACACAAAAGAGGATAGGTTTGGAATCAGGGTGTTTTTTAACAGACTGGAAAATCCAAAAACGCCCCCTAAAAATGCCCCCTTTTTTGGCCCCAAAAGCAAGGAAGCAATAATCACCGGCACATGGAGAATCGTCGCCTTGATAATAGGAAGGTCAATCATTCCAATGGGGGTGAATGCCAGCAAAAAAATGATGGCGGTAAACATGGCAACTAGAACCATGCTTTGGATTTGCTGCCGCTGGGCAGCATGGCTTGTGTGTGTCATATTCATTTCCTCCTGCTGCTGTTCCCTTCCATAAGAGATACAGCGCGTTTTTATTGTTGACAGCCCCAAAAAACTCGGTTTGCCTGCTGCCTTTGTCTGCAAAGTACAGCGGCAAGAATTTTTGCAGGGTGCCAACGTTATTATAATAAAAGTGTATGAAAAAGGCAATGGTGATATGGAAAAAACCATCCTCTTTTGCTATACTAAAGGCAACTTTAAAAAAGAAAGGTCTGTTGATATGCTACAGGGAAAAACTGTGCTGCTGTGTGTTACTGGTGGCATTGCCTGCTATAAATCTGCTAGCCTTGCCTCTATGCTCATTAAGCAAGGCTGTAATGTTCATGTACTGATGACAAAAAATGCTACGGAATTTATTGGCCCCCACACCTTTGAATCCCTAACAGGAAATCGGGTGGCAGTGGATACCTTCGACCGAAACTATCCCTTTCAGGTGGAACATATCTCTTTGGCAGACCAAGCAGACTTGGTTCTGGTTGCTCCTGCTACAGCCAATGTATTGGCAAAGTTGGCACATGGGTTAGCAGATGATATGCTTACTACTACTGTTCTTGCCTGCGACTGTCCTAAAATTGCAGCACCTGCCATGAATACCCGAATGTATGAAAATCCTGTTACACAAGATAATCTCAAAACCCTGCGCCACTATGGATGGGAGGTGTTGGAGCCTGCCAGCGGAAGGCTTGCTTGTGGCACCACAGGCAAAGGGAAAATGCCAGAACCAGAGGATTTGCTGGAAGCAGTACAACACACTCTTTGCCATGAAAAAGATATGCAAGGATTGCGTGTGTTGGTTACCGCAGGGCCTACCCAAGAGGCACTTGACCCAGTGCGATATCTGACCAACCATTCTACGGGAAAAATGGGCTATGCCATTGCCCGTGCCGCTGCTGCCCGTGGTGCAGAAGTAACTTTAGTGTCTGGGCCTACCCAGTTGAAAAAACCTGCTTATGTGAAGGTTGTAGATGTGGTTTCGGCGGCAGAGATGTTTGAAACAGTTACCACAGCAAGTGCCCAACAAGATATTATTATCAAAGCGGCAGCCGTTGCCGATTACCGCCCCCAAACCATAGCAACGGACAAAATTAAAAAAGATGGAAATGCTGCTGCTATTCCACTGGTACCCACAGAGGACATTCTAGCATGGTTGGGTAAAAATAAACAGCCGGGGCAGTTCTTATGTGGTTTTTCCATGGAAACCCAAAATTTGGAGGAGAACTCTCGCAAAAAGCTAGTTTCCAAAGGAGTAGACATGATTGCAGCCAATAACTTAAAAGAAGAAGGTGCAGGATTTGCTGTATCCACCAATCTGCTTACCTTGATTACAGCAACAGGCTGCAACCCCCTTCCCTTGATGAGCAAGGAGGAGGCTGCCCATCGCCTTTTGGACGAAATTTTGTCAAACCGAACAGCCAAATAATAGCCGTTTTTTGCCTTTGTGCAAAATAGACGGAAAAACAAAGAAAAGGGGTTGAAAATTCGGATTGACAAGGCATTGTCCCCATGATAAAATTATATGAAATTTATCGAGGAAAGGAGAACAAACCCAATGTTGCACTACCCCCACAAGCAGATTTGTTCTTCTTTCAAGACTACCATCTTCAAGGGGCAATTCGCCCCATTTTTGGTGTTTTAACTTTTCCTTTCGGGGAAAAGTTTTTTTTTGCCCAAAAATCCAGCCCCTTTGCCACAAGGAAAAGGGGGCATCTATGAAAAGGAGTGTGCACTATGCTGAAAACCCATTCACTGATTGAACCGCAGGATTTGACCGTAGAAGAGATTGAACAACTCTTTAAGCTGGCAGATGACATCAAACATCGTCCCCTTTTATACCAAAATGCCTGTGCAGGAAAATTGATGGGAACCCTGTTCTATGAACCCAGCACCAGAACCCGCCTCTCCTTTGAATCTGCTATGAATCGGTTGGGAGGTCGTGTAGTAGGGTTTTCTGACCCCGGTTCCTCCAGTGCTACCAAAGGTGAAACAGTAGCAGACACTGCCCGCATGGTAAGTGCATATGCAGATATTATTGTAATGCGTCACCCTTGGGAAGGTGCCCCCAAAGTGGCAAGCTTGTACAGTGACATCCCAGTGATTAACGCTGGAGATGGTGGACATAATCACCCCACCCAAACCCTCACTGATTTGTACACCTTCCATACTGTTTTTGGAAGAACAGACCACCTAAATATTGCCCTGTGTGGAGATTTGAAATTCGGTCGTACTGTCCACAGTTTGATTCAAGCCATGAGCCGCTATGAAGGGGTATCTTTCAGCCTTATCAGCCCTCCAGAACTGCGGTTGCCTGACTATCTGCTGGACTTTTTGAAGGAAAAGCAAATCCCCTACAAGGAAGTAGACCGCATTGAGGACGCCATCGCAGATTGTGATGTGTTGTATATGACACGAGTACAACAGGAGCGTTTTGCAGATAAGGAAGAATATGAACGGCTAAAGGATTGCTACATTCTGGACGCCGAAAAGATGAAATTGGCAAAGGAAAACATGGTAGTGATGCACCCACTGCCCAGAGTAAAGGAAATCAGCACCGAAGTAGATTATGACCCTCGTGCAAAGTATTTCCGCCAAGCACGATATGGCATGTTCATTCGTATGGCATTGATTCTTTCCCTGTTGGAGGGCGGCTACCAGCCCAAGCAAACCCGACTGGAATCCACTGCCCGAAGCTGCAAAAATCCCCGTTGTATCTGCCATTTCCAAGAACAACCCCAGCAGATGTTGCAGGTGGGCGAGGGTGTTTACCGCTGCTTGTATTGTGACTACACCGAAAAAGAAACTCAATAAAGGGAGGAACCCAAAATGTTGCTGAAAAATACCAATTTGGCTGACGGAACCGTTGCAGATATATGGATTTACGAGGGGAAAATTCGTGCAGTAGGGCAAAACCTTCCTGCCAATGGAGATGAAGTAATTGACTGCCAGGGTAAAACCTTGCTGCCCGGTTTTGTGGACTTGCACTGTCATTGGAGAACCCCTGGCTTTGAGTACAAAGAGGATTTGGAAAGCGGCTCTCGTTCTGCCGCAGCTGGTGGGTATACCTTTGTTAACTTAATGCCAAATACAAAGCCGGTTTGCTCCTCTGCCCAGCAAGCAAAGGAAATTGAAAAAAAGGTTGAGGAAATTGGTTTGTGCCAAGCCAACCAAACAGTAAGCATTACCGAAAATTTTGATGGTGTTAGTGTACAAGGGTTGTTAGATTTGCCCGACGATGTAAAATTCATCACCGAGGATGGCAAAGGGGTACAAAACAACTCTGTTATGGCAAAGGCTTTTGCCATTTGCCGAGAAAAGGGAATTACCCTGATGAGCCATGCAGAGGATATGGAAATCTCTCCTTGGGATTATCGCCTTGCAGAAAACCTTGAAACCGTTCGGAATATTCATTTAAGTGAGTATTATGGAACCCGTCTGCACCTGTGCCATGTAAGCACCAAAGAGGCAATTCTAGCCATTAGTGAAGCAAAGGAAAAGGGAATCCCCGTCACCTGTGAGGTTACTCCCCACCATTTGTGGTTTGCAGATTTGGACTATAAGGTAAATCCTCCCATCCGCCAACAAGAGGATGTGGAAGCACTGATTGCCGCCATCAAAGGGGGCTATGTGGATGCCATTGCTACCGACCACGCTCCCCATACTGCTGAGGATAAAGCAAAGGGAATGGCTGGCATGGTGGGCAGTGAAACCGCTTTTGCTGTTTGCTATACAAAGTTGTGTATGCAGCATGGAATTCCCTTGACCCTGCTCAGCAATCTCATGAGTTATTACCCAGCTTGCATTATGGGGCTGGAAAATAAGGGACAAATTCTCCCCGGTTGGGATGCAGATTTGACACTAGTAGATTTGGAACATCCCTATAAAGTAGACCCTGATACCTTCCAAAGCAAAAGCCGCAACACCCCCTTTGAAGGTGAGGTTTTATATGGCAAGGTTTGCATGACCATAAAAGGCGGAAAAATTACACATTCTGTGCTGTAAAAACTGCAAAAAATGCAAAAATATGGTATAATAATTACGATGAAATGAATATTGTTGGAGGATACTGCTATGACCAATATGGACAAACTTTTTGATGCTGTTGCAGCCCGTGGCCCTGTTTGCGTGGGATTGGACACCGACATCAGTTACCTGCCTGCCGATTTTGTGAAGTCTGAGCTGACTGCTGGAGAAAATCTGGTACGTTTTAACAAGGCTATCATTGAGGCAACAAAGGCACAGGCTGGCTGCTTTAAGGTGCAGGTTGCCTACTATGAGGCATTGGGCTTGGATGGTTTGCGTGCTTACGCCGAAACTTTGCGCATGGTTCGTGAGGCAGGTGTTCCAGTTATTGCTGATATCAAGCGTGGCGACATTGCAAAAACTGCCGAAATGTATGCAAAGGGTCACTTTGAGGGAGATTTTGAGGCAGATTATGTTACCTTAGCCCCCTATATGGGCTTGGATTCTATCCAGCCCTATATGAGCTATGTAAAAGAGAAGGGCAAAGGCTTGTTTGTGCTGGTTCGCACTTCCAACCCCGGTGCAAAGGATTTTGAATATGAAAAGCTGGCAGATGGCCGCCATGTGTATGATTTGGTAGGAGATAAGCTGAACCAGTTGGGAAAAGAGTGCATGGGCGAGCGTGGCTATTCCAGTGTGGGTATGGTAATTGGTGGAACCCATATCGAGGAAGCCTCCGAAATTCGTGCAAAGTATAAGGATAGCTTCTTCCTGATTCCCGGCTATGGTGCCCAAGGCGGCACTGCCACTGACATTGCTCAGTATCTAACAAAGGGAAATGGCGGTGTGGTAAACTCCAGCCGTGGCATTCTTTTGGCATACAAAAAGCAAGAGGGTGTTGCCTTTGATGAGGCTGCTTACAATGAATGTGTAACCATGAGGGAGGCCATTGCCAATGCGTGCGCTCAACTGTGATTGTAAGGTGCTGGAGAATATCCGGCTCAATGAATCCATCTGTCTGCTAAAAGCCCAATGGACAGACAAAGACCACTGCCCCAAAGCAGGACAATTTTATATGCTGCGCTGCTGGAAACAGGATGAGGCACCTTTGTTATCTCGTCCTATTAGTGTCCATGAGTGGGATGCTGAGACCCAGACTATCAGCTTTTTGTATGAGGTGCGAGGTGAGGGTACCCACAAGATTGCAGCCTTGAAAACAGGAGAATTGCTGAATCTTACCGGCCCCGCAGGCAATGGATGGCCTGTAGAGCAGTTGCTGGGCAAAAAAGTGGCGTTGGTAGGTGGCGGTATTGGAACTGCCCCCCTCTATCAGCTTGCAAAAGAACTTGCCGCCAAAGGGGAGAAGCCCAGCTATTTCGCCGGTTTTCGGGATGAACCCTACCGCATGGAGGCCTTTGCGCCTTTCTGCCAAACCACTGCCCTTGCCACTGACAGCGGACGTTTTGGACACCATGGTTTGGTGACAGAACTTTTTGACCCCAAGGACTTTGATGTTATCTGTTGTTGTGGCCCTACCCCCATGATGAAAGCAGTTACTAAGCTAGCACTGGAGGCAGGAACCGAAGTCTTGGTAAGTTTGGAAAATAAAATGGCTTGTGGCATTGGTGCTTGTTTGGGTTGCACTTGCCATACCAAAAATAATGGTGCCATCAGCGTATGCAAACAAGGCCCTGTGCTGAAAGGAGAGGACGTCTATGGCTGATTTGCGTGTAAATCTGTTGGGCAAAACCCTCAATGGCCCAGTCATTGGGGCCTCTGGCACATACGGCTATGGGGTAGAATATGCCGATATGGTGGATCTGACAAAGCTGGGTGGCGTGTGCAGCAAAGGGCTAACCCTTAACGGCAAGCCCGGCAACGAAGGGGAACGCCTGTGGGAAACCCCCTCTGGTTTGATAAATTCCATCGGATTGCAAAATCCCGGTGTACAGCATTTTATCCAGCATGAATTGCCTGAAATGCAAACCATGGGCACCGCTATTTTTGCCAATTTGGGCGGTGGCTGCATTGAGGATTATGAAGAAGGTACACGACTGCTAAATGATACCCCAGTAGATTTTATTGAACTGAATATCTCTTGCCCCAATGTAAAACATGGCGGTATTGCCTATGGTGTAAAGGCAGAGAGTGCAAAAGAAGTGGTATCACGGGTCAAGGCAGTTTGCAAAAAGCCTCTAATTGTGAAACTAAGCCCCAACGCCGAAAGCATTCCTGAAATGGCAGCCGCTTGTGTGGAGGCAGGAGCAGACGCCCTTAGTTTGGTGAACACCTTCCAAGCCATGGCCATTGATTTGGAACGCCGCCAGCCTGTATTTAAAAATGTGTACGCTGGTTTGTCCGGCCCTGCCATCCGGCCTATTGCTTTGCGTATGGTGCACCAAGTTTGCAAAACTGTGAAAGTTCCTGTAATTGGTTTGGGAGGCATTGCCACTGGACGGGATGCTTTGGAGTTTATTATGGCAGGAGCAACTGCCGTTCAGGTGGGTACTGCAAACTTTGCAGACCCCAAAGCCTGTAACCGTATTACCCAGGAAATGGCTGAATGGATGGACAAAAATAGTGTAAAAACCTTGGAGGAAATCCGAGGCTGTTGTTTATAATATCTGATGTAAAATATATGTTTGATTTGATAAAAGGAGGAAAATTGCCATGAGCAGAAATCCCATTGAAGTATTGAAAGAGTGTGAAGCATTTTTAGAGGGTCACTTTTTGTTGTCCTCCGGTCGCCATTCCTCTGCCTATTGCCAGATGGCATTTTTGCAGCAATACCCTGACAAGTGTGCTGAGGTAATGTCGGTTGTAGCAGAAAAGCTGAAAGATTTGGATGTAGATGTAATTGTTGGCCCTGCAATGGGCGGCATTGTATATGCCTATGAGCTGGCTCGTCAGTTGGGCAAGCGTGCCATCTTTACCGAGCGTGTAGACAATGTGATGACACTGAAACGCTTTGCCATCAAGCCCGGCGAGAAGTGCCTCATTGCCGAAGATGTTGTTACTACTGGTATTTCCTCTTTGGAAACCAAGCGAGTCATTGAAGAAGCTGGCGGCGTATGTTTGGGAATTGCCTGTGTGGTGGACCGCACCAAGGCGGATGCTCCTTCCCCCATTGAAATTGTAGCAAGTGCTGCAAAGTTGGATTTGCCCAACTATCTGCCTGAGGAGTGCCCCATCTGCGCAGAGGGCAAATTGCCTCTGGTACATTTGGGCAGCCGCAAAATGAAAGAGCAGGCAAAGCAGACCCTGTAATCTCCCAAAGTGCTGCAAAACCATTGAAGAAAAGAGGGACTTTATATGAAGGCATATCTGCTGCTTGCTGACGGCACCCTGTTTGAAGGGAAAAGTCTGGGCGCACAGGGAACCACCATCGGCGAGGTGGTGTTCTCCACTGGTATGGTAGGCTTTGAAGAAACACTTACCGACCCCAGCTATTATGGTCAAATTATTACCCAAACCTATCCGCTGATTGGCAACTATGGCATGAATAGCGAGGACAAGGAAAGTGCCAAGATTTGGGCAAAGGGCTATATTGTTCGGGAAAGTTGCCAATACCCCAGCAATTTCCGCTGTGAGGAAACACTGGATTCCTTTTTGAAAAAGGAAAATATTGTTGGCATTGAAGGGGTAGATACCCGCCGTTTGACCCGAATCCTCCGCAGCCATGGCGTAATGAATGGTGCCATTACTACCGAGTATTCCGAAGAGAACCGCCAAGCCTTGTTGGAGCAGATTCAAAGCTATTCCATTGTAGGTGCTGTAAAAGCTGTTACCTGCACACAGCCCAGTGTTTCGGGAGAGGGCAACAAATACAAGGTGGCTTTGCTGGATTTTGGCTGCAAAAATAACATTGTTCGTTGTTTGGTAAAGCGTGATTGTGAAGTAACCGTTTTGCCCGGATTTGCCACCGCCGAGGACATTGCAAAGTTGAATGTGGACGGCGTTATGTTGTCCAATGGTCCCGGCGACCCTGCGGAAAATACCGAGATTATCCAAAACCTCAAAGGGATTATGGCATTGAATCTTCCTGTATTTGGTATCTGCTTAGGCCACCAGCTTTCTGCTTTGGCAGCTGGTGCCCAAACAGGCAAGCTGAAGTTTGGCCATCGTGGTGCAAACCAGCCTGTAACCGACCTGCTCCATGACCGTACCTTGATTACCAGCCAAAACCATGGCTATGCTGTTTTGGGCGAAACTCTGCCTGCCGAGATGGGTGCAGTAAGCCATATCAACGCCAACGACAAAACCTGTGAGGGCGTTCGCTATACTGCATGGAACTGCTTTACCGTACAGTTCCACCCCGAAGCAAGTGGCGGCCCCAAGGATGCAGAATACCTGTTTGATGAGTTTATCAGCCGCATGGCAGAAAAGAAAGGAGAGTGCTGAAATGCCAAAAGATACCTCCATTAAAAAAGTTCTGGTGATTGGCTCCGGCCCCATTATCATTGGGCAGGCAGCTGAGTTTGACTATTCCGGCACTCAGGCTTGCCGTGCTTTGAAAAGCGAGGGTATTGAAGTTGTGCTTATCAACTCCAACCCTGCTACCATTATGACCGACCCCGAAATCGCTGACCGTGTGTATGTGGAACCCCTCAATGTGGAAGTGGTAAAGCGGGTTATTGAAATTGAAAAGCCAGATTCTATTTTGCCTAACTTGGGTGGACAGACCGGTTTGAACCTTGCCATGGAGCTGGCTCGTAGTGGCTACTTAGAGCAAAGCGGTGTGCGTTTGTTGGGAGCAAAGCCCGATACCATCGACCGTGCCGAAGACCGTCAGTTGTTCAAGGATACCATGGAAAAACTGGGGCAGCCCTGTATTCCCAGTAAGGTAGTAGAAACCTTGGAGGATGCTCTGTCATTTGCTGCCGAAATTGATTACCCTGTTATTGTTCGCCCTGCCTTTACTATGGGCGGCACTGGTGGCGGTATCTGTGCCAATGAGGAAGAACTCCGTGAAATTGGTACCAATGGTCTGCGCCTTTCTCCCATCCATCAGGTTTTGATTGAAAAATGTATTGCTGGTTGGAAAGAAATTGAATATGAGGTAATGCGTGACAGCAAGGGCAATGTAATTACCGTATGTAATATGGAAAACTTTGACCCTGTTGGTGTTCACACTGGCGATTCCATTGTAGTGGCACCCAGCCAGACCCTTTCTGACCATGAGTACCAGATGTTGCGTACCGCTGCCCTGGATATTATCACGGAACTGGGCATTGAAGGCGGCTGCAACTGTCAGTTTGCCCTAAAGCCCGATTCCTTTGAATATGCTGTTATTGAGGTAAATCCCCGTGTTTCCCGTTCTTCTGCATTGGCGTCTAAAGCAACTGGCTACCCCATTGCAAAGGTAGCTGCCAAAATTGCTATTGGCTACAGCTTGGACGAAATTATCAACGAAGTTACCGGCGAAACCTGTGCTTGCTTTGAGCCCGCTCTGGATTATGTGGTAGTAAAATACCCCAAATGGCCCTTTGATAAGTTTGTCTATGCAAAGAAAGACTTGGGCACCCAGATGATGGCAACTGGTGAAGTTATGGCAATCGGCACCAGCTTTGAATCTGCTATTATGAAGGCAGTTTCTTCCATTGAGTTGGGTCTGGAAACCCTTACTTTGCCCACCTTGGCAGAGGACAGCAACGAAACTATTGTAGAAAAGCTCCACAACTGTGACTCTGAGCGTGCTTTTGTGGTATACGAAGCACTGAAACGGGGCATTTCTTGGGATGTTATCCACGACATCACAAAGATTGACCGTTGGTTCTTGGCAAAAATGCAGCATTTGGCAGATATGGAAAATGCTCTTGCAAAGGGCGAGTTGACCGAGGAGAGCTATCGTGCTGCAAAGCAATATGGCTTCTTGGACAAAACCATCACCCGTTTGACAGGCAAGGAAATTCCAGTAGAGTTGCATGCCTCCTATAAGATGGTAGACACCTGCGCAGCAGAATTTGCTGCAAAGACTCCTTATTTCTACTCTAGCTTTGATGAGGAAAATGAGGCAGAGGAGTTTATTCGTCAGCATCCCACCGACCGCAAAAAGGTGATGGTATTCGGTTCTGGCCCCATCCGTATTGGACAGGGTATTGAGTTTGACTATTGCAGCGTGCACTGTGTATGGACTCTGAAAGAAAACGGCTGTGAAAC
Organism: uncultured Anaerofilum sp.; assembly: GCA_944385935.1. GTDB lineage: Bacteria > Bacillota > Clostridia > Oscillospirales > Ruminococcaceae > Anaerofilum. Next base: position 56,411 of record CALWZC010000009.1, read on the forward strand.
CATTCTAGTGAATAACAACCCCGAAACTGTTTCTACTGACTTTGACACTGGCGACCGTCTGTATTTTGACCCACTAAATCCCGAAAGTGTTGCTCATATCATTCACACAGAAAAGCCTTGGGCTTGCGTGGTGCAATTCGGTGGACAAACTGCCATCAAGCTAACCAAAGCATTGGAGCAGATGGGCGTGAAGATTTTGGGTACCAGCGCAGACGCCATTGACGAGGCAGAGGACAGAGAACGCTTTGATGCTCTGCTGGAGCGTTGCGGTATTCCTCGCCCTGCAGGAGAAACCATTTTTACCTGTGAGGAAGCTCTAGAGGCTGCTCGTCGTTTGGGTTATCCTGTTTTGCTGCGTCCCAGCTATGTTTTGGGCGGACAAAACATGATTATTGCCTATAATGATGCAGATGTTACCGAGTATATGGGCATTATCACCAGCCACGAGTTGGAAAATCCTGTTTTGGTAGATAAGTACCTCACTGGTGTGGAATGTGAAGTAGACGCTATTTGTGATGGCGAGGAGTTCTTGATTCCCGGCATTATGGAGCATATTGAGCGTGCTGGTATTCACTCTGGTGACTCTATTTCGGTATATCCTCCTCAAACCTTGCCACAAAAAATCAAAGGCATTTTGGTAGACTACACCGGACGTTTGGCAAAAGCCTTGAAGGTTGTGGGCTTGGTAAATATCCAGTATGTAGTTCATGATGGAAAAGTATATGTCATCGAGGTGAACCCCCGTTCCTCTCGTACTGTACCCTACATCAGCAAGGTTACTGGTGTACCTGTGGTAGAATTGGCAGTTCGTTGTTTGCTGGGCGAAAAACTGTCTGAAATGGGCTTTGGCACTGGATTGTATCCCACTGGTGATATTTGTGCTGTAAAAGTGCCCGTATTTAGCTTTGAAAAACTGCACAATGTAGATACCCAGCTTGGCCCTGAAATGAAATCTACTGGAGAAGTATTGGGCATTGGCCATAACTTTGAGGATGCTATGTTGAAAGGCTTAATCGCCGCAGGTTACCAAATGCGCCGCCCCGAGCCAGAGCAGGATAAATGTGTGTTGCTAACAGTAAAAGACTCTGACAAAGAAGAACTGATTGAGATTGCATATCAGTTCAAGCAGTTGGGCTATAAGCTGTATGCTACCGCCGGAACAGCCAACTGGTTGGCAAAGAATATGATTGCCTGCAATGAGGTTCGCAAAATTAGCGAAGAAGGCCCCAACATCTTGAATCTGTTGGAGAGTGGACGGGTAGACTATGTGCTGTCTACTTCCTCCAAAGGACGTTTGCCCAGTTTGGATAGTGTAAAACTGCGCAGAAAGGCAGTGGAATTGTCTATCCCCTGTTTGACTGCTATTGACACTGCAAATGTATTGCTCAAATGTTTGCAAAGTGGCCGCACCTTAAAAGATGTGGATTTAATTGATATTTCTAAACTGTAAAAAGTAGATTTTCTAGGATAGCTTCTGGCCCATTGCCGATTTCGTAACGGGAATGGGCTGGAACAATGGTTCTTTGGCTTTGCAAACAAGATGAATAAAATTTCTGCCCAGAATACGCTGTAGTTTTGGATGTACATGGTTGAAATACAAAAAATTACGTAAAAAACCACCAAAAAACAGCGAAAATTACCTATTGAAAAACAGTACTGGCTATTCTATAATAGTAATAGAAAAGTATAATTTCTAAAAAAATTGGATATTTATACTAAATTTATGCTTTTTTTGAATATTTAAGTTACCCCAAAACGCTGGTTGAGTGAGAATGTAGGATGAGCAGGAGGATTTTTTAAATGACCAGGTCTCAACTGATTACAAAAGTTTCGCAGAATACTGGATTGCAAGAAGCACAGGTGGAACTTGTAATGGATGATATTGTGGAGAGTATCGTTCAAAGTTTAAAGCAAGGTGACAAGGTTACCATTGCGGGGTTTGGCCGATTTGAAATGCGCACAAGAAAAACAAAAGCTTTTACAAACCCAAAAACCAAGGTTTCTTCCCAGTTGGAACCCACCGCAATTCCCGGATTTAAGGCAAGTGGAATTTTGAAAAGTCGATTGGGTTGCCAAGAGTGATAGAAAATTTTTCCCCCAACAAGTTGTTGGGGGCTTTTTTATGCACAAAAAAAGGATGCCTTGCATAGAATATGCAAAACATCCTTTTATAAACGAAAAGATAATTTATTCTGCCGCAGAGGAAGATTCACTGCTGCTAGAATCTGCGCTGGAAGAACTGCTCTCAGAGCTGCTTTCAGAACTGGTGCTGTCTTCTGAACTTACAGAGGAAGACTCTGCACTCAAAGAGGAGGGAGCAGCGGTGCTTTCAGGTGCAGGGGTGGGGGTAGGAATGGTATCTGCAAAGCTCTCAATTGTCAAGCTATCATACATGGGGCCCTGCTTTACTTCTACTTTGTCAATATAGCTCTGAATTTCTGTGTCCAATTTGGAGTTTGCTTCGGTTACAATGTCTTGTGGTGCCAAGGTGGAAGCATTTTCACGAACATAATCCAAATCAATGGGCAGACGCTTGATGATATGATAACCATAGTTAGTTTCTACTGGCTCACTGATGGCGTTTTCCTCCAATGCAAAGGAAGCATCTTCAAACTCTTGCACCATGGAACCATAGGTAAAGGTGTAACCATTCATATCAGCATTTTGGCCGGGGTCTTCGTTATACTCGGTGATAAGGTCTTCAAAGTTTTCACCAGCCATAGCCTTGTTATATACTTCTTGTGCTTTTGCTAACTCAGCAGAGTGGTCTGCACCTTCGGCAGTGTCTGCAAATTGAATTAGAACGTGCTGTACATGAACATAGTCTTGGGTGTTGGTAAAGAACTCCACTACCTTGTCGGTATAGTTGGCATCAAACCAGTTTTGCAAAGCCTTTTGTTGCACAGCTTGCAATTCGCTCATGGTGTTGTAAAGGTCTTCGGTGCAGTAGATGCTTTCCAGTGCTTGCTTAAAGCCCTCTTCGCCACCCATCATGGTAATCATCATTTGGGTATTATCTGCGATGCTTTGTTTTTCTTCATCGGTCAATGCAGCATTTTGGGTGTCAGACCATGCACGCACACCATAGTCTTTTTTCAGGTTTTCTTCCACAGCGGTTAAAAGCTCGGATAACTCCAAAGAAGTGGTAGAGGAGCTATCAGAAGAAGCAGAAGTATTTGTGTTCTCCATGGAAGCTTTGGTGCTTAGAAAGTAATAGCGAAACTCATCATAAGAAATAGGGGTACCATTAACGGTTACATAATCGCCGTCTTTTTTGCCAGAGTCAGTTTTGTTTGCGCCACCGCAGGCAGCCAGAGAAAGGGTTAGACCAGCACAAACTGCCAGAGAGCAAAACTTTGTAAAGGTTGTTTTCAAAATCATATCCTCCATTCATTGGCAGAGATTACTGCCATGGCTATCCGTACCATTATACACCAAACATATGCAAAGTGCTATACAATCCTGAAAATGTCATAATTTTTACACTTCATCTGAAAAAATAAAAGGTTAAAGTTTGTACAAAATGCCTATTTACAACAAAGCTAAAATTGTGTTTAATATAAAAAACCATTGATACGGAGATAACACCGCACAGCGCACTTTCAGAGAGCCCCCACTGGTGGAAAGGGGCAGAAAGCGGGGCGGGCAAATGGACCGTTGAGGGCAAAGGGGAACTGGCTTGTGCCATAGTATCCGTTGACGGCAGCCCCCGTTATCGGGCAGGAATGTGTTGGCATTCTGTAAAGTGGTCGCTTTTGAGCGGCAAACAAGGTGGCACCGCAGGTGTTGGAAGATTTTTTGAAGTGTTCCGGCCTGTCCTTGTGAGAAAATCTCACAGGGGCAGGTCGTTTTTTTGTCCCCTGAGAAAGGAGAATGGTCTATGATGGCAATTTGCGCAAGGCAATCTTTTTCTACCCGATGGCACAAAGAAAGGAAAAACAATTTTCTATTAGACCCTATTTGAAGGAGGACATATACCATGAAAACTATGAAATTTTTTGCTTTTGTTGTAGCTGCTTGTATGCTATTGGCTGGATGTAGCCAGTCTACACCTCAGCAGGAGGGTTTTTCCGTAGGCATTTTACAATACATGGAACATACATCTTTGGATGAAATCCGCACCGCAGTGGAAGAGGAATTGCAGCAAAAAGCCACAGAATTGGGGAAACCCATTTCTGTGGAGGTAAAAAATGCCCAAGGCGACCCCACCAACATTGGAACCATAGCAAACCAGTTTGTAGGAGATAACAAGGATTTAATTATCGCAATAGCAACTCCAGCCGCCGCAGGTGCTGCCGCTGTTACAGAGGAAATTCCAATTGTTTTTTCCGCTGTGACCAATCCGGTAGAGGATTTGCAAATAGATAGCCTAGAACAGCCGGGAGGAAATATCACCGGAACCAGTGATGCAATTCCAGTGGAAAAAATCATCAATTTGTCACAGGAAATTACCCCACAAGCAAACTGCTATGGAATTTTGTACTGTACCAGTGAGCCCAGCAGTAGTGGAGTGGTTCAGCAAGCAAAAGAGGCATTGGAACAGCAAGGCAAAACCTTTGTAGAAGCGGCTGTGACCAATACTTCGGAAGTGCAGCAAGCTACTGAAAAGTTGATTGAACAATGTGATGCAATCTTTGTGCCCATTGATAACACGGTTGCCACTGCAATGAGTGTTGTGGCAGATTTGGCAAAGGATGCAAAAATTCCAGTATATGCCGCCGCTGATAGTATGGTACGAGATGGAGCACTAGCAAGTGCAGGAGTAAACTATACAAATTTGGGCAAAAAAACAGCTCAGATGGCAGTAGAAATTTTGCAGGGAGCAAACCCAGCCTCCATGGAAGTGCAGGTTATGGAGGATGTAAATGTGGTGGTCAATGAAGATACCGCCAAGGCCATTGGGGTAGATGTATCCCAATATTTGCAGTAAATTTTGCGTAAAAAAGGGGCATTTGTATGATTTCCATTCAATCACTATTAGGAGCAGCAGAACAGGGGCTTATTTATAGTTTGGTAGCCATGGGGCTTTATATAAGCTACCGAGTGTTGGAAGTTGCTGACCTAACTACCGATGGCAGTTTTACTTTGGGGGCAGCTTGCTCTGCTTGTTTGGCAACCACCGGAAACCCATTGTTGGGATTGCTGATGGCATTTGTAGGAGGCGTTTTGGCTGGGGCTGTCACAGCTTTTTTGCAAACTGTCTGTAAGATACAGCCAATTTTAGCGGGTATTATCACCATGACAGGGCTGTACTCCATCAACTTAATAGTTATGGGAAATCGGCAAAATCTTCCTTTGCTTAAAAATTCTACCCTTTTCACCATGGTAGAGGAAATACTAGGAAAACAAATGGGTGGACTGGTGGCAGCAGGTGCCGCAGCCTTGTTGGTAGCAGGTTTTCTGGTATGGTTCTTGTCCACACAGTTGGGCCTTATGGTACGAGCTGCCGGAAATAACCCCACCATGTTGGTGACCTGTGCAGTTTCTCCTGCCATAGGGGTTGTTACGGGCCTTTGTTTGGCAAATGGTATTATTGCTTTATCTGGTGGATTGCTGGCACAACAACAAAAATTTAGTGATTCCAATTTAGGCACTGGTATGGTAGTGGTAGGACTTGCCAGTCTGATTATTGGGGAAACTATCGTTGGCAAAGGAAAGACCTTCCGCAGTGTGGTGGGTATCCTTGTTGGGTCGGTGGTGTATCGCATTATCATTGCTTTGGCATTGCGTTCCAATTTGGGAGCAAGCAATCTAAAATTGGTTTCTGCGGTCATTGTGGCAATCGCCATTTCCCTACCTGCCATTCGCAGTGCATGGGAAGTACACAAAAGAAAAAAGGAGGCTGCTGCTGGTGCTTGATATTCGGAGTTTGACCAAAATTTTTGCTACACAGCCCCAAAAGGCTGCGCTTAACGGACTGAATTTGCAGGTGCAAAAAGGAGAGTTTGTCACGGTTTTGGGTTCCAACGGAGCCGGAAAATCTACTTTGTTTCATGCCATTGCAGGAGAATTTTTCCCAGATGAAGGACAAATTTTGTTGGAAGGAAAAAATATCACCTTTCAAGCCGCCCATCAACGAAGCCGTTTTATTGGTCGAGTCATGCAAGACCCTATGAAAGGCACTGTTCCAGCCATGACAGTTGCAGAAAATCTTGCCTTGGCAGAACATAAAGGCATCAAGGGAAAAAAACTGTTTTCCTCTATCACAAAATCCCAAAAAGAACAATTTCAAGAAAAACTAGCATTGCTAGGGTTGGGTATGGAAGATAAACTGGAACAGCCAGTAGGGCTTTTGTCGGGAGGACAGCGGCAGGCATTGACATTACTGATGGCAACCTTCCAACAGCCTAAACTATTGCTTTTGGATGAGCATACCGCCGCCCTAGACCCTGCCACAGCGGAAAAGGTTATGCAGTTGACCCAAGCTGTAATAGAACAACACAATATTACCACCTTAATGATTACCCATAACCTTGCCCATAGCCTTGCTTTTGGCAATCGAACCATTTTAATGGATAAGGGAAAAATTGTAATGGATGTGCAAGGCGACCAACGAAAGGCATATACTCCCCAGTTATTGATGGAACAATTTCATCAGTTGGCAGGCGAGGAAACTACCACAAGCCAGCAATCTTTTGCATTGCTGTAATTGCTGCAAAAAGTATGCGCAGAATACACAAAACCACATCGCTGTTGCGCTGAGAATCGTCACAATTCCAACTGTAAAACCCTTCTTCACAGTGCTATAATACTACCTTGTAAAAGGGGAAAGCATATTTATGTGAGGAGGAGAAATGTATGCAGCAAACAAAGGAAGGTTCCTTGCTGGACACATCCCTATTTCGGATGACATGGCCCATCTTTGTGGAATTGATACTACAAATGTTGGTGGGAAACATTGACCAGATTATGTTGAGCCATTACAACCAAACAGCAGTGGCAGCAGTGGGCAATGCCAATCAGATTATGACCATTCTGATTTTGACCTTCAATGTAACCAGTTTGGCGTCCACAATTTTAATCAGTCAGTACCTTGGTGCAAGAGACCCTAAAAATGTAAGCCGTATTTATACACTATCTGTATTGGTAAATGGAATTGTAAGCCTTGTGTTGGCAGCAGGATTATTTTTGTTTGCCGGGCCTATCTTGTCTTTGATGCAAGCTCCTGTAGAGGTTCGACCTGAGGCAATGAGCTACCTGCGCATTACTGCCCTTAGCTTGCCTTTTCAAGCATTGATGCTTACCTTTAGCGCATTTCTACGGGCACATGCCCAAATGCTAGTGATTATGTTGTCCACCGGCTTGATTAATCTAATCAATATTGTGGGGAATACCGCCTTCATCTATGGAATTGGGCCGCTGCCCCAGATGGGTGCTGCTGGTGCCGCAGTTTCTACCACATTGTGCCGTCTTGTGGGAATGTTGATGCTTTTAGGGGCTTTTTACCGTTCGGTAGAGGGGGAAAAAATCCGAGTGGCATTGTTGCGCCCCTTCCCTACAGACCTACTAAAACGGCTGTTGGGAATTGGTTTGCCCTCTGGTGGGGAAGGTCTTAGCTATAATCTCTCTCAGGCAACCAGTTTGGTGTTTGTCAATATGATTGGTACTTATGCTATTACTGCCCGTATGTATTCGGTTATGTTTGCACAAGTATGCTATATGTTAATTTCCGCAGTAAGTCAAGCGGGACAAATTCGTATTGGCTATTGCATTGGAGCAAGAGATTTTGACCGTGCCGACCGAGAAAATAAGCATATTTTAAAAAGCTTTGCCCCCATTACGGTGGGAATTGCTATTCTATTATGTATATGTTCTCGATTTTTATATGGTCTGTTTTCGGATGATATTCGAGTGATTGAGTTGGGAAGCCAAATTCTGTTTATTGAAGTTTTCCTAGAGATTGGCCGTAGCTTTAACATTGTACTGGTGCGAAACCTGCAAGCGGTAGGGGATGTAAAATTCCCTGTAACAGTGGGCATTATTAGCCAATGGGTTATTGCTGTGGGTTTGTGCTACTTCTTGGGAATCCATCTAAATTGGGGACTGCCGGGAATGTGGTTGTCCTTCGCGTTGGATGAAAATATCCGTGGAATTATCTTTGCTTTGCGGTGGAAAAGCGGAAAGTGGAGAAATATTAAAACTGTATAATAGCAAAATAACACAGCCCTTGCCAAAAGACTGGCAAGGGCTGTGTTGCTGTACTAGGAAAAAGAGAATCTTTCCACAATTCTTTGAAAGATTGTGGAAAACCAAAAGGATACTATTATTCTTGATGGGCAAATTGGCTGGAGTACAATCGCCAATAAAAGCCTTCACGCTCCAAAAGCTGTTGGTGGTTGCCTTTTTCCAAAATAATGCCATCTTTCATTACTAGAATCATATCTGCATTTTGGATGGTAGACAGGCGATGTGCCACCACAAAGCTGGTACGACCTTCCATAAGAGCATCAAAGGCTTGTTGTACTTTCCACTCGGTACGGGTGTCAATGCTAGAGGTTGCCTCGTCCAGAATTAGCATAGAGGGCCGTTGCAGCATAACTCTTGCAATGCACAAAAGCTGTCGTTGTCCGGCGGAAAGTGTAGCTCCATTTTCTCCAATGGGGGTGTCGTACCCTTGAGGAAGTCGCATAATAAAGCTATGGGCAAAGGCTGCTTTTGCTGCCTCTATTACCTGTTCACGGCTGGCATTTGGTACACCGTAGGCAATATTTTCGTGGATGGTTCCGCTGCTTAGCCATGTATCCTGCAACACCATTCCCCAGCCCGCCCGAAGGCTATCCCTTGTAAAATGGCGAATATCTTCCCCAGAAAGGGTAATTGAACCACTAGTAGGTTCATAAAAGCGCATTAGTAGATTGATAAGGGTAGTTTTTCCACAACCTGTGGGCCCTACAATGGCAATATGTTGGCCCGGCTCCACCGAAAGATTGAGGTTTTGCAGCAAGGGTTTTTCTGGTGTATAGGAAAAAAACACATGCTCTAATGCCACTTGACCTGTGGGATTTTTTAACTCCATTGCTTTTGGAGAGTCTGGTTCCTGTGCAGGGCTGTCCATCAAATCAAATACTCGTGCAGCACTGGCAAGAGCATTTTGCAGTTCTGTTACTACGCCGGAAATCTCGTTAAAGGGTTTTGTATACTGGTTCGCATAGGACAAAAAACAGGAAAGCCCGCCTACAGAAATGCCACCAGACAAAGCAACAAAAGCACCTACAATTCCCACAGCTGCATATACAACCCCATTTACAAAGCGGGTACAGGGGTTGGTGAGAGAGGAGAAAAATACTGCTTTCATGCCACATTGTTGCATAGAGCGATTGAGCTGTTCAAACCGTGATTCTGCTTGCTTTTGATAGCAAAAGGCTTGTACAACCTTTTGATTGCCTACCAGTTCCTCCACCAGTGTGGTCATTTGTCCGCGAACCTTGGCTTGCTGTTGAAAATAGCGAAAGCTATATTTTGCAATAAAACCGGCTACAAAAAAGGATAACGGCGTAAGAATGACCACCACCAAGGCAATGCCTTTATGGAGGGAAAGCATAAAGCCTAATGTGGTCAAAATGGTGGCAACACCAGTGAACAACTGGGAAAAACCCAACAAAAGGCCATCTGAAATTTGGTCAATGTCCGCAGTAATGCGGCTGATGGCGTCCCCTGTGGGAAGCTGGTCAAGAGAGCCAACAGGCAACTGATGAAGATGGGAAAAGGACTGCTGCCGCAATTGGCTGGAAATATTGCATACTAGCCGATTATTGCATAATGCCATTGCCCATTGCAACAGCGCAGTTGCTGCAACCACAATAGCCAACTGTATCAATAATGGCGAAATGGAAGAAAAGGACACCTGCCCCGGCCCTACAATCATATCAATGGCATCGCCTACCAAAATGGGAGCATACAAAGTCAGAGCTACAGAGCCGGCTGCAAACACCAACGAAAGTGCTAAAATTGTCCAATACGGCTTTAAAAATTGGATAAGCCGCAAAAAGGTTTCTTTTCGTTTCATCCTTGCTCCACCTCCTCTTTTGAAAGCTGGGAAAGACAAATTTCCCGATAAACAGGGCATTGTTCCAGTAACTGTTTGTGAGTGCCAAAGCCCACCAGTTTACCATCATCCAAAACCAAAATACGATTGGCATTTCTTACGCAAGCCACTCGCTGGGATACCAACAAGATGGTTTGCAATGGCTGTTTTTCTTTTTGTAGTGCCTGCCGTAATTTTGCATCGGTTGCATAGTCCAGTGCAGAGGTGCTGTCATCCAAAATAAGCAGGTCTGAAGGGCCAGAAAGAGCTCTTGCAATGGACAAACGTTGCCGTTGTCCGCCAGAGAAATTGCTGCCTCCCTTTAGTACATCGCTTTCTAAGTGGTGTTCCAGTTTTTTTACAAAGTCTGAAGCTTGGGCAATGTCCAATGCTTTCCAGAGTTGTTCATCTGAGGCATTGGGAGCCTTCCACCGAAGGTTGGAAGCAATGGTTCCTTCAAATAGAACAGCCTTTTGGGGAACAATTCCCATCCGGCGGCGTAGATTGGTAAAATCCCATTGTTCCAAAGACAGACCATGAAAAAGAATGGTGCCTTTGGTAGGGGCATAAAATCGGGGAATTAGGTTCACCAAGGTGGATTTTCCAGCACCAGTTCCCCCAATAATTCCGATGGTTTCTCCGGGAAGAACAGAAAAAGAGATGTGGGAAAGCACTTCATTTCCACCATAGCCAAAGGAAACATCTCGAAATTCCACAGAAGGAACACCAGCTTTTGGAAAGGCTTCCTTATTTCCAGAGGAAAAGGAGGGAGCAGTATCCAAAATTTCGTTGATACGTACAGCACCTGCAAAGGATTTTCCCACAGTTACAATTAAATTGGAAAGAGCCACCAATGCCAACAAAATTTGGTTCATATAATTGACCAAAGCTACCAAATCTCCTTGGCTAATACGACCAAAATTCACAGCAAAAGCACCTTGTTGCAATAAAAGTAAAATGCCAATGTTCACTAGTACATAGGTCAAAGGGTTCATCAATGCGGAGATACTTCCACCCTTTAGTTGAGTTTGACGCAAAGTGGAATTTTCTGAAGAAAAATGCTTGATTTCCTGCTCTTGGCGAGAAAATGCACGAATGACACGAACCCCCAGCAGACTCTCTCGTGTGAGTAATGCCAACTTATCCAGTTGTCCTTGAGCACGCTTGTAGATGGGCATGGTAAAACGCATCAATGCCCAAATAACAATGGCCAGCAAAGGAGTGATTGCTACAAAAATGAGAGCTAGTTGAACATCCAACAAAAAAGAAAGAATTAGAGAACCTAGAATGATAAAAGGGGAGCGAAGAAACAGCCGTAGACCAAAATTTACACCAGATTGCACCTGTGTGATGTCGGTAATGGTACGGTTGACTAAAGTAGAAGTACCAATTTTGTCAAGTTCTGTGTATGTAAAGCCATTGATGGTTTCAAAAACCTTTCTGCGCAAGGCAGTACCAAACCCAAAGGCAGCTTTTGCAGCAAAATATTGGGCAATGACTGAACAAACCAAACCCAAAAATCCCATCAAAATCAAAAGTCCACCCATCCGCACAATATAGGCAGTATCGTTGTTTTTGATTCCATCATCAATGATAGATGCCATGATTAGGGGAACCGAAAGCTCTAGACAAGCCTCAAACAACTTGAACAATGGGCCAATGATACTTTCTTTTTCATATCCTTTTAAAAAACGTAACAACCGAACCAAAAAAAATTCCTCCTTTTCTTTTTATGGCTCCTTGCACCACTGGTCAAACCCAGAGGACATTTTTACAGTGTGGTCAGGCAACATCCAAATGGCTTCTGTATCAGGTAAAGATTCAATCAAAGCCATACCTTCCTCTACTGGCATGTTAAATAATGCAGTAGATAACCCATCTGCCACACCGGAATCTTTACAACGCACACTAACCGAGTTGACATAGTTGGCGGGCATTTGTGTAGCAGGGTCGATAATATGATGATACCGTTTCCCCTCTACTTCAAAAAAACGCTGGTAATCTCCACTGGTTACCAGAGAACAGTCCTGCAAATATACAGTATAGTCGCTGCTCTCTCCGGGATTCCATGGGTTTTGGATGCCCCCTGTCCACATTCCATCTGGCTTTTTACCAATGGCCCGCAAATTGCCCCCCACACTTAGCAGCCCACTGGTAAATCCCTGCTCTTGGGCTGCTTGGCAAACCATTTCAGCGGCATACCCTTTGCCTAAGCTGCCCACATCCAGCCGCATTTGAGAATCTTCCAAAAATACAGTAGAATTTTCTTGGTCTACAATTACCTTGTTTATATTGGTGTGCAAAGCGGCTTCTTGCAGTGCTTGCTGGTCAGGAAGGGCAGCCAAATCGGGATTTTCTTCAGCAGTTTCCCGAGCATCATGCCACAAAGAAAGCACACTACCCATGGCAATGTTGGTTTTTCCATCGGTGAGAGTATACAACTCTTTGCCCAAAAGAATCAAATCAATAATTTTTTGGTCAACCTTTACAGGGGCAACTCCAGCATTGTCATTGACTGTTTTTAGATTGTTCATGTTGGGGTAGCTGTGGTAAATATCATAGAGTTTGTGATACTCCATAAGTTTTTCCTTGATAAAACCAGAATACTGAGAAAATTCCTCTTCTGTGGAAGTATACCCCAATAGAACAGTGACAGTGTCAAACATATCAAACCAGCTTATAGAAGAACGCTTTTTTGCGCAACCACACAAAGAAAAAAGTAGAGAAAAGCAGAGCACAAGTCCTAGAATTTTATAGGTAGCTTTGGAAAAACGAAACATAAACGCCTCCTTCCATATTCAACAAATGAAAATAAAAAAGCGAGGGAACGACAAGATATCGTTCCCCGCAAAAAGTGCAGAATGTTTTTTATTCAGACATACGGGCAGCAGCTTTAGAAGTAGCATCCATCAAACCATTGGTGTTAATGGTACAGGTGGCAGCAAGGTCGGCAGGAGTAGCAGAGCCATTGTACATTGCATCAGATACTTGTGTCATGGTGCGACCCTTTAAGAAGGTACAGAAACCATCTGCCTGCTCATACCATTCCTTTTGAATGGGAGAAATGCTTTTCATATTGTAGCTTTCTTTTTTATCATACTTAGAAACTACAGGAGCAGTTAAGTCGGTAGTAATTTCACCTGTTGCAGTAAAGTTTACTGTGGTTTCCACGCTGTCAGCATAGCCACTGGTGAAAATTCCGCCTTCATCCATAGAAACCGCCACAAAGGTTGCAGCAAGCTCCACAGCTCCATCCTCATCCCCTGCATCTTTGGAATCAGAAGCACTGGCAGAAATACCAATGGATATTGTATCTCCCTCAGCAGCTCCTCTTGCTGTGGCATTTTCGGTGGCTTCCACCACAGCTTGCACAAAACTGGGGATGGAAATAGTACATCCAGCAGCAAGGTCTGCATCGGTGGTTTTTCCACCTTCATCTAAAGGAATGCCCGAAACTTCCTCGGCAGTCTTGCCCACCACATAGTTGCAAAATGCTTCCGCTTGTTCGTACCACTCCTTTTGAATGGGAGAGGCACCCTTCATATTGTAGTTATCGCCCTTTTCCCCTTTGGTCTGGAAGGGAAGGGTTAAATCCGAGGTAATTTTTCCTTCAGCGGAAAAATTTACACTGGCTTCTAAGGTGTCCAAATCACAAGACAAAATAGTTCCTTCACTATCCACCAATACAGCGGCAGCAGTGAAAACCGTTTTGCCAGCACCATCTTTTCCGTCAGAAGGGGCAGCAGAGCCAGACAAATCTGTCACAACAGCCAAACCTGTTTTGATGTCACCTTCTGCGGCGGTAGGGGTGGAATTTTTCACGGGAACAGGCCCTCCTGTATAACAGCCAGAAAGCATAGCCACTGCTCCAATGCCGCACAAAGCAAGAGAAATGTGTTTTTTCAACATAAAAAATCCTCTCTGTTCGTTAAAATAAAACCTATTTCAGCGTTCAGTAATGGTATGCTCTAGCAATCAACCACTGGAATTATGGGGAGGGGCACAATATAAATCCCGCAGCCGAATCAAAAGGTCTTTCACACGCATATCCTCCAAAGAGTAAACCATGCTTGCCCCTTTGGGCTGGCAACGCACAATACCTGCATCACGCAGCTTTGCCAAATGCTGTGAAACAGCCGATTGGCTAAGATAGGGCACACTCTGGTTCAACTGAGAAACATTGCAGGGTTCATCTATCAACCGGCACAGAATAATGATGCGGCTTTCGCTGGCAAGCACTTTTAATACATCGGCGGTTTCGGCTGCACGAGCTCGCAGAAACTCCATCCGTTTTACACCTCTTTTTAAATAGGAAGAGCGCATCTCTGTACACAGGCAAAGGCACCCTTAAAATGAGATTTGGCATACACCATACTTCATCTATTATAAGAAAGCAAAGAAAGCAAGTCAACAAAAAAATGGTTTTTTGTGCAATGCACCAAGCTGTGGCAGATAGAAAAATTGGTCAGTTCAGTTGCTTTTCCATCAAAGTCAGCAATGGGCAAACCCGTTGCATCAGTGCGGAAAATTGTTTAGGGGTTAGGCTTTGGGCACCATCAGAAAGGGCGTTTGCTGGGTCGTTATGAACCTCTATCATCAATCCGTCAGCACCAGCAGCAATGGCAGCCATTGCCAAAGGTTCCACCATCCAAGAAAGTCCCGCTGCATGGCTGGGGTCAATGATAACAGGGAGATGGCTCATTTTTTTCAGCATGGGCACAGCAGAAATATCCAAGGTGTTGCGCATACTGGTTTCAAAGGTGCGGATTCCTCGCTCACATAGAATAACATTCTCATTTCCACCAGCCATAATGTATTCAGCACTCATAACAAATTCTTCCAAAGTGGCAGAAAGTCCCCTTTTTAGCAAAATGGGCTTGTTGAGTTTGCCCAATTCCTTCAAAAGTTCAAAATTTTGCATATTTCTTGCGCCCACTTGAATAACATCTACATCTTCAAACAGGGGCAGGTGTTCGGTGTTCATAATTTCGGTTACAATGGGTTGTCCGGTAAGGCTGCGGGCATGGCGAAGAAGTTCCAACCCGTCATCACGCAAACCTTGGAAGGAATAGGGAGAGGTGCGAGGTTTGAAGGCACCTCCTCGCAGGATGGAAGCACCAGCTTTTTTTACTTCTTGTGCTACAAGGGTAATCTGTTCGGGGCTTTCTACACTGCAAGGGCCGGCCATCACAGCAAAATTTCCCCCGCCAACCAGCACACCGCTACAGTTGACAATGGTATCTTGTGGGTGAAATTTGCGGTTGGCCTTTTTGTATGGTTCGCTTATCCGACGAACCTCCTCCACAGCAGGGTTTGCCCGCAGAGAGTCCATATCCAAAGATTTGGTATCTCCCACCAATCCAATGATATGGCTTTGTTCTCCCTCAGATTGATGCAAGGAAAGCCCTTTCGATTTGAGGCTGTGGCATAAAGTGTCAATTTGCTGTTTGGTTGCATTCTTTTTCAAAATCAAAATCATATCCAAATTCCCCCATAAAAATATTTGACAGAATAAAAAACGGGGCTTTGCTGTGTGCAAAACCCCGTAGTTTCCTGTTATCAGGTTGGCAGATGAAAGTTATCCAACTACCCTTTTTCGGAGATGCCCACAGCCAAAAAGACCCTTGCTAAAATAGCAAAAGCCAAAATACAGATAAGAAGCTGTGAACAAATGTGCCATACTATCCCAAACTCTCCAAAAAATATTGGGTTTAGTATACTGGTTTTTCCGGCGGCTGTCAAGAAAAAATTTTTTGCTTTGACAAAGATTTTGGTTTCTGTATTTGACAAAAAACCACAAGAAAAAACAAGTCCTTTGGTGGTTGCGCTGAAAATCAGCAGGAAATGGGGGGATTGCTTGATTTTAGTTCAAAAACCAATTACACTTTAGTTAGGTTCTTTGACCACAAAAAAGAAATGGTCAAAGGGCAAAACACTTGCTTGAAAATAGGGAGGGTTGGACATGTTGCACAGTGGAAGAATAAAGACTGCCTCTCTGGCAGGAATGTTGTGTTGGACAGGTCTGCCTTGTCATCCTTGCCAAAAGGAAATTGGGGAGAAGTGTAAGCATTTTTGCAAAAAAATAACTGTTTTATAAAGGGCGTGGTGTAGCTGCATCACGGCCTTTTTTGTTTGCCAAAACAGCCTTTGGCTGCTTTGATATAGAGATTTTTCATTGCTAAAAAAATACGACTTCAGAAAGGAAGACGAACGATGAAAAAAGTTGCAATTATTATGGGAAGCGACAGCGATTTACCTGTTGTAAAAGCTGCATGGGATGAGTTGAAACGATTGGGCATTCCCTGCGAAGCTCATGTAATGAGTGCCCACCGCACACCTGCACAGGCAGCAGAATTTAGTGCAAATGCCCGCAAAAATGGCTTTGGTGTTATTATTGCCGCCGCAGGAATGGCAGCCCACCTTGCTGGTGCCATTGCTGCAAATACCACTTTGCCGGTTATTGGAATCCCTGTAAAGGGTGGGGCAATGGATGGTTTGGATGCACTGTTGTCCACTGTAATGATGCCCAGCGGTATTCCTGTGGCTACTGTAGCACTAAATGGGGCAAAAAATGCAGCCATTTTGGCAGCACAAATGTTGGCCATTGAGGATGCTCAACTGGCAGAAAAATTGGATGCTGCCCGTGAAACCATGGCAAAAGAGGTTGCAGCCAAAGACCAAGCCTTGCAGCAAAAACTTGCTGAATAATTGCAGACACAACAGCCAAGAAAGGGAGCGAATTATCATGGAAATGGAAGAGTACCGCAGCCAAAAGCTGCATGAGGAATGTGGCGTTTTTGCCATTTATGATAAATCTCAACAGGAAAATGTAGTGGCAGATGCCTACCATGCCTTGTATGCTTTGCAGCATCGTGGACAGGAGAGCTGTGGTATTGCTGTAAATGATGATGGCGTTATCTCTTACCACAGAGATTTGGGTCTGGTAAATGATGTATTTACAAAAGATGTTATGCTCTCCCTGCCCCAACAGGGAAAAATGGCTTTGGGACACTGCCGCTATGCAAAAGAGGGTATTCCTCGCCGCAGTGAGGCACAGCCCTTGGTGGTTCGCCATGTAAAAGGCAGCATGGCATTGGGCTTCAATGGAGCATTGTTGAATGGTGCAGAACTGCGCAAAAAGTACGAGTTGGAAGGTGCTATCTTCCACACCGGCACTGATGCCGAAGTAATTGCCTATTCTATTACCCGTTATCGTTTGCATTGCTCCAGCATTGAAGAAGCTGTAAGCTGTGCCATGGACGAACTGGAGGGAGCCATCTCTCTGGTAGTTATGAGCCCTCGCAAGATTATTGCAGCCCGTGACAGAAAGGGCTTCCGTCCTTTGTGCCTTGGTAAAAAAGGGGATGCGTGGATTGTTGCCAGTGAAAGCTGTGCCATTCACAGTATCAATGGACAGTTTGAACGAGATATTCGCCCCGGCGAAATTATCGTAATTGATAAAGATGGCGTTCGCAGTGATGAAAGCCGTTGTGGAGAAAAAAGCGGTCTGTGTGTGTTTGAGTTCGTATACTTTGCACGCCCTGACAGCGTGGTGGATGGTGCTAGCGTTCATGTAGCTCGCCGCCGCGCTGGTGCATTTTTGGCACTGGAACATCCGGTACAAGCCGACGTGGTCATTGGTGCACCCGATTCCGGCTTAGATGCTGCATTAGGCTTTGCACAGCAAAGCGGCATTCCTTATGGAATCGGATTCCTGAAAAATAAATATATTGGACGAACCTTTATCCAACCCGACCAAAAGTTGAGAGAGAATACCGTTCGCATTAAATTGAACCCCATTGCAGCCACAGTAAAAGGCAAGCGTGTTGTGCTGGTGGATGACTCTATTGTTCGTGGAACCACTTCCAAACAGATTGTACAGCTTTTGCGTGATGCAGGTGCAACAGAGGTGCATTTCCGTTCTTCTAGTCCAGAGTTCTTGTATCCCTGCTACTTTGGCACTGATGTAGACAGCCGGGAAAATCTCATCGCTGTAAACCATAGCACTGAGGAAATTGCTGAGATGATTGGTGTAGATAGCCTTGGATTCCTGAGCATTGAAGGAGTAAAGAAGATTGCAGAGGGCTGCAATTTGGACTTCTGTGTGGGTTGTTTTACCGGAGAATATCCTGTAGATTGCTCTGGTTGCTGCTGCAATAAAGATAAATGTGATTGCAAATTAAACGAACAACAACAATAAGCAAGCGGAATACCGCTATGGAGGATACCATGGAAAAAAGTTTTTCCGAAAGCTATAAAGCAGCCGGTGTGGACATTACTGCCGGTTATAAAGCAGTTGAATTGATGAAAGCCCATGTTGCTCGTACTATGACCAGTGGTGTGCTGGGTGGTTTGGGCGGTTTTGGTGGCTTGTTTGAATTGGATGTTACCGATATGCCTCATCCTGTGTTGGTTTCCGGCACCGATGGCGTAGGAACAAAGCTGAAAATTGCCTTTTTGATGGATAAGCATGACACCGTTGGCATTGACTGTGTGGCTATGTGTGTCAATGATGTTTTGGCTTGTGGTGCAAAGCCTTTGCTGTTTTTGGATTATATCGCTTGCGGCAAAAATGTACCCGAAAAAATCGCATCCATTGTTGCTGGTGTAGCGGAAGGCTGTGTACAGGCAGGCTGTGCATTGGTAGGTGGCGAAACTGCCGAAATGCCCGGATTCTACCCTGAAGATGAGTATGATTTAGCCGGATTTACAGTAGGTGCCGTAGAAAAGACTAAAATCTTGGACATCAACACCATGAAGCCTGGGGATGCCATTATTGCATTGCCTTCCTCTGGTGTGCATTCCAATGGTTTTAGCTTGGTTCGCCGTATCTTTGACTTGGAAAATAAGGGATTAGACCGCTATTCTGACGAATTGGGCCGCACCTTGGGCGAAGCATTGCTAGAGCCCACCAAAATCTATGTAAAACCTGCCTTGGCTGTGGTAAACAGTGTGCCTGTTCGTGCCATTAGCCATATTACCGGCGGCGGTTTTTATGAGAATATTCCTCGTGCTTTGGCCGAGGGTTGTACCGCTCGCATTGACAAAAGTAGCCTGAAGGTTTTACCCATCTTTGATTTGCTGCAAAAAGAAGGAAATATCCCAGAGCGTGATATGTTCAATACCTTCAATATGGGCGTTGGTATGGCTATGATGGTGGATGCTGCCAGTGCAGACCAAGCAGTTCGCATTTTGAAAGAAAACGGACAGGATGCCTACATTATGGGCGAAATTGCCAAAGGCGAGAAGGGCGTGGAGATATGCTAAATGTAGCAGTGTTGGTTTCCGGTGGGGGAACCAATCTACAAGCCATTTTAGACAGTGAAGCAAAAGGGCAAAATCCTCATGGCAAGGTGAAGCTGGTGGTTTCCTCCAAACAAGGAGTATACGCCTTGGAACGTGCAGAAAAGGCAGGGGTTGCTACAGCGGTTATCTGCCGAAAAGATTGTACCAGCCAACAAGAATTTGATAAAAAGCTGTTGGAAGTGCTAAAAAATAACCAAATTCATGTGGTAGTGCTGGCAGGCTTTCTTTCCATTTTGGGGGAGGAAGTTATCAAGGCATATCCCAACCGCATTTTAAATGTCCACCCCAGTTTGATACCTAGCTTTTGTGGTGCAGGTTTCTACGGCTTAAAGGTTCACCAAGCTGCCTTGGAAAAAGGTGTCAAGGTTACCGGTGCAACAGTACACTTTGTCAATGAAATTTGCGATGGTGGGGCAATTATTGCCCAAAAGGCAGTGGATGTGTTGGAAGGGGATACCCCCGAAACCCTGCAAAAGCGTGTAATGGAACAGGCAGAATGGGAATTGCTTCCCGCTGCTCTTGCAAAGGTTTGCAAGGAACTGGATGTATAAATCAAAAAGGAAAGTTGTTTATGAAAGCAGTTGAATTGACCAATCTCCTAAAAGAAAATACCTACCCCGGCCGTGGCATTGCTTTGGGTATTACTCCCAACGGTAAACAGGCTGTAATGGTTTACTTTATTATGGGCCGCAGTGCAAACAGCCGAAACCGTGTATTTGACCCCATTGAGGGTGGTATTCGTACTATGGCAGCAGACCCTGCCAAGCTGGAAGACCCCAGCTTGATTATCTACAATCCTGTTCGCACACTGGGTAATGACCATATTGTGACCAATGGCGACCAGACCGACACCATTTATGAGCATATCCAACAGGGGAAAACCTTTGAGGATGCTCTGCGCACCCGCACCTTTGAGCCAGACGGCCCCAACTGGACTCCTCGTATCAGTGGACTACTTCATTGGGAAAAGGATTCTGCCAGCTATAAGCTGTCTATCCTGAAAAGTGCAGATGGAAACGGGGACAGTGCTCGCCGCTATTTCTTTGAGTATCCTCAGCCTGTGGCAGGAGAAGGGCATTTTATCCACACCTACCAAAAGGATGAGAACCCCCTGCCCAGCTTTGAGGGAGAGCCAAGAAAAATTTCTATTCCCGAAAATATCGAAGATTTTTCCAATGCAATTTGGGCAAACCTCAACACTGATAACAAGGTAAGCCTGTTTATTCGCACCATTGACCTTGCCACCGGAGAAACCGAGGATACCATTTACAACGGCTATGATGCTGTTTGTCAGGAATAAGGGAGGAACTGTAGAAATGACCGAATTGGAATTGAAATATGGTTGTAATCCCAACCAAAAGCCTGCACGCATTTTTATGGAGCAGGGAGAACTGCCTGTGACTGTACTCAGCGGAAAACCCGGCTATATCAATTTTTTGGATGCACTGAATAGCTGGCAACTGGTAAAAGAGCTGAAAGAAGCCACTGGTCTGCCTGCGGCTGCCTCTTTCAAACATGTTTCTCCTGCGGGTGCCGCTTTGGGCTTGCCTTTGGATGAAACTTTAGAAAAAATGTACCATGTAGAGGGGATGAATCTTAGCCCCTTGGCTTGTGCATATGCTCGTGCCCGTGGTGCCGACCGTATGAGCAGCTTTGGCGACTGGATTGCCCTGAGCGATATTTGTGACGAAAGCACCGCACTGGTTATCAAAAAAGAGGTTTCTGATGGTGTAATTGCCCCCGGCTATACCCCAGAAGCATTGGAAATTTTGAAAGCAAAGCGCAAGGGCGGATACAATGTAGTACAGATTGACCCTGTATATATTCCCGCAGCCATTGAGCACAAACAGGTGTATGGTGTTACCTTTGAACAGGGCCGAAATGACCTGAAAATCACAGAGGAAATGCTGTCCAATCTGGTGACAGACAACAAAACCTTTACTGAGGAGCAAAAGCGAGATTTGATTCTTTGCCTGATTACCCTGAAATATACCCAGTCTAACAGTGTGTGCTATGCACAAGGTGGGCAGGTTATTGGTGTAGGTGCAGGACAACAGAGCCGTATTCATTGCACCCGTTTGGCAGGCAATAAAGCAGACATTTGGCAGTTGCGCCACCATCCCAAGGTATTGGGCTTGCCCTTCCGTGAGGATGTAAGCCGCCCCAATCGTGACAATGCCATTGATGTATATATCAGTGAAGATTATGAAGATGTAATTGGCAATGATGTATGGGCAGAAACCTTTACTACCCAGCCCCAGCCTTTGACTGCACAGGAGAAAAAAGAGTGGCTGGCACAGGTGAGTGGTGTTTGTCTGGGCAGTGATGCGTTCTTCCCCTTTGGAGATAACATTGAGCGTGCCCGTCGCAGTGGTGTTACTGCCATTGTTCAGCCCGGTGGTTCTATCCGAGATGACCAAGTAATTGAAACCTGCAATAAATACAACATTGCTATGGCATTCTGTGGACTGCGGTTGTTCCACCATTAAATCCTATAACCCCTTATCAAAGGGAAAAAGACCATCCCTACATACTGTGGGGATGGTATTATGGCATTTTTAGAGAAGTTTTTTACATTGGGAATTGAACCAAGGAGGCAACAAGGCAATGAAAATCCTTGTAGTAGGTGGCGGTGGACGAGAACACGCCATCATCAAAAAATTAAAGGAAAGCCCAAAGGTGACAGAATTGTTTGCAGCTCCCGGCAATGGCGGCATTGCAGAGGATGCTGTTTGTGTGGATATAAAGGCAACCGATGTGGATGCCATTGTAGACTTTGCCACAAAAGAAAAAATGGATTATGTGGTGGTGGCACCAGATGACCCACTGGTTTTGGGAATGGTGGATGCACTGGCAGAAAAGGGAATCCCTGCCTTTGGCCCCCGCAAGTTGGCTGCTCGCATTGAGGGCAGCAAGGCGTTTTCCAAAGATTTGATGAAAAAATATGGCATTCCTACCGCAGAATATGAAGTTTTTGAGGATGCTACCAGAGCAATGGAGTACATCCAAAGCAAAGGAAAATACCCTGTAGTCATCAAAGCGGATGGTCTGGCATTGGGAAAAGGTGTGCTTATCTGTGAAACAGAGCAACAAGCACAAGATGGTTTAAAAAGTATGCTGGAAGATAAAATTTTCGGCAACAGTGGCAGCAGAGTTGTAGTAGAGGAATTTTTGACTGGCCCTGAAGTATCTGTGCTTAGTTTTACTGATGGAAAAACCATCAAACCCATGGTGTCCAGCATGGACCATAAACGGGCATTGGATGGCGACAAGGGATTGAATACCGGCGGTATGGGAACCATTGCCCCCAACCCCTACTACACCCCAGAGGTAGCCCAGCAGTGCATGGATGAAATTTTTCTACCCACCATTCGAGCAATGGAGCAGGAGGGCTGTCCCTTTACTGGCTGTTTGTATTTTGGGTTGATGCTTACACCCAACGGCCCCAAAGTAATCGAGTACAACTGCCGTTTTGGTGACCCTGAAACACAGGTAGTTTTGCCATTGCTGCAAGGGGATTTGCTGGAGATTATGCTGGCAACTACCAACGGTACATTGGAACAAACACCTGTGGAATTTGCACAGAGCAGTGCTGCCTGTGTGATTTTGGCAAGTGGTGGCTATCCCCAAAAATATGCCACTGGAAAAATTATTTCTGGGCTGGAAAAAGGGCAGCTTGCTAACAAAAGTGCATTGGTGTACCATGCAGGCACCAAACAAACCCCAGAAGGTTTGGCAACCTCTGGAGGTCGTGTACTGGGTGTAACTGCTGTTGCTGATACTTTGCAACAGGCAATCCAAAAGGCTTATACTGCCGCAGAGAACATTTCCTTTGAAGGAATGCATTTCCGCAAAGATATTGGACAGCGGGCACTGGCTGCAACAAAAGAATAACCAAATGGAAACAAGGAGAGAACATCCATGGTATATCGTGTATATGTAGAGCGAAAGCAGGGCTTTGATGTAGAAGCAAAGGCACTGCTGAATGAACTTCACACTCTATTGGAGCTGCACAGCATTACCAACATTCGCCTATTAAATCGTTATGATGTAGAAGGCATTGACAAAGCACTGTTTGACCGCTGTGTTCCCACTGTATTCAGCGAGCCACAGACAGACAATGTGCTGTATGATTTGCCCCAATGGGATGGTGCTGTGTTTGGTGTAGAATTTTTGCCCGGACAGTTTGACCAGCGTGCAGATTCTGCCAGCGAGTGTATCCAGCTTATTAGTCAAGGAGAGCGCCCCACTGTTCGCAGTGCAAAGGTGTATTTGCTGGAAGGCAATGTTACCCCAGAGCAGTTGGAAGCTGTAAAAAAATATGTTATCAACCCTGTAGAGGCACGACAGGCAGATTTGGCAGAAAAAGAAACCTTGGCAGTAGAGTATGCCATCCCCACAACTGTAGAAACTCTCACCGGTTTTGTAGATAAAAGCCGTGACCAGTTGGCACAATTTGTGCAGGAATATGGTCTTGCTATGGATTTGGATGACATTGCTTTTTGTCAAGAGTACTTCCGCAGCGAGCACCGTGACCCCACCATCACCGAAATTCGGATGATTGATACATACTGGTCTGACCATTGCCGCCATACCACCTTTGGCACCATTTTGGATGATGTTGTCATTGAAGATGCACTGGTAAAGGAAGCCTATGACCAATATCTGGATTTGCGCAAGGAGTTGTATGTAGGCAAAAACAAGCCCATCTGTTTGATGGATTTGGCAACCATTGGCGCAAAGTATCTGAAAAAGACCGGACAACTGAAAAACTTGGATGAATCCGAAGAAATCAACGCTTGCACCGTAAAAATTAAAGTGGATGTAGATGGACAAGAACAGGATTGGCTGTTCCTGTTCAAGAATGAAACCCACAACCACCCCACCGAAATTGAGCCCTTTGGTGGTGCTGCCACCTGTATTGGTGGTGCCATTCGTGACCCTCTCTCTGGTCGTAGCTATGTATATCAGGCAATGCGTGTTACCGGTGCCGGTGACCCATTGGTACCTGTAAAGGATACCATGCCCGGTAAGCTGCCCCAGCGTAAATTGGTAACCACTGCTGCTGCTGGTTACTCCAGCTATGGCAACCAGATTGGATTGGCTACCGGTCAGGTAGATGAGTTGTATCATCCCGGCTATGTGGCAAAGCGTATGGAGATTGGTGCTGTTGTAGGTGCTGCTCCTGCTGCCAATGTACGCCGAGAGGTTCCAGCCCCTGGTGATATTGTAGTATTGTTAGGTGGTCGCACTGGTCGTGATGGCTGTGGTGGTGCAACTGGTTCTTCCAAAGCCCACAAAATGGAGAGTTTGGAGAGCTGTGGTGCCGAGGTGCAAAAGGGCAATGCCCCCATTGAAAGAAAATTGCAACGGTTATTCCGTAACCCCGAAGCCACTCGCCTTATCAAGCGTTGTAATGACTTTGGTGCTGGTGGTGTTAGTGTTGCCATTGGTGAATTGGCAGATGGTCTTGCCATTGACCTAAATGCTGTACCCAAAAAATACGATGGTTTGGATGGCACTGAGTTGGCAATCTCCGAGAGCCAAGAGCGTATGGCTGTTGTACTGGAGGCAAAGGATGTAGATGCCTTTATCCAGTTGGCACATGGCGAAAATCTGGAAGCAACTGTTGTGGCAACTGTTACCCAAGAACCTCGCTTGACCATGACATGGAACGGCAATACCATTGTGGACATTAGTCGTGAGTTCCTTAACTCCAATGGTGCCGAAAAACACATTACTGCCCATGTGGTACAGGGAGAAACCTATTTGCCCAGTTGGAAGGGCGCAACCACAGCCGAAAAAATGAAACAGCTTGTTTCTGACCTGAATGTTTGCGGTAAAAAAGGACTGTCTGAGCGTTTTGATTCTACCATTGGTGCTGCTACTGTTACCATGCCTTTTGGCGGAAAGTATCAGCTTACCCCCAACCAAGCCATGGTAGCAAAATTGCCAGTAAAGGGCGAAACAAAAACCTGTTCTGCAATGGCATGGGGCTACAATCCCTTTATTATGGAAAAGAGCCAGTACCATGGTGCTTATTTGGCAGTGGTAGAAAGCATTGCCAAGTTGGTGGGTGCAGGTTTTGACTACAAAAATGCCTATTTGACCTTCCAAGAATACTTTGAGCGTTTGGGCAATCGTCCACAGCGGTGGGGCAAGCCTTTGGCCGCATTGCTGGGTGCTTTGAAAGCACAGTTGGATTTGGGTGTTGGTTCCATTGGCGGTAAGGATTCCATGTCGGGCAGCTTTGAAAATCTGGATGTTCCTCCCACACTGGTTAGCTTTGCGGTGGCAGTTGGCAACACCGACCATGTATTAAGCCCCGAATTTAAACAGACTGGTAGCAAGGTAATTCTGTTGCAGCCTGAAACCACAGATGGATTGTTACCTAAAGCCGAAAGCCTAAAAGCTGTGTTTGAGCAGGCTTTGAAATTGATGGCAGAAGGCAAGGTAAAAGCTGCCAGCACTCCTGGCTATGGTTGCATTGCAGAACAACTGTTCAAAAATAGCCTTGGCAACCGCATTGGTTTTGCTTTGGATGATAGCTTCCAGCCAGAAAAACTATTTGTGCCTGCTTATGGCAGCCTGATTTTGGAGGTTTCCGAGGATGTAGCTTGTGGTGTGGTATTGGGCACCACAACAGAGCAGTATAGCCTGAAACTGGGCGAGGAACTGCTGGATATGGCAGAACTACAAGAACTGTGGGAAAGCAAGCTAGAGCCGGTTATGCCCTACCGTATTTGTAAGGGTGAGGAAAAACAGCCTGTTATCCGTTACGAAACTACCAGCCGTGTGGCTCCCAAAATTGGCATTGCTCGCCCCCATGCTTTGATTCCAGTATTCCCCGGCACCAATTGCGAGTATGACACTGCTCGTGCTTTGGAGCGTGCAGGTGCAGAGGCAGAAATTTTCGTTATCAACAACCTGACCCCACAAGCCGTTGCCGAAAGCTGTGCCGCTCTGTGCCGCAGCATTGAAAAGAGCCAAATTGTTATGTTGCCCGGTGGGTTCTCCGGTGGTGACGAGCCTGATGGTAGCGCAAAGTTTATTACTGCATTTTTCCGTGCTCCTGCGGTAAAGGATGCTGTCCATGACCTGCTGAAACATCGAGATGGCTTGATGCTGGGTATCTGTAACGGATTCCAAGCATTGGTGAAATTGGGTCTAGTTCCCTTTGGTGAGATTCGTGACATGGACGAAAATTGCCCCACCTTGACCTTCAATACCATTGGACGCCATCAAAGTATGCTGGTACAGACTCGCATTGCCAGCAATAAATCTCCTTGGTTTAGCCGCATGAATGTGGATGATATTTACACCATTGCTATTAGCCATGGAGAGGGTCGTTTTGTTGCTCCTGAAGCTGTGCTGAAGCAGTTGGAGAAAAACGGACAAATTGCCGCCCAATATGTGGACTTGCAAGGCAACCCCACTATGAACACTTTGTACAACCCCAACGGAAGTTTGTGGGCCATTGAGTCCATTACTAGCCCTGATGGTCGTGTACTGGGCAAGATGGGTCATACCGAGCGCAGTGGCGATAATCTGTACAAGAATGTACCCGGCAACCGCTATCAGCCTTTGTTTGAGGGCGGTGTAGATTACTTTAAACTGTAATTTATCCAAGAAGATTTGATAAAGCAAAAAAGCCATTGTTTGGATGATTTCATCCAAACAATGGCTTTTTTTATATTGTATTACATAGGTTTATCCAAAGAAGTGGCGGTATTCCACAAATGGAAATAGACACCTTTCTTTTCCAACAATTCTTGGTGGGTTCCGCTTTCTTCAATGCCCTCTGCCCCCAAAACAAGAATGCGGTCAGAGTTCTGGATGGTGGTTAAACGGTGGGCAATGGTGAGAGTGGTGCGCCCCACAGCCAGCTTTTGCAGGCTTTGCCCTACCAAGGCTTCGCTTTCATTATCCAAAGCACTGGTGGCCTCGTCCAAAATGAGGATAGGTGGATTTTTTAGGAATACTCGTGCAATGCTTAGCCGCTGTTTTTGTCCGCCAGACAGCTTTACTCCTCGTTCGCCTACATAAGTATTATAGCCATCCTTTAGTTGGGTAATAAATTCATGGGCACCAGCCATTTTGGCGGCTTCCACAACTTCCTGTTGGGTGGCATCCGGGCGACCGTATAGAATATTCTCCATTACAGTGCCACTAAACAGGTATACATCCTGCTGTACAATACCAATGGACTGCCGCAGACTTTTGAGGGTAACAGATTGAATATCCTTGCCATCTACATAAATATGCCCCTGTGTAGCATCGTAAAAACGGGGAATTAGATTACACAAAGTGGTCTTTCCGCCACCAGAAGGGCCAACCAATGCCAACTTTTCACCGGGATGGATGGTAAGGTTTACATGGGAAAATACCTGATTGTGGTCGTCGGGATATTCAAAGCTCACATCCTCAAAGCGGATTTCTCCCTGTACCTTGCCCAAAGGCTGGGCGTTGGGCTGGTCAAAAATTTCAATATCCGCATCCATAATTTCATAAAAGCGTTCAATGCCAGTCATGCCTCTCTGGAATTGCTCGGCAAATTCAATAATTCTGCGAATGGTGGCAATCAAGGTGGTTACATATAGCATATATGCCACCAAATCACCGGCGGCAATCATTCCGTTGACCAAAAATAAGCCACCAGCCACCACAACCACCAGATACATCAAACCATCAAATAGCCGTGTGGTGGTGGCAAAGGCTGCCATTGCATGGTAACTCTGTTTTTTGATAGACAGAAAAGTCTGGTTGTCTTCTTCAAACTTTTGCTGTTCCATTTCTTCGTTGGTAAAGGCTTTTACCACACGTTCACCCAGCAAGCTGTCCTCTACACGGGCATTTAGCTCGCCAATTTGCTGTCGCTGACGGCGGAACACAGCCCGCAGCCGCAGGTTAATGGGAATACAACACAGCACCATAAGAGGAATGCAAGCGTATAAAATCAAGGTGAGGGCAATACTGCTTTGACACAAAACCACAAAGGATGCCAAAATTTTAATGCCAGCAATAAAAAATTCCTCTGGGCAGTGATGGCTGAACTCGGTTACATCAAATAGGTCGTTGGTGATACGGCCCATAATTTGCCCTACTTTGGTGTTGGAATAGTAGGTGTGTCCCAACTGCTGCAAATGCCGGAAAGCATCCCGACGCATATCAGTTTCAATATGGCTGCCCATAATATGGCCAATGCCCTGCATATAGTAGTTTGCAGCGGCATCAATGATACGCAATACCAAATATAAACCACCCAGTCGTAAGATAGTAGATACAGTTAAGGTAGCAGCTCCTCCCATGGCAGAATTGGTGATAAACCGCATAATTTGAGGAAGTGCCAACTCGCATAGTGTGGTTAGTGCTGCACAAAATAAGTCAAATATAAGAATGTGTTTGTAGCGGGTCATATAGGGCCAGAACCGCTTTATTAAAGAAAGAGAGCTGTGTTTTTGTTTATTTGCTTCCATTCAGAAACCTCCTTAAAAAGAAAAATATCATTCAAAATCCCCCAGTCCACAAGGGTTGGGGGATAAAATTTTATGCTGTTGGGGTAGAACCTTCCGGGTTAGGGCTTGCAGTAGGATCTACTGGTGGAGGGATAGGTGTAGGCTCTGGTGTAGCTGTGGGAGTAGGAGAAGGAGTAGCTGTAGGCTCTGGTGTAGCTGTAGGGGTGGGGGTGGGCGTTACAGTGGGAACAGGTGTAGGAGAGGGACTGGGAGTAGCAGTTGCTACCGGTTCACCTTTACAGTTGGCAATGCCTGCTGCACAAGCCTTACAGTTCCAGTTGATGGTTCCTTCTGCACATTGAACAGTACAGGTACAAACAGCCGGTTTAAACCTTGCATATACTGTAATACCATCTTTTGGGGCGTCTCCGGGTACAGAAAAACTTAAGGTGGAGTTACTTACATCACTGATACGCCCTACTGTGCATCCCCAAGAATCGAATTCATATCCCGGAGCAGCAACAGCCTGAACAGAAGAGCAAGATTGCCCAACAGAAACAGTTTGTGCCAATTTGCCTTCTAAATATCCCATTGCAGAGGAATTGGAATCCACAATAAAGTATACTGGAATTCCCTTTTTATTCTTGGAGGAAGAAGAGGAAGAAGAATCATCATCGTCCATTGCCTCGGCACTGTTACGAACAGCCAAGGGGTCTTCTGTAATAATATCTGGGGGAGTTTCCTTGCGCTCAGGAACAGTTTTTAGAGGTTGGGGACGGCGGTCCTCAGTAATATAGCTATGAGTGCGGACATACTCAAATAGGGCTTCCATTGCTTTTTTGTTTAAATGCACTCCATCACTATAAGTGAAATCGGATTTTGCAAAGCCTGTGGAACTATCCTTCAATACCTCGCTGGAATCCAAAAATTTATATCCCAGCTCTTCAGCCATTTCAGCTAAAGCCTTGTTAAAGGAATCAATGGTCTGCATGGTAATACCAGTATTTTGACGGTACTTGTCCACTGGGGGAACAGAGTTGATAATGATATCTGCATAGGGCCATGCATCTGTAATTGTCTTTAGAGCTTCTTTGTACTCTTCTATGAAGGTTTCGCTGCTCCATCCAATGGTGTTGTTGGTTCCATAGGTGATTACAATTCGCTGGGGTTGCATAATTGCCACAGCTTCAGGAATTGTAACAGCTCCACTTCTTCCCTGAAAATAGACACATTTTTTGGTGGGCACATGTTGAATGCCCATAGAGATAACGCCAATGGTATTTTTTAGGGTGGTGTGACCATAGGCCATCATACGAACGGTGTTGGAATCGCCAATAAACAGAGTGTTGTCAATGTATTCTTGCCCAGCGTCCTCACTTTTCTCCAAAATGGTAGAGCCATATTCTTCTTTGGAAATTTTGCCATCTTCTGCATTGTAGGCTACATCCGCCTCTGGTTCACTCCAAGAGGTTTGAATAGTGGAGCTACTGGATGAGGGACTTGCCGAACTGCTGGGGGCACTTTCTTGCTCCCAAAGGCAGCCAGACAACAGCCCTGCGCTGAACAAAGCTGCCAAAAAAACAGACAAGATTTTTTTGTTGTTTCTCATGTGGTTCTCCCTTTTTGTATAGGGGCATACTGCCCATTGTTGGTTTGCATATCTTTCTAATATTAGCATACTTCACATAAAAATACAAAACAAAAAGGGGCTTTCATGCCCCTTTTCCGCAATTTTTACATTTTGCATAAAATCCCTTTGTGACAAACCACAGATAGGGGATAGTTTAGGCAGTTGCAAGCCTTGCTCTTCGTAGTGCAGGAGCCACAAGCTGTACCAAAATAGCAGCACAAACCACCGCCACCAGCCCATTGGCAAGAGAAACTGGAATTTTTAGGCTAAGGGTTTCCGCAATGGCAGCTTCCCAAGGGAATCCCTTTACAAAGTGCCCCATGATAATGTTTTTTAGTCCATACAAAACTACATAAGTCATAGAACCGACAACGCTAGCCAGCCATACTTGAGCACGTTTGCCCTGCTGACAAGCATGGAATCCCAAAAATCCAGCCATATATCCCATGGCAAATTTGGTTAAAAAGGTAATCCAAAATTCAGGAGCATAGGCAGGGTCGCTTAAATCCAGCAGAGCACTTCCAATGCCAGCGGCCAAGCCACCGGGCAAAGCTCCAAAGAGCATACCAGCCAACAGGCACATAATGTTGCCAAAGTGAATGCCTGTTTTCCCCAAAGGGCTGGGAATGTCAATGCGAAATTTGCTAAAAATAAACACCAACGCCGCCATCAAACCAATCATTACAATCTGGCGGGTAGAAAAAGAAGTTTTTTTGTCCATAAAAATCCCCTCCAATACTTTTCTTGACAAATCTCTTTATCAAGAGTATGTTGACTATTATACAAGAATCTGACTCTATGAAAATAACCAGAAAAAATATTTTTTATAGGTTCAGTTTAAAGGGGTGAGAAACTATGATTGATTTTGTGGAGATGTTAAACAGTCGTTCTAAAGTACCATTATACCAACAACTCTATGAAGCATTGGCAAAAGCTATTCAAGAAGGGACGCTCCAAGCAGGGGAAAAATTGCCAGGGAAACGCAGTATGGGAGGACAGTTGGGAGTCAGTGTCAATACTGTGGACACTGCGTATCAGCTTTTGACAGCAGAAGGATATTTAGAAAGCAGACCTCGTTCTGGATTTTATGTAGCACAGGTTCAGCAGTTGGAACAATGTCCCGTTTTACCCGTGGAAAATCCCCCGCCATTGCCAGAGGAACCCAGATTTAATTTAAGCACAGGTTCTATAGATAATTCCCTTTTTCCCTTCCGTACATGGGGAAGAATTCAAAAAGAACTGCTCTATTCCCGCCCACAGTTGCTAAGTCAGGGAGTAGGGCAGGGGGATTTTTCTTTGCGTGAAGCTTTGGCGCAGCATTTGGCACAATATCGAGGAGTGCGGTGCAGCCCCCAGCAAATTGTGGTGGGAGCAGGCATTGAATACCTACTGGGATTGTTGGTGCCTTTGTTGGGGGATACCATTGCCATTGAAAATCCGGGATACCCACGAGCAAAGAAAGTAATTGCCAATGGAGGAGCAAATTGTTTGCCCATTTCAGTGGATGGACAGGGGCTTTCTGTGGAGGAATTAAACCAAAAAGACCCACAAGCGGTTTATGTAACACCAAGCCACCAGTTTCCCACTGGGGTGACAATGCCTGTGGGCAGGCGTACAGCTTTGTTGGGCTGGGCATACCAAAAGCCCCACCGATTGATTGTAGAGGATGATTATGATTCGGAATTTCGTTTTGACTTGCGACCTTTGCCCAGTTTGCAGGGGATGGACCAACAGGGCAGAGTGGTATATATTAGCACGTTTTCCAAAAGTTTGGCTCCTTCCATTCGTATTGCCTGTATGGTGTTACCTCCCTGTTTGCAACAAAAATGGAACCAGCGGTATGGGGGATATGCTTCAACAGTATCTCGTTTTGAACAACAAACCCTCTGCCGTTTTATTCAAGAAGGGCATTTTTCACGCCATTTGGCAAGATTGCGAAACCGCTATAGAAAGCGGATGGAACAACTGTACCATGAATTGACAATGCGACTGGGAAAAAAGGTTAAAATCAGTGGTAGCCATACAGGATTGCACTTTCTGCTTACATTTCCTTGTTGCAATGAACAAGAGTTAATAGAAGCAGCAAAGCAACAAGGGATTTCAGTAACAGGGCTTTCCCAGTATTCTATGGGTTCCCCAAAAGAGAAAAGAGCAGTGATTTTGGTGGGATATGGTGGCCTACCCGAAGAACAAATCCCAGCAGCAGCACAAAGTTTACAACAGGCATGGAGCAAGTTTTTATAAAATTTTCCTATAGGAATTTATAGATAGAAAAGGGGTTTCCTTCCAACTTTGGGCATATTTGATTGCAAGGTGATGCATACTATCTGCGAGTGCCAAGAAAGTGGCAGAAAAAAGACAAAGGATTTTTATGAATATCTACAAAAGCCTTTGTTAAGCAGGAAAGGAAGTTTTTGCAATGAAAGCAACCGGAATTGTCCGTAGAATTGATGATTTAGGACGTGTTGTCATTCCCAAAGAAATTCGCCGTACCCAGCGGATACGAGAGGGAGACCCCTTAGAAATTTTTATCAGTGCAGATGGAGAGGTAATTTTTAAAAAATATTCTCCCATTGGAGAACTTTCCACCATTGCGGCTCAATGTGCCGATGTTCTCTCAAAAAATATTGGAATGACCGTGTTAATTTGTGACAGAGAACAAATCATTGCCACAGCAGGGAGTGGAAAAAAAGACCTGTTAGACAAAAGAATTTCCATGCCTTTGGTATCGCTGTTGGAGCAGAGAAAAAGTTGTATTTTGCAACAACAGCAATATCCTTGTGAAGATTGCAACAAGCCCATTGCTGTAGTAGCACCTATTGTAGTGCAAGGAGATGTCATAGGTGGTACCATTGTTTTACAGGGCGAAACAGAAATTTTGCCTGCTGTGGAGCAACAAGCTGTTCTTACGGCTGCATTTTTAGCAAAACAAATTGAACCATAAAAAAGTCCGCCTTTTCCGTTTGGAAAGGGCGGTTTTTTCATGAAAAGGTTAGGGCTGAGAAGATTCTGTTTCACTGGAACTGTCAATAGGGGAACTTTCTTCCGGTATCATGGAAGGGGAAGGAGAGGGGCTTGTAGAGGGGCTGGGTTGAAATAGCTGTGCAGCCATTTCTAATGTGGTTTCATTTAATTCAAATTTTCCAGAAACCATTTTGCCCGGCAAAATTTGTGGCACAAATTCTGGCTCGCCACTGCTCATCAATTTGCAAATATGGTCAATTTGCAAAAATTCTGTGGAGGTTAAGGTAGTAAGAAGGTTACTGCTACATTGACGCAGAAGCTGCCCGATTTGTGTGGAGTCGGTTTGAATGGCAGAGAGCAAAAACTCTCCTGTGATATTTGCCAATAGGTTGGATTGTGCAGCATTGTCTAAATTCCATTCCTCCAGCAAAGGGAATACCTGCTCTGGTACCATCATACAAACGGGGGCTTTACCCACAGAGGCTTTAGCTCCGGGAATGGAGTAACCCGAAAGATTTACTGTAACAGAACCAAAGTTTGTGGCGGCTTTGGCAATTTGTTCTGCTTTGCCGGAAAGATAGTGGGGAATTTCAATGTGCAGTGTTTCAGCCAACTGCTCCGCAGCTCTGCCGGGGCCGGCACTTTTGTAGGCTTCATCCAAGGTAGTAGCACCTCCTTGTGTAGAAAGCACCACGGTTTCACCAGGGAACCCCAAAGCGGAAATTTGATTTTTTACAGCATTCAATTCTAAAAGCAAATAGTGGTTTTCTTCTCCTTGCTGCAACACCACAAAACAGCAAAAACGGTCATCTGGGGTAGGCAAGGCAATGGGAACCCCGCTGGCAGATACACCAGCCTGCTGGGCTTGCTGTTCTTGCTCTTTTTGCATTTGTTTGGATTGTAGCAGCAAAATGCAGCCAATTAGGGGAACAAGTACACCAGCAGTTAGGCAGAAACTTAATAAAAAAGCCCGAATACGGCTCATGCAGTTCTACTTCCTTTCTTATCTTTTGTTGACACTGTATGTATACAGTTTGTACAAAAGGGAGATACTATATGCGAAAGGAGTGAATGCAAATGCTTCCAACAGGTACAAATCAGAATTCCCGCCATCTCCCTCCCAAACGAACAGCCCATGAAGTGGTGGAGAGCATTGCTCATCCCCATCCAAGTAAGAGCGACCCCACGGGAAGTTATACAGGGATTCCTGTCAATCCGCACGAAATTCCGCAACAAGATGCCGATGATTTGTGAAAAACAACACTTTACAAAAAAATTTTAAGAAAAGGATATAATTGAAAGGAAAATCCTGTTATACTCGTTTTATCTGAGTGTATTTTCCATTTGGAAGGTAAAAACAGAAAGGAATGAGAAAATGGGACGTTTCCGCAGACGACATGCTCCCGCCAGAAATGAACGGGAGCTGTTTTTGGGCATTCGGGGTGGGCTGTTTGGCGACGAAAATTTTGTTTTGCTTGCCGCAACGGTAACCCTGTTTTTGCAGATTATCAGCTTTGCTACCACCTTGCGAGGCAGCTGGTCGTATTTTAGTGGTGTATTCTTTTTGGCACCTCTGTTGTTTTCCATAGCAGTACAAGCTACTGCATGGAGTACAGCAAACTCTTTGCGCCGTGGAGTGGGGCCCTTGCGTATTGCTGCCATGGTTTTGGCCATGTGCTGCTCCAGTTATTTTTCCTTTGTAGGTGTATACCACACAGTAAACCCACCAGAAAGAGAACTGGAAAGCATATATCAACAAAATGTGTTGCAATTAAATACAGCACTTACTACTTTGCATGATTCCGCAGGAAATAAGCTTCGTACAGGAATTAACACTGTGCTGGATGGTTTGCTGGAAAAAAGCAGTCAGCTAACTCAGCAAAATACACAGCTGGCAGCCTGTGAACAGGCTTTGCAACAGGCACAGGTGGGAGGAACCAGTCTGCGAGCTCCCAACCGCAGTGACTATGACTCCTATGAGGAATACTCTCAAGCCTACACAGCGTATAAGGATGCGTTGCGAGAATCCCAAACTGCTGACAGTTCTTCTGCTCGTGCAGCTGTGTTGTCGCAGTATGGGTTTTCCAGTGAGGAAGCATACCAAACAGCTATGGCGGAAAATACAGCTCAAAATGAAACACTAAACAGTGCAATGGCGGCTATGGTACCCGGCGAAGGAATGACCAATGTCCAACGCTTGGAGCAAGTTCGTACCCAAATTGAAAGCGGACTAAATGCCAGTGGTACCCTTTCTCAAGAAACTGTTTCTCTTATGCAGCGCACAACTTCACTATACCAGCAGTTGGGTGGAGAAGAAGTGTCAGCAGATTCCCTCACAGAGGACTGGCAAAAAGCCGTGGATTGTCAATTGGATTTGCCAGAATATCAGGAAATTGAAAAACAAAATGGTATGGGCGGTTTACCACGTCTGAAAACCATGTTAGACCAAACCCTTACGCAGGCAACTAGAACGTTGGAAACTGCTGGAGGAACTGCACCAGAATTAGTGGCTCTGCCAGACCCCTACTTGCAGCCGGTGTATGCGGTTGCTCAAGACCTGAACGCCAATGCTATTTTGTGTTTATTCATTGCGGTGTTGGTAGATGGACTTTCGGTTTTGTTTGCTTTGATGAGTATGGGCACACGCAGTATGTTGCTGCCCGGTGCAAGACTGTTTAGTCGTCGTGGTCTGAGTTTTTCCAGCCAAGTGTATGCAGCATTGGGCTCAGAAAATGCCTGTGTAAAGCTGGATGCTTTTCTAAAGCTGTTCTCTCCCTCTCCCACCACAGTGTCAAAGGGATGGGTTATGCAGGCAGAGGAAGAAACCCTTAAGGAATATTCCCGCTTGATGGCTTTGCTATATCAAGCAAAACTTGCAGGAAAGCCCGAAGATGGTACAATTGTTTTGCTACACCAGCGGTTTGTAAACTGGGTAGGGGAAATGCAGAACGCATTGGGCGATTGTGGAGAATAAATTGTAAAGCAAATAAAAAAGAGCAGTTCATTTTTGAACTGCTCTTTTTGTTTAGGATACCTGTGGCAAAGAATCTTGTGTAATTTCGGGAAGGTACTCTAAAATTGCGTTTTCACCTGTGTTGGTTACACGAAACATTTTATCCACAGCAACCTGTGATTCATCAATAAATACCGGCAAAAATTCCACCACAAAGCTGGTTTCTGGGCAGTGGATATATACATAATCAAAGCCATCCAGTAAGGTTTCACGCCATTCCTTCCAGTTGGATTGCACAACCCATGGGGAATCTTCTGGTGGATGTTCCATAAGAATGGAATCGTGTGCAGGCAGAACAATGGGCAAAAGCTCATAGTCTACACGCATACGTGTAATACCAGCATCGTTGGCGGTAATCAAATATACACGCGGAGAATCCTCCCCTAAGCTGCGAATGCGCTGGGCTGTACGTTGATAGAGATAAGCATCATGGTTGGTCTGTGCTGCTTGAATGGGTGCGTGTATAAGAGAATCCAGCATATAAGGCACATTGCCTAATGCAAAGAACAGCAGTACCGCCAGTGTGGGACAGCTTGCACAGCATACCTTTGGCTTATGTAACATAGATGTCCATAGCACAGCCACACCAGAAATAAGCAACAAACCACAACCAGTGGCAAGATAACGTGACACAGAGGAAAGTCCAAGGGCCTCACTTTCATTGAATACAAAAAGATAGCTATACAGTACACCAACTGTGAAAAGCAATGTAAGGCTGATAGAAGCAATGGAAAGAGATAATAGCTGTGGTCTGTTTGTTTTCTCTGTCAGGACATAGCCAATACCACCCAGTACAAGAGCAAATATAAACCAATCAATAAAGGGGAAGTGGAGCAGATTGCCATAATTGCATTCAGTAAAAATACTATTTGTAAAGTTTTTCAACACTTGATACTGGTAGGCTTCTCCTTTGCCAAGTAAAAAAGACAGCAATCCTTGTGAAGAACCCTCCCATCGAGAGGAAATACCCAAAATAAAAAGGTGAATTTGCCAACTGACTTTTGCCAAAAGGGCAAATGACACAGACAATACAGGGATTTTTATTCGCTGCCAAAGAGAACGGTCTGAGAGCTTCCACTGTTGTAGAGCTATGCAGGCACAAACCCCTAAAGCAAGGGGAAATCCTGTGCTTTTCACCAGACAAAGTACAAAGCACCCCAATGCTGTAAGCAGAGGAGAAGGAGCCTTTATGCTGGGTAAGAATTGTCCTAAAAGAAGTATAGCAGTAAGAGTACCCAGCAGTAAGTCAACACCTAAGATATGGATACCCCGTGGATATACCACCCACATAGAACAAATGAAAAGGAAGTACCCTGCCCCTTTAGACAATGGACGCTTTGCCCCAGCCGTTCGCAAAGGGTACAACAACAGAATTAACAAAAATAGTTGATGTGCAAAAAGAGCGATGTCCTCCCGAAATCCATTTCCCACCACTTTTAATGCGGCATATTGCCATACAATGCTGGCAGGTGGGTAGCTTTTGAAATTTCCAAAGTCCTCAAAGAAGGTGTAAAGTGAATTGGTAGAAAAGGTAATTTTTAAAGAGCTGCCCCAGTGAGAAAAATCATCCCAATCTGATAAGGCGTACCCCCGTAGCATCCACCAAAACCACAATGCAGCAACAAGCAACAAACCTGCTGTGGTGAAAAACTCCGAAAATCCAGAGAATTTGCATCGAACCCCTTTGTAGATAGTTAGTACACCACCACAGACAGCACCTGCCCACAAAAGCAATGCTACAAGAGGAAGTAAACCTACCAGCCCCAGAACATAACCAATAGAAATGGTAAGAAATGCTGTTAAAAGAAAGGCATCCTCAGCACAACAGTCCAGCAAGGACCATAAACCTGCTGCACACAAGAACACTACCAACAACAAAAACAAGGCAGACATTGCGATGTTCCTTTCTGTTGTGTGCTTAATATCCCAATTCTTCGCCCACCAGAATCACTTGTATTCTGTTTGGAATGCGTTGATATTGATGGATTACTGTGGTGCAACAAATGCGGTCAGGGCTATGGCAGTTCTCACATTGTCCGGTGACAGCGCAAGGGGTTTTTCGTTGCAAACGGATGGTGTTGGCAGGAGCAGCAGTGGATTCCAGCCGTGCTTTGGCTTGTTCCAAGTTCTTGACAATTTTATTATATCCTACCACACAAATGACCGTTTTGGGGCCAAAGCATAGGGCAGCTACGCGGTTGGCGTTTCCATCCACATTATATAGTTCGCCCTGTTCGGTAACAGCATTACAACTGGATAGGTAAAAATCTGCAAAAAAGGCTTTGCGATATACTTCTCCGATTGCATCTCCTTCCAGCCCCTGACGGTCTAAAAAAGTATAGTCGCCACTGCGCAGAAGTTCCATAATGCCAGCTTGCTCCAAAGTCATACTTCCGCCACAAGCGACGGTTGCACCATGAGGCAATAGGCTTTTTACAAGCTCTTTTGCATCTTCTGCGGTGGCTGCATAATAGGCCTTCATGTTGTTGTTTTCCAGTTGTTCCATAGTGCGACGGATACGTTTTTCCATTACCATGGACAGGGGGGTATTTGTTTCCATAAATGAATTTCTCCTTTTTATTGAATTTTTAATGCTCGCTGTACACGATAGACAGCGTATTGAAACAACCCTACTACCAGCCAAAGCTGTACTAAAATATAGTTGGGGATGTTTTTCAATCGAAACTTTGGTTTTTGAATTTTCCCAATGGTTTGCAGGGCCTCTTTAAAGCCTTGCCCATAAGCAGGCCCAAAGCCTCGCAGACGGAACATAACAGCCTTCATTAAATAGCCTAACAACAGAAACGGAAGATTCAGCAACAACATCAACAAAGGCATATTTTTGTAGGGCAATAGAATACTGTTTCTACCACTTTGAATGCTTTTGAAAGGGTTGTACCGTACAGCACCTGTGGTGGCACCACAAATATGGTAGCATTTCGCAGAGGGGCAATATACATTTTTGTAGCCGAGGCTATTTGCTCGCCAGCTAATATCCACATCTTCATAGTAGGCAAAGAAGGTTTCGTCAAAAAATCCGATTTTGTCTAAAATCTCTTTGCGGTACAGGGCAGCACCTCCGCAGGCAGAGAACACCCGACAAGGGGTAGTGTAGCGGCTTGCTTTCATGCCATCGCCCCGTTTGCAGGCAAAGCCCAGCAAGGTTACATAGTCGCCGGCATCGTCTGCCAGCTCTCGCTCGAAGTGGCGAATCATAAGGCTGGAAACAGCAAAAATGCGGGGGTCTTGTTCTGCGGCTGTAATCAAATTTTGGAGCCAATCTGGTTCAGCAAAGGCATCGTTATTAAATAGGGCAACATATTGTCCTTTGGCAAGCTGGATACCCTGATTTACTGCATGGGAAAAGCCTGTATTGCTTTCGTTCTCTATTAGGGTATAGTTGGGTCTGCCCACATAACTCTGGGCAATGGTTTTGCTTTCGTCGGTGGAACCATTGTCCACAACAATCAACTCAAAGTCTTGCATGGTCTGTGCAAAGATAGATTCAATGCTATCCTTTAACCATCCAGCACCATTCAAGTTGGGAATGACCACAGTTGCTTTCATAAAGTTCTCCTTTTTGGGAAAATATCGGTTCACAATCATTATAACACGGCTGCAACAGAAATAAAATGCCGTTTGAAAAAGGATTTTTTTATAAAATATAACTTTTTTTCAAAAAAGTGTTGACTTTCTTTGCAACATGTGGTATCATTCATCTTGCGTTATCCAGTAAGTGATTCGCACAAACGCCATGAGGAGAGGTGTCCGAGTGGTTTAAGGAGCTGGTCTTGAAAACCAGTGACCCGTCAGGGCCGTGGGTTCGAATCCCACCCTCTCCGCCAACACCAAATCCGAACAACAGAATACTTACGCAATAACTTTGCTCTGGAGAAGTACTCAAGAGGTCGAAGAGGCGCCCCTGCTAAGGGCGTAGGTCGGGTAACCGGCGCGAGGGTTCAAATCCCTCCTTCTCCGCCAAAAGCCAAGAACGAAAAAGTTCTTGGCTTTCTTTTTTTGTTTGCTTTGGGACAGCAGAATAATACTATAACTTTAACATTGTAATTACAAGAAATTTCCCAATAAAAAATATGGCTGGAATGAAAATGTTTTGTAAAAGGGGAAAGGGGGATTTCATTGGAATATTTATTGCAAAACAAAAACCGTTCCGATTTTTGTATCGGAACGGTTTCTTTGGCGCCTCTTGTTGGGCTCGAACCAACGACCTACGGATTAACAGTCCGGCGCTCTACCGACTGAGCTAAAGAGGCAAATTATGGTGACCCGTAGGAGAATCGAACTCCTGTTTACGGCGTGAGAGGCCGTCGTCTTAACCGCTTGACCAACGGGCCACGTTTGGTGCTTGTATAGTATACCCCGAAAAAAGAAAAATGTCAATACTTTTTTTGAAAAAATATCAAATAAAATCTATTCAAGCACCAAAAGCGCAAATTACAGAGGATAGTTGGAAGAATCCTGCTTCATTTCCCGAATGGCATCTTTGATTGCTTTTTTCACAACTATATAGCCAATACCAGCCATAACCGCAATCTGAATGGCCCATCCAACCAAAGAACTAA
This sequence comes from uncultured Anaerofilum sp., assembly GCA_944385935.1. Classification (GTDB taxonomy): domain Bacteria; phylum Bacillota; class Clostridia; order Oscillospirales; family Ruminococcaceae; genus Anaerofilum. The sequence goes on from CALWZC010000009.1 coordinate 97,383, forward strand.
TTATCCAGCCAAAACCAATACCCATATACGTGCCCTCCTTTTGCATATGTTTTGTGCTTCTAGGCTCATTCTATCATATTGTTTTTTGCAAAGCAATAAAAAATAGGCTGCCCTTTTCCAGAGCAGCCCATAGAAGAGAATAAAAAGAATTAGTTGTCTTTTTCTGCTTTGCGTTGGAAGAACTTGATAATCTCTACGATGGGAATTACCAAGAAAGCCAAAGCCAAAGCTACGCCATATTCCATCAAGTTGATGTGGGTAAAGCCGAAAGCGTCTGCCAAGAAGGGCACATACAGTACCATGGTGGTGAGTACCAAGCTGCCCAGCATTGCGCCCCACAAAACTTTGTTTTGAGTGGGCAGGCTGAATACACTCTTGCGTTGACTACGCATATTGAAGGAATGGAAAATTTCTGCCATGCTCATGGTTAAGAATGCCATGGTCATGCCGTCGGCACTTTGAGCAATTTCCCAGCGACCACTTTCGATAAAGTGACCAATGAAGTAAGCAGCAAGGGTCAAAGCAGTTACCATGATACCTTGGTATACTACATCCACACCCAAACCGTGGGAGAAAATGCCATCCTTAGAATCACGAGGAGCCTTTTCCATTACATCGGGTTCAGCTTCTTCCAGACCCAGTGCCAAAGCAGGGAAACAGTCGGTAATCAGGTTAATCCACAACAAGTGCACAGGCTCCAACAGAACGAAGCCCATCAAAGTGGCTGCAAATACACCAAGAACCTCACTCATATTAGAGGCAAGCAAGAACTGAATTGCCTTTCGGATATTTGCATAAATACGGCGTCCCTCGCCTACCGCAGAAACGATGGTTGCAAAGTTGTCATCTGCCAGAACCATATCCGCTACATTCTTTGTAACATCGGTGCCGGTGATACCCATGCCCACACCAATATCAGCAGTTTTGATGGAGGGGGCGTCGTTTACGCCGTCACCAGTCATGGCAGTAACGCAACCGTTGCTCTTCCAAGCGGAAACAATGCGAACCTTATGCTCAGGCTGTACACGAGCATATACACCATAATGCTTTACTTTTTCAGCCAGTTCAGCATCAGAGAATTTATCCAGCTCAGCACCAGTAATGGCTTCATCAGCACTTTGGATAATACCCAGTTCCTTAGCGATTGCCACAGCAGTGTCTTTGTGGTCGCCAGTAATCATTACAGGGCGAATACCTGCATGACGACACTTTTCGATGGCGGGTAGAACCTCTGGACGAATGGGGTCAATCATACCAGTTAGACCAATAAAGGTGAGGTCTTGTTCCAAAGTTTCGGGCTGATTATCCGCAGGTTTTTGGCTCCAACTGCGCATAGCAGCAGCCAAAACACGCAGAGCCTTGTCTGCCATGCGCTTATTTTCTGCCAAAATTTCATTGCGGATGGTGTCATCCATAGGAACAACTTTTCCATCACGCAAACAATGGGTACAACGTTTCAAAACCTCATCAGGGGCACCTTTGGTATACTGTATCAAGCCCCTTTCGGTCTGGTGCAGTGTACTCATCATTTTGCGCATACTGTCAAAGGGAGCCTCATCCACACGGGGTTGAGCAGCTTCCAGTTGGGGCTTTGTCAATCCCAAAGAGGTAGCATAGTTTACTAGAGCACATTCTGTGGGTTCACCCTCAGCCTGACCACTGGCACCGGGCTTTGCATCACTACACAAGCTCATTGCAGTGGCTAGGGGAGCCTCCTCGCCCCAATGCTCTACAACAGTCATTTTATTTTGGGTAAGAGTACCGGTTTTATCCGAGCATATAACCTGTGCACAGCCCAAGGTTTCTACGGCGGTTAGACGACGGATAACCGCATTCCGTTTGGACATATTGGTAACACCGATGGAAAGTACAACAGTAACAACAGTTGCCAAACCTTCGGGAATAGCAGCAACAGCCAAACTAACAGCAACCATAAAGGTTTTTAGGATAACTTCCAGATGGAAATCCCCTTCCTTCAACAAACTGAAGGCAAAGATGAATATACAGATTCCCAAAACCATCCAACTGAGGGTTTTGCCCAACTGTGCCAGTTTCTTTTGCAGGGGAGTTTGTTCGTCTTGAGTAGCAGCCAAAGCGGAGGCAATTTTACCCATTTCGGTATCCATACCAGTTCCGGTAATAACAGCACTGCCTCGACCAAATACAACGGTGCTGCCCATGTATACCATGTTCTTGCGGTCGCCCAGAGGCACATCCTGTTGTTGGCTTAGACCCAAAGCCTCAATGGTTTTGTTTACAGGTACACTTTCACCAGTAAGAGCAGCTTCCTCAATTTTCAGGCTGGCACTTTCCAAAATACGACCATCAGCGGGAACTGCATCACCTGCTTCCAAAATAACCACATCGCCGGGTACTAGCTCGGTGCTGGGTAAAATAACCTGACGGCCATCCCGCAATACTTTACAGGTGGCAGCGGTCATATTCTGCAATGCTTCAATGGCCTTTTCGGCTTTGCTTTCTTGTAAAACACCCAAAATGGCATTGAGCAGAACAACCGCCAAAATGATAAATACTTCGGAGAAACTTTCTCCAGATGCGTAGGCTGTAATGGCAGAAACGCCAGCGGCAGCCAGCAAAATTAACAGCATGGGGTCTTTTAGCTGTGCAAAAAAGCGTTGTACTAAGGTAGCTTTTTTCGCTTCTGCCAATTTGTTGGGGCCATACTGTTCTGCTCTGCGTGCAGCTTCTGCGGCAGTAATGCCCTGTGGAGTACTGTCCACCTGTTTTAGGACAGCTTCTGTGCTTTCCAGATACAATTTTTTGTTGTCCATGGTTCCATCCTTTCTCTTGAGCCGAGGGAAAATAAAAAAGCGAAACGCCTGTGCAAAACGAAGAACGTTCCTGCACAAGAGTCTCGCTATTTCATCCTAAGCCAGATTTTTCACTTTGTACAACAAAGGAAAAATCATGTGTGTTGGCACGGGACCATATCACGCACACCATGATATGCTGACTACTCCCTCTTTGTGTGAAGAACATTATACTGTATTTTATTGTAAAAATCAATGGATAGTTTGTGGATTTTTTCTGTAAAGTTTACAGTAAATTTAGCTATATGGTAATATCTGCCTTGCAAGAAACATACAGTGATAAAGGGGAAAAGATAAATGTTGTTCAATCGTCTTATAAATTTGCACTAAATGCTTGAAATGAACAAAAAAAGACTGTATAATGAAACGGTCATATACGCCCAAAGGAGGTTTTTTCATTGAAGCAATGTACCACAGTTGAGTTGTTTGACTTAAACCACACCATAGCAAAACCTTTGTTAGAACGGTGCCAATACCCTTGGCAGGCATTGGATAAAATTGAAGAGTTTCTTTTGTATGTTATAGAGCAGTTACCACACCAAGAATATAAAGAAATTGCCCCACAGGTATGGGCCCATCATTCAGCAGTGGTTGCTGCCAGTGCATCCCTGACAGGGCCTTGTATCATTGGCCCCGGTGCAGAAATTCGTCATTGTGCCTTTGTGCGAGGAAATGCCCTCATTGGAGCACAAGCAGTGGTAGGCAATTCCACCGAGTTGAAAAACTGCATTCTTTTTGATAAGGCACAGGTTCCCCATTTTAACTATGTGGGAGATTCTATATTAGGATATGGTGCACATATGGGTGCCGGAGCAGTGACATCCAACTTGAAAAGTGATAAAACACTGGTTCAGGTAAAAATGGGCAAAGAAGTAATCAATACCAATCGCAAAAAAATGGGTGCAATGGTGGGGGATGAGGCAGAAGTAGGCTGCAATAGTGTCCTGTGTCCCGGAACTATTTTGGGCAAAAAAGCCCAGATTTATCCCACAAGTTGTGTTCGTGGAGTTGTGCCGGAAAATTCTATTTTCAAATCTGCCAACTCTATTGTAAAACGCCAGTAAAGGGAGAAGATGAAAAAAAGCAAAAATACAAAAATGGTCAGCTTGGCCACATAAAGGGGAGAGAGTTATGGGAAGATTGTTTGGTACAGATGGAGTAAGGGGAGTAGTAGGGCAAGAAATTACCTGTGAACTTGCCATGCAGCTTGGCAAGGCAGCCGCCATGGTATTGGCGGACGGAGGTAGCCACCCTCCAGTGGTGGTGCTGGGAAAAGATACCCGTATTTCAGGAGAAATGTTGGGAGCTGCTTTTTCTGCGGGTTTATGTGCAGCGGGAGCCAACGTGTTGGATGTGGGGGTTTTGTCTACCCCAGCTGTGGCATATTTGACCAGAAAATACAAGGCAGATGCTGGCGTAATGATTTCGGCTTCCCACAATCCATGGCAGTTTAATGGCATAAAATTGTTTAATAAAGATGGTTTTAAGTTGCCAGACGAACTAGAGGAGCATATCGAAAGATTGGTACTAGACCAACAAAGTGAACTATTGGCAGCCAGTGTAGAGTATATTGGAACCATCGAGCACAGCACCACTGCCTTGAGAGATTATATAGAGTACTTAAAAGACACTGCACCTTGTATGTTGCGAGGGATGAAAATAGCAGTGGACTGTGCCAATGGTTCTGCTGCTATGAGTGCAAAACTATTGCTAGAACAGTTGGGAGCACAGCCAGAATTATTTGGCTGTGAACCGGATGGTTTGAACATCAACCGAGGATGTGGTTCCACACATCTGGAACAGCTACAAGAGTATGTTGCTTCTCACCCTGACATTGTGGCAGGTGTCGCCTTTGATGGTGATGCTGACCGCTGCCTGTTTGTGGATGAAACTGGTACGGAGGTAGACGGGGATTTCATTATGGCAATCTGTGGTCTGAATCTGTTGGAAAAGGGCAAACTGTCGAGAAATGCCATTGTGGGTACTGTGCTAACCAATCTGGGATTTCAGCAATTTTGCCGCCGCAATGGAATTGCTTTTGAAGCCACAAAAGTGGGTGACCGCTATGTACTAGAAAAGATGGAGCAAGAGGGCTTTGCTTTAGGGGGAGAGCAATCGGGGCATATTATTTTCCGGCAGTTTGCTACCACAGGTGATGGACAGCTTACTGCTATACAGCTTTTGTGTTTGATGCAACAGAAAAACATGCCCCTTTCGGAACTAACCAAGGTGATGAAAAAAGTACCCCAGGTAATGGAGAATATAAAGGTATCCCCCACAGGAAAACTGCGTTTTTATACCAATCAACCCATTGAACAAGCCATTGAACAGGCAAAAAAACAACTGGGAGAAGGTGGTCGGGTTTTGGTTCGGCTGTCTGGTACTGAGCCACTCATTCGAGTTATGGTAGAAGGGGAGAAAAAAGAAGAAATTCAACAGATTGCCACAGATTTGGCTAGAGTGATTGCCACAGAGCTGGCAGACTGATTGAATAGTTTACGAAAATAAAAGCACACTGATTCCTAAATACAGGAAAACAGTGTGCTTTTTCTATTGGGTAAGATAAAATTATAGCAATTCCAAGTATCCACGGCCATTTTTGGCAATGCCTGCCCATTCCAGAACAGACCCCAAAATGAACACAGGGTCGGGAACGGAATCTCCTTTTTTGGCTTTGTGGTATTTTTTTGCTACAGTTCCCACAACGGTGTTTTCGTCACATTTTGCATCTCCCAATTTGACACCTTTTGCAGTTCCCTTTTCTGCTTTTCCACCTTTTTTCTGCAAAAAGTCTACAACAATATCAAAGACCTGATAGTCATATCCATCCCCATTGGGCAGCTTATCACAAAGGAAGCCATTGCCATCGGGGCGGACAGAGATATGGTAGGGCTTTCCTGTTACGGAAAGAACAGTGGCAATTCCTCCATTGTCCAATAGTTTCTGGCGGATAATTTCGGAAGCCTTTGGAGAGCTTTCACTCTTAGAAGGGGAAGCAGCCACTTGGGAAGGTTTGGGAGTGGAAGGGGCTTTTTCGGGTTTTTTCAAAAGGGAGGTCAACAAATCCACAGAAGCAGAGTTTTGGATAGGCTCTGCCTGTTGTAAAATATGTCGTAACACGGGCTGACGAACGGGAGTATAGGGAATTTCCTCTTGAACTGTGGAAGGTTGCTCTTCCTTTGGTTCTACCTCTGCTTGTGGCTCGGGGGAGGGTTGTGCTTGGGCTATGGGCTGGGGTTGTGGTGCAGGGGATGTCTGTGCAACAGAAGGTTGAGGAAGGGGAGCTGTGGGAGTTGGCTGCACAGGCGTTGCTTGCTCAGGTTGTGCCTCTTCAGAGGAAACTGGCTGCAAAACGGGCAAAGTAACGGTTTCAAATTGCAATTCTTCTGGTTGCGGTTGAGAAGTGCTGATATTAGGTTCTGTTTCTGGCTGACGGTGTTCTACTGGAAAGATTGCAGGCTGTACGGAGGGGGTATTTGTAGTTTGTTGTACGGGTTCTGCAATAGAAGGAGCAGGTTCCTCTGCCGGCTGATGGTGCCGTTTTGGCATAAACTGTGGTACAGAATAAGTGATTTTTTCCTCTATCTCTTCTTTCTTGTGCTGTTGTTCCCGTACCTCTTGCAAGTCTTGCTGAGCCTTGTGCAACAACTGATGTAAAACTTTTCCGTCCAAAGGTTTATCGAGAGGGAAAAGAAAACCGTTTTCTTCAGAAGAATCAGAAGAAAGAGTTTCTTTAACAGAAGAAGGAGCTTCTTGTATAGGTGTAGGTGTTTGAGGTTCTATTTTGGGTTGTGGGATTTCTTTTGGTGGTTCTTTCTCTGTTTTCTCCTCCACAGAAGGCTGGGAAGGGGCGGATTTTTCGGGAAAAAGAGGCTCACTGGTAAGACCCAATGTATCCAGAATTTGTTGTAGTTGTTTCTCTGCTTGGGGCAATGTCATAGGAATTTCGGTAATGAGAGAAGAAAGACTACCTTTGTGTTTCAAAAATAGCGCAACAAAAGCGGTTTGGTCACGATTGAGGTAGCCAAAAAGCATTTGAGCAAAATTATTGTGGAAGGAATTTCCCTGATTTTTTTCTTCCAAAGCAACTGCTGTTAAACGGTATTTACAACTAGGACAAAAGCCAATCAATTTTTTCATAGAAACACCTCAGAATGTTGTGGTTTTTTGAAAGGACATTTTTGCATTAAAGCCCCAAATCACGCAGAATGGCGGCTTTGGTTTCTAGGCTGATTTGTGCAATTTTGGTAATTCGTTCAGGATTCATATGGGGAACAAGACTGGAAATGGAAAAAGCGGCATCTGCCTTTCCACCGGGGCCGGGCAATGCCACAGCTACACAGCGGATTCCTAATTCATTTTCTTCATCATCAATGGCATAACCTTTGTGTCGGATAGCTTTGAGCTGCTCGCAAAGTTGCCCAAAGTCTACAATGGTGTGTTCGGTAATTTGCTGTATGGGGCTTTTTTTCCAAATTTGTTCCACTTCGTCATCCGGCAATGTGGCTAGAATTGCTTTGCCAACGCCTGTGCAAAAGAGAGGAGTGCGCAGCCCCACCTGACTGGACATTCTTCTGGCACCACTGGCCTCGGATTTGTGTAAATACACAATATCTACCCCATCTCGCAACACAAGATGTACTGCCTCCCCAGTATGACGGCTAAGCCTATCCAAGTGAGGACGTGCCACAGACAAAATATCCATATCATTTACCACGCCGCTGCCCAACTCAAACATTTTTAGAGTGAGACGGTAGCGTGAGGAAAAACTGTCTTGCACAACATAGCCCAGTTCCACAAGGCTGGTTAGCATTCGATGGGCAGTGCTTTTGGCAAGACCTGTTTCTGCGCTGATACTTTGCAAGGACATTCCTGCTGTGTGGTGGCTTAGCACCTCGATTACACGAAAAATCCGTTGGATACTTTGGGTGCCGCTGGGGGCAGAGGGTACTTTTTGGGATGACATAAGGGCCTCCTAAACTAATAAAAATGGTTCGCTATTCCACATTGTAAAACTCTTTGCTGTCAAAATCAAGCAAAATAATCTTTTTATGCAAATGTAGTGGTCAATATCGACAAAATACCCAACTGTTTTTTTGGAAAAAATTCGCCGCAAAATCCATTGACTTTCCCGTTTGTCAGATTATAATAGATAACAGAAGGAAAATGGAATACTGTTCTATAATATGGAACGCCATTGGGCTTGCAAAAAGGAGTAGACAATATGAGTTCGGTAATTGACAGAATTTATGGTATTGGTATTGTGCCTGTAATTGCTTTTAACAGTGTAGACGAGGCTGTGCCTCTGTGTAAGGCTTTGGTAGCAGGTGGCTTGCCCGCAGCCGAGGTAACTTTCCGCACTGCTTGCGCTGAGGATTGCATTCGCAAAATTAAGGCAGAAGTACCTGAGATGTTGCTGGGTGCTGGTACTGTTCTGACCAAAGAGCAGGTAGACCGCGCAATTGATGCAGGGGTTGAATTCATTGTAAGCCCCGGTTTTAATCCCGAAATTACCAAATACGCAATTTCTAAAGGTGCTTGCATGATGCCCGGCACTGCTACTCCCGGTGAGATGGAGCAGGCTATGAGCATGGGTTTGGAGGTTGTAAAGTTCTTCCCCGCAGAGCAGAACGGTGGCGTAGCAAAACTGAAAGCAGTTGCAGGCCCCTATTCCAAACTGCGTTGGATGCCCACTGGCGGCGTAAACGCAAACAACCTGATGGATTACTTGAGCTTTGACAAAATCATCGCTTGTGGTGGCACTTGGATGTGCAAGAGCGATGATATCAAGGCTGGAAACTGGGAAAAGATTGAGGGCTTGACCCGTGAAGGTGTAAACAATATGTTGGGCTTTACTTTGGGCCATGTAGGTATCAATTGCGAGAATGCCGACGAAGCTGCTAAAACTGCAAAATTGATTGCTGCAACATTTGGTATGGCTGCAAAAGAGGGCAACAGCTCTTGGTTTACTGGCAAGAACGAGTTTGAAATCATGAAGAGCACCGGTCGTGGCACTCATGGTCATATTGCTGTTAAGACCAACACTTTGGACCGTGCCATCGCACACCTGAAGATGCAGGGCGTAGAGTTTGATGAGAGCAGCCTCGTAACCAAGAACGGCAAAAACATTGCAATCTATCTGAAAGACGAGATTGCAGGCTTTGCAATTCATCTGGTACAGAAATAATCTTGCCCTATTCTACATTTCCCACTATTGACATATTGTAAAACAAGGAGATATTTTCACATGAAAGTTGTTACTTTTGGCGAGTTGATGATTCGTTTACAGCCCTACAACTACGAGCGTTTTGTACAGGCTGACCATCTGGAGTTTACCTTTGGCGGCGGCGAAGCCAATGTTGCTGTTTCTTTGGCAAACTATGGTGTAGATGCTGCTTTTGTAAGTAAGCTGCCCAGCCATGCCATTGGTCAGGCTGCTGTAAACAGCTTGCGTCGTTATGGTGTAGACACCAGCATGATTACTCGTGGTGGCGACCGTGTAGGTATCTACTTCAACGAGAAGGGTGCTTCTCAGCGTCCCTCCGTTTGCATTTATGACCGTGCACATTCTGCTATTTCTGAGGCTACTTCTGCCGACTTTAACTGGGATGCCATTTTTGAAGGTGTAGATTGGTTCCACTTCACTGGCATTACTCCGGCTTTGGGCAAAAATGTTGTAGAAATCTGCAAAGAGGCTTGCAAGGCTGCAAAGGCTCATGGCGTAAAAATTAGCTGTGACTTGAACTACCGTGGTAAGCTGTGGACTCGTGACGAGGCTCGTGAGGCTATGACTGAGTTGTGCCAGTATGTAGACGTTTGCATTTCCAACGAGGAGGATGCAAAGGATGTATTTGGCATTGAGGCTGAAAACACCAACATTACCGGTGGTGAGCTGAACCACGAGGGCTACAAGAGTGTAGCAAAACAGTTGGCTGACAAGTTCAACTTTGAGATGGTTGCAATTACTCTCCGTGAAAGCAAATCTGCTTTTGACAACGACTGGAGCGCAATGCTGTACAATGTTGCAAAGGATGAGTATTGCTTCTCCAAGAAGTACCATTTGCATATCATCGACCGCATTGGCGGCGGCGACAGCTTTGGCGGCGGTCTGATTTATTCCTTGCTGAACGGCAAAAACACCCAAGAGGCTGTTGAATTTGCAGTTGCTGCTTCTGCATTGAAGCACTCCATTGAGGGTGACTACAACTTTGCTACTGTTCCTGAGGTAGAGAAGTTGGCAGGTGGCGACGGCTCTGGTCGTGTGCAGCGATAAGGTATTCAAGTACTCTCAATTCATAGATAGATTTACCTTCCAAGCAAAAGGAGGCAGCCTGTTACAGGTTGGCCTCCTTTTGCTTGTTGTTATTTTAGGAATTTTGCTTGAAATTTTGTATGCAAAGTGATATTCTGAATACAAGATAAACCATTGTAATACAGAAAGGGGAGGGAGTATGGGCAATTTTCCGCCAAATTCCAGCCAAGGAATTTATGAAACATTGCAGCGGGAAATTTTGGATTTGCAGTTGAAGCCTGGGCAACAGCTTAGCGAAAATGAACTGTGCACTCGGTTTGGCGTTTCTCGAACACCAGTACGCAGCGTTTTACAGCGGTTAAAGGAGGCAGGGCTGGTAGATGTAGTGCCCTATAAAGGCACCAGTGTTACCCTGCTAAGTATGGACGAAATTCAGCAACGAATCTATATGCGTGTGGCCATAGAAAGTATGGTTCTGCGAGATTTTATTGACTGTTGCACCCCTATTTTGCTGGAAAAAGTTCGTTATATCATCCGAAAACAAACTGTACTGTTGGAAAATGATTTTGACAGCAGCCAATTTTATCAGTTAGATAGCCAGCTCCATGAAGTTTGGTTCCGCACAACCCATAAAGAATTATTGTGGCAAACCATCCAAAAATCTCAGGTAAACTATACACGTTTTCGGATGCTGGATATTGTAGCAGTACAAAATTATAGTGAGATTGTAGCAGAACATCAGGAATTGTTTCAAATTATTGAAAGCAAAAACAAAGATGCTGTGGAATCTTGGGTAAAAAAACATATGTATGGTGGAATTTATCGGCTGGGAGATAGGATTCACACAGAATTCAAAGAGTATTTTCAGCCAGAAAACCATTGATGGATAGAAATTGACAGTATTGCACAAGGAAAACAGTAGAAGTTTGTGCTTGTATCCAGATTGAAAAGTAGAATACAAGATGATATATTGTATACAGAGGCGGATATATCGCCCAATGAACAAAGCCATCTCCGTACCTGTTTAGCCGTTTCTTCTCCCGGCTGAATGGGATTTTTGGGCGGCAGTGGGTTTGCAGTTAGCAAGGGGCTGTAAACCCGCTGCATGCTGATTCAACAAGACAACAATTTTTTAAATATTTCTAGGAGGTATTTTTTATGGATATTCGTTATTCCTGCAACCAGCGTGATTTTAAACGTTACACCACCGAGGAAACTCGCAACGAGTTTTTGATTACTGGCTTGTATAAGGCAGATGAGATTGTTGCTGTATACAGCCATGTAGACCGTATGGTAACTTTGGGCTGTATGCCTGTAAACGAGAGTGTTTCCATCGACAAGGGCATTGATGTATGGCACAACTTTGGTACTCACTATCTGTTGGAGCGTCGTGAAATTGGTATCTTTAACATTGGCGGTAGCGGAAAAATTACCGTAGATGGCACCGTTTACAACCTGAACTATAAAGATTGCCTCTACATCACCATGGGTGCAAAAGAGGTTCTGTTCAGCAGCGATGATGCGAACAAGCCTGCTAAATTCTTTATGGTATCTGCTCCTGCTCATTGCAGCTATGAAAACCGCTTGATTAAGATTGAAGATGCAGCAAAGAAGCCTCTGGGTACTATGGAAACCTCCAACAAGCGTGTTATCAACCAGTTTATCCATCCCAGTGTATTGAAAACCTGCCAACTGTCTATGGGCATGACCTGCTTGGAGCCCGGCAGCGTATGGAACACTATGCCTGCACATACTCATGAGCGTCGTATGGAAATCTACACCTATTTTGAGATTCCTCAGGACAATGTAGTATTCCATATGATGGGCGAAGGCAACGAAACCCGTCACATTGTAATGCAGAATGAAGAAGCTGTTATCAGCCCTTCTTGGAGCATCCATTCTGGTGCAGGTACCAGCAACTACACCTTCATTTGGGCAATGGGTGGCGAAAATCAGGAATTTGATGATATGGATGTAATCCCCACCACCGAGCTGCGATAACAATTTTTTAAAATAGAAGAAGTTTTAAGGAGGAAAATACAAATGAACTTGAGCGCATTTGATTTGACCGGTAAGGTTGCACTGGTAACCGGTGCTTCTTATGGAATTGGTTTTGCTATTGCAAAAGGTTTGGCATCTTGTGGTGCAACCATCTGCTTCAACGACATCAATGATGAGTTGCTGCAAAAGGGTCTGGCAAACTACAAGGAAGCAGGCATTGAGGCTCATGGCTATGTTTGCGATGTTACCGATGAAGCTGCTGTGCAAGCAATGGTACAAAAAATTGAGCAGGAAGTTGGCGTAATTGATATTTTGGTAAACAACGCCGGCATTATCAAGCGTATCCCCATGATTGAGATGGATGCTGCTGATTTCCGCAAGGTAATTGATGTTGACCTGAATGCTCCCTTTATCTGTGCAAAGGCTGTAATTCCTTCTATGATTAAGAAGGGCGGCGGAAAAATCATCAACATCTGCTCTATGATGAGTGAGTTTGGCCGTGAAACCGTTTCTGCTTATGCTGCTGCAAAGGGTGGCTTGAAGATGTTGACCAAAAACATTGCTTCTGAGTATGGTCAGTATAACATTCAGTGTAACGGCATTGGCCCTGGCTATATTGCTACTCCTCAGACTGCACCTCTCCGTGAGGTTCAGCCCGATGGCAGCCGTCATCCCTTTGACCAGTTCATTCTGGCAAAGACCCCTGCAAACCGTTGGGGCGAGCCTGAGGATTTGGCAGGCCCTGCTGTATTCCTGTCCTCCTCTGCATCTGACTTTGTAAACGGTCTGATTTTGTATGTAGATGGCGGTATTGCTGCTTACATCGGCAAGCAACCCTCTTGATTGAGGGCAAAGGCTTTGCCTTTGCAATCCGTTAGCTTTTGAAAAAGCTAAACCAAAACTTTTCTATCAGGCAACAGAAGGGTATAGGCCCTTTTGTTGCCTGATTTTTTGTAAAAAACACACATTTTGCAACCAGATTCGCAAGAAATTACCATGACAGAAGGGAAATGTTGGGGTATAGTGGTTAATAAGGAATGGGAAAAGAGTTTCCCTACAAAATGGATATTTTGTTGAAAAGGAGAGATGAAAGATGTATACCATCAGTAAGCAGCATTTGTCCCACCAAGGTGCAGAGTATGACCAATATGTTTTGGCAGACACCGAGGCAAACACCACGGTTACCATTACCCCTTGCAAGGGTGGAATGATTACAGGCATGACCTTGAAAGGGCAAGAATTTAGCTGGCTGCGTGACCCCAATTTCTATTTGCCTGAACGTCCGCGCTGTGCAGTGCCTGTTTTGTTCCCTTGCTGTGGACGTTGTGCAGATGGAAAAAACACCTTTGAGGGAAAAGAATATCCCATGGATATTCATGGAATGGCGCACAGCTTACCTTGGGAAGTAGTTGCAGAAAACTGTGAAGATGGCGCAGCACTGACAGTGCAATTTACCAACAATGAAACAACAATGCAATTTTATCCCTATGCTTTCTCGGTGAAAATTACCTACCGTTTGAAGGGCAACACTGTTTTCTTAGAGCAGGAATACCACAACGCTGACACAAAGATCATGCCCTTTGCTTTTGGATTCCATCCCTATTTTGCTTGTACCGATGTTCGTAACTTGCAATGGGATTTGAAAGCAGCTACACAGGAGGACCCCGACACAGGAAAATCCATTCCTGCACCTGCACAGGTTGACTTCCCCTATGACCCCGACCAAACCACCCGCTATTACAAAGGTGTACAGAGCCCCATGGCATTTACCGATACCCAAAGCGGTCATAAAGTAACCATTGATTTTGACCAGCATTTTGGCAATGTGGTTTTGTGGAGCCAATGTGAACTGGGCTTTGTTTGCATGGAGCCATGGAACGGCTGGCCCAACAGCCTGAATACAGGAGATTGTGAGAAGTTGGAGCCGGGCAAGAGCCTTTCTGCTGTTTGCTCTTTCTCTATGGATTTAGTATAAAATTTTCCATTAACATCATTACAAAAGGGAGGACACCCAAGTGTCCTCCCTTTTTGTGTAAAAGTTTTACTCAATTTTTCCAAAAAATTGCGGATACAAAGGCAGAGCCTTTGAATAAAACAAAATATTATTTTTATATTGACTTTAATAAAATTAAAATATATACTTAATTATAATAAAGAAGGGGGATGGTGTTATGGAAATTTTGCCAGAATGGCTTGCTGGCTTGGAGGAAGAAGAGCTTGCCTTTATAAAAAAGTTTATCCTTGCGTCCGGTTCTCTAAAAGAAATCGCAAAGCAATATGAAGTGACCTATCCCACAGTGCGCCTGCGGCTGGATAGGTTGATTCAGAAAATTCAGATTGCCGAGGATACAGAAAATGATAGCTATGTATCGTTGGTAAAAAAGTTGGCATTGCAAGATAAGATTGATTTTGATACAGCAAAAATACTTATTACCACATACAAAAAACAGAAAGAGGGGAATAATCCATGCAAATGATTACTTTGATGGCATCTGTTATCAATTTGGGATTAGTAATAGCTATTTTGGGAGGAATTGTAGCATTACAGATTTTTTTGAGCAAAAGAAAAAGCAAGTGGCTGGGGCTTATTTTGCCAATTAGTTTTTTTATACCTACCCTTTTGATTATTTTGCTTAATACTGTAGAAACTAACTTTTTTAATACTATAATGATGTTATTTCCTGTGTTATTGCTTGCTAATATTCCCTCTATCATATGTTTATGTATTTATATTATTTGCAGAAAAAGCCATAGTGCCAAACAACAACTGGATAAAATGAATATACAAGACCTTTAATATTGAGCAATGTAAAAAGGGAGGACACCTAGTTGTCCTCCCTTTTTGCGTGAAAGTTTTACTCAATTTTTTTCAAAAAATTGCGGATACAAAGGCAGAGCCTTTGAATAAACATTAGTCCAGTCTGGCTGCCATTTTTTCTGCCTTTAAGCTAGTGACAAATTCTTTGGGGCTGATTTGATATTCTGACTTAAACGCTCTGTAAAAGTTTGCATAATCCCCAAAACCACAATGTTGGTATACATCCGTTGGTGGCATACCATCGCTTAGCATTTGTTTGGCAATCACTAGCCGCTTTTGGATAATATACCGATATACTGAGGTTCCCACCAGCCGGTTGAATTCATGGGAAAGATGATACTTGCTAATAAAAAACTTCCCTGCCAGTAAATCCAGTGATAAATCTTCACTGTAGTGCTCATTGATATATGTTAACACATTGGATACCACAGGACCAGATTTATCCTTTACCTCGTGGTGTTGCGGGTTGCGCTGGGAAAGTCGATTGATTAGAATAAGCAGCTCTACCAAATAGGCACTGGCGGCAAGGTCGCTGGCAAACTCGTTGGACTCGGTTTCCACTATCAGCCGTTCCATCAAGGAAGTAATAAACTGCCGAGTGGTGACATCTGGGCGGATAAGGTTGGTATGGTGGGGAAGAGCAGTGTCAAAACAGGCGGTCAGGTCGTGGCCAGTTCTCATAAAATCCTTAATAAAGGACTTGTCAATCCATAACACAATGCGTTCATAGGGCTGCTTTTCCCAAGTAAACATAGGTTGGTGCAGCTCCAATGGACTGATGAGAAGAATATCTCCCGGCATCAGGTGATAGTTGCGGCTTTCAATGCTGTAGTTTACATTTCCTGATAGAAAAAGGTACACTTCGTAAAAATCATGGTGGTGCAGAGCAACTTCATTCAAATAGGAGTCTCGATAGCGATGAATTTCATAATTATTTTGCAGCATATACTGCCGTGTAATAAAATTTTGTACCTTTGCCGGCATGACCCACCCACCTTTGTTTTTGTATTTCACAATTAGTTATATTATTAACAGCATAAAACAATTTACGCAATGTGTCAAGCAATAATCGCATTGAAGATTGCGAATAATTGTGATAGGATTGGTATTGTAAACAAAAAGTGGAAACAGTTTGCCTGTTTCCTTGTGCTAATGTACAATATGCACAAATTGGTATGATTTTTTTGGAGTAAATAACAAAAAGGAAAGGGGTAATTCCAATGGCTTGCAATATCATCATTTCTGGTTTTGCAGACGAAATCAGCGCACAACTGGACGAGCAATTAAAAGTTGTCACCGGTTTGGGAATGAACTATATTTCTCTCCGTGCAGCAGATGGAAAAGGCATTGCAGAATATACTGTGGAGGAAGTAAAGGAGAAGATTCTTCCCCGGCTGAACGCCGCAGGAGTAAAGGTTTCCAGCTTGGGCAGCCCCATTGGCAAGGTAGAAATTGAAGATGAAGAGGGATTCCAAAAGCAACTGGTGCAGTTGGATACTCTTTGCCAAATCTGCAAGCTGCTGGATTGCCGCTATATCCGTATGTTTAGTTTTTACATTCCAAAGGGAAAAAATCCAGACGATTATCGGGAAACTGTGTTGAATAAGCTGAAACAGTTTGCCGCCATTGCAGAAAAGTATGATGTTGTATTGATTCATGAAAATGAAAAAGACATCTACGGCGACATCGCCCGCCGTTGCAAAGATGTGCTGGACAATGTGGGCAGTGAGCATTTTAAGGCAGCCTTTGACTATGCCAACTTTGTGCAATGCGGAGAGGATACAGCCGCATGCTGGGAGTTGCTGAAAGATAATGTTGCTTATATCCACATCAAAGATGCTGTCTATGGCAAGGGTGAAAATGTGCTGTGTGGTACTGGCGACGGAAAAATTCCTCAGTTGCTGGAACAGGCCATCGTAAAAGAAGGTTATCAAGGCTTCTTGACATTGGAACCTCATTTGGTATTGTTCGACACTTTGCAGAGCTTGGAAGTAGTGGATGCTACCGAGGTTATCAGCGAAAACAAAGCAAAAGATGGTGCAGAGGGTTACACCATGCAGTATAATGCTTTGAAAGAAATTTTGGCGAAGTTCTGCAACTAAATTCAAGGAAATTGCTGTTAAAAAACAATTTGTTTTTAAAGGAGATATAAAAACAATGGAGAAAAAAATTCGTTTTGGTCTAATTGGTATTGGTGCACAGGGCGGTGCTTATGCAGGCTTTTTGACTGGTCGTGCGGGCTTCCCCGGTATGCCTGCCCCTGAGTGCCCCCCTCACTGTGCACTGGGTGCACTGTGCGACATTGACCCTGCAAAGGAGCAAATGTGCAAAGAGAAGTACCCAGAGTATCCCTTCTTTAAGGATTGGAAAGAAATGGTTGCTTCTGGCACTGTGGATGCAGTTATCACTACTGTTCCCCACTATCTGCACACCGAAATTGCAATCTACTGCATTGAGCATGGTATGCCTGTACTGGTAGAGAAACCTGCTGGTGTATATGCAAAGGCTGTACGTGAGATGAATGAGTGTGCAGCAGCACATCCTGAAGTACCTTTTGGTATTATGTTCAATCAGCGCACTAACAAGCTATATCAGCGCATTAAAGAGATTATTGCTTCCGGCGAACTGGGCGAAATCCGCCGTTCTAACTGGATTATCAATACTTGGTGGCGTCCTGACAGCTACTACCGTCAAAGCGATTGGCGTGCCACTTGGGGCGGCGAAGGCGGCGGTGTGCTGGTAAATCAGGCTCCCCATCAGTTGGACTTGTGGCAGTGGATTTGTAGCGTTCCCACAAAGGTATACTCCAAAATTAAGTATGGCTGCCATCGTGACATTGTAGTGGATAACGATGTTACCATCGTAACCGAATATGCTAATGGTGCAACCGGTTCCTTTATCACCTGCACACATGATGCTTGTGGTACTGACCGTTTGGAGATTGACCTAGACAAGGGCAAAATTGTTGTAGATGACAGCAAAACTGCTACTGTTTATCGCTTGAATAAGACCGAAAAAGAAATGAATGACACCATGAGCATGATGGAAGTTGCAAAACTTACCAGCGGCAATGGCGGCGGTGGTTTGTTCACTACCGAAACCTTTGAAAATACCGATGGTTGGGGCTATCAGCATACCACTGTTATGGAGAACTTTGCTCTGCATGTGCTGGAGGGCGCACCCTTGCTGGCTCCCGGCAGCGACGGAATTAACGGCGTAACCTTGGCAAACTCCACCTTGTTGTCCAGCTGGTTGGGCCGTGAGGTAGACAATCCCTGTGATGAAGAGCTGTTCTTGGCAGAGCTGAACAAGCGTATTGCTGAGGAAGGCAAATTCCCCACCCGATAAACAAAAAAGGAGGGCAGTGGTCTTGTTAAATGTAGCAAGACCCTGCATCCCCTTTTATAGGAGGCAGTCAATATGAAGCGAGTTGCTGTAATTGGTTTGGGTGAAATTGCGAAGGTTCATGTTCCAATTCTAAAAAGTATGGAACAGGTGCAGCTTTGTGCAGTGTGTGACCTGCGAAAGGAAAGGGGAACCCTTGCCCCAGATGTTCCTTTCTACACAGACTACAAAGAAATGCTGGAAAAGGAGAAGCCAGATTGTGTACACCTGTGCTTGCCCCATTGGCTCCATTATCCTGTTGCAAAGGATGTAGTGGAGTTTGGTGCAAATGTGTTCTGTGAAAAGCCCCTTGCTTTGAACGCAGCACAAGCAGAGAAATTTGCACAGTTGGAACAAGACCATCCAGAGGTAGAAATCGGTCTTTGCTTGCAAAACCGATATAACGAAACTACAGAGGCTTTGATGCGTATTATTCAAAGTGGGCTGGAAGGAAAGGTCACCAGCATTCGTGCCAATGTAGTTTGGGCACGGTCACCGGAATACTACCAGCAAGAGCCTTGGCGTGGAAAGATGGAAACCGCTGGTGGCGGGGTAATGATTAACCAAAGTATCCACACATTGGACTTAATGGCACAATTTGGCGGAAAAATCCAAAGCATTCAGGGCAATATTTGTCAGCTTTTGGATTATGGCATTGAGGTGGAGGACACTGCCAATGCACATATTATGTACCAAAATGGTGCTGTGGGAACCTTCTATGCAACAGTGTCCCACGCAGTCAACACCAATGTAGAAATTGGCGTTGAGTTGGAAAAGTCCAGTTACCTTATTCAAGACAACAAGCTATGGAAAGTTACCCCAGAGGAAAAAATTCTGTTGGCAGAGGATGCAAAACTGCCCGGAAATAAATTCTATTATGGTGCCAGCCATTCCAAATTGATTCGCATTTTCTATGAAGATTTGGAAACCGGAAACCGCCGCTATCCTTGCGCAGCGGAGGGAGTTACCAGCATGAAAATGATTGACGCCATTCGTCATTCCAGCCACAGCCATGTTCCCCAAACCTTATAAAAAATAATACCCGACTGCCGCCCAAAACGGAGAATATTGACGGAGAAGAAAAAACATAAAGGAGAAATATGCCATGAGCAAAAAGGGCCTGATTGGTATTCAGATGAGTACCATCAAAAGCAAAATTGACGAACTGGGTGCATACGGCACTCTGAAAGCCTGCGCAGAGCTGGGCTATCACTGTGTAGAAGTGAGCCAGATTCCTATGACCCCCGAAAATGTAGCCGACATGAAGCGTGCTTGTGATGAATTTGGTATCAAAATTGCCGCATTGTCTGCCGGTTTGGAGCCCATGATGCCCGGTATGCCCGGTGAATTTTTGACCACCGACTTTGACAAGATTGTTGCCGATTGCAAAGCCTTGGATTGTGATATGCTGCGCATTGGTATGTTGCCCATGAACTGCATGGGAAGCCGTGACAAGGCACTGGATTTTGTAAAGCGTGCTGACGAGATGGCTGCTCGTCTAAAAGAGCATGGCATTGATTTGTACTATCACAACCATCACATTGAGTTTACCAAATACGATGGTGAGTACCTGCTGGATATCATCAAGAACAACACCCAGCACATGGGCTTTGAGCTGGATATTCACTGGATTCAGCGTGGTGGTGAGAACCCTGTAGAGTTTATCAAAAAGTACAGCGGACGCATTCGTTTGCTGCATCTGAAAGACTACCGTATTGGTGAAGTAAAAATGCCCGAAGGCCCCTTGGACCCCAAAACCTTTATGGCTGCATTCACCAATGTAGTAGAGTTTGCTGAGGTGGGTGAAGGTACTTTGCCCATTAAGGAGTGTATTGAGGCTGGTCTGGCTAGTGGCAGTGAGTATTTCCTCATTGAGCAGGATACCACCTATGACCGTGACCCCTTTGACAGCCTGAAAATCAGCCGTGATAACCTGATTAAACTGGGCTACGAAGACTGGTTCCAACTGTAAAAAAGGCGCAGGAAGTGTGGCATTTCGGTGCCGCACTTTCTCTGGTTCGAGAAAAAATAGAATGTAAAAGGAGAAAAGCAACTATGAAGACTTTTATGGATAAGGATTTTTTGCTGTCCACTGAAACTGCTCGTACTTTGTACCACAATCATGCAGCAAAAATGCCTATTATTGACTATCACTGCCATATCAATCCCCAGGAGATTGCTGAGGACCGCCATTTTGAAAATATCACCCAGATTTGGTTGGGTGGCGACCACTACAAATGGCGCGTAATGCGCTCCAATGGAGTAGAGGAGAAGTATATCACTGGTGATGCTTCCGACCGTGAGAAGTTCCAGAAGTTTGCAGAGGCACTTCCCAAAGCAATCGGCAACCCCATGTACCATTGGTGTCATCTGGAATTGCAGCGGTATTTTGGCTATACTGGTGTGTTGAATGGCGAAACCGCTGAGGAGGTTTGGAACCTGTGCAATGAAAAGTTGCAGAAAGACCCCAACCTGACCGCCCGTGGATTGGTAAAGGCAAGCAATGTATATATGGTTGGAACTACCGATGACCCCTGTGACAGCTTGGAGTGGCACAAAAAGATTGCCGAAGAGGGCAATTTTGACACAAAGGTTTGCCCCAGCTTCCGCCCTGATAAGGCTTTGAACATTGATAAACCCGGCTTTGTGGAGTATATCCACCAGTTGGAAAAGGTTGTAGGCAGCGAATTTAGTTGTATCCATTGTGTACGGGATGCACTGGGCAAGCGCATTGATTTCTTCAACGAGATGGGCTGCCGTGCCTCTGACCATGGCCTTGATTATGTAATGTTCCGTCCTGCGGATGATGCCACCGTTTCTGCTATCTTCCAGAAGGCAATGAAGGGCGAAGCTGTTACCGTAGAAGAAGCAGAGATGTACAAAACAGCTCTGTTGCTGTTCTGTGCTCGCAAATATGCAAAATTGGGCTGGGCAATGCAGCTCCACTTCTCCTGTATGCGCAATCCTAACGCAAAAATGTTTGCAAAATTGGGCCCTGACTCTGGTTATGACTGCATTGCTGTTACCAGTAGCGGTGGTGCATTGGCTGCATTGTTGAGCCAGTTGGACAGTGAGGACAGCCTGCCCCGTACCATCCTGTACAGCTTGAACCCTGCTGATAATGCACAGTTGGGCACCTTGATTGGTGCATTCCAAGGGGTAGAAGTGCCCGGAAAAATGCAGCACGGAAGTGCATGGTGGTTCAATGACAACAAGACTGGTATGTTCGAGCAGATGACCAGCCTTGCAAATTTGGGCTTGCTGGGCAATTTTGTGGGCATGCTCACCGATAGCCGCAGCTTCCTGTCCTACACCCGCCACGAGTATTTCCGCCGCATTCTTTGCGAGCTTATTGGTAACTGGGTAGAGAATGGGGAGTACCCTGCTGATATGGCTGCTTTGGGTGCAATGGTAGAGGATATTTGCTTCAATAACGCAAAACGCTACTTTGGCATTTAATAAGGTTTTTCTGCGCCGTTGGCTTGTGCTGATGGCGCAGATTTTGGTTATTTAGCTGAAAAATAATCATATTTTTTGAACATACGCCGGATAAAACGCAATATTTACAATTCTAATCACAATAAAAGATATATTGATTGTAAAAATAGTGTGTTATGCTATGAATAGTTCATAAAAACTTTTTTGGTTTTTATTGAAGCAATGTGCAAATTGCGTTACAATAAATCCAGAAAGGTCTGCATGATAGACCGAATTTTGTACAAAACTTTAGGACAATAAGGAGGAGGATACCAATGAAACTTTCTTTCCGTTGGTACGGTGATTCTGACCCCATTTCTTTGGAGTATATCAGCCAAATTCCCGGCATGCGCAGCATCGTTTCTGCTGTGTACGATGTAAAGCCCGGCGAGGTATGGCCTGAGGAAAGCCTTGCAAAGATGAAAGAGCAGTGTGAGGCACATGGCTTGGTATTTGATGTTGTAGAGTCCATTCCTGTTCCCGAGGATATTAAGCTGGGTCGCAACAATGTAGAGGAACTGCTGGATGTTTATTGTGAGAATATCCGCCGCTGTGCAAAATATGGCGTAAAATGTGTAACATACAACTTTATGCCTGTATTTGACTGGACTCGTACCCAGTTGGACAAAAAGGCTGCCGATGGTTCCACCAGTTTGGTTATGTACTGGGAGCAGATGAAGGGCTTAGACCCCTTGAAGGATGACATTCATCTGCCCGGTTGGGATTCCAGCTATACACAAGACGAAGTTCGAGAGCTGATTCAAGCCTATGGTGAATTGGGCGAGGAAGGTTTGTGGAAGAACTTGGAGCACTTCTTGAAGAAGGTAATTCCCGTTGCTGAGGAGTGCGGCGTTGTGATGGCAATCCATCCCGATGACCCTCCATATCCTATCTTTGGTTTGCCCCGCATCATCACCTGCGAAGAAAATCTCGATCGCTTCCTGAAGCTGGTAGATAGCCCTGCAAACAGCCTGTGTCTGTGCACTGGTTCCTTGGGTTGTGCAGCTTCCAATGATGTTGTGGCAATGGTACGCAAGTACTCTGCAATGGGTCGCATTGGCTTTATGCACATGCGCAATGTAAAGATTTTGGAGGATGGCAGCTTTGAGGAGCGTGCACATCTGTCCTGCTGTGGCAGCTTGGATATGTACGAAATCGTTAAGGCATTGGTAGAAACCGGCTTTGATGGATATGTTCGTCCTGACCATGGCCGCATGATTTGGGGAGAAACCGGAAAACCTGGCTATGGTCTGTATGACCGTGCTCTGGGTGCAACCTATATCAATGGCTTGTTTGAGGCTTGCGAGAAAAACAACAAGAAATAAGTTTTGATTGTGCCTTGATGACTGGCAGCAGGAAAGTGGGTTCGCCTGCTGCAATGCTGCCGGTTTTTGGGATGTAAAAATTTTTTGAATACCCTTGCTTGTTATGAAAGGAGAAGATTCCCATGAACAAAAATGTTTTGGATACCGATTTGACCGGAAAAGTTGCTGTTGTTACTGGTGCAGGCGGCGTGTTGTGCTCTGCTTTTGCAAAAACCTTGGCTCGTGCAGGTGCAAAGGTTGCCTTGTTGGACTTGAATGAGGCTGCTGCTCAGGCATACGCTGATGAAATCACCGCTGAAGGTGGTGTTGCAAAAGCATATAAGTGCAATGTTTTGGAGAAGGATGCTTGCTACGCTGTAGCTGACCAAGTAGCTAAGGATTTGGGTAGCTGCGACATTTTGGTAAACGGTGCAGGCGGAAACAATCCCAAAGCTACTACCGACAAAGAGTATTTTGAGGTAGGCGACATTGATGCAGACACCAAGAGCTTCTTTGATTTGGATGCAGATGGTGTAGGTTTTGTATTCAATCTGAACTTCTTGGGAACCCTGATTCCCACACAGGCATTTGCTCGCCAGATGATTGGCAAAGAGGGCTGCAATATTATCAACATCAGCTCTATGAATGCTTACACTCCCTTGACCAAAATTCCCGCTTACTCTGGTGCAAAGGCAGCTATCTCCAACTTTACCCAGTGGTTGGCTGTACACTTTAGCAAAGTAGGCATCCGTGTAAATGCAATCGCTCCCGGCTTCTTCTCCACCAAGCAAAATGCAGCTTTGCTGTTTAATGCAGATGGTACTCCCACTGCTCGTACTGGCAAAATTTTGGCTGCTACTCCTATGGGTCGTTTTGGCGAAAGTGAGGAGCTGGACGGCAGCCTGTTGTTCCTGTTGAACAACAAAGCAGCTTCCTTTATCACTGGTGTAGTTATCCCTGTTGATGGTGGTTTCTCTGCATATTCTGGTGTATAATTTTTTCACAACATTGTCTCACTAGAAGTATAATCTGTAACACCTTCCCCTTTGAAGTGGATTGTATCAATCTGCTTCAAAGGGGTTTTTGTTTTTCAATATTCTGTTAAAAAATGATTTGTGACAAAATAAACAAAAAAACAAAAAATAATTTTTTATAACTATTGATAAAATACAATAATAGCAATAAACGCAAAGTGTATAGCAAGAATCACATAGTATATCTATTCATAAAATGTTAATATTAGTGCAAGAGTTCTGTTATATTTGCACAGAACAAAATGGAGAAGATGATTCAAAGGAGAGAAAGGTTATGAATGGTACATCTAAGTACGATGTGGGCAATGGAATCCACAGAGTTCCCCTATGGCGTATTGCGGGATACGCCCTGAACAACTCGGCAACCAACCTGTATATGTTCTTTATGGGCTATGTTGCTTACTACCTCAATGGATTTGTAGGTATGGCTGCGGTTCTTGCAGGTAGTTTTTCCATGATGATGCGTATCTGGGATGGTGTAACCGACCCCTTTGTGGGATATTTGGTAGACCGAACCAGCACTCGGTTTGGTAAAAACCGGCCCTTCATTGTGATTGGTCAGGTGATTCTTTGTGTTTCCAGCTTTATCCTGTTCCATGTAACCCATATGCTTCCTGAAAACGTAATGCTCCGCAGTGTGTTCTTCATTGTAATGAGCATGGTGTATTATGTTGGATATACCTTCCAGTGTGTTGTTACAAAATCTGCGCAAACCTGTGTAACCAACGACCCCAAACAACGCCCCTTGTTTTCCATCTTTGATGGTATTTACAATCTGATTATCTTCTCCGGTTTGGCAATTGTTGTAGCAGGCCCCTTGTATGATAAATATGGCACATTTGTACATGAAGGATTTTTCCACGATTTGTGGTTGCTGACTGCTGTTTCCAGTGCTATTTGTACTGCTATTGCTGTTATTTCTATCGCTCCCAAAGATAACCCCAAGTATTTTGGTACTGGTAAGGCTGTTAAAGTTGGCTTTAAAGATTACTGGGATGTATTGAAAAACAACCGTGCAATCCAGATGTTGGTTCTGTCAGCTTCTACTGATAAGCTGGGCTCCTCTGCAAAGACCACTGCTGTTACTGCTGTTATGTTTGGTGTAGTAGTTGGAAACTTTGCTACCAGTGGCGGTTTTACCCTCTATACTTCCATTGCAAATATTCTATTGCTGATGTTTGGTGTAGGTGTTATTGCTACCCGTTTGGGCCAAAGAAAGGCCATGCTGGTTGGCTCTTGGGGTGCTTTGATTGGCAATACCTTGTTGGTTCTGTTGTGGACATTTGGTGACCCCACTACCTTTACCTTGCCCGGTTACAACTTCCAAGGCTGGAACTTCTTTAGTGTGGCTCTGTTGGTTTTGACTATGGTTACTGGCGGTTTGCAGGGCGTTGCAGGTGGTATTGTAATTCCCATGACAGCCGACTGTGCTGACTATGAAGTATACCGCTCTGGTCGTTATGTTCCCGGTTTGATGGGTACTTTGTTTAGCTTTGTTGACAAGGTGATTTCCTCTCTGGCTCCTATGATTGCGGGTGTTGTATTTGCAATGGTTGGCTATGCTGATAAAATGCCAGATATGAACTCTCCCTATAGTGATGGTCTGAAATTTGCTGGTATCTTCCTGATGTATGGTCTGATTATTGTAGGTTTGCTGTGCAATGTAATTGCTATGAAGTTCTATCCCTTGACCAAAGAAAAGATGGAAGAAATTCAAGGCCGTATTGCAGAAATTAAAGAGCAGGCAATGAAAGGATAATCCTACCTTTTACTAATAGAAAGGCTCTGCGGAGAAAATTCGCAGGGCTTTTCTTTTTGGGCAGACAGCCGTATAATAGAAAAAATTACTGTAATACTAAGTATCTAAGGAGAAGTTATGCTATGGAAAATAATACAAAATCTAGCAAAAAACAAAAATTGCAAGGTCAAGAAATATCAGAGTTTATTCGCTTGGAAGAGGAATTGCACCAACTACAAGAGCAGTATAATATTCCAGTAAAAAAAGGAAAATTTTATGAGTTTATGGAAAAGGTCATGGAACTAAAGGAGAAGCCCCACCCTGTAGTGAGGAAAAGATATCTTTGGTTGGCAGTATTGACCGGATGGATTGGCGGACACAGATTTTATGCAAAACAGTATATTACTGCTGCTCTAAGTGTTGCACTGTTTTGGACAGGGATTCCGGCAGCCATGACTATCATTGATATTATGGCAGCTTTACCCAAAGAGGCAAATGAAAAAGGTGAAATCATAGTTTAAACACTTGTTATTTACAAGGTTGTAATATATGTGAAAATTGAACTGCAAAGAAAAAAATCGATAAAGAAAAGAAAAATCTAGAATAAAAATTTATCTTAAAAATTGCATAGTGTAACTTGTGAAAATAAAAAAAATTACTTGGCGAAAAAAGAAATGAAAAATAAAATATTTGTTAAAAATGCAACAAATAAAAGGAATAACATTGTTAAAAATAAACATAAAAAACAAGAATATTTTTTGTGCAAACTGTGCAAAGTGTATAAATATAGCAATAATTGCAATCTGTGGCGCAATATTTGCATTGGTTTGGTTGTGGGAAAATGTTAATATAATATTAAATCATACGACACGAGGCTTGAACCGGAATCCGATTTTTGTGGTTTGAGGAAAATTTCCGGGAAATTTGTCGAAAAATGGCGTATGGACAAACAGCTCTATGCTGCCACCTTGCGGCTTGAACTGGGAAATTTTCAGACCAAAGGAGAAGAAAGATGAGTGACCTGAAGCACAAAAACGGCATTCACCGTGCCCATACTTGGGAAATCGGTTTGTATGCCCTGAACAACACTTCCACAAATCTTTACTTGACCATGGTAGGCTATATCGCTTACTTCTTGGCTGGTATTGTGGGAGTTACCACCGTTTTGGCCGGTTCTATCATCACCATCATGCGTATTTGGGATGGTGTTACCGACCCTTTTGTAGGATATTTGGTTGATAAGACCAACACAAAGTTTGGTAAAAACCGTCCCTACATTGTTATTGGTAACGTGATTTTGTTTGTTATGACCTGGCTGATGTTTAATATTCTACCTACTATGAACACAGCCATCCGTTTCCCTGTGTTTATCCTGATGTACATGGTATACATCATTGGATACACCTTCCAGTGTGTTGTTACAAAGTCTGCACAGAGCTGTTTGACCAATGACCCCAAACAGCGTCCAGTGTTCACTATGTTTGACTCTGTATACAATGTTTTGGCAATGAGCTTGATTATCCCTGTGTATGTTTCTAACACTTTGGTTCCCAAGTATACCTTGACCAGTGCAAACAACGCAGCAGAAATTGAAGGCCTGATTGCACAAAACCCCGGTATTGCTGCTAGTTTGACCGAAAAAGATGGAATTACTGTTCTGTCTGGTTTGTACCATCCCGACCTTTACAAGGAAATGCAGCTGGTTCTGGGAATCATTGCAGCGGTTTTTGCCGTATGTGCTATTATTGGTTTGTGGCGTAAGGATAATATCCAATACTTTGGTACTGGTAAGGTAACTCGCATTGGTTTCAAAGACTACTTGGATGTTATGGCACATAACCGTGCTATCCAGATGTTGGTTGTATCTGCCTCCTCTGACAAACTGAGCTCCACTATGATGACCAATGCTACTATCATGGTTTGCTTGTTTGGTATTATCTGTGGCAACTATGCAATGTTTGGTTCCAACTCTGCTATTACCACCATTCCTATTGCTGTGTTGACTATTGTGGGTGTTGCTTTTATCGCTCGAAACATGGGCCAGAAAAAGGCTTTGGTAATTGGCACATGGGTTTCTTTGGCAAGTGCTGCTGCACTGTTGGCATTGTTTGTGTTTATGGACCCCATGACCATGAAACTGCCTACCTTCAGCCTGACCAACCCTGCTACCTTTGGCAGCTTGTTTGTGGGTTCCAACTGGAGCTTGTTTGGTGTTTTGTTTGTACTGTTGTACTGCATTATGCGTGCAGCTGGTGGCGTTGCAGGAAACATCGTAATTCCCATGACAGCTGACTGTGCCGACTACGAAGTATATCGTTCTGGTCGTTACGTTCCCGGTTTGATGGGTACCTTGTTCAGCTTTGTTGACAAGCTGATTAGCTCCTTTGCAACTACCTTTGTTGCATTGTTCTTCGCAGCAATCGGTTACACCGAGGTTCTGCCCACCCCCGAAAGCCCCTATTCTGCTGGTATCTTCTGGGTAACCATGGCTTGCTTCTTGGGTGCTCCTGTGGTTGGATGGATTTGCAACATCGTTTCCATGAAGTTCTACCCCTTGACCAAAGAGAAGATGGAAGAGATTCAAGACCGTATTGCAGAAATCAAGGCACAGGCTGCAAAAGAAAAATAATTTGTACCAAAGTGCTGTTGAATAGCAAAAAAAGCGGCATCCCTGCAAAAGCGGGGTGCACCTGTAAAATGAAAGTAGACACTCACAAAAGTGTGGGTGTCTACTTTTTTCGTGGTAAGATGAAAAAAGGAG
>CALWZC010000010.1 GCA_944385935.1 uncultured Anaerofilum sp.
CCAGCCCTCCGGCTGTATCGGTTGAGCAAAAGTCAGCGTGGGATTGATGTGGTATCTTTATCTAAGTGAACCCCCGGTTTCCCATTTGCTGATGGCTTTATCCGAAATATAAAGCTGTTCTGCCAACTGCTTTTGGGTGTAGTTTTTTTCCTTGCGTAGTTGAGCAACAAAGGCACCAAACTTTTGCTTGTCAATTTCATACATAGCACTTCACCTCAAACAAATTATAGCCACAGACCCACAAGTTTGGCAACCGAATGGTAAGAGAGTGGTAATATTTTGGATAAGTGAAGGCAAAGAGTAACATTCTATTTACAAAAAAGTCACCCCATGTATTATAATGGGATGACTTTTGATTAACAACTTAGAACCTGTTTCAATAGTTCTACTGCGCTTTCCTCTTTGGGGTCATTGGTGCCCAATTCCCCACGAAAGGCACGGGCGAGGATGGCTTTTTTGATAATGTCAATTTGTTCCAGCACCCCTTCGGCGGCTTCTTTGGCTTGCTGCTCCTTGGCTAACAGGTCATCAAGAATACGCACAATTTCGGTCTGTTCGTTTAGTTTGGGCAAAGGTATTATTTTCTCTTTGACCATAGGAACAGTTAATTGAGGGATACTTGAACCTGTTCCATTTTCTGGAAAAGCATCAAAAGCATATTTAATATATGCTGCTTTTACAGTATCTTGTGGTTCAATTACAATTAATCTAACAATAGGAAAAAAGGGATATGTTCTATACATAGAAAATCCTATTGTTCCTCTCCCTGCAACTGTAATAGTTTCTCCAGAAAATCGTGAAGTTGCTGTGTATCCAACAATTCCTTCATCAGTAACCCCATTTGCTATAACTGGAATATTGTGTATTTCGTCAGCAATTGTTGTAAAATCATCAGGTTTATCTCCGCCAGCTTTTATTTGTTTAGCAAGCTGTGAAAGCTGTTTTTTCTCCCAACTTTCCATTGTTTCGCCGTGTTCTTTTCTCCATTGGGCGGTGAGTTCGCCGGTAAAGGCTTTATGGAGGATGGCGGCTTTGCGGGTTTCAAAGCTGTCTAGCGCATCCTGTGCCTTTTGCTTTGCCTCCTCCAGCTTGGCAAATAGGCTTTCAATACGGTCAACAATGCGCTGTTGTTCAGGCAAAGGAGGAAGTGGAAATGGTGTATTTTGTATATTAGGTAAAGTTATTCCCTTAACCGTGGAGCCACTGGCTTTTTTTTCAAACTCGTGCTGAAATGCGCAAAAATAGTAATATAGGAACAGTGAAGACAACTCACTTTTTACAATTTTGAGGTCTTGATTTATTGCGGTAACAATTTTTGATACTATCGCTTTCGCTGGTTCAATGCGAGTAATCAATAAAAGGTCTCCAGCTTCGCATAAATTTGAAGAACTGCATTCAAGACCCACCTGTGAAATTTTATCAATAGTTGAATAGAGATAGCTACCTTTAATATCTTTTACACTTGCCCAAGATATATTTCCATTCCAATAAAGAGGATTTGTCTTGTCTGGTGTACCGCCTCCAATAAAAGTACATAAATCTCCCACCTTTGTCCAGCACCAATTTTCTGGCAGCTTGTATGGCTGTTCACTCTCTGGCACCAGTGCCGCCTGTAGGCGTTCTTCCGGTGTCAGGGTTTCTTTTTTCTTTCCTTTTGCCATCAGTCCTGCACCTCCAGTGCCCTCAGTTCCTTCACCACACTCATCAGCAAATCAACAGCTTCTTCCAAATTGGCAGCAGCTTCCTCGGCACTTTCTGCCGGGTCGGGCAGGTCGTTGTAGTCCAGCACAGAATCATCACGAATCAAGCCTAGGTCTAGGCTGTTGCCCTTTTCTGCAATCTGCTCCCGAGTAAAAACGCTCCACCGTTCATCCTCTATAGCATGGCGGTTTTCGGCATCAAATGCCTTTTCAAAGTCCGCAAAATGCTCGGCTTTTAGTGGTGTGGTTTTGCCAAAGCTAGGCATATTGGTACGCAGGTCATAGAACCACACTTCCTTGGTGTTGCCTTTGTCGCTCGTGCCACGAGTAAAAAACAGCACATTGGTTTTAACGCCTTGGGCATAGAAAATACCAGTGGGCAGCCGTAGAATGGTGTGTAGATTGCATTTGTCCATCAGGTCACAGCGGATTTTTTCGCCGTCCCCATCGGCAAAAAGCACATTGTCCGGCAGCACCACAGCGGCACGGGCTTTGCCGTCGGCCTTTAGGCTGCGGTAGATATGTTGAAGAAAATTCAACTGCTTGTTGCTGGTGGGAAAAGTGAAGTCGTCACGGGTGGCACGCTCGCCCCCTTTCTTGGTGCCAAAGGGCGGATTGGTGAGCACCAAATCAAAACCATGGAGATTTTTGCCCTGATTAGAAAGGGTATCCGCCAGCAAAATTTCTCCCTCTATGTCGTGCAACATGGCATTCATCAAAGCCAAACGGTGGGTATCATGAACCAGTTCGCAACCGGTAAAAGCCTCCTCCCGTTCAAATTTTGCCATATCAGAATCCAAGTCGTAAAAATCGTCGGTGTGCTCCTTCACATACTGATGGGCGGCAATCATAAAACCAAAGGTGCCACAAGCTGGGTCATTGCACCGTTCGCCGGGCTCGGGCTTCATCAGTTGGGTCATTACATCAATAAGTACACGAGGGGTAAAGTATTGCCCTGCACCGGATTTTTTTTCATTGGCGTTTTTCTCTAACAGTCCTTCATATAGATTGCCAAGTCCTTCTTCTCTGGCAGAATACCAGTCAAGGCTGTCAATGGTGGTGATAATCTTTTCTAGGTTTTTGGGCTCCTCAATGTTGGTGGCAGAGCCTTGGTAAATCTGCCGTACCCGACCGGTACAGTTTTCGCCCAGATGGGTGAGTAGCTCTTTATAAAACTTTTTCAGTTCAATACCACTTTTTGCGGTAAGCTCATCCCAGCGGTAGGCGGCAGGAATTTGACTCTCTGCGCCGGTTTCCTTTGCCATTTTTAAAAATAGGATATAGGTAAGCTCGGTAACATATTGATGATAGGTAATGCCATCATCCCGCAATACATTACAGAGATTCCAAAGTTTAGATACAATTTCTTGTGTAGTCATTGATTATTTCCTCCTTTGCGCTGGTTCACTTATGCGCTTCTTCCTCCATCATCGTACAGATACTCGTTAAGCTCCAAAACGATGCTCTCTAACTGGTTTTGAAAAATTCGGTCAATTTTCTTAAATCCGCCTTCGCCTTTGAATCGGGTATCCTCATCAAAAACCTCAACATTCAACACGGATTCTTCCATAAGGTATTTTTCGATACGGCCAATCCATTTTTGTTCTATGGCGGTGAATTTATGGGCTTTTTTCAGTCTGTCCACCGCCCGACGGATACGGGTTTCATGGCTGATAAGAGTAGAACCGATGGCATACCGACGAATGAGGCTAATAATATCCGCTGCCATTTCTTCATTGGTCAACTCCGATATGGCGGTATTCAGTTGCTGGGGAGTAAAACCCTCCCTGTCCAGTGTCAAGCGTAGTTCCTTCAAACTGGTTCGGGTCAATTCCTTGGGTCTGGTGCAGACAATGCTTAGGGCTGCAATCTCATTAAGGTGGGTTTTTACATAATCAGCAAAGGTATCCAGATAATCTTCTGGGCGGCTGCCGGTACCATAGCCACGGGTGTGGCTGATTAACTCGTCCGGGGCGTCTGAGATAACCACCGGCCGGTTGCCGTTGGCTTTGGTTTCCTGCAACAGCTCAAATAGCTCCTGATGGGCAAAAATGCGCTTGCGAGCTTGTTGGGGGGAATCCTGTTCCAGTTGCTGAATAAATTGGGTGGGGTTCATGCCGCCGGTGAGGCTGGCAAAGTGCTCTAGGGTTTTGCTGTCCATTTTTGGCTTTTTTCGCTGGAGTTTGGCGATAATCTGGTCTATCTGGTAGGCAATTTGCTTTTCATCTTCCAGCACTTCAAGGCCATCCAGCAGTTGACCAAAAGAAGTGGAGGGATTGACCACCACCGGTTTCATGGTGTTGACAGGGTCAAGGGATTCATATACCCCCACAGGGTCATAAATCTCAAAGTGGGTTTTGTGGATTCTGGGACATAGGCGGGTAGCACGGCCCAGCATTTGCTCGAACAAAATACGGGATTTTACCCTACGCAAAAACACAAGATTGGTGATTTCCGGCACATCAATACCAGTGGTCAACAGGTCAACCGTCACCGCAATGCTGGGATAACGCTCGTTTTTAAACCGCTTGATGGCCTCCTGTACCTTTTTGGGATTACCGCCGCCTACGCTGTCGGTTATCTTCATAACAGCATCATTGTCCACCCCATAGGCAGAGTAAATATTTTTGAGAATATCCACAATCATATCAGCATGTGGGTCATTCACAGCATAGATAAGGGTTTTGCCGTGCTCATCGGGATTTTCCGGGTCGATGTCCTTGGCAATTTCGGCCAATACCGTTTTATTAAAGGGGCGAGTGATAACCTTTTTGTTGAACTGCTCCACAGCAAAGTTGAGTTCATCGTTTAATAGCTCGCTGTTGGTGATTTCGCCGGTTACCGGGTCATATATGGTGACCGTATCGCCGGATTGATAGTGTATGCCCTTGTCCCGCAGTTTGGTATGAAGGTTGTGGGGGGCGTCATGGTCTACTAGATACCCCTCGATAACCGCTTCACGGTAGGTATACTTGAAAACAGGCTGACCAAAAATCTGGGTGGTTTGGAGGGCAGGGGTAGCAGTCAAAGCAATTTTTACTGCATTAAAGTATTCAATTACACTGCGGTATTTGCTTTGGTAGTCCCGCTGGTCACGGTAGAGAAGTTCGGTATCACCCATTTCTTTATCCAAAAGATAACCACGGTGGGCCTCATCAATGATAATTAGGTCATAGTCGCTAACCGCTGGCATGGTTTCGCCGTCATTGTACAAAATGCGCTTGACCATACTTTGTACCGTTGCCACTTGGATGCGGGTTTCCCGTTCAATCTCTTTATCATCCAACCCTTTGATATTGTAAATGTCCGCTAAGGGCATTAAATCTTCTAGTTTTACCTCTTTGAATACATCCAGTGCTTGCTCTCCCAAAGCAGTGCGGTCAACTAAAAATAGGATTCGTTTGAAACGGTTTGTCTTTAGGAAACGGTAAATCATGCCCAGCACCGTTCTGGTTTTACCGGTTCCCGTTGCCATAGCCAGCAAAGCTGTATTTTTTCCATCTATAATGGCTTGTTCTGCGGCTTGAATGGCTCGCAGTTGGTATTCTCGAAGGTTCAGCCCGTCTCTATCACGCAACAAATCAAAGGGCATCTGTTCAAGTGCCTGATTGCCGGTGTTGGTGTCTTTGCCAAGAAGTTCCAAAAGGTTTTGGGGGCTCATCCATCCCCGCAAAGCTTTTGGTACATTGGAGGGTTGACGAAGGTCCAAAAACCAGATACCAGATTTTGTTTTATATTGCTCCAGATAGGGTCTGCCATTGGTTGCAAAGGTAAAAGGTACCTTGTAATTGCCCCATGTTCCAATTTGATAGGGAGCATCTTCCTCCCGTATGTTGCGGGGATAATCCTTTCCTTGATAATCAATGACAGAGGGAATGTCCTTGTGTTCTGCTTTTGCTTCAATGATACCCACAAATTGCAGACCAATAAAAAGGGCATAATCCGCACGGCCATGATTGCCTACTGTGGAATCGGTAGGCCATTCAGCAATGGCAAGATTGCGGCCCTTTTCGGGGCGGGTTCCTTTGGAAAAACGCAGGTTTTCTGTGTCGGCTTCCCAGCCCACCTGTCGAAGCTGTTGGTCAATGATGTAGCGGGTTTCTGCTTCTGTTTTTTGCCGTTGGCTGGCTGCCTTTGCTGCCTGTTGGCGGCGTTTTTCTTTTGCTACCAAATCCGAAGCAGCAGCCTTTTCCTCTGCTTGTTTTACTAATTTTTCTTCTTGTGCCTGCTCAGAGGCAGTATCTGCACCTTTTGTATCTTCTGCCGCTGGCAAATCCGAGGGCATTACAAAGGGTTCGTTTTGATAATTCCAGTCACCATAGGTCTGCATAAACCATTGACACAGGCTGTGTGTCATTTGCAGCAGGGTTTTTCCCTCTGCAACGGAGGTATAGTTCTCGTGTACTGCTCGGTTGCGCACTTTGCGCAAAGCATGAAGAATATCTACAAGGTCTTGGGTCAGCAAACCTTCCCGAAACAGCAATGCAATTCGATTGATAGCTGTGTTTTCAGCAGGAAATGGGATTCTATCATAGGTGAATATTAGATTTACCATGGTTTCACCAATCATCCCCAATTTCATCAAGCAGGAGTTTGAATCGGAGTAAAGGTATAATTCTGCTTTTTCTCCAAATTGGGCCAGTACAGGGAACTCTTTTTCCAAAAAATCAAAATTACTTTTCATAGCAGCGTATCACCCTTGCCAGTTCTGCACATTTTTACAAAATAAAGTTGCCAATAGAAGTATCTCTCAAAAGGAAATAAATGGATGGAATTATTTTATCACTTTTTCAGGAAAAGCTCAACTTTATGTCAGGCGATTGTATTTTAATAATCGAAAGAGATTGGGCAGAAGAAGCTGCAAAAAGAAAACACCTTATTTGCAATATGGCAGCCTATGCCCAGTAAATAAGGTGTTGTTTCTTTTATGGATTAGAGGATTTGTTGTGCAAGATAGATTCCCAAGGCTGCGGTGAACAGTATCATAAAGCCTGCAATCATCCAATCCAATGCTTTGGAATAGCCTTTTGGGGTGATACATCCCATGTTGTCCAGCTTTTTTATAATGGGGTGCAGCCGCCAAAAGTAAGTAGCAATGGATAAAATCATGGCAACCACTGCCCAAAGGCGCACTTGTTGAGTGCCAATGGCTAAAATTACAGCTAACAGAAAAATAAAAATTAGTTTTACTCCTGCCACCCAATTTACCAAATAGGAAACAACTGTTGTTCTTGGTTGTCCTTGTTGTGAAAGGCGTTAAATACCCCACACCATTGCCCAACTGACTGTGTGGCTGTAAGTACAAAATAATCACATTGGCAAGCTCCATGACAATAAAAATGAGAATGGCAATAGAAAGAATATCCATGTGATTATCCTCCTTTTAAAATTGTTCCTCTTTGGGCAGATAGGGCTGAATGGTATACCGGTGCCTGCCTATGGTAGATTTTCCATACTGGATGGCCTGTTGTGGGCATTGGTTGATACAGCCCATACATTGGTAGCACTGTAGGTTCCAGAGGGGGTTGCCCTTTTTCATAGAGATGGCAGATGCCGGACAATTCTTTTCACACAAGCCGCAACCGTTGCAAGCCTCTGTTACAAAAAAGGGCTTGGTGCTTCGGGCAAAACGATTAAAGCCAAAGTTGGCAAGATGAGATTTTATGCCAGCAAGAGAGCCTTCATGAACACGGTATGTCCTTTTCTGTTGCTGGATTTCTTGGGCAATTTGTGCCAGCTCTTTTCGTGCAAGGGTAAGTTTGCTGGATATTACTTCTTTGCTGTCGGTATCTGAGCCAATGATATAGTTGTTGGGCATGATTAGGCTGTAGCTGCTGTCCAGAGGGTAAAGTTTGGCGAACTGTTTCATGGTAAGGCCCGCATCCTCGCCGCAGGTGCATACTCCAAAGGCAAAGGTGTTTCCCTTCGGCAATTTTTTTGCAAAAGTAGCCATAATTTCTGGTGCTCCCCAAGCATAAACCGGAAAAACAAAGCCAATTTGTTTGGCTGTTTGTAAATTGGGCAGTGTATGCAAGGTAATAATATCGTAGGCTGTGTCATCTGTAAGGCTGGCAAGCCTGTGGGCAACCCATGCCGAATTTCCTGTTGCCGAAAAATAAAAAATCATCGTAGTTCCTCTTTTCTTTTGCATCCATAGGGTGAATAATATATCGAATAGATATATTCTATTTTACCTTAAAAATTTTGTCAATGGTCGATGGATTTCCTTGGCAAGTTGAAAAAATAAGCAGCCTTTTGTTTTGTAAATTTTTATATCCGTTGCATCATTAGCATAGGATAATGAGAATGTGTTGATATTGTGATAAAATGCAAGAAAATAGTGCCTTCTACTACAAAAAATGTATCTTGAAAGTGCCAAATATGTTGGAGACTGTAAGGGAAAGAACTTCTTTTCTTGGTTGGAAGATTTATGATAAACCAGAACGTCAGTTGACTTTAGAAGAACAAAATTTGATTGAGCAAGTATCATAAAAAATAGTGGATAATCTGCTTTACTCTGTACATTGACACCCCATATCCTTTGTGTTATACTGGGGCCAGAGGAAAATTTTTACACTATATAGTAAGGTAAGGGGCAGGTGTGTATTTATGCGGATAAATAGTTCGTCTTTGTGTACGCCACAAAATCGGTATTTCAATGTATCTAGTATTAACCAGAGTTTGGCAAAAAGAGCAGGTTCTGTCCGTGGGGAAAAAGGGGAGAAAAATCAAGACCGGGCAACCATTTCGCCACAGGGTCGGCTGTTTCAAATGATTGAAAGCCTCACCAACCAGAAAGCCGCTATTACTGAACGAAAAAATCAATTTGTGGCTTCTGCCATGGAGCAAGGGCAATCCTCCAAGGTTATTCAAGCACAGGTGGATTTGTACAATGAGCAGATTGCAAACATTGAAAAGCAAATCACCCAGCTTACAGCCCAGCAAATGAAGCAAGAGACAGAAAAAAATCAGCCCAAAGTGGAGGACAAGCAGCCCAAAACCGAAGAAGAAATCGAGAACAAAACACTGGCAAACATTAGCGAGATTTCCGCCAGCCTAGAAAGAATAGACACTGTAGAGGCTGTAAAAACCGACGTAGATGGAAGAGCTGGTATTTTGGAATCGGAAATTGCTATGGACAAAATGCGCATAGGCGACCCCAAAATGACAGGCTCTTTGGAGGCTATTGAAGAAAAAGAAGGGTTGCTATCCCAGTTGAAAGAGAAATCCCTAGATTTGACTGAACAAATTGGAGAAGAGCTTACCAATGTTTCGGAAACCGCAAAGGAAAACACCGATTTGGCAACAACTGAACCCATAGAACAAGAAGAACCTTCCTCTCCGGAACCTAACCCACACAAAGAGGATGAGGAAAGCAATCCTTTGCAGGAACGAGAGAATAAATAACTATAATTTTACTGCATTAAGCAGGCTGCACAGAGGAAAATCTGTGCAGCCTTTTCTTTAGCTTAAAATCCTCACATTAGATTTTTGAAATACTCCTTGCTACAATGTATCAAAGTAGGAAAGCCTGTGAACACTACATTTTATTTTGCACTTGATAATTCAGAACGCAGCATAATAATGTATTCTCTCAACAACTTGCAAAACAGACCCATTAAGCAAAACAAATATACAGATGCCGTTGATGATAGGGTTTTACAAAAAATAAAAGACAAAAATAATTTGTTTTCAAAAAGTGGAATTTTGCTGCTCGGTGGGGTGGCTTGCCATATACTGCCTTGGGGTCAGCCCATATAAGCCTTTGAAGCGACGGATAAAGCTAGAAGTATTGATGTAGCCAATACGTTCGGTAATCTCGTTGAGGGTCAGGTTTCCCTCACGCAGCAGCTCCTTTGCCTTTTGCATCCGTTTTTCGGTGAGATATTCCATAACGGTCATTCCTGTTTGTGCCTTGAAATATTGGCTAAGTGCCGCCGAGGTCATGCCCTGCCGCTCTGCTAATGCTTGGATGGAAAAATTTACATCCGCATATCCTGTTTCAATTTCGTATTTGATTTTATATAGCTTTTCGTCCTTTTCCTGTAAAATGCCCTCCACGATGTACAAACAAATATTCATACACAGCTTGTTGAGGGCATCCGCCAGCTCGTCGATGGTGTCAAAATCTGCCAGAAAAGAGGAATATGTTTTTAAAAATTCATTGCTGAATTGTTCGTTACCTAGCTTGATAAGAGTTTCGGACAGGATATTGATAAGCTCGTAGGACAGGCTACGTACATAAAATAGGGGAATGTTCCCCGTTTTTAAATAATGGATAATATCGTTCAGTGCCGGATAGAGGGTTTCGGTTTCGCCACGCTGCAAGGCATACCGCAACTGCTCAAACATCTGTTTGGGGTATGCCTCCACCATTAGGGCATCAAAGGACAAATCTCCGTGCCAGATAATGCAATTGTTGCCCTGCACAAAACGGTAATCGGCGGCAAGGACAGCGGTTTCATAAGAATGTGGCACCTGTGCCAGTTGGGTACAGCTTTCTCCCACTGCCACTACAAGTTTACTTTTGGGCATGGCCTGCTCTAGTTGCTGGTATATCTGTGCCACGTCCTGTCGCAAAGATTGTGCCTGACTTTGGGGAAAATTTGCCAGATAGATATAGCTGTTTTTGTCATTGCCCCGCTGCAAATACCCTTCCAGATGGCTGCGGCAGATTTGCTGCAATGCCTGTTCGGGCAAAATTTCCAAGCAATCTTTTGCAAACCGTAAAATCAGCACCACAAAATTTTCCCATTGAAAATGCACATCTCCCACATACCCAATGGTATCCAAATAGGTGCAGTTGCTGTATTCCCCCTGCAAAAGCCGCTGCAAAAAGTGGTTTTGGAAGGCAATGGATGAGTTCTCCTTCAGTTGGGTGTACTGGTGGGAGATATGCTCCATAGAGGAATGAATGGTCTGCATTTCGTCGGTGGCTTCCTGCTCCGGTAGAAAGGTTTTGGCATAAGTGGTCAATTTTTGGATGGGGGCATAGTTCTTTTTTAGGCTGTAGGCGGCAATGGCAATGCCCAGTACTCCGGCAAATGCTGTAACCAGTACAAGCCGCAGTTTCAGCCCGTCTACCGAGTTGTAGATTTCCTTCATGGAAGATGCCGAAAGATAGACAAATCCATTGTTTTCGGATTGGGCACGGCACAGCATATAGGTTTCTCCTCGGATATTTACTACCTGATATTCCAGATTTTTTCTTTGTATCCATTCATGCTGCCCATAAACCCATTGCTCTATCTCCTCATGGGAAATATTTTTTCCAAACCCTGCCACCAGCCCTCCTTTGGGGTCTAAAATCAGATATTGCTCGGCGTTTTTCTGGTTGGAGGACAAAACCCAATCCCGCAGCACCTGCATATCAATAAAATACAATGCTGTACCTGTTTGGGAGTGGGTTCCCACCTGCAAAGCAAACACCACCGGTAGAAGTTCCCTTTTTTTGCCGGAATAGGAAATAGTTTGTGCGGGAATCATTTTCATTTGCATCCCCATTTTTTCCGGATAGAAAAAATACTCTTGTAAAGTTTGCTGGGAATCTTCATCCTCCAGTTTCAGCAGTTGGCTAAAATAGCGGTCTACGGTGCAGGTGGTGGTGCTGGTGTAAAGGTATGGGTCGTTGGGGTATGCTACCACCACATCATACAGCCAAGGGGTGGCAATGGCATAGCGTTTCAGTGTTTGCATCAGTTGCTGCACTTTTTGCACGTCCTGCATACTGTCCAGAGGATTCATCTGGTTGTTGAGGCTCATTTCAGTGTGGATGGACACAAGTTGCTGAAGGTTCAAGTCCATCATCTCCTGTAAACGTGTAATGGTGTCCATCTGTTTTTCAAACAGATGTTCCTCCAAAGTTTCAAAGACTTTGTAGTTCAAAAAGGAAAACACCATTGCCAAAGGAACCACCAAAATTAAAAGATAGGAAAACAGAAATTTCCAGAACCATGCCCTTTTTTGTGTGATACGCTCCCTCATTGCTTTTCCCCTTTGCATAAAAAATGCCTGCCGCAAAACCCTGTGCGGCAGGCAACTTTTTTGATAATAACAAAACTGTTTTTACAGGCGGGGTTTAAAAAAGTTGCCCCCAAAGCTATAATACTATATTTTGTTTTATTTTGCTATTGTTTTTATTTACTGTTGCGGTCGTAGATACCTTGATACAGCTCCAGCAGTTTTTCCATGTTCAGCTTGTTCAGGTTTTGGATATAGCTGTCCCATTTGCCGTCTACATCGCCTTTGGTTACAAAGTCGGCAGCCATCTGGTCAAGGTAAGCGTCAAAGTCGGTACGGTAGTTGCCAATTTCTTCGCTCTCCTCGGTGGTGGTGTACCAAATTTCGTTGTAGTATTTCTCTGGCAGGAAAGGCTTATACATCTCGTCGGCTTCGGCTTTTTCTACCTGGCTCTGCTTTTTGGGTTCAATCTGGAAGTCTTGCTGCAAAACGATGGCAAGGGCATCGTTGCCCGGGCAGTATGCAGAACGGGAAGCCCAAGTGGTTTCGTTGCCATTGGCATCGGGCAGCATTTTATACTTGCCTTCTCCAACCTTTTCCACATAGTCGGAACCACCATACATAGCCTCGATACTTGTGTCCACATCATACCACATATCTGCCCATTTTACCAGTTGGTCGGCATATTCGGACTCGGAGTTAATCAAAAATGCAGCGGTTCGATTGTATGCAAAGGCACGGGTTTGCCATTTGGGGTCTTTGCCGTTGTCGGACTTGAGAGGAGGCAGGTATACATACTCGTCTCCGTTGGTTGCGGCGTTGTTTACCTGATATTTGGACCATGTTACCAGCACACCTGCCACAGGCTCTTCGGCAATGGTTTTTGCATTATAGGTAGCGGTGTCCATGGTGAAAATTTCGGGGTCAAGGAGTTTTTCGCTGTAAAGGCGGTTGAAATACTTCATGGCATCTTTGTAATCCTCGGTTGCCTGAGCAAACACTAGTTTGCCATCCTCACCCATAACAGGCACACGGCTGGTACCACCGGGGGTGCCAAACCAGCCCAGCAAACCCCAACAACCATTATTGTTGTCGCCGTAACGGAATGTCATGGGAATTTCGTCTGCCTTGCCATTTCCGTTCAAATCACCAGCAGCAGCAAAGGCTTTCAACACATCGTACAATTCCTCGGTGGTGGTGGGTACAGGCTTGCCAACCTTGTCCAGCCAAGTTTTGTTAATCAACACAGTGTCGCTGGTTAGGTTCATGCCTTCGCCCAGCTGCACAGTGGGCAAAGCGTAAATTTTTCCGTCTGGTGCGGTGATGTCGTTGAGAATCTGGGGTTCTTTTTCAATTGCCTTTGCCAAATTGGGCATACTACCGTTTTCAATGTAGGGCTTAAAGTCCAAAAAATAGTCCTCAGAGCCGTACATGACGACATCATTGTTGGTAAGAATATAGCTGCCATAAAAGGCATCGGGCAAAGCATCTCCGGAAAAAGCCAGACCACGCTTTTCCTTCAAAATACTCATGGGCCAATCCAGCCAATTTACAGCTATGTTGGTTTTTTCCTGCATATTTTTCATTACAGTGGTATCGCCAACCTTGGTGTAATCGTCGTGTCGGGTTGCTGCAATGGTTACTTCAATCTGCTCGTCCAAGGGAAAAAACTCCTCGTTGGACACAGACAGGTCGGAAGCGGGGGCGTTGTTTTTACTCGATGTACCGCTGCCGCAGCCAGCCAGAGATGCCACCATTACCGCAGAAAGACCAAGTGCCAATGCTTTTCGTTTCATAACTACCATTCTCCTTTTTATTATTTATTGGTTTATCCAATGGTTAACCTTTTACAGCTCCAACCAGAACGCCCTTGGTAAAGTGCTTTTGCAGGAAGGGATACAGCACCAGAACAGGCAAACTGGAAATAATAATAACGCCGTATTTGATGGATTCGGCCACTTTCAGCCGCTGAGACAAAGACTCGATGCTTGCCACATCGTTTGCCTCCATCTGGGTTTGAATCAGCAAAGAGCGTATAATGAGCTGAAGGGGATATTTTTCGCCGTCGTCTAGGTAAATCAATCCTGTCATATAATCGTTCCAGTGCCAGATACCATAATATAGAATCAGCACCGCAATGATGGAACCGGACAGGGGCAAAACCATGCGGAAGAAAAATTTGAACTGGGAGCATCCGTCAATGGATGCCGCCTCCTCCAGCTCGGTGGGAATGTTTGCCTCCAAAAAGGAGCGGGTGATAATTACATTAAACACGCTGACAGCACCCATCACAATCATAATAGTGGCAGTGTTTCGCAAACCCATATCTTTTACCAGCAGGTAGGTGGGAACCATGCCACCGCCGAAATACATGGTAATCATCAAAAAAATCATAATGGGTTTTTTGCCAGAGAAATAATTGCGGGACAGTGGATAGCCGATTCCCATGGTAAGCACCACATTCAGCACGGTGCCCAAAATGGTATAGACAAAGGTGTTATAGTATCCCTGCCAGATGCTAGTATCGGAAAAAATCTTTTGGTAGCCGGAGAAATCTAAATCCTTGGGCAGCAGAATTACATCGCCGCTTAACACACGGGAAGGGTCGGAGAAAGAGGCAATAATAATGAAATACAGCGGATACAAAACAATCAGCAAAAAAGCACCCAGCACAATGTAGTTGAGCAAATCGAAAATAAGGTCTTCTTTGGAACGCTTCACCACTGTTTTTTCGGACTTTTTGAACATGAAAATTCTCTCTCCTTTCTTTAGAACAATCCACCATCATCACTGAGCTTTTTGCTAAGTTTGTTTACCAGAAGCAGCAGGATAATGTTGATAATGTTGTTGAACAAACCGATAGCGGTGGAATAATCGAATTTTGCATCTACCAGACCTACCTTATATACATAGGTGGATATAATCTCAGAGGCACCCAGATTCATGGAGGTTTGCAGCAAAAATGCCTTTTGGAAACCGATGCTCATTACCGAACCCACACGCAGGATAAACATGGTGAGGATAGTGGGCATCAAGTTGGGAATGTCAATATGTAGCAACATTTTCCATTTGGAAGCACCGTCGATTTTTGCCGCCTCATACTGGTCTTGGCTTATGGCACCCAAAGCCGCAATATAGATGATGGTTCCCCAGCCGGTGGACTGCCAGATATCCGACCACACATACAAATGAGGAAATGCCTTTTCGCTGCCCATAAAGAAAATCCTGTCAAAGCCCAAAGAGGTAAGCACAGTATTTACAATGCCAGTGGAGTAGCTGAAAAACAAAGTAATCATACCGCACATAACCACCACAGAAATAAAGTGGGGCGCATAAATGACCGTTTGCACAAATTTACGGAACTTTTTGTTTGCAGCTTGGTTCAGCAGCAAAGCCAAAAAAATAGGGAAGGGGAACCCTGCAATGAGTGTATACAAGCTGATTGTAAGGGTGTTCCGCAGCAAAACCCAGAAATTAGGTGAATTGAAGAACCGAATAAAATGGTCAAAGCCAATCCAATCGCTTCCGATGATGCCCTGCCGTGCGGAAAAATCCTTGAAGGCAATCTGGATTCCGTACATGGGGCCGTAGCAGAATATGGCAACATAAATCAAAGCAGGCAGACATAGTACAAATAATTGCCAATCCCTGTTCCATACTTTTTTTATTTTTGCTTGTAAAGATTTGTTATCCAACCCCGCCGTCGCAGGCTTCTTTTTTGATGCAACCATACTTGCTCTACCCTTTCTTAACATAAATAGTAAACCGCCGCAAATTCCCCAAAAATCGGGAGGATTTTTGACAAAAATAATTATATCTGCCTTTTTTGGGTTTGTATATGCACATTTTTTCAGTGGATATGCCATTTTTTAGAACGGCATTTTTGGCGTATTTTATAGCAAAAACTGCACATCCATTAAATTTTTGCTTAATGACAAGAGGAATTTTATGGGCTATGATTAAAACTATATTCCGGCGGCCGTTTGCCTGCCCTATGATGTTAAGGAGTTGTTTTGTTATGAATGACCGTTCTGAGTTTCGATATGAACTGCACTGGCACACCAAATTTCCCCTACCCTGTGCTTTGTCTTCCAATCGTGTATTTTATCAGCACCTATCTACCCAACAGTTGAAGGAGAAGT
This sequence comes from uncultured Anaerofilum sp., assembly GCA_944385935.1. GTDB lineage: Bacteria > Bacillota > Clostridia > Oscillospirales > Ruminococcaceae > Anaerofilum. Next base: position 15,803 of record CALWZC010000010.1, read on the forward strand.
TTACTAGCCTGCATAGCAAGGGCAGCCATCCTTTTCTGATGGCAACCCACCATGATTTTGAGCAGATAAAACAGCGCATAGGGCAAGATGCTACCGCTGCCCAATTTTATAACAGCGTTTATAGCCATGCACAACAACTATTGGATACACAGCCCCCTGTAATCCCCGAACGGCACACCTTGCAAAACCGATTGCTTCCCCTTTGCATGGCATATAAAATTTCTGGCGAGAAGAAATTTTTGCACCGTGCATGGCAAGAACTGGAGCAATATTGCCATTTTACCACATGGATGTACACCGAAAAGCTGGATGCGGGGTATATCCTCAAGGGCATTGCCATTGGATATGACTGGCTGTATCACGACCTTTCGGAGGAGCAACGGGAAATTATCCGCACCGCTGTGCTGAAAAATGCCTTCTGGACAGAAATTCAGGTGTACCGCAACCCCTACCGCAAAGGGTTGGATGCACATTATGTGCTGCAAAATACCAATCACAATGTTTCCATCAACTGCGGATTGATAATGGCAGCCTGTGCCTTGATGGATGACCCCGAAATTTCAGAAATGTCTGCGGAAATTATTGAAAGTGCTTTGTGGGCACTGGAAAACTACCTGCCGGAATTTTTGGAGCATGGCTGTGGCAAAGAGGGCGTGTATTACTGGTACTGGCCCATGACCTCGGTGATGGAAATTATCACTTCCCTGCAAACCACCTTTGGAAGTGATTTTGGTATCTCCCAAACACCGGGATTTGAAAAGATGGGATTCTTTCCTGTGTACATGACTGGTGCCACCGGAAAAGAATTCAACTGGGGCAACGCCTCAGAAAATGTGTTTGCCATTTCGGAGGCATTATTTGCCTTTGCCAATATTTTGGGGGATGACCGTTTTGCCCTTTGCCGAAAAAAAGGGCTAGAAGTATATGGACAAACACCCAACACCTATGATTTGCTGTGGTATCGCCCTTGTGTGCAGCAAACCCTAAATTTGCCACTGGATATGAAATTTGACCGTACCGAATCGGTGGGAATGTTTTCCTCGCTATTTGACCCCAACGCCATATCGGTTTGTATCAAAGGGGGATTTAATAACGAGGTACACGGCAGCCTGTGTGGCGGCAGCTTTGTAATTGATGCTGGAAACGAGCGGTGGGTAAGCCTGCCGGGGGCAGAAAAATACAGTGTGCCTCATTACTGGGATTACAGCAAAAACGGAACCCGCTGGACATACTACCGGATGCGTGCCGAGGGACAAAATGCCATGGTACTGAATCCTTCCTGCCGACCCGAACAGAATCCCTTTGCTTTTTGCCCTGTAAAAAGCTATCAATCCACAGCAGAAAGCTGCTGTGCTGTGATTGACCTTTCCCCTGCTTTCGCTGAAGATTCCTCTGTGGATTCGGCTATGCGTTCGGCAATGCTTACCAATCACCGCACAGATGTTTTATTGAAGGATGAAGTATGTGGCAAGGACATTGACTATTGGTGGATGATGCAAACCACTGCACAGATTACCCTTTCTGCCAACAAACGCACCGCCATTTTGCAGCAAAACGGTAAGCAGATGGAGGTTTGTCTGCTGTCCCAGCCGGAGGCTGTATTTGAAACCGCAGCGGCAGAGCCCCTGCCCAGTTCTCCCCATCCCGCCGAGAACAGCCCCAACCCCACTCTGCAAAAGCTGATAGTTCATCTGCCCCATGTATCCAAAGTGGAGCTATCAATACAGTTTCATCTGGTGCAGCCACAACATTCCACTTTTTGAAAACAGTGGACAAAAGCACCTATCACACCTTGCGGAAGTTGAAGGGTGAAAATTTCGTATACTCCTTGAACCAATGGGAAAAATAATATATCCATACACACACCATATCCTTGGTGTTACACTAAGACCAGAGGAAATTTTTTGCATTATATAATAAGGTAAGGGGCAGGTTCTACCCATGGGGAAAAGGGGAGAAAAATCAAAACCGGACAACCATTTCGTAATAGAACAAGCTGCACAGAGTAAAATCTGTGCAGCTTTTTTTGTTGTAGTATGGTGGTATCAACCAATTTTTTATGGCGTATGCTGTGCAAAGAAACAAAAATATTGCCTTGCTGTATTTTGGTGCAAAAATTGCAAAATTGCATATTGACCAGCGGAAAAGTTGGGTATATGATATGTATGGTTTTGCCCCTATGATAAACAAAAGTTTGCAGTTTTTGTGTGTAGTTCCGGGGGATACCAAAAAATTTTATTGTTACAAATTGCGGCATCGCCGTATGAAAACGGGGTAGATAATCATGAACCACAAACTGCGACTTTTCATGAGCGAGTACAATACCTCTATGGTGGCGTACTGGATTTGTACGGGATTTATCATTGCAAAACTCACTGATTATTTCCAGTTGCCTCTGGGTGTTTCCAACATGCTTACTAGCCTTTCTTCGGTGTTTTTGGTGCTTCAGCCCTTGGGTGGTGCTCTGTATTCCAAAATACGCCGCAAACGCCTCTATCTTATTTCGGGAAACTTAGTGTGGCGAATTAGTTTGTGCTTTGTGTTTTTCAGCGTGTTTTTGCCTCACACCATAGGCACTGTAATTTTTTGTATCTGTCTGCTTTCTATGCAATTTTTCCAGCAAATTTTGTCCCCTGCCTATGAAGGCTGGCACGTTCAGGCAGCAGAGCAAGAACACTGTAGCAATTTTTATGCAGTGCGTGAAGTGGTGTTTATGATTTTATACACCGTTATGGCTGCTGTGGTACAAATTTTTATCTCTGTAGCAGAGAATGGCGGAGTGATTCAGCAGGGTTTTATTGGGGCAGGTATTCTGGAAAGCATTCTTGTTGCTATCAGCGTGGTGCTGATTCTGCGCCTTTCCGCCCCCACCAATCCGGTAGAAGCACAATCCAGCTCGGTTGGCGCATTTGCAGAGGTTCTGCGCAACAAAACACATACCAAAGTTATTTTTGCCAACGCTTCTTGGTGCTTTGCCAATGTGTTTATTGGGGGATTGTTTGGCATTTATGCCGTTCGTGTTTTACATGTGGATTTTATTCAACTGATGATATGGGGCACTGTGGGAAATCTTTTGCGCACTGTGTTCGGGCCAGTGTTTACTAAAATTGCCGCCCGCATTGGCTGGAGGAATTGCGTTTCTGACATCTTCTTTATCTATGCTTTTCTTGCCATTCTACTGTATTTTTCCACAGAGAAAAACGCCATCTGGATTGTACCAGTATATTTGTCTTTAAGCACCTTGCCTCTGTCTGGGTTTAACATTGGCACTCTAAAAATGCGCATTGCTTCCAGTTCGGAAGAACTGCGCAGCGTGTATTTTTCGGCGTTTTCTCTTATCAGCGGTGGAGCCTCCATGCTTGGCACAATGATTTCTTCCTTTTTGATTGGCTGCATTGAATCCGGCACCCTTGGGATTCCTTTGCAAAGTTTGTTTTTGGTGGGACTTGTGCTATTAATATTGCCTTTCTGGATATTCCGAAAGATTCCCTTGGATTTGCATTGATAGCATTCTACAGAGTGCAGTAAAAAAGCATACATTGCAATTTTATTTGCATAGATGGGAGATAGTTGGAAAGGATATCAATAGGATGGATTTTAGAGAGAAAATACAACCTATATTACAGAAAAATCTGGATTCCCCCGTTATATTTCACTAAATTGCCATTTAGCGAATAAAAAACTGCCTTTCAACCCCCTTTTTACTACCTGCTTTACAACAGAGTGCTGAACAACTTCCTTTTTTAATTTCAGAAAAAAGTGATTGACATTTGATAGTAAAATAAGTTACAATATCTTTGTTATTTTAAACCAGATAATAAAACTGCCCACCGAATTGCAGTCGGTGGGCAGCGACCAACAAATGGAAGATTGAAGTGGCACACTTGAAAAGATGGGTATAGAAGAAATTCTATACCCATCTCTTTTTTGGTGCTTTTGAAATTGTGTTATTTTTCCTCTGCTGGGGGCTGGATGGGGGTTGATGGAATGGAATTGCTATTGGAATCCTCGGAATTTTGCATCCATTCCAAACCGGGCACACTGTTGGGGTTGTCGTCCTTTTCGGAAATGCGGCTGCATTTCTTGGGCTTTTCTGCCTGCTGGCGCAAAGAAACCGACATCATGTACAACTGGGGGTCTTTTTTTAGCAAAAATTGTTCATCCTGCCGTTTTACAAAATTTCCCTTGCGAATCTGTGCGGCAATTTTGGCACATTGCAGTTTTTCTCGCAGGGATTTTGCATAGGCATCCTCTTTCTTTTTGTCGGTTTTGCCTAGCATATCCTCGAAAAATTTGCGCTGTTGGGCAATATCTTCTTCTTGTTGTTTGAGGATTGCCTCTTGTTGCTTGCGCAAAAATTCCTTTGCCTTGGCTGAAACCTCGCAGGCATCCTCTAGGGGAGTTGTATTTTCCTGTGTAGATTGTGCCTTTTGTTGCTGCTCTTGTTGCTGGGTTAGTGGTTGGGCGTTTTCTTTGGGTTGGGGCTGTTTTGGGCTTTGCACCGGGCAATCTCTCCATGTAGATGATACCTTCATCCTGCATACTCCTTTCTTTTTTCTTCGTTAAAACATTGAATTTTCCTTGTTGAGGGGTTTTGTTGTTTGTACAACACTCTTTACTAGGGTTATCCAATGATTTGTGAAAAAAGAAAGGCTTTTTTAAGAAAAGATTAGAATTTCTCTCAAACCCTAGAAAGGTGTTTTGTTTTTATATATAATTTTTGTAACAGCATACGGGAGGAAGGTTCAAAATGGATAGGAGTAAGACAGAATGGTTCAATGAGTATGCTTGGATATCTGCTCTAGATGGGGATAAAGTAGATATACTTCCTTTGCAGTTTGCAAACTGTCAGCGACTGCGCCGCCACAATGCAGTATACATTTTTGATGAAGTGGGATGTGGAAAAACCATCAGCAGCGGACTGATGGCATTGGATTATTTATACAATCATCTCAACAAAAAGGTGTTAATCATTACCACCACTTCCCTTGCCAAAGCCAATATATTGGAGCCATACGGTCAATTTTTAAAAGACTGGTACACCAAGCTTCCTTTTAAACAGTTTCACATGGAAAACCGTATCGAAATTATCAACCAGCATTACAGCAACATTGAGAAAAAAACAAAAGAAAGCTATGGTTTGATTATTATAGATGAGGCACATCTATTTTTGAATCCAGAAACATTGCGCTACCAAAATTTGATTCAGCTAAAAAGTGATAAGCTGCTTATTTTAACAGCCACCCCCATTAAATCCGGTTTGAAAGATTTGGATACTTATACCCAAATTGCCAAAAATATTGTGGGTGCAGAGTATATCCAAGAGGATTGGAAAAAGGCATTATACCCCCAAAATAATCAGCTTATTTGCAATACATTTGACCTTACAAGCCCTGTGACACGGTATTTCAAGGATATTTTTATGGGGGTACATCTGGAAGGCTACCAAAAAACCAAAGCAAAACGATTGGTGCCGGAACTATGGGAATATTCTGGCTATTCCAAAGAACAGGCATTGCTGGACCATATCAATGCTGCCCTTGAACAAAACAGGGAAAGCCGATTTATTGTATTTGTACGATACATTCAAGATGAAGCATGGAAAATCCGAGATTTATTTTTACAACCGGAAAATGGCTTTGAGGAATATGAATCTGCAACAAGTAGCACAGCAAAAACCCTTCAGGTCATATCTGGTGCCAACGCCTACAAGTTGGAAAACTGCAAAGGGTATTCCAATTTGCCTACTGTGGTCATCATTACCTATCAAATTGCTGAACAAGGGGTCAATATGCCCGGCTATAACTATGTTGTCAATTACCATATCCCTGCTTACCCCTCAGCTTTGGAACAGCGGTTTGGCCGCATTGACCGCATGGGCAAAAAGGGCAGCCAATTTGAAGATATCCACATGAGTGTTCTGCTCTCTAACAGGTTTGACCATGACAGCATCAATTTTTACATATGTATTTTTTGTCCAGATGTTTGCATCTTCCACCGTTTGTGAGGTTGGGGAGAAATAAAACCCCCATTGGGTGCAGATAGGGGCTGAAAGATAAAACCAGTTATCCTCTTTTTTTTGCGTGATAGTTTTGAGGGTAACAAGAGATATTTGGGGATACAGAGAGGGATGCCACCTGTTCTTTGGAATTCTTTGGTAAGTATCCAGAGAATAGGGAATATCCAACATATAACAATTTACAACTGCTATTTTATGGGGAGCAGAGCCAGCATCTGATTTTTCCCAGCAGTTGTTATTATTGGAATGGTCTGAAAAGTCCTTGTCTTCCATTGTGTAAATAGAAGAATATTTGCTGTTCTTTGGTTCTCCAAAACAATTACAAAACCGATTTGCTGTAAAATCTTCTGTATCTTCTGTATCTTCTGGTTTCTTTCGTGAAAGGTGTTTTTCACAGTTATACCCCAAATATGCAACATTTCTTTCCACGCTGCGCACTCTGGTGTGATTTTTTATAATATTTTTCACATAATGCTGCATGGTATTTAATTTTTCAACTTCGCTTCCCGGCCAATAATCTCCAATATGGGGGGCTTCTTCTTCCATATAGCGGCATAGTACCATTTCCGAAAGCATTTTTAGGGTAGTACCGCCAGCTCGACATTTTAATTTGTGTTCCATCTCATCATAAACCACCAGCCCATAATGGGGTGATTCGTTCAAAAAATTACATTGGTGTTTATGGAACTTTGGTTCATTTAAAAAATAATCGGTCTGCAAAATCTCTCTGTCAGTAGAAAAATAAAATCCTGAGGCATACTTTTGCAACAGTTCATCTACCAGTTTTCTTAGTATGTCGGTTCGCTCTCTCACCTCAAGTTGATACAAAAAACCTCCCCCCATCCGTCCCAAAGATAGATTTGTATACAGATGTTACTGTTCAATTTCCGCACCACACATAGGGCAGTAGAATGTATCAAAAGGAGATAACGCCTCATGTTGGATTTTTACAAAACAATTTTGACATATTATAAAATGTTCTGTTTCTTTGGTTGTATCTTGTGTGTGTAGGGTTATTTCTTCTCCACAGTTTGGGCAAGTATATTCCACAGTGTTTTCATCTACTTGGCATATATGGCCACAGGATGGACATTTCATTGTCATAAAAAAATCTCCTTATCACAAAAAAGACAGCAATTCATTCTTTTCCCCATTATATGAAACATTTTTTGTCCTTTCAAGATGGCTCTTGCTGTCTAACATTCAACAATTTTATAGCAAAACCATTTTGCCATCTGGGGTCAAGGGGCCGGTATATTGTTTGGTGTTCCAGATGGTTTCAAATTCTTCTTGGGGGATAGATTGGGCAAAAAAGCCCTCTCCCCATACATTGGTGGAAAATTCCTCCACCGTAGGAATGGGGGTAATCTCGATAACACCTTCATACAAATCGGTAATACAATCCACCTGCCTGTTGGCAAGCACCTCTATGGCACGAGCTGCCAAACGCTCGTTGGATAGGTCTATCTCATAAAAATACACCACCGGCTGTTCTTCTATTTCAAATTCCATAAACAATTTTATATATTCCATTGCTTCATCTCCTCCAACACTTCATTGTATTCCGGCACACTGTAAATGCCCCCGTATTTTGTGGTGGAAAGCCCAGCACTGGCTGTGGCAAAACGGGCAATTTCTTTCAGTTGGGTTTCGGTGAGGAAATGGGGCTGCGTTTGGGTTTGCAGCAGCTTCCAGAGAGCACTTCCGCCAAAAATATCCCCTGCTCCGGTAGTATCCACCACAGGCAGCCCTTGCAAGCCCTCTACCCAGCCTTGTGCAACAGGATTTTTGAAAAAGCAGCCCTTTGCACCACAGGTCACAAAGACCAGTTTTACCCCTATGTCCTCTATGATGTGTTTGGCTCCTTCCTCTGGAGAAAGCCCAAACAAAAATTCTACTTCTTCATCGCTGATTTTTACAACATCCGCCTGTTGCAATCCCCACAAAATTTGTTCTTTGGCGGTGTTCAAATCCTGCCAGAGTGGTTTGCGAAGATTGGGGTCATAACTAATCAGCTTGCCTTGCTTCTTGGCATAGCTTACCCCAGCACAGGTGGCAGAACGGGCAGGCTGATGGGTTAGGGACAAGCTGCCAAAGTGAAGAACCTTTGCTTGCTGTATCAGGGAGAAGTCCAGCTCCTCTTTGGTAATACAGGTATCTGCACCGGGCTTGCGGCAAAAGGAAAACTCCCGATTGCCTGTCTTGTCCAGTGTGACAAAGGCAAGGGTGGTAAATGCCTCCTCCCCTACCACCAAACCGCTGGTATCAATGCCAAGGTGTTCCATGGTATCTGCCAACCGATTGCCAAAGGCATCCTTACCTACCTTTGCCAGCAATGCGGTTTTTGCCCCAAACTTTGCCAAAGCTGCCAAAAAGTTTGCCGGTGCTCCGCCGGGGTGTGCCTCCATAATGGGGTATCCTTCGGCATTGGTGGAAATACAAGTAAAATCTATCAGCAATTCTCCCAAAGCAACTACATCCAGCATAGCAATCTACATCCTTTCTACAATGATTCCTTTCGCTCCCACTCGAGGTACAAAATATGGTAAAAACATTTTTTATTTGCAAAATTGATTATACTTGATTTTCTCTTTGGGGAGGGATAACTATTTTTATTGTAGCACAAAACCCAATTCTTTGTTGTAAAAAATTCCTTTCTCCTTATAATCAAGGATATTTGGGCGGGATATTTTTAAAATAAATAACGTATTTTCGTTTATTTTTTGTATTTAGTAAAAATTAACCACTCACCGATTTTGTATACTATCTGCCGGTTTTTGCTTGTAATTTTAGCAGAAAAAAGGGATTTGGTATACAATTTCGGTGAGTGATTTTTTCTTCTTGTTGATATGTGATTTTTCACAATATGATTGAAAAATATTGGAGATTGTGTATAATTTATAATGAAAGAAATTACTATATACCACAAATATTTTGTAAATAGCAAAACCATCATGCAATATTTTATGGAAATTTGCATACACAGGAGGAGAAATTGTTATGCTTGGGTTGGAAAACAAAAAGGTTATTGACGCATTACAAAAAATACAGTTTGACGAATTTACCGACATTAAAAAGATTCCCTTTTTTTTGCAGGGCAGCGGCTCCACAAAGTTAGAGCAGGAAATCAACCGTTTGTTGGCTTTATATCATCAGCGCATTTCCCGGGAAAGTGACAATGTAAAACTTATCAATTCAACCATTTCTTCCGGCTTGTGGAATATGGATATCGGCCCAAACAATCAGGTGGCGGCTGTATACTGGTCGGATGATTTTCGCCAGATGATTGGCTACCATGACACCAAAGATTTTCCCGACAAGCTGGAGTCTTGGTCCGATTTGCTCCATCCAGAGGACAAGGAAAACACCCTAAATCTCTTTGTAAAAACCCTACAAGATACCTCTGGCCGTACAAAATACGACTTGGAATACCGCCTAAAAACCAAAAATCGAGGCTATCGCTGGTATCGTGCCGCCGGAAACGTCAAACGCAATTCCCAAGGGCAGGCAGTGCAGTTTATTGGTATTTTTGTAGATGTTCAGCAAGAGCAAAACAACCGTGTGGCACTGGAACAACTCTTGCAGCGGTACAGTGCCATTGACGACATTTCCAATGAGGGTTCTATGTACATAGAGCTTCTTCACTCCAATGTCAATAGCCCCAAAAACACTGTTTGGTTTTCCGACCAATTCCGCCGTCAACTGGGCTTTTATAATCAGGACGACTTCCCCAATCGGTTGGAAAGTTTGTTGCACCGCATCCACCCCGAAGATTCTCAGCGGGTTTCTCGTGCTTTGGAAAGCAGAATCCGTAGCGGTGTAGGGGATTTCCAAGAGGAATACCGCGTCCAGCACCGCAATGGAAACTATATTTGGGTACGCAGTGTCACCCGTGTAGACCGCAGCCCCTCCAATGGTTCTCTGTATGTGGTTAGTGTTATGGATGATGTAACCGAGTTGTTCCAAAGTCGTGCACTGGTGGGCGATAACATGAATGTCCGTGTAAAGGAACTGACCCAACAGCTGGAAACCATCAATGATATGGTAAGCGAAAACACCGTTGCTATGCAGGATATTGTTTCTGCACAGCAGAACCTCAGCTCTTTGCTGCAAGAGGCACAGGGCCAAATGACCCACACCAGCAAGGCAATTCAGTCCATCCAGTCCATTTCTCAGCAAACAAACCTTCTTTCCCTCAATGCTTCGGTAGAGGCAGCCCGTGCAGGACAAGCAGGCAAGGGCTTTGCAGTGGTTGCCAGCGAAGTGCGCAGCTTGGCGCAAACCAGCGACAAGGCTTCTAAGGATATCTTCTCCAACCTGAGCCAGATGCAGCAGTATATCACCACTGTTGTAGACCAATTTACCACCCTTGACCAACAAATTTTGGAGCGAGAAAAGAAAATGTCCTACATCAAGGATATTGTGCAGGAAATTGGCGAAAAAGTAGAGGACATCAGCAAGGTGCTAAACAATCTCACCAATCAATAAGCCTTTTTGCTGGGGTTTTATTTCTATAACACAAGCAGGGGTTTCCATGGCAATCTTCATGGAAACCCCTGCTTTTTTTGACAAAAAACACCACTCACCGATTTTATATACCATGTTTCCCTATATTTCATCAAAAAATAGGGCTGGTATTCTCTTGGTGAGTGGTGTTTCTTTTGCAAAAATATGTATATTCCCATTGGCGGTTTTGTGGGTTGTGTGGGCTTGGTGAAGTCAAACAAAAAAATTCTGTCGTGTCAACTTTGGTGATGAATCCGTGTACACGTAAATGCACACCCGGCACAAAAAAATCCCGCAAGCCCGCATAAAATCTGGATTTTGACCCCAAAAAACATACACTTTTTCGCCTCTCAAAACCACAGGCGAAAAAGTGTATGTTTTTCAAGCAATTTTTCTTAGAAAAAAGTGTACGTTTCGGGAAAATCTTCATCCAAAACCAAACCCAAAAATTCCATACATACCAAATTTTAATAATATTAAACATACAAAAATCATGTATAAATATTCTTTCATACATGGGCAATTGTATTTCCAAGGATTGGTAGATTTTTACTTTATAAAGAATCCTACTTGCATTTGTGTGGATGAGTGTTTATATTTTGACTGTGAGGTGTATTACAATGACTGAAAAAGAGTTTTTCTCATTAAAATGTGGAATGGTTCTCTCAGAGCGATTTGATAACCAAAAATATTATGTTATTGATTGTGAAGATGTATTTGGAAGCGGATGCATGGACAAAGAACATACGGTGTACAAGGCAACGGAAATAGACGGCAATACTCAAGTTAGAATATCAAAATCCAATGCACAATTTTGGAAAATAGAAGGAAAAATAAAATAGATTCCTGCGCAACCAATACCAGTGGTTGAGGATTTATCATATTTCAAACAAAAACCCCTTTGTCTGTGGTAGACAGAGGGGAATAATTTTTATAGAAATAAACTGTTGTATAATTTTACTTTTTATTGTAAAATTATGTAAAGTTTTAAGGGAAAGTATATAAATATTTTAAAGGGGGAAAGAGAGAAGATGAAAAGGTTTTTTTGTAAAATACTTCCTTGTATTTTGGGTGGTTTAGTGTTGATATTTGCGGCTGTGTGCGCTTATGTGTATTTTTCTATACCAGTTACCTTTCAGCCACAAAATATCCCAAAGTTTGTACCACAACCTGCCAAAAGTCCAGATTTTGTACTTACACCAGAGCAGGTAAAAGCAGATGTTGAGGAATTGATTTCATTAACCGAAGAAACACATCCTTTGTTTTTGAATAAACTATGCGAATTTTTAACAGAATTTCCACCGCAGTACGAAACAGCAAAAGCCAATTTGTTAGCAATGTGTAATACATCGGCAACAGTTGGCGAACTGCAATATGAAATGTCAAAATACCTTTCATCACTAAATGATGCCCATTCTCTCATTCTTGATATGACAACAGTACAACTAGATATTGACTGGGAATGGATGGATGGAAAATTATATCTGCTGGACGAAAACGGAAAACTGACCGATAAAGAAATCGTTTCCGTGGGGAATATTCCCATTGATGACATTATAGAAGAAGCCAATCTTGTATTTCCTTCAGAAAATGAAATTGGAAAAGAATACAATGCAAAGCTATATGCAAAAAGTAAGGTAATTTTGCAGCACTTTGGAATAAATAGTAGTGCAGGTACAACCGTTGAATACCTTGAAAATAATCAAATAAAACAAATGGAGTGTACATATACTCAATTTCAAAGTGGTGTTGAGGGCAAAAGAACTTTTACAAAGTTGATAGATAATGATATTGCCTATATCAGTTTTCAGGATTTTTTGTATTCTAGAACCTCATTTAGTGAATTCGAAAATATACTTGTTGATGTCGAAAAATATAAAGCCGATGGTGTAAAGCACTACATTGTTGATTTAACTGATAATGAAGGTGGATATTCTCTTGCAGCTAAACAATTAGATGCTGCTTTAGGAATCGAGAAAGCTCCACTATACACAGTCAACATCCGTTTTTCTCCACTAGCAAAGGAAAGATATGGCTATATTCGTTCCAATGGAAGTATGTCAGTAAAAAGAGGAAATTCAAAAGTTGTGAGAGATGAAAATCTTCATATTTATATTTTGACAGATGAAGAAACTTTCAGCATGGCTCAAAAATTTACTGTAAATTTAAGCGATGCAGGTGTAGCAACAGTAATTGGCAGACCAAGCCGTCAAGGAACCAGCTTCTATGGAAATCCTGCAGAGTTTCAATTGCAAAATTCCAGAATATATGGTCGAATTACTACTGATGTTACAATAAGAAACAATAAAGACAAAATCCATGAACCTATTTTACAACCGGATGTGTATGTAAACAAAACCGAAGATATTGTGCAGACCGCTGTGGACTACATAAGAAAACAATCGAAATAAACGGGTTTATCTCTTGGTGGATGTGCGTTGCAAAATAGCGGCGTGTTTTATCCGTTCCAGTGCAGACAACTGCTCTACAATCGCCTGTGTTTGAGGGGTTCTGTGGGGTGGTTGCTTTTGTACCGGCTCACTGTTTAGACAACTGTTTTGAGCGATATAATCTCCTGTAAAGATATCTTCCACAATAATGATATGTTCTTTGCCATCTTCAAATTCAAAATTATAGACCTTGCCTACATAGGGTACCTCATATACCCATTTGACCTTATCCACCTTGTCATCGGCTATTTTCAGCCCTTGTCCCGGCCGTACATTTCTGCCACGAACTATTTTGTTGGAATCCAAAACCACCGGATGGTCTGGTGTTATCTTTAGCTTTCTGCCCTGTTCTGTGCAAATGCAGAGAATAGACTGCTCATTTCCACGATATACCACTTTTACTTTTGCTGGGCCTGAGGGCGAGAACAGCACATCCCCAGAACGGATTTCATCTGCCCTTTTTTTCACTCCCTCTGCCATAGTAATCATTGTATCCTCTGCAAAGCATCCCCAACGAATGCTGATTGTGGGTATATACACACTCTGCCCGTTATTGGTATAGTAATACTGGTAACCATCGGGAAGTTTCTCCGATGTTGTAGAACGGATACATATTGCTGTGGAATTTATAACACCAAACTTTTCCTGTCTTACTCGAACCATAAAATCTGCGTTCAGGTATACCGTTCTTCCCACTTCATACTGCGCAGTTTCATAATTGTGCATTGACATATTCCTATTCCAATAGTCTTGTTTACCGCCTATGGTAGAAAAATCAATATTCAGTATGTACTGGTTTCTTGTAAAGCACTGTTTTATTTTGTCATAGGGATAGTTATAAAAAAATTCCTGCATGGAATTATCATAAAAAATCAACTTTGGTCGGAAAAATTCATTATCAACAAGAATATCCATGGCATTTCCTTTACTATCCTTATCAGCGGGAACAAGTCCATCAGTAAAGGCAACTTCCGCCTGAATGGGAAGGCAAATTTTCACATCATTTCCAACTCGAACATTGCTGTAACTATAATCAATCATTCCCCGTTCCGAGTCGTCCGGCTGTCGGTCGTACAGTATTTTAATGCGGTCGTTTCCGTAACGAGAAAAAGGAGCTTTTATATCAATGCTCTTAACAACACAATCTCCCTTATTGTCTGTATACTGTGGATTGATTTTACAGTTCTCTTCTTGATGAATGACATCATTGAAATCCAAGGCGGAATAGGAATAAAATGTGGATACCCTTTTTTGGGTAAAATCTACATCCGAGTATATTGTATCCGATTCCAGCCTCTCTTGCTCCTTATTTGTATCATAGTACTCCATGGCAGTGGATGCCAACACAATTTTGTCTGTGTCATTATTGATTGTACCGGACAGCATAGCATAGGGCCATGTGTTTGGTTGTATGGATGGGTCAGAGTCTACAGTTCCATCCTCCAGATACATATCCAATAGGGAGAATAATCCCTTTTTTCCGGTTTCGGATGATGTGAGCATGTTGGGATAGGTTACATCTATATGTCCCTTTACTTGGTTTTCTATTCCGTCCCTGCGCTGCAATTCTCGCTGATATTCTTTTGTTCTCTTGATTGCATCCCATACCGCAGGGTATTTTTTTTGCACAAAATCTTTACCGCCCCACCCATTCAAGATTTTTGCTTCGTCCTCCGGATTCAAAAAATTACATGTATGTTTTTGATACTGCATATCCATATCTACACCCTCCTATAGTTCAGCCGTCCACAGCACAGGTTTTTCTGTTTCAGATTCTTGTTGAAAAAGACCAACTACTTCCTTTCCATTCCAGCCATACCAAGGTTTAGCGTTTTCTTCACAAGGAGGCTGGAAAGATTCTATACACTCCATTCTTTCTTCATGATAAATGCCTTCGTTTGTCATCAGGTACATTCCATTGCTGCCATTTACCCATTGCATCCATTTTGGGCTTTGTTTGGATTGCAGGGTCATATAGGGGGAATATTGTTCACGGTAATACTTTTTTACTATCACCCATTGGGAGGTTGCAAAAGCCAGGTACAATGTTCCTTGTCTAAGCCCTACGGTGGCAAAACGCAAAGGTTCATCATCGGTGAAAAGACTTGTCAGTACAAACATCTTCCAATATGGTTGGTATTCAAAAATAAATATGGTGTCCTCCATCTGCTTTAGGTATACCATCCAGAAATCTCCCACTTCCTGACAGGCAACAGTTCCATCTATAACATCTATTTCCTGCCCAAAATCATAGTCCACCCATGTACCTGCCCCTTTTGCAATATCGTACACTGAGTAAAACATTCCCCTACTGTTTTCTTTTTTACCACCAATTACGTATATTTTTCCTTCACAGACCACCATAGAAGCACTATCGGAATAGTGGACATCCCCTTTATAGCAACACAACAGATTCCATTGTTGGGGAATACCTTGGTCATTTAGTTCCGAACAATAGATATTTTCCTCATAGAATAGATAGGCTTTATTTTCAAAGAATTGCAGCCTGCTTTGATAGGTAAAATTGGGCTGTATTCCCTGTGCATAGCCTATTTTTTTCCACTTTGTATCTTTTATAACAATGGATTTTGTTTTCTCGCCGTATTGCAAATTCATTTTTAATGTGTATTCATGGTCGTTTTCTTTTCTTGTGTCCATTTGCATGGTTCCGGTAGTCTCCGAAAGGCTGCAATATCGGTTGCCATCCTCCAGTAGTTCTAGGGTTGTTCCGTTTTGTGCGATTACATTCCACTGAAACACAACCGGCTGGCTGTGATGGAGGAAAAAATTTTCTTTGCTGCCGTTGGCGGTAAAATCCAGTATTTCACTATCGTGCTGTTTTTGCACAGGCATTGTAAAGGTACTGTCCACAACATCAGGCAGAAAAAGAGAGAATTTCTCCACTTGTACATCCAGCATACAGGTTCCTGCTTGGGCTGTAGTAAAAAAGTTTTTTATCTGTATGGTGGCTGCTTCAAAATCATCCCCTTGCTGAAAATGGGGCAGAAAAACAAAGGACAGCTTTTTTGAAATATCGTCATATTTGCTAAAACAAGTCCAATGCCGGGGGGTAACAAAGGAATATCCAGCCGAGGGAATATCATTGGAGCAGCAAAGTGCATTTTGAGAAGTTATACTTTCCATCGGTGCCACAGTTGCCGTTACCACAATTTGAGGGGCTTTTGCTGTTGTGGCAGTTGTGGGCAGTTGGCAATCTTGTTGTTCCTTGGTCAATTTTGGTGTTTTATAAATCACAAAGTTTAAATCACAGCATTTTTTGCTGTCCTTATCCAATGTCACCGGAACACAGTTGGGCATCACATCCACCCATATATATGCCATGGTTTTCCCTCCCCTTTATGTTTCTTTTTGTTCCAATGTTAAATATCCATCACAAATCCATTGGTTTTCTTCCGAAGGTGCAGGCAATCATGCCACAATTTTGCTTCTTTGGCTGGATATAGTGCCATTCTCTTTCCGCAAATAGTCAAAATACCAAGATTGTTGGCTTTTTGTTTCGGGTACGGGAATGGAGGGCTGCAAGGGGGAACAGAGAACACTGTTTGTTTCAAAACTTAGCTTTATCCTTCCAACAGCCTGTGTAAACACAGGAGGCAGGGATTTTTTCAGCATGGGAAGCAGACCCGTTTGAAAATGGAACACGTTGCCTACTTCTGAAAGAATGGTAAGGGGTTTGGGTTCTCCGTTGAGATACAGCTCTGGGGTATGGTTGTATTGTATATAACTGGATTGCCGTTTTGGAGAGTTGTATGCAGGGTAGATTGCTGTATAGTCCTCTCCCTCATAGAATCCTACAATGCCAGCATGGGCACGGTTTCTATCCCCTGCAAAGAGAGAAAAACCGATTTTTTCCACAGACAGGGTGTTGTATCTTCCATAATCCTTTGGAAGCTGGGAAAATAGCAGTCCGCCACTGCATTCCATTCCCACTTTGCCCACAGTTACCACAAGAGGACGCCCCCAAATATAGGGCAAGTCATGGCCGGCAGCAAACTCGCAGGGCAAAGCTGACTCATATTGTTCTCGAATCAGCTCCATAAGGTCAAAAAAAGCTGTTCCGCCATCTTGTGAATCCTGCAACAAAAAGCTGCCATGCTGCGAATTCTCTCGTTTTCAAAATCTATCTGTTCAAAGGGAGTTTCAATTTGTTCCATGTGGGACAACCATGCTGCCCTTTTGCTTTTGTTTCGGTATACGGTTCGGATACATCCATAATATCTTCCCGAGTGGGAGTAAAACCCCAGCCTACCACTGAGCAGTTCTGGCATAAGGATTCCGCACACAGGGGAAGCCTCTTGTACTTCACAGGCTGGAAGGCTCTCGTCCTTTGCCATAACAAATTCAAATCGAAGCCGTGCCCCTTGCAGCAGCCGTGGACGAAGCAAGGCAAACTTGGTGTTGTTTGGGTTCACATATTCCCCCATTACCTCGGAACAAATTGGATTTCCAGAAGAAAATGCAGTCTGGTATTGTCCAAAGGTATTTACAATATGTACACCCTCCAAACGGATATGACCTGCCCGCAGAGGAAAAAGAGGCATACCCTCGTTTACTGCTGGGCGTTCCCATTGCAGGTTTTGCAGGATTGCATTGGTTAGTTCCTCATCCCCATCATTGCCGATAATCGGGGGCTGTAACACTTGCAGCCGTGACATCAACTGATGGTTGAAGCCGTCCATATTCTGGGAAAGGGCAGGGAGGGCTGTCACTCGTTCCAATGCTTGTTTTTGCTCCGGTGTTAGTTCTCCCTTTTCTGCAAGATATTTTTCAGCCACATACCGAAACTGGTACAGAGAATGGGGAGAAATGACACAGCGGCCTGTATAGGTAAAGGATTCTTCTCCATGGGGTTGTTGGCTGTGGTAATCTAGCCCGTCAAATTCCCACCACTTCATGGAATCGTCTACCTGTGCAGACAAGCTGCGTGAGGGGATATAGCTGACCTTCCATTCCATCAACAGTGTAAGCCATGATTGACGAAAAGGACGGCTGGCGATTTCTGCAACCTTGCTCTTGTCGCATCTTAGTTCGGGCAGTTGTTCCTGTTGGGAAATATAGGCTACAATATCATCATTTAGGCAAACAGCCTGAAAAAACAAAGCCGGATACTCCTCTGTAACAGTAGGTATCTCCCCTGTGTATTTTTCCAACACAGAACGGTTTAGAATCACTTTTCCATCGGTAAGAATATCAATGGGTTGGGATTGGCAGAGAATTTCCTGCCCGTCCGCCAGTGCATAGCTTCTCTTTACTCCATCCCCATACAGCATAAGTACGGGATTTCTTGGTTGATAATAACACTGGTCTGCTGTTTCTTCCAGCTCTATTGCTGTATCTTGTAAAAGGTCACGAAGGGTTGCAAGCTGTTGGGAAATAGCTTTCTTCAGTGTTTCCCTATCTTTACGCAGTGTGGGGATAAGGGTATAGCAGATACGAAGGATTTCTTGTTTCATGGCATCCCTCTCTGCCGAGGGGGTATCTACCCCTTCATATTGCAGCATATAGGAGTACCAATGGGAGAAGGCTGCATCCTGCCAATATTGAATTTCCTCTTGTTTGCGGTTGTAGGCTCTCTGGTCTTGATTCAGTTTTGCCAGTAGGATTCCTGCTTGTTGGGGAAGTGTTTCGGCTGTCTCTCCATACCGAACCCCCCATATTGTTCCCCCATCCTTTGTTGCAAAGGTGCGTGTGTGTATTTCATCTTCCGCCTGTGGAATACCGTCAATCTCTGCCAATGTATCTGCCACTTCGTATTGGAGCATCGTGAACAGCCGTTCCCAGTCCCCTTTTTCCTTATGGGAAAGTTTGTCTGCTATCACTGCGGAAATCACCTCCGCTGAGGTGTTGCCAATTCCGCAATGAATTTCCCCTTGGGGCTTTCCGTTGGGATAATCGGCAGAATAGCCCTGCCAAAAAATCCCGTATACCTGACTAAACAAAACACAGCCATTGGAAAAAAAGTCTTTGTCCTCTACACAAAGCCCCATTTCTTTTATTTTGTCCTTGAAGGTTTCCTCTGTGCTGCCAAAAAAGGGGTCTGCGGATTCCTTGGAGAAAAAGCCGCTGATAAAATATGACACCTTGCTAAAAAGGGGGACATCCTTCATATCATCGTAAAAGCCAAATACGCTGAAACAGTTTGGATAATACACCGAAAAATAGGGGTCGCCCGGCCCCATGGCGGTGAGATTTTCCATATAGTTTCCCGTTCCGTGGGGGGCTTTGCCGTATTCATAGCTTCTGCCCATAAACCGATGTTTTGTATTGGAATCTTCCAGCCATGGAACAGCCCTGCTTTCCTCATTCTCTAAGCCGAGGTAATTGCTCTCCACCATAAAAATTTTGTGGGATAGGCTTCCCTCTTGGGTCTGCACAAATCTTGTAACCGTCCATCGGTCGGGCACTGTGGGGTATTGCCAATGGGATTGCCCCTGCTGCTCCTGCATTTGTATGGCACGGCGAAAACACGCCGGCAAAAGAAAATGCAGGTGGATTCCGGCTTGCCATGGCTGCTGAAAGGAAAAGGGGGGAGGCTCCATTCTTCCCCCAAATAGGAAACATACTCCACATTCTCATAATTGGGGGAGATACGCACACAATTTTTGTCCGGCGTATTTTTATTGTTTGTCACATAAATTTCGGTCTGAAAGGGTATGATGAGTGGCGGCTGGTTCATTCTGTTTCCCCTCCTTGGTTGTAAATTCCCCTAACCCCGGAGCTACAATCAGCTCCATTGCCAGTTCTGCGGATGTTAGGGTGTTTGTGTTTAGCTGTTTTTTCAGTGCCTGTGCCAACCCCAGAATATCCGCCTTGCCAAGGGCATTGGCACCAATGTGAAGTTCCTTTTGGGGAATAGGCTTGCCCTCCTTTCCCTCTTGGATATCCCGTACCCGTATGGTTCTTTCATCCCCTTGAGCACCAAAGCGCAGCCCTTCTGCTGGCTCCCGTATCACCAAACGGTTGATTTTGCCTTGATAGATACAGATAAGAATTTCTGCCGAAAGCTGCTCCATGCGCAGAATATCCAAAGGATTGCCCTGTGCATCCAAAGCAGTGCTTTCCAGCCCTCGCCACAGTCCAACCAATCGGGAACGCAGCAAAAAGCCGGTTAAAGTTGTATCTGTAGAGCCATTGGAAGATTGTTTGCAAAATTGTCTTTGGTTGGGATGGATTCTTTTTTGTCTTGGTCTGTAAATATCCTGCTGTGCGGTTTTTTGCAGACCGGAACCCAAAAGCCGGTTGAATGTTTCTGCTTTTTCGCTGACTGCGCCCACCGCAAAGGAACCGTTTATCAACTGGTTTGTCCAGTTTTTGTCCACGGTAAAAAATCGAATGCTCTCCGGGGGGAGTTGTCTTTCATCCCCCACAAGGCAGGACAAGGAAACGCCCTTTAACAGGGTAAGCTGGGCAACCCAATCCCGTATTTCCTGTGGACAAAGGCTGGCATTTCCCTTGTTTTGGGTTTTCTCTTGCTCCAGCATTTTTGTCAAATGAAATTTATACGTCCAGCGTTTCATCTTCTCCTCCTATCTGGGTGAGAATCGCCTCCACCGCCTTGCTAGCCAGTTCCGAAGAGGCTGGGGCTTCCTTTGCCATAGACCTTAGAAAACCATCCACATCTTGCCTGCGCAGGGATTTCTCTTTCTCTTTTCTCCACTGAACAAGTGCCTCCGAGATGGCTCTGTCCTGAAGGGTTAGCAGCCGCCCCATCTGCCATGCCGTGCTGAAGGATACATCAAACATCCCCAGTTCCGGATGAAAGACCATTGCCCCATCGGATGTTTTGGGAGATTCTTGCAACAAATTCTGATTTTCAAAGGGCAGTAGCGGCCCTCTGTACAAAGAAAGGGTACTTTCACCACTGCGGAACAAATGGCGTTTTGGAACATACCCCTGACGCAGCCAATCATTTTCACAATTTATGCCTATGGTTCCACAGTCCAGTTCCTCCATTAAAGAGGTAAAGCCTTCTTGTGCATCCCCTTGGGAAAAGACATCCCAACGATAGAGAGAAACAAGGCGAACTTTTTTGCAGGTATCGGGTATACTGGTCAAATCCTCATAGCCTAACATGGACACCAGATGAACGGTGCAGGGTATGGTTTCTCCTGTTTCAGAGGGGATAAACCGACTGCCAATGATACAGGAAAAAAAGCCGTCCATTTCCACTTGGTCATCGGATTTATTCAGCAGGTTCAAAAATTTCCCATGGCTCAACAAGGAGCGTTCTTCTCCATTGGGCGCAATTTGAAGGAACAGGCTGCGGTCTATATCCACCACATGGCAGACATCCTCCCCCTTTTCCAGATAGATGGAGGGTTGGGCTTGTGTGGGAAAATAGGGCTCCTTGCCATCCTCTAACAGCTCTTGGATTGTGATATCCCTTTCTTGCTGTTCCTTGTGGGTAACGGCAAGGAGAGCCACCCAAGGTGCCTGTCCCTTTGTTTCATAAAGCCACGGGAAACATTTATTTTTTAAGGTAATATGGGGAAGCTGGTTTGCAAATTTGCCAGAATCTTGGCTTGCTGGGGAAACTGACCAGACATCCTTTACATCCATTGTAAATGCCCTATATGCAATCTGGAATTGCTTTTCTGTGAACATTCTATCTTGTTCTTGGGCATCTCCGGTGATTTCCACCTGTTGTTCTGCCTTTACTTTTAGACACCCAGCGGGAATGGGTGGCTCAAACCGCTGGATAAACTGCATTTCACAGCTTTCCTTTTCTGCTTGCAGTGTAATAGAATGAGGCATCCTCCATCTTCCTTTCCGATTATCCGCCACAACTAAGGAAAAATTCTTCTTCAAACAGGCTTTCGGCATAGTTCGCCATACTTGCCAAATCGGGGGTAAAATCAAAGGTGAACCCTGCCTTTTCCATCTCTTGGGCAAAAGCTCCTGCCAGTTGGGGAATCTTTTCTGCGGTTTTTTGGAACACAGAAAAATCCTTGTCGTTTCCTGCTATCTTTTCCGAGGTTTCCGCCACAAAACAAAATTGCTTTTCTGTCTTTTCATATTCCGAAAGTTTATCCAGCGTTAAAAAGCTATTTCTTGGAAAAGGAATCCACTCTTTTGGCACAGGAGAAAGAGAAAAACCTGTTAGGCATTGGGGCAAAAGCTCCCCATCTGTGTGGGTTGCGTTGTTTTGCCACAGGGCTTTGGGCAGATTCTTTCGGATTTCCTTTGCAACAAAGGGGATGGGTTGTTCCCCCTGTGCCGTATGCAGTGTAACGACAACATCCAGTGTGGATTTCATGGTTACATTTCCCATAGGCGGAATACCAAAGGGCTGTTCATCCTGCAAAACCATTTCATTGGAGGAAATATGATTCACAGGGATTTTCGAATGTACCATCAACACAAGTTCATCCGGATGTATTGCATCTATGGTTTTCTCTTTGCCACCTTCCAAAATGGTAATGGAACCGTTGCCGCCTTTTTCCGCATATACCGACAAGATTTCTTCTTCTGCATTTTTTGCCACAGAAGTAGACAGAAAAGACTCTTTAAATTCCTGCCATTCAATGGTGTGAGAGGGTTCTACATTGCCCCCAAAAGAAATGGTAAAGGAGATGACCCACCATGTTACCCTTGCGGTTCCGCTAAATTCAGGGCCCCAAATTCTTAAATCCACCGACATTTCCAAGGTAAAGGTAGTAGAAAACAGCCAAAAATCCAAGGTAATGGAAGCCCCCAGACTTACCCCCACGCTAAAATCATAAAAAAAGGGTTTCCAACCAAGGGCAATATCGGTATAGGCAGTAAACCATGCACACAATGCCCCTTGGGTAAACACTGCCTCCATCTTGCCCCCTGCATAGAGGGCAGAGGGTGTCAGGGCGCAGTATGATTCCCCACTTAACACCAGCGAGGACATTACACGCCACACAAAGCCCAGCCGAGATACATCGGGGTAGTGTTGCGGTTTTTGGTATTTTTTGCTATATCCCCCCAAAGTAATGACAAAATCATCCTTGTGTGTTCCGTCAAACCAAAGGTAAAAAGCAAAATCCCCCGTCAGGTGACAATTTCTGGATAAAATATAGGAACCCTCGGTCAGTTGTGCTTGGGCAGCAAACAACCCACTTTCCGGTAAAAATACCGCCGCCAAAGCCAGTTGTGCTCTTGCAATGGGGTCTGTTTTGGTCATAGGTGGCGCAGTCATAACCGATGTTCCCAACACGCCCACTTCCAGATGGGCTCCAAAAGAAACAGTCAACAGTGCTGTTGAATCCGCCATGCCAAAGGAATTGAAGCAGATACCCACCACCAAAAAATTTTGTCCCGGTAAGGGGGTGGTTTGTTCTTTGATTCCCTCCAAAAGCTGGTCTGCTGTATAGGAAGAATCCAATGCCGCTGCCACCAATGGATAGGTTTCCACCTGCTCCATGCTGGGAAGTTTTAGGTATTGATTGATGCCGAAGCCCAGTGCCAACCCAGTGACAGAAAATGCCGGCGGGCCGCCAATTCCTGCCCGAAGGATACCATACGCCAAAAATGACCCATCTGCGTAGGACGCCACTGCTTGCAAGGACAGTTCCCCTGCTGTAATTTGGATGGAACCGTCATAAGACTCCCCCTGTTGCCCCTTTCGGTGGGTGAATCCTCCACCGATTGCAAGCCCTGACTGCTGATAGGAAATGGACAGCCCCGACAGGAGAAAATCTGCAACATTTTGTGGCTGGAAAGGAATGGCAATGCCCAGCCCATCCAGAGCAAACCGAAAGCCCTGACAAGAGAATTCTGCATCCAAGGCAAGGGCAATGGCTGTTCCATCAAATCCAACACCCAACCGATGGATGGTAAAACAAGAGAACCGTTGTTCCATCCGAAACCACAGAAATTGCATCTTTTCCTGCCCTGCATCATAGCCGGTGTAGATTCCCTTTGTGCAAAGCATCTGGCATTGCTCTTGATTATCGGACAGTGTTAGGCGGATGTGTCGGTCTGCTATGTCCAGATTCAGAACTGTACCCGTTGTATCGGAAATTAGGTTGATATTACCAATGGCAATGCCATCCAACAAATGCAGGTCTTTTCCCACCACAGGCAATTCTGACAGAAAAATCTCATACTTGGCTTGAAGCTCCAAATACATGGATTTCTTTGGCTGAAAACCGAAAGAGAAATTACACAGCAGTTGCCCTATCTCCATCTTTGCCCCAAAGTCCTTGGTAGCCATATCAAAGGAAACCATTGCACTGACAAAAGGCAGTGAAGGAAGGGGAAAAGGAATTTGCCCAAATCCAAAAAAGTACAGAGTTTTTGAAACAGAATGCTTAGGTCTAGGGGTTGTTGGGAAGTATTTTTCAAACAACTGTAAAAAATCCAGCCTTTCCCCTGTTGATATGTAGAAGATAGAGTGGTCGTCCAGTCCTCCAGTACAAAATCCCCTCCAATAAAAAAGGTATTGCCTTCCATGCCAGTGGTAAAACCAGTTTTTACATTCCCAATGCGGATATTGGGGGGTTCGGAAAGTACCCATTCATGGGGATTGGAAACAACCGCCGAAAAAGACAGGAGATGTTGAAAATCATCCGAAAGCAACAGGGTCAAATTCTCCAGTTCAAATTCTGATAGAGCACTTAGACTATCTGGCAAATTTAAATCTTCAATTCCCACAATCTTGCCCAAATCTGTAATAGAAGGGATTTTCAATATACTTTGTTGCGCCTTAACAATGGCAAGTTGCAAGCTGTACTCTCCATACCGTACAGAGAAAGGAATTTCCAGCCCCCGTGTAGTAATGCGGCCTTTCAAGAAAATTGGTATATTTCTGCAAACTTGTCCATAAAAAAGGAATCGACTTCCAGCGATATGGGTTCTGAATCCGAAAAGAGAGCTACCACATCCAGTGCAAGATTGCTTTCAAAATACAAAGAGAAATAATTTTCTTTCCTTGCATTGATAAAATTATCCTTTTCTATGGAATATATCTGCGGCATTTCCGTACCTTCAAAGGGAACATCCACCGAGAAGCGCAAACAAGAAACCTCACTTGCGCCAATAAACACATCTATGGGAATCTCCAATCCCAACACAGCAAGACCATCGGAAAGCAAATCCTGAAACAAAATCTGCTCCGCCTGTAACAAAATGTGCCAGCGGTCTATTAAGTACTGGCAAGTGCAAGAAAAATCCAGATTGGGCATATTTACCACATATTGTTTTGCCATCCAAACTTCCAGAACCCCCTCTTGGGTTTGGGAAAATTTCATGTGCAACTGGCAGCTACAGCCGTCCGGCAATATTCCCTGCCCCCATAGGGAAAAGGTATCCTCCTCCATGGAGTATTTCACATTGTCCAGCAGAAAACTTTCCGCAGCTTTCCTATGACAGTCAAACAACTGTATAATATAGGGAACTCCAACCATTTTATCTCCAAAAACCAGTTGGTTGTTCTGTACATTTTTCTCTATGGTTTGTGCAATATCATAAATGTTCATGGTTCCATACCCCTTTTAGCCGGAATATACAATCACCATTCAAACTCCATTTTGTTATATCCATCAGCGGCTATCATATGCAAACAGACTTCGTTTTTCTCCAAATACCCACGGTTTCTATGGTATGTTACATAGGTAAGATTGGGATGACGATGAGAAACTCCATCTGCGGAATAAACAGCATAATTTTCCACTATTTTTGTTGGCATAGGAATAAATTGTTGACTTCCACGACCTTGCGTTGCTGGGTAGATGGAATAATTGCCCCCATGATGGCAAACTTGAAGGATACTATACTTTCGTCCATTTCTTACATTCAAAGGAAGCCCTTCATAGGTTGTATCGCCGGGCAATAAAATATTTCTTCCGTTGGAAAACTGTAGGCGAACAAAAAGCCCTTGATGATGGGGATGTGGATTTCCCTTAAAATCAATTTTCCCTACCTCTATATATTCATTGCCAACCACTTTCTGTGGTTGCTGTTCGCCGGAATATACATGAAATTTAGAAGGAGGTGTGCGTTTCTGCACACGCATAAACATGGGTGTTCCACTGTGTGGTACATACCACTCTGGATTCTGGCAAAGTTTAATAAAGTTATCGCTCTCATTCCATAGTATTCCCAAGGCATTATAATGGTCTATATGCCAGTGGGAAATGAAGATGGTTACCGGATTGTTCCCATCAATAGACCGCAGCAAATCCAGTATTTCGGCTTTTGAGGCATCCGCAGGCGCTTGCAAATGTACAAGAGAAGCTCTCCTTGCCACTCTTGTACCCAAATCAAATATAGCCGCCAGCCTACCTGTTTCATCAAATATCCGTATATGCAGTGCAGCACCTACATAGTAAAATGTTATTTTTTCAAAACGAACATAGGGGTATATGGAGTTTTGCAGCTCTTTTCCCTCAGCTTTTTCTGCCTGAATAGGGGGAATATACGGCTCGTAAAGCTGCTTTAGCAACCGTGCCTGTTCTGCTGGAAGGTGCCGAAGATTTCCATAGAGCTGGGTTCCTTCATCTTCTTGCCCTATCCTATACAATGCATATTCCAGCCCATCATCTTCCAATTCTCCCGGTGTATCTGACAGCCAAAGAGAATACCAATTTTCATATATGTATTGTCCCCATCGGGAATTATGGTTGAAATACACCGAAACCGCCCAAGGGTCTGTATCTCCCAAATAATTGCTTTTCACTTCTTGAAAGCGTGGGTCTGTTACACCGTATTGTAAAAACTTCTGATACACCTGTTGGCAGGAGGGATATTCTGTTATGCCACGGGGTTCTTTCCCATCCAAAAAGAAACTTAAATATTGTTCCTCCACAACCTCAAATTCCAGCACATCCCGTTGCAGGGCATCACTTTCCACGGTGTGTCTGGACAGGCAGGCATAATATTTTGTAACCATAATCCTCCCTCCTTATAGAACACATATATATCATTTGTGTATTACCGTTTGTAATTCCATACTGTAGCCAGTGATTGTTTCAGGATTGTTGTATAAAAAGATTGTTCCTATCTTGTATCCGACTGTAGGTTATGTGCAAATTAAACATAAAAAAATGATAATACTGTAAATTATTTAGAAAAATTTAACATCCTAATTTTACCAATATTATAGTGCCTTATTTGTTGCGATGTCAAGAACAAGCTAGAACGCAGTTTGTAGAAATAAAAAGATATGGTTTACAAAGTCCATTCCTTCTTCTTTTGTACTGTAGATTGATTTTCTTCTGAAAGAGCCATTTTTTCTTGATTTTACATGAAACCGGAATCTACACGAGAGCCTAATCCGGCAAGATTTACCCCGAAAAACCCACTAAAATAGCCACTTTCTCTACGCAAACCCCCAAACTTTTTCGAGTTCCTGTTTTTTGCACGAAAAAGTTTGGGGGTTTGGTTCAAGTATACTTGTTTTTTGGAGTTTGTATAACTAGGGAAAAGACCCATATTTTTTCATAGTCAGGTATAATAAATTTCGCAAAGAAAAAATAAGAAAAAACATGGTTTACAAATCTCTTTTGGAGTGAACCAAAAAAGAAAAGTAAACCATGTCTGGAATATTGGAAGATAGAATCAAATTATCACAAAAAGAATAGCCGATTGCTAACTATACCATCGGGGATAAACTCTCGATTTTTGCACATTTTGTCAGCATATTCTGTGGTAATAGGCAATCTGGTTTTGTGGGTAGAACCAATATGTAATTGAGAAAGATACATGACTTGATACAATATATCCTTCATGGATATGTTACCACATTTCTTTTCAATTAAAATTGGATTGGGAGAGCCTCGGTTTGAGGCAATATCTGTTGTTACTAAATAGGCTTTTTCTCGATTGTATATACAGTGCCCCATGGTTGGGTTTTGTATCTTATTGTCTTGTAAAAACATCAACTTTGCATCAATGTTTTTTCTTACCTCTACAATGCTGTAGGCAATGCCTTTGCTTTGAAAATAATTGTCGTACCAGTTTTGATTTTCATTGCTAAAGCCATCCCGATGAATCAATATGTGTTTTGGAATACTGCCAAACTTTTCTTCATAAGAAAGAATGACATTATCAAAGATTTCCTGAAGAATCTGTGATGTAATTTTTTCGCCTTTCTGGGGAGCCGTTGGCTTATAAAAGCCAAGAAACCTACCCTGTTTATCAAACATTACAGAACAAGCTGGTAAATGGATTCCTCTATCTATTGTGGCAACATCCAAACCCACAAAACAATCAACATTTCCCGGCATATCTTTGATAACCCAAGGAATTCCCCCTGTTTTTCCCAATATACCAAGAATAATATTGTGAAGATAATATTTTGATTTGTTGCCCTCTGCCGCACCTGCTGCAAAAAGCTCTGCTGTGGATAAGCTAATCATTTGTGAAGGAATATTGTACTTTGCCCACACGCTTTTAAAGGGATTATAAGGGTTTTCTTCCTCCTGTCCATCGGGAACAAGAGCGATTATCAAGTCAATGCCTTGTTTCTTTTGTAGGTTTTGTGCTGCCCGTTTATAATCGGTAATATCTCCTAGTGCATATTCCTCTTTTACCATTGCTGTTCCTTTGATTCTAAGCAGTCTTTTCGTGGTATACCTATCTTCTTTATCTTGATATTTGCCACTATTTGCAAAGGAACAGATTGCATTTGCAACGGCACCAAGTTTTCCTTCTGTGCCCTCTGGATAAATATATCCAATTTGTATGGGGCGGTCTGGTTGTCGGTAAAACCCATGGCTAAACACCCGATATTTATCTGTACAGGCAATGGTTTTGTTATTTCCACAAACCAATTCCGGCAAAGGGATGGTAGCTTTTTTATATCCCATGCTATCCACTGTACAAGTGTCCTGATGGAACTGCAAATTATGAACAGAGGAAAGAACTCCGATATCCTTTACAAAGTCTTTATCCAGTCTGAATCTTGTTGGCATATCCCTTTTCATATACCGGTCTACTGCAAGAGAAAATTCCTTGTCCAGCTCCATCACTTTTTCTCTTGTTAGTACAGGTTTCAGTGCCTGAGGATAATAAGGATATTGTTGGTTTGGCTGCAATTCTACCATAACAACCTTGGTGTTATCTGGAAGATGTTCTACTCGGTATCCCTGATTTTTGCCAATATAATAATTTTTTACACTGTCCAAAAAGGTGCCGGGAACCTTGTTAACAACAGTAAAATCACACACTTCAACTACTTTTCCCACTTGGGTGTTCTGCGACCAGTCATTTTTTACTTCCATGCCAACTACGCAAAACCCTCTTTGCATATAATCATACACAGAAAGATTTGAGATAAATGCGCTGCTTGTATTGATGTGTAAATATGCTTTTCCATCATCCAGTATCTCTACTCGAAATTTGTACTTTCGCTCTAGGGTAATTTCTTTATTTTTGGATTTGAATGTTTGGAATCCCTTGTCCGTCAGTATCCATTTGCTGGTTACACTGCTTTTGCAGGAATATTTTCGGTACTTGTCCTCAATCAAAACTGTTGCTAGTTTTCTGGTAATGGCATATTGGATAAATTTACTATAAATTGTTCTATACTGGCAAACTGGTAACTGAACAAACTCAACATATTCTAAAGTAAAATCCGTTTTGGAAGCCGGTTCTTGCAATTTCTCTGTTGTGTATATGTTTTTTCCATCCTCAAAAATACCAATATTGCTATAATTGCTTAATGTGCGAACAGCATTCCGAATGGTTACTATAGGATTATCTAAACGCTGGGAATGAAGCACATATTTATGAAAGCTAACTGGTTGAACAACATCCGTAGAAGCAAACACGTCCATTCTCAAATCTTTGCTCATATATCATTGTCCTTTAATTCTACTGTGTAAGTGTGAATAGTGGTAGTGCCAAGAATTAGATTGACTAACAAAGTTATAAAAGGTTGATGAATGGTAAACAATAACTGTGTACAGCAGTTATTTGCCTGCTAAATTCTCCAGAAATAGTTGACTTTATATAAAACAAAGTATGCTGAACTACCTTGACAAATTGGCTTAGAAGCCTGCTTCACAGCCAGGATTCAAAAGATGTCCAAGCCATATATTTATCAAAAAATTACAACAAGTGTAACAGATTGGGGTTGTAAATATTATCTTATAAAACAGTATGCACAAATAGCATACTACCTAAAATACGGAGTTAGCTTCAAAGATAGAATTTGTTAAGAAATTTCCTCGTCTGCTATGCCTAAAAAGCAATAGAAAATTCTTATCCGTTATAATTAATCTCTACGAAAAACATCTCGAGTGTAGACTTTTTCTTTTACATCATCTAGGGCGGAATCATACCGGTTGGCAATAATAGCCTGTGCTTTTTGCTTGAATATTTCTATATCATTTACAACCAAGCTACCAAAGAATGTTTCACCATCTTTTAAAGTTGGTTCATAAATAATAACAGTTGCTCCCTTTGCTTTAATCCGCTTCATAACACCTTGAATTGAACTTTGGCGGAAATTGTCGGAATTGGATTTCATTGTCAAGCGATAAACACCAATGACTACTTCCTTTTCTTTGCTCTGTGCCCAATCATCATTTGCACTATAAGCACCTGCCATTTCCAAAACTCTATCTGCAATAAAATCTTTTCGGGTTCGGTTAGATTCTACAATGGCACTCATCATATTTTGTGGCACATCCTGATAATTAGCCAAAAGCTGTTTGGTATCTTTTGGCAAGCAATATCCACCATAGCCAAAACTGGGGTTATTGTAATGCGCTCCAATACGAGGGTCAAGACAAACACCATTGATAATTTGCTGAGTGTCCAGACCTTTCATTTCTGCATAAGTGTCCAATTCATTAAAATAGCTAACACGCAATGCTAAATAGGTGTTGGCAAATAGTTTTACAGCTTCAGCCTCTGTAAAGCCCATAAAAAGGGTATCAATATTTTCTTTTTCTGCCCCTTCTTGCAACAACCCGGCAAAAGTGTGGGCTGCCTGTACCAGCCGTTCATCCTGTAAATCTGTTCCCACAATGATACGACTGGGATACAAATTATCATACAGAGCCTTGGACTCTCGCAAAAACTCTGGGCTAAAGAGAATATTTTTACTACCTGTCTTTTTGCGAATCATTTCGGTATAACCCACAGGAATTGTAGACTTGATAACCATAATGGCGTTGGGGTTATATGTTAGCACAAGATTTATTACAGCTTCTACTGCCGAGGTATCAAAGTAGTTTTTTTTGCTGTCGTAATTGGTAGGGGCAGCAATTACCACAAAGTCAGCATCGGTATAGGCTGCTTTTGCGTCCAATGTAGCAACCAACTGCAATTTCTTTTCTTCCAGATATTTTTCAATATACTCATCTTGAATGGGAGATTTTCGGTTGTTAATCATCTCCACCTTTTCTGGAACAATATCCACAGCCGTGACTGTATGGTGTTGTGCCAACAGTACAGCAATGGATAATCCCACATAGCCAGTACCTGCAACAGCAATTTTCATGCTTACTCCCCTTTTCCCATATAAAACTCTTTGTACCACTGCGCAAATTTACGCAGACCCTCTCGCAAAGGAGTAGATGGCTTAAAGCCAAAATCTCGCTCTAAAGCTGTGGTGTCTGCATATGTGATTGGAACATCCCCCGGTTGCATTGGTACTAATTCTTTGTGTGCTTCAAAGTCATAGTTCTTGGGGAGCACACCTGCATCCACCAGTTCTTGTTGAAGGATGTCTACAAATTCCAGCAAATTTTCTGGCTGGTTGTTTCCGATATTATAGACTGCATAGGGAGGAATTGGCAAACCATCTTCTCCCGTTTTCTTTTCTGGAGGACGCTTTATCACACGCTCAACACCCTCTACAATATCATCAATATAGGTAAAATCTCGTTTGCAATTACCATAATTGAAAATTTGGATTTTTTCTCCAGCTCGCAGCTTGTTTGTAAAGCCAAAATACGCCATATCTGGCCGCCCTGCTGGGCCATACACTGTAAAGAATCGCAAACCGGTAGATGGAATATTGTACAATTTGGAATATGCGTGTGCCATCAATTCATTGCTTTTTTTAGTGGCAGCATATAGGCTGACAGGGTTATCTACCTTATCCTCCGTGGAATAAGGCACCTTTTTATTGGAACCATATACACTGGAAGAGCTGGCGTACACTAAATGCTGCACCCCTGAACGACCATCGTCATAAGAGTGGCGGCAAGCCTCCAAAATATTGTAGAATCCTATCAGATTACTTTCCACATAGGCATCTGGGTTTGTGATGGAATAGCGTACCCCTGCCTGTGCCGCCAAGTTCACCACAATTTCGGGCTGATATTGCTGAAAAATAAAATTCAACAAATCCTTGTTGGTCAAATCTCCTTTTACAAAAGTGAAGTTAGAATATTGTTCCAGCTCCTTCAAACGAGCTTGCTTAATGCGAACATCATAATAATCATTCAAATTGTCCAAACCAATAACTTTGATGTCACTATTCTTTTCCAACAAGCATTTTGCTAAGTTGGAACCAATAAATCCCGCTACACCAGTAATAAAGATTTTTTTTAGGGCCAATGATGCATCTTCTTTTAACATTTCCTAACCTCCTATTCTATATAAAGCTATGTTTACAGCAAAATTCTTTAGTGTTTTTTATCTGTATTGTGTCTTAGATACTCTTGACATTATTTCTTTTATTCTTTTATTATTGCCCCATACAGCTTTCGAATCATAGGGACGGTCTGGAAATGCCCCATAATCTAGTTGTATATTATAATGGTTTTCTTTTATAAATCGTTCCATTCTATCAGCTAATTTTTCAGGATGTCCAGAACAGATGTTTACAATTCCTAAAATCTCATCTTGATTAATAGTTGCTGCAACTTGAGAGCAAAATTCACTATAATCTAAGAAATCATATTGATTTTGACCTGTAGTAAAAGGAAACAGTTCTTTTCCCTCCTGCACTGCTGCAACTAGTTTAGAGAAGACTGAACTGCCATAAGAAGTACTATCCACGATATAGTAACCTCTCAGCCACTGAAATAGTTGACCATTTTGCTTTGTTATTATTGCTGTAAGATTGCGCAATGCATTTTTGGCAATTCCATAGGGTGTAATCGGGTTACAGGAAGTTTTTTCATCAATACTTCCTTCGAAAAATCCAATTTCGTGCATACTTCCCATAACTGCAATTTTATGAATACCTGCTTTTGCCATTTTTTCAATAAACAGGTAATGTTTAGGTAAATCTACCACATGAGCATCTGAGTAATGAATAAATCCGTCTCTCCAAGCCAAATGCAATAAAGTGTCTGGCTTTCCAAATTCCTCATATGGATTTTCCACTGCAAACAAATCATATGCACACCTAACTGCACGTTTATCTACCATATCAACTGTAAAATCAACTGCAATAACCTCATTTCCGCTGTCTAGCAATTTTTTTACAATACCACGACCAAGATAGCCATTTGCACCTGTCACCAATACTTTCACATTGATTCTCCTTTCAAACTATCTTTACTTAAACAATTGAATAATTATTTTTCTCTTAAGCCAAAAAACTACAAGCATTATTATAAGAATTATATAGCGTAGAAGTGGTGTGTGATAAAACAACAAACAGGCCATGCAGCAGCTAACAGTGACACATGCCAGTACAAAAATAAATTTGGAATTATAAACAAATGGTTGTCCATGTCCAACTGTAGCATAGTGAGCTTTTGTTGCCACAATAGCTTGTAAAATACTTAGAACAATGTACGCAATCATAGTTGTATATGCCGCAGCAATATAACCAAATTTCTGAATCCCTATATAGTTCAGAACCACATTGATTACAGCTGCAATAATGGAAGAAACCATTAGAAATTGCGTTTTCTTATGATAAATCAACAAGTTAGAATACATGTTGGACACAGACGTGAGAAACACTCCTGCCGCAATAGGAGGCATAATATAGATTGCATCGTAATATTCGTCTGTAGCTAACACTTTTACAATTTCTGGAGCCATCATAGTTGCTAAAAAAGCAACTATAGCAAAAGCAAGCAATATTGTGGAGGATAAAGAACGAATTTTGGGTATTTTTTTAGGTTTAGATAAATTTTCGTATAAAAAAGGTACAAAAGAAGCATTGATTGCTGACCATACAATTAAAGAAAGAGAACTAACTGTGTACAATGTACTATAAATACCTACTTCTCTATTTCCAACCATTTTACTAATCATCGTTCGATCAGAAACATTTAAAATTTGAGCAGCAACAGAATTTCCTATCATTGGTAAACTCAACGCCAAGGAAAATCTCCAATATTTGTCAGAGTAAAAAGTTTTCCCTTTTCTTAATATCCAAACCCATATTACAGATGAAAAAAGAAGGATAACTGCATAGTTTGCAAATAGCCGAACTGTTCCCAGCTCTTTAATCCCTGTGCTAGATGCCAACACAACTGCACCAATAGAAAATATTGTAGCAATAAATACAGACAAGAATGTGAACAAACCTGCACTTTTATACTTGTATTCATACCGTTGGCGCATTAACCAAAATTCTTGTGCTGGATAAAAAAACATATGCACTAAAAGTAAAACCATCAATGCTGTTGGGAGACCTGTCATTTCATTCCAGAAAGAAGGATTTATAAAATAAACAATTGCTAAAATAATTGTAGTAATAGATGTAAGGGTTAGCACAGAGGAAACATATTCGTTCCGTTCATCTTTAAATTCTTTTAACGAAAGTTGAAAACCACCAGAAGTAAGTGCCAAAGTTGCAATACCTCCAATCATGGAGTACCATGAATTGTATAAATTTACTATACCAATCTGGTCTGGAGGCATAATCCTAGTAAAGATAGGAGTGGTAATGATAGTAAGCCCTTTTGAAAGCAACATCGCCAAAGTATAGACAATAGAAGCTGTCAATCCAACTGATAATTTTCCATTAAAAATCTGATTTATTTTCATCTTTAATTCCTAACCGTATTTTTTAATACAACTTAATTAGATGCTACCTAAGGAGCTTACGATATTCATTGTAAATTTGTATGAACCCACATTTTCGTGTTAAAATCATATTTTTTAATAACTTTTGCTGGATTACCAGCAGCTATACAGTAAGGCGGAATACTTTTTGTAACCACAGAACCTGCTCCAATAATGGATTTTTCCCCAATTGTAACTCCCGGCAAGATAATTGTAGAGTTTCCAATCCACACTCCATTTTCCAGTAAAACTTTGTCCACTTCTAAATCATTTTGCAAATAATTTTCATTTTGTGGATTCATTCCATGATTAAAATCAATAATAAATACATCACTTGCAATTAAAACATCATTTTCAATAACCACATTGTTTGCACACTGAATTGTTAAATTTCGTGTAGCATGAAAGTTTTTACCTATTTCTAACTTTGGAGTATATGTTTTACCATTAAATTTTGTTGTACATAACAATTTACATCCTTCGCCCAAAGCCGCATCCTGACTACAAGAAATATGATCTGCATTGGCAATGGTGGCTGATTTAGGAAGGCGTACTCCACCATTTTGTACGACAAAGTTTTTTCTTTCTTTTTTCTTCCTATAAAAATTCTTCCAACAATTTACAATTTTTTGTATCATTTTTATTTTCCGTTTATCTCAATTTATTATTTACCTTCTAAATTTTTTGCAACATCTTCCAAAAAATTTTCAATAGACATCATTTCCCTATTATCATAAGAAACATGGTTTATTTGCTGGATTTTCTTACAATCCAACTCATGCACATTATGATAGGAAAACATATATCTTGAGTCATATAGAACACTTTGGGATAATTTTTCATTGTTGGTAATGAGTATTTTATTAAATTCAATTACTTCATTAATACGAATTGTATTCCCACTTCCTCCACCTTGCATAATTTCTAAAACAGATTTGGATTTCGCAATCTTTTTCAAGTACGAATCATAGTCCATTGGTTCACAATAGTGGATTTTATCAGAATATTTTTGTCTGTCATTTGGTACATCTATGATATAAAAGTCACATCTTAGTCCTTGCTCCGAAAAGAATACATACGCATCAATAATTTCTTCTAATCTATCTTTTGCTCTACCTATAAAGCAAACATCCGAATCTAACTCTTGGTTAGCATAATCATTTCGCAGTTTAGAATAAGGAAAATTATGGTGTACCAAATTGTATTTTTCTGCATCTCCATAATCAAAAGACATAATTAAATCTGGACTTTTTTCCTGAATTGGTTTCAATTTGTTTTTATCACGAGCTACTAAATCTTGATAGAAATAGACTATTTTTGCTTGAGGAAAGGCTTTTCTTATATCTTGAGTCAGTCCATATTCTTCAAATGGAATCATGTCTGCAAATAAAATGAAACACACAGACCTATTATCTAGATTCATATTTTTTAGCAGTTTTTTCCAATGTTTTATCCATATTCTTCCCCATACATTTTTAAAAGGCATCGATAGAATATTATTGACTTTTTTTGACAAATGGACTTTCATAATAAATTTTAACAATGGAGAAACTGGTATTCCGCTATCAAATCTGGCATAATCTAAAAGGTTTGTGTCATGGTAAACATAATCATACAATTCACCTGTACGACCTGCTATTATAAATTTGTATTTTTCTCTACAGTTAGCCATTTCTATATTTTCCTTTTTTATACTCATTTTTTAT
Organism: uncultured Anaerofilum sp.; assembly: GCA_944385935.1. Taxonomy (GTDB): domain Bacteria; phylum Bacillota; class Clostridia; order Oscillospirales; family Ruminococcaceae; genus Anaerofilum. The sequence goes on from CALWZC010000010.1 coordinate 52,402, forward strand.
AGCTGTAATTAACAGTTCATGATGGGCCTCGCACTCCATCATGTTGAGCAATCCAACCAATGCGTTTTTTCCCTCATACATTTTAAATACAAGGCCACCACCAGCCAGCTTGTTAAACACTTTGAAGAAAAAGTTATTCCCATGCACAATGCGCAAATATTCCTCAAACATAGATGTTGCATATTTGGAATATTCTTTCTTTACAAATGTATCATCTACTACCTGCTTTGAACGGTTATAAAATCCGTCCATAAGTTCAGATGTTTCTTTTTCAGTGGCTATCCGTATAATGCCCCCACTTTTTTTGGTAAATGGAATAAACTTAACACAATTTTTATCATTTTCTATATCTACTTCAATGAGCAAACCAGAGTTCCAATACTCGTTGTCCATATTATCAAAAATGAAGTTACCTTGACCATAAACCAATGTAGAACCCATATATTCTTCAAAGCATCCGATACAATGGGTATGTTGAGCAACTACCAAGTCTGCCCCCTTTTGTGCCATTTTTCGGAATATTTTTTGAATGTCGGGGGAGGGATACCGATAGTGCTCTTTGCCCCCATGATACAATACAATTACATAATCACACTGCTGTTTTAAGTTGTAGATATGGTCAAAACTTTCTAAATAATCATAGGGATTTGCACCTGGCATATCCTCGCTGACAATGGTAAATTCATGTTCAGCACAAGCATACACACCAATTTTTTTATTGTTCATTTCTATGATATATGGTTTTGATGCTTCCTCAGCATTTTTACCACAGCCCACAGAAGGAATTTGTGCCTTAGCTAAAAGTTCCATTGTTTTAGTATAACCTTTGGTGCCATGGTCCATAATATGATTATTTGCCAATCCAAAAAGAGAAACTTCCAATGCTTTTAAGCCTGCAATGGACTTTTCTGACATTTTTAAGGCAGGGCCACATTTCGTTATTGGTGCATCCTCATCAATTAACGGACCTTCCAGATTAAATATTCTTACATCTGCTTGTCGTAATATTTGTGTTAGCTCTTTTCCAAGCAACTGGTCAATGTCTGCGGATTCAAATTTATCTTTGTTGCTTTCTGTAATACAAATATCTGCACCAATTATAATTTTCATATTCAATCTTCCCTATCTCTAGTAAACTATAGTATTGCAGAAATTTATCTGTTTAACTGTATCATGTTGCCAAGTTCGATATCGTATTCTATTTTGGAAAACTCTTCAAATCCAGCTCCAGGATAAAAAGTCATTTCTCCAAAAAAGACCTTGCCTTGCACTTCATAAAAATCAATGCGAACAAAGGGGATATCTTTTGCCAAAATTTCCGCCATGGATTTCATTTGTTCAAATTGTTGTGGCTTTTCTATTTTTTTTGAATCGGAAGGATAATGTCGCTCTATGGGCAATTTTTTCCATGAATTATCAAAAAAAGTAACTTTTAAACCGCCAGGTACATTACGGTCTGTACATGTAAATGTGCATTTTACTTTTCCATTAAAACACATCAGTTTATAATCTGTTAAAGAATCTCCTGATAATTCACCCATGTACTTTTCGGCAATAATTCTTCTCTTTACATTTTTATAGGGCCATTCTCTACCTAGCAAATAAAAATCTATTTTTAGGGCTTTGTCTAGTATTTTTTTTGCCTTTTGGATATCCAGTTTACTTTTATCCTTGCAAATTACAATTCCACCTGAATCATGTGTACATTTTAGCACAAACTGGTTGGGGAGCTGAGAAAAATCAATGTCATCAAATTTTTCCCATACACCATAGGTTGGAATGATATACTCATTGCCCAACAAATTGGCAACATACTCCTTTACAGCATACTTATCTACTAGCTGTGTATACAAAGGATTACGGTCATTTAGCTTTAACCATTGCAGCTTTTCGTTAAATGTTTTAGGGTTGTCCAGATTTAGATTATATCCTGTACGGATTTTAAACAGCCTTTTTAAATAAGTCTCATCATCCATACGCTTATAAAAGCCATGGTATGCCAACACAGCAAATCGTTTATCTCTATCCGTTAAAATATGCCATATTTTTTTGAGTTTGCCACTCACTTGAATTCCCCACTTTGTTCTTAATTTTGCGAGCACTTTAAACTGTCTTTGTCAATTTTTTTAATATTCCAACCATAAAAATTGAATACAGTATCTTATACCCGTAGGAATTAAAACAACATGCTTTGCAGGCATAACAAATTGCCTGCATAATTTTTTTGTTTTTTAAACTTTCAATAAACAAATCACAATGTTGTCGAACTTTTTGATAGTATACAATGCTACTTTTGTCCTCTGCATGGTGTTTCACTAGATAATTCTTATAACTTTGCTCTGTGTAGCTGTCCACTCCACCATTTTTTTGTCGTTCCTTGAACATTTGAAGGCCATATTGATGGGTTAAATATTGCTTAAAAGAATTTTTTTGACCAATGCTATTGGGCCTAATACGGTAATACAAAACAACAGTATCAAGAGAACCTATTTTTTTCCCTTTACTTGCCATCCTCAACCACATATCATAATCCTGCGCACAGGGAAAATTTCTGTATCCACCCATGTCCTTAAATGCACTTGTTTTGCCCAAAACAGTTGGATGCATAATAGGATTTGTATATGGCAAAAACTTGGATAAGTCAGTACAGAAATATCCTTTTCTCTGTTTGGAGTTATCCAATGGTTCTCCATTTTCATCGATATATACAGCATTTCCACAAACTAAATCCAAATTGTATTGTTTCAGAAAATCCAATTCTAGTTGGATGCGATTGGGTACAGATATGTCGTCTGCATCCATGCGGGCAATATACTCTCCTTTTGCAGCAGATATACCATTATTTAAGCTTCTCGCCAATCCCATATTTTTTTCGTTGGCTAGTATAACCACTTTTTCATTGGTTGAGTATGTATCCAAAATAGCTCTCATACTTTCACTATTGGGATTGTCATTGACAATAATGAGTTCAAAATCTGTATAAGTCTGAAATAAAATAGACTCAATAGATTTTTTCAATTCTTGCTCCGTTTCGTTGTAAACACTCATTATAACACTTACCATCTGTGTAGTTCTCCCTAACATCATTTTTCTCGTGAATTTCAGACAACATTCTCAATAACAAAATACCTTGCGTAATATGCAAATAACCAATTACCTCTCCTTTGTAATGTAAAACAAAAAGCAATATTATAATTGCAAAAGAATAGAGTTTTGTTTTTGAACCTTGTTTGTACATAAAAAATGTCATTTGGAAACAAACCAATGAAAAAAATCCAATAATTCCAAAATAAAGAATTTGGCGCATATAACCTGCATCTGTGCTCATATAGTACCCGCCAAATTCTCCTGTGTACAAACCATCACCCAAAACAAAGGTTTTCATTGACACTGGAAAATACATATCTTGCAAAACATCTGTAGAAACTGTAGTAAAGCCGTTTCCGTTTAAAAAGTTGTAGACAAATTCAAAAGCATACTTTAAAAAGGAAGCTATTTTTTCATTAATTTGCTTGGAAAGAGAAACATCTAAAACACCATTTAAGTCCAAAAGCCACAACAGCAATAGAACAATACTAATTCCACAAAGGGCCACAATGTTTGCAGGATTTACTCTCCTCTTTTTCTTCGATTTATGAACTTTATTTTCCTTCTTTTTTAAATTGATAAAAGATAGCACACAAGGAATTGCAACAGCCATGGCCATTCCAACAAATGCAGTTCGCCCAGCAGAAATAGCTGCGAAACACATAACTGCCAAAACTAACAACTTAATATATTTGCTAATATTTATCTTATCCCAATATTCAGCCACAATCACAAAGATAAGTGCATAGGCGGCAGAAACTGAAAAAAAACTTGCAGCCCCTACAACCAGACCACGATAGCCGCCATAATATAGTGTTCCTATCTCAATAGCATATGGGTCTCGAAACATATTGAAAAATGTGTTGATATTGGAAGAAAAGAAACTTACTGTTTGCATTACAGCTTGAACAGCAAAAGCATATATGCAATAGACAATTGCACTTTTCTTTTTTTGTAAAAAATGCGCATACACAAAAAGGCCAACTAATAGCTTATACAACTGATTGATTAAAGGGAGGATAAAAGATACATCCCGTGTTCCGTTAATGAGTAAAACAAGCATAGCTAAAATCAGTGCTGGAATTACTGCTAAAAACAGCCTAAACACTTCCTTTGTCACTGTTCTACTCACTAATATATTTCTATAATTTACGTCTATAGCCGCCTTGACTACATAACATAAAGACAGCAGATATATGCTATTTAGCCCCATAAAAAAAGGCATAAAAATATATATGAAAATGCTTAATAACAACATCTTTTTCACCTATTTATTGCTCTTTTATATTTTTCCTTGCATCACTGCCCGTCTTCCCTCTAACATGGCAGAATAGGCTTTGAAAAAACCTATATTAGTTGTATGTTTAGAATAACGCAGTATATATTGCAAAATAAGAGGCAGCGAATATTTTTTAGACATTTGTGTGAATACTGCCCCTTTTGTTATAAAATATTGTTCTGTATATCCAGTAAACCATGTGGAATCTCCATCCTCAATGTTTGCCAAATATTCGGGAGAGGTGTATGCCTTCAATCCTTTTTTCAATACATCAACAAAGAACAAGCTATCTTCTCCCGAGTAAAATTTGGTACCAGGACCAAATGACTCATTAAATTGGATTTTACCTACAATTTTTTCTCTTCTGAATGCTGCTCGTGGCGCACCATATCGCATAATATTGTAAAATGATAATTCCTTTTGCTCTGTATTCACATACCACTTTTGTTTTGGGTTTGATGGATGGAGATTAAAAAAAATCAAGTCTGCTTGTTTTACTGTTTCAAAAGAATTGGTGATTATACGCTCATATCCTTCAACTAAAATTTCATCGTCATCCACCAACAGGCAAATATCATGACTTGCATACTGCAAAGCCAAATTTCTGCTTCGAGAAATTCCTCTTTGGGTAGAATTACACCAAATTACCTTAGAACCCTTGTAATCAAATTCCACTACATTATCAATATCACATTGATTTACTATTACCGCATCGGTGCTAATATTCGTTTTGTCCAAAATAGAATAGTCAGCCTGATTCATACAGGACAACAAAACTTCCACCTTCACAAAATCACATCCTAAACATTTATCTGCCCAATTTTTATTTGTGCATACTTTAACAAGTTTTTAAAGACATACCAGCACATATAATACATTCTTTCAAAAATATTTAAGCCAATATACTTATAAACTCGCATTGTCATTTTAAAGGCTTTTATTTTATTGCTTGATTTTGTGCCGCTGGATATGCGATAGTTTAATAGAGGTTCATCAATTCCATATGCACAGGGAATTTTTTTCAATATCTGCAACCATGCAGCAAAATCCTCGTGCATTTGGTCGCCTGGCATCTTTACATCACGCATACATTCTTTTTTGACAAATACTGAAGAGCAGGAAATAATGTTTTGCTTCAATAACTGCCAGTAAGTGATTTTATAGGGAACATGGAGAATATATTTGGCAGGTTCTCCTTGTTCATTCATAAAGGCAGTTGCTGTAAATATTAACGCACTGTCTTTTTTGTTGGCAGCTAAGTCTATTTGTTTTTGTAGCTTTTCTGGCTGCCACATATCATCACTATCCAAGAAAGCTATCCATTCTCCCTTTGCAAGCTGAACGCCTCTATTTCGTGTGTAGGAAACCCCTTTATTTTCAGGGTTTTTATGCAAACATATTCTACTATCTTCCAGTGCTTTTTGATTTACCAACTCACAGGTTTTATCTGTGGAACCATCATCAATGATTAACAATTCCCAATTTTCATATGTTTGCTTTTGAACAGATTCTATTGCTTGTATAATGTATTTTTCTGCATTAAATGCAGGCATAATTACACTAACTAACATCATTTGCTTCTTCCTCAAAGATTATTGGATTGCACTGTTGTTTTGGTTGCTGTTGTTTGCCCTTGTGCTACGCCTTCAGTGCTATCAGGCACAAAAAGAATCTTTACAGTGGCAAACATAATTTTTAAGTCCTCGGTAAAGCTGGGATTTGCAATGTACATCAAATCCATTTGCAATTTGTCGTAAGGGGTGGTATTATACTTGCCGTACACCTGGGCATAACCAGTTAGGCCGGCTTTTGCCTGCAACCGCAGTGCAAACTCTGGCAAATCCTTTTCATATTGGGCGGCAATTTCGGGACGCTCAGGCCGAGGGCCTACAATGGTCATTTCACCCTTAAAAATATTGATAAGCTGGGGCAGCTCGTCCAGTCGGCATTTGCGGATAAACCGGCCGATGGGGGTAATACGGTCGTCCTTTTCTCCGGTGGAAAGACGAGCCACGCCGTCCTTTTCTGCATCCACTCGCATACTGCGGAACTTCAGCACATCAAACTTTTTGCCGTCCTTGGTTAGGCGACACTGTTTGTAAAAAGCTGGGCCGCCGTCGGTTGCTTTGATGGCAATTCCCACTACCAACATCACAGGGGAGAACACCAGCAATGCCAAGCCCGACACTACAATGTCAAAGGCACGCTTTACAAAAAGGTATTCTGGGTTTGGGTCATAGCGTTTTACCCGCAGCATGGGCAGATGGAACATGTGCATTCTCTCTGCGCTGCTCATAAGCACATCACCTATACGGGGGATAAGATACACCTGTATACCTCTTGCCACACACTGTTTTAAAATGATATTACGCTCACGGGAATGGATGCCACACAAAAACACTACATCCACTCCATCCAATATTTTTAATTGGTTATCCAAAGCCGCTGTAATGCCAGCAATGCTGGTAACGTTAAACTTTGCCTCTAGGCCATATTCCGAAATTAGCTGTTCCAAGCCTTCCAGCATGTCATAAATAACAGCGGTTTTTTTCGCTTTATGGGTACGAAAGTACCATTTATGTGCAGTAACACACCACAGAGATGCCAGCAGCAGTTGGACAACAAATGTACCAAGCAAAGGCAGCACTGGGGGGAAGGTTTTCATTAAAAGCCAAGTAATTGCATAAATGATGCCGTCCGAAATCAACAAAGCAAGTAGTTGGGAACCGATTAACTCAGAAATTCGGCTTAACGACACACGAAAAGCCTCATAAATTCTTCCATAGGTAATGTAAAGCACAAAAAACAAAGCAATTATTAGCCAGTTTCCCTTTCGGAAAAAAGGTTCTGCCAAATTTTGTGCATAAGCCATATACCAACACACTCCAAAAGGAATGGTTACCAAAACTGCATTCAGTACCTTCACCAATCGTAACACGGTACTGCGACGCAAATTATCCATTATATTCTCTCCTATGTATCTGGTTGTTGCTGTTTCTATCTTATCATCTATAAAATACTTTGACACTCTTATTTGTAGGCATTGTATACCTTTTTATTAGGAGGTCAAAAAATACACAATCGCAATAACAACTTACTATATTGTGACATTCCCTTAATTATATCCTGTTTTGCGGAATATTGCAATCTTACACCATTTTTTTACTGCATTTTATCTCTTTGTATAATTTTTTTTGTAAAAACTTTCTATGGGTTGCTGTTTTTTATATAAAAACACACCACAATTTGTCTATTATATAAAATAATAAAACCAGATGGTTATTTGCATCCTTGGGATAACCACAGAATTGAGGCAAAATGAAAAGGCTTGCTGCCCTCACAGGTAGCAAGCCTTTTTGCTGATTAAACTGATATTTTTTAGTTAAACAGTCTGTGTCTGTTGCAAAATAGCTTTGTATTCAAATGGGATAACTTTTTTAAATTGGAGCAAGGAATGGGAGAAGTTTTGCAAGATTTCTTTTGCTTTAGGGGAATTTGTTTCTTTTACATGGTTTTGCAGCAGTTCTTGCAGGGTTTCGGCATCCTTCCAGCTTGGCTGCTCCATACTTACCAATTCATGATTCAGGGTTTTGTATAGTTGGTTTTGGGGGTCAAATACAAAGGCTATGCCACCGCTCATGCCTGCGGCAAAGTTTTTGCCTGTACTTCCCAAAACCACCACACAGCCCCCTGTCATATACTCACAGCCATGTTCCCCAACGCCTTCCACTACAGCCACTGCACCGGAATTTCGCACACAAAAGCGTTCTCCGGCAACTCCGTTGATATAGGCTTCTCCAGAGGTTGCGCCATACAGTGCCACATTTCCCACCACAATATTGTCATCAGCGGCATAGCTTGCATTGGCTGGCAAGGAAATGGTCAATTTGCCTCCAGAAAGCCCTTTGCCAAAATAATCGTTGGCATCTCCCTCCAAAGCCAAGGTTATTCCATGGGGCAAGAATGCGCCAAAGCTCTGACCGGCTGCCCCTGTGCAATGGATGTGGATGGTGTCGTGGGGCAAGCCATCGGGATGCCGCCGTGTCACCTGCTCGCCAATTTGTGTACCAAAGGCTCGGTCGGTGTTGGTCAGGTGCTGTTGCAGTCGGCAGGGGATAGCCCTTTCTATGGCTTGCTGTAAAGGTTTGCTGGTTTGCAGTAATTGAAAATCTTTGGTGTTTTCCAGCCCAAAATCATACGCCTTTTCGGGGGAGAATGTGCAAGGCTTGCTGCTGGCGGCTAACAAGCCCGACAAATCCAATGGGCTATTGCGCTTTTGCTTTAGTAGGTCTACACGGCCCACCATTTCATCCACCGTTGCAATGCCTAGCATTGCCATATATTCTCGCAGCTCCTCGGCAACGAACAGCATAAACATTTCCACATACTCCGGCTTACCTGCAAATTTTTTACGCAACTGGGGATTTTGGGTAGCAATGCCTTTGGGGCAGGTGTCCAAACTGCATACACGAAGCATATCACACCCTAAAGTCACCAGAGGAGCAGTGGCAAATCCAAATTCCTCAGCTCCCAAAAGGGCAGCAATGGCAACATCTCGCCCACTCATCAGCTTGCCATCGGTTTCCAGCCGTACCTGTTGGCGCAAGCCATTTTGCAGCAAGGTTTGATGGGCTTCGGCTAGCCCCAACTCCCAAGGCAATCCAGCATGATGAATAGAGCTAATAGGTGCGGCACCGGTTCCCCCATCATAGCCAGACACCAAAACCGTTGTTGCCCCTGCCTTTGCCACACCGGCGGCAATGGTGCCTACTCCTGCCTCAGACACTAGCTTGACCGAAATATCAGCTTTGGTATTGGCGTTTTTGAGGTCATAAATCAGTTGTGCTAAGTCCTCGATGGAATAAATATCGTGGTGGGGCGGGGGAGAAATCAGGCTGACGCCGGGGGTGGAACGGCGTGTTTCGGCAATCCATGGGTAGACCTTTTTGCCCGGAAGGTGCCCACCTTCCCCCGGCTTTGCTCCCTGTGCTATTTTTATCTGTAATTCCTGTGCACTGACAAGATATTCACTGGTTACCCCAAATCGTCCGCTTGCCACCTGTTTAATGGCAGAGTTGCGGCAGTGTTGGGGGTTGGTGTCTGCCATGCGTTCCCTTTGCTCTCCACCCTCTCCGCTGTTGGATTTGCCCCCCAGCCGATTCATGGCAATGGCCAATGCTTCATGGGCTTCCTGCGAGATAGAGCCGTAGGACATTGCCCCTGTTTTAAAGCGTTTTACAATGCTTTCCACAGGTTCCACCTGCTCCAAAGGGATGCCCTGTTCTGGGTAGTTGAACTCCAACAGGCTGCGAAGATAGCCGGTGTGTTGGCTGTCTACCTGCTGGGTATATTGTTTAAACAGACCATAATCTTTCTGTCGGGTAGATTGCTGCAAAAGGTGGATGGTTTCGGGGGTATAGCGGTGCTGTTCGCCCCCCTTTTTTGCCTTGTGCCTTCCCAAAGAGGGCAAGGTCAATTCCCCCTTTCCTCAAAGGCTTGTGCATGGTTGACAGGCTGCTTTATAATCATAGGGGGCGGCAGCACTTTTGCTGTCGCCCCTTGATTACCCTCCTGCAAAGACGGGCGGGGCTGTCAACGGCGGCGCGGTACGCGGCGTTCATCTTGACCGTTGGCTGGCTCGGCTGGCTTTGCTATATAATATTCACTAATCTTTTCCGCGCAATTTGATTTTAAAGATTACCAAATAGGGAAATATAAATCAATCCGATTGTTCCTATGGCAATGAAACTTAACGCCAAACCGACTCTTTTTTTTCGAGAGTCAAATTCTCTTCTTGAACTATCCGTCATATTAGAGGGATACTTATTTCTACCGATTAGGTATAATAAAAGACCACCACCGCCATTTCCACTAAGTGAAAAAATACCCCAAAAATTAGGGTGTTTCAATCCTCTGCTTTCTGCATCAAGAGCTACTAATCTGAAAAGTTGATAAATAAAAGTAAATGCACCTAATAAAACCATAAATACAAAAGTAGTTGCTAAAACTATCATTACTAATTCCTCCTAAAGTTTTTTTATTATCTGATAAAATACCATACAAGTCGAGATAATACTGAGAGATGAACCTCCCATAATCAAATAGTTATTTTTTACTATTAGTCCATTAAACAATGTAAACAAAATGAGAATCAAAATATTTATGGCGATTGCTAAAATCAGTTTTTGATTACTCTTTACAGTGTTTGTGCTTTTCTCCAAATGTTCTATCATTTCTGTATCCTCTTTCAAAAGTCTGTCAAGGCTAATATCATACAAGTTACTCAGTTTGATTACACTCACAATATCAGGAAATGATTTTTCGTTTTCCCAGTTTGATATGGTTTGACGGGAAACTTGTATTTTCTCCGCCACACACTCTTGAGTTAATCCCGCCTTTACTCTTGCCTGTTTTAGCTTGACGCCTATCTCCATAACACTTTTCCTCCTTTCGTAAACACTATCACATTTTTTGAATTGATTGTCTATCAAAATTGCTTTACATCAACTAAATATTCTTGTCAAAATTCTTTTACATACAATATATAGTAGTTAAAGGTGGAACACCCCATATACATTTAGGAAGTATTTACCATTAACGGTATCAGCGAATTTGCTATTTATTATACATTAAAGATACGGTTTTATCTATTGTTGTTTTTGTATTTTGGAATAGTGGGTTGTCTATCTTTTAATTTTTTATGTTACTTTATGGCACATGAGCATTGTGCCAAGGTTTCAAACTGCTGTTTGGCTTGGTCTTGCTGGGCTTTGTCCTGAGAAAAAAAGAACATACCCACGGCATATTGTCCCTTTTCGCCCAATGCAATGCCCTGCCGTTTTGCCACCTTGCTAAAAAAGCCATGGGGAATTTGTGTTAAAATGCCTACTCCGTCCCCTGTTTGTCCGTCGGCATCTTTACCGGCACGATGTTCCAGCCCTTCCACAATTTTTAGGGCATCGTCCACTACTCCATGGCTTTGGCTGCCGTCTATATGTACAACTGCTCCAATTCCGCAGTTGTCGTGTTCAAAAGATGGATGGTATAGGGTGTTTTGCTGTTCCATGGAATATTCCTCCTTCTGGGTATAGCCAACGAAAAAAAGACGCCAAAGGACTGCCCTAGCTGGGCAGAACTCCTTGACGCCTTTGTCAATTGCTGTATGTTTTTTGTGTGTACTCCACTATACGCTATTTTGAGATAATTTGCAAAGCCTTTTTGAAAAAATCGTGAAAATCACAAAACTTTGCCCCTATACAAGCCCCTTTTCTTGCGATTTGCCGGAAACCTTGCCTTAAAATTACTTTAAAGGCAAACACCTTTGCCATCGGTTTGTTGCCCGTTCTGCTGCCCTTTGCTGCCAAACAAACAGTTGACAACTGCCAAAAAAAGAGTATACTACACAGACATGGAGCAAAGGTGCTTCGAGTGAAAATACTCGAAGTGCCTTTTTTGTTTGTCTGGGAGATGTTTCCCCCTGAGGAAAGGAGAAATCTTGTTATGTTGAAGAAAGTTCCAGAGTTATATGGCAGTTTGGTATTTGGTGACCGCATTATGCGGGAAAAACTGCCAAAGGATGTATACAAGGCACTGCGAAAAACCATTGACCAAAACCTTCCCTTAGGGCTGGAGGTTGCCAACGCTGTGGCAGTTGCCATGAAAGAATGGGCCATCGAGCAAGGTGCCACCCACTATACCCACTGGTTCCAGCCCATGACCGGCTACACCGCCGAAAAGCACGACAGTTTTCTCACCCCCATTGGGCATGGGGAAGTGATTATGGATTTTTCTGGCAAGGAGTTGATTAAGGGCGAACCCGATGCCTCCAGCTTTCCATCTGGTGGGTTGCGTGCCACCTTTGAGGCAAGGGGCTATACTGCTTGGGACCCCACTTCCCCCGCCTTTGTCAAGGATGGCACTTTATACATTCCCACTGCCTTTTGTTCTTACAGTGGTGAGGCATTGGACAAAAAAACCCCCTTGCTGCGCTCTATGGAAACCCTTAGCCATTATGCCACCCAAATTCTGCACTTACTGGGGCAACGGGAGGTAAAAAGCGTTTCTACCACCATTGGCCCAGAGCAGGAATACTTTTTAGTAGACAAGGAACTGTATGCCAAACGGAAAGACCTAATTTTTACCGGACGCACCTTGTTAGGGGCAATGGCTCCCAAAGGGCAGGAGATGGAAGACCACTACTTTGGTACCTTAAAATCTCGTGTATCTGCCTATATGCACCAACTGGACGAGGAACTTTGGAAACTGGGAGTGCCTGCCAAAACCAAACACAACGAGGTTGCCCCCGCTCAACACGAGCTTGCCCCTGTGTTTGACACTGCCAACATTGCGGTAGACCACAACCAGCTTACCATGGAGATGATGAAAAAGGTTGCCGACAGCCATGGTCTGGTTTGTCTGCTCCACGAAAAGCCCTTTGCAGGAATCAACGGCAGCGGCAAGCACAACAACTGGTCTATGATTACCGACACAGGGGTCAATCTTCTTTATCCCGGCTCTACCCCTTCGGAAAACATTCAATTTTTGGTATTTTTGGTGGCGGTCATTCAGGCGGTGGACGATTATGCCGACCTGTTGCGTGTTTCGGTGGCAACTGCGGGAAATGACCATCGTTTGGGTGCCAATGAGGCTCCCCCTGCCATTGTGTCCATCTTTTTGGGCGAGGAATTGACCGAGGTGCTGGACTCCATCGAAAAGGGCACCTTCCTTGCCAAAAAAGAGGCTGTTCCCATGGAAATGGGGGCTTCGGTTATCCCCTCCTTTTTCAAGGACAGCACCGACCGCAACCGCACATCCCCCTTTGCCTTTACAGGCAATAAGTTTGAATTCCGTATGCCCGGTTCGGAGCTTTCGGTCTCTGGCCCCAACATTGTACTAAACACCGCTGTGGCGGAGGTGCTGCGACAGTTCTATCTCCAGTTGAAGGAGGTTCCACCAGAGGAAATGCAGCAAGCTGTATATGCTCTGCTGCGTTCCACCCTTGCCAAACACAAACGGGTCATTTTCAACGGCAACGGCTATACCCAAGAATGGGTGGAGGAGGCCCAGCGGCGTGGCTTGTACAATCTGAGAACCACTCCAGAGGCTTTGCCCCGTTTTATTGAGGAAAAAAATATCCAGCTATTTACTCGCCATGGAATTTTTACACGGCAAGAGGTTCTTTCTCGGTATGTGATTTTGCTGGAGGGATACAGCAAAACCATTCATGTGGAGGCAAAAACCATGGAATGTATGCTGCGGCAGGAGTTTTTGCCGGCGGTACATCAATACACCCATCAGCTTGTAGAGGCAATTCAGGGCAAAAAGGCTGTGTTGGACTCCCCTTGCTGCACCGGAGAGGAACAAGCCTTGACACACATCAACACCTTAACCCAAGGCATCTACACAGGGTTGCAACAGCTTGCAGAGCATATTGCCAAGGCAGAGCAGATACAAGAGGAACTGCCACAGGCAACCTATTACCAAGAAGTCATTTTGCAGGATATGGCAGCTCTGCGCCAGGTTGCCGACCAAGCAGAAGCGGTTTTGCCTCGGCAATATCTGCCCTACCCCGATTATGCAGCCTTGCTGTTTTCGGTGTAACTTTGCAAAAAGTTTATTGACATTTGATTGTGAACATACTATAATAGCTCCATTGAAGAACAATGGGGTTCGTCAAGTACCGGCGTTGCTGTCGGTATTTGATGAACCCCTTTTTTATGTGCAACAGACAAACGGGAGGGATTTTTTTGGCAAGCAAACATATTTTTGTTACTGGAGGCGTGGTTTCCGGTTTGGGAAAGGGAATCAGTGCTGCCAGTTTGGGGCGGCTGTTAAAACAGAGGGGGCTAAAGGTGGCAGCCCAAAAGCTAGACCCCTATATCAACGTGGACCCGGGTACAATGAGCCCATACCAACATGGAGAAGTATTTGTTACCGATGACGGAGCAGAAACCGACCTAGATTTGGGCCACTATGAACGCTTTATTGACGAGGACTTAAACAAAATGTCCAACCTCACCAGTGGCCGAGCCTTTTGGAATGTACTGCAAAAGGAACGGGCGGGAGAATATCTGGGAGGCACCGTGCAGATTATCCCTCACATTACCAATGAAATCAAAAGCACTGTATATGGCATTGCCGCCTACACACAAGCAGATATTGTTATTACCGAAATTGGTGGTACTGTGGGAGATATTGAAAGCCAGCCCTTTTTGGAGGCCATTCGCCAGATAAGCCGAGAGTTGGGGCGGGAGAACTGCCTGTTTATTCATGTAGTACTGGTGCCCTATCTAAAGTGTTCCGGCGAGCACAAAACCAAGCCTGCACAACATTCGGTACACCAGTTACAAAGCACCGGCATTATGCCTGATGTTATTATTGCCCGTTGTGATGAGCCATTGGAAGAAGGAATCCTGCAAAAAATTGCAGCTTTCTGTAATGTGGATAGCGATTGTGTTATCGAAAACCGCACCTTGGACAGCCTTTATCAGGTTCCTTTGATGCTTCATGAAGCAAAATTAGACCAACTTGTTTGTCAAAGATTTGGGTTTTCTGTTTCCCCCCCGGATTTAACCGAATGGCAACAGCTTTGTGAACGGGTACAGACTTTAGAACAACAGGTGACCATCGCCATTGTGGGCAAATATGTAGAGCTGCATGATGCTTACCTCTCCATTGTGGAGGCGTTGCACCATGGTGGATACCAAAACAATGCCAGCGTAACCATCAAATGGGTGGATTCCCAACAGCTTACCGCCGACAATCTCCAACAGTATTTGGGGGATGTAACCGGCATTTTGGTTCCCGGCGGCTTTGGGGAACGGGGCATAGAGGGGATGATTTTGGCGGCAGAATATGCCCGAACCCATCAAATTCCCTATTTTGGCATCTGTTTGGGAATGCAAATTGCTGTGATTGAGGCGGCTCGGCATTTGTGTGGCATGGCAGGAGCAAACTCCTGTGAATTTGACCCCAACACACCCTACGGTGTCATTGATTTTATGCCCGACCAAAAGGGAGAAATCCCCAAAGGGGGCACCATGCGGCTGGGTGCTTATCCCTGCTGTTTGGCAGAACACAGCTTTTTGCAACGGCTTTATGGAGAAAAGCAAATTTTGGAGCGTCACCGCCACCGTTATGAGGTGAACAATGCCTTTCGGCAGCCATTGGAGCAAGGCGGTCTGAGGATAAGCGGCACTTCTCCCGATGGCAGACTGGTAGAGGCGGTGGAATATCCCAACCATCCCTTCTTTGTTGCGGTGCAGTATCACCCCGAATTCAAAAGCCGGCCCAACCGTGCCCATCCTCTGTTTTGCGGCTTTGTGGAGGCTGCCCTATTTCGCAAGCAATATCCCAACCAATAAAGGAGGTGCATTCCTTTGCCCCAGTTGACAAAATTATTGGAAACCATTGAAGATTATGATGTAAAATTCATCCGTTTGGTCTTTTGCGATATTTTTGGCGTACAAAAAAATATTGCTATTCTGGCAAGCCGTTTGCCCCATGCGGTAGAAAAGGGTATTTCCTTCGATGCCTCTGCCATTGCGGGGTTTTCCAATGTGGAGGAATCGGACTTGCTGTTGTTTCCCGATTTATCCACCTTTGCCCTGTTGCCATGGCGTCCCTCGGAAGGGTGTGTAGGCAGGCTGTTCTGCAACATTCGCTACCCCGATGGCCGCCCCTTTGAGGGGGATGGCCGCTATCTACTCAAGCAGGCACAGCAAAAGGCAACCGACCAAGGATACAGCTTTTTGTTGGGGCCGGAGTGTGAGTTTTATCTCTTTGAAACCGACGAAAAGGGCAATCCCACCACAACTCCCTTTGACAAGGCGGGCTATTTTGATGTTTCCCCACTGGACAGAGGGGAGAATGTGCGCCGTGACATCTGCCTGACACTGGAGGAAATGGGGGTAAAGCCAGAGCGCAGCCACCACGAGCATGGCCCAGGACAAAACGAAATTGACATCCAATGTTGTTCCCCTCTGTTGGCTGTGGATAATTTTTACACCTTGCATGCGGCAGTCAAGGCAATTTCTGCCCAAAATGGATTGTTTGCCTCCTTTTTGCCCAAGCCCTTGCCCCATGCCGCAGGAAGTGGACTGCACATCAATCTTTCGGTGCTGAAAAATGGAGAAAACCTTTTTGCCCATTTTGAGGACAACCCCAAGGCTGCCAGCTTTTTGGGGGGAATTTTGCAGAGGATTGGAGAAATTACCGTCTTTGCCAATCCCCTGCCCTGCTCCTATTTGCGGTTTGGCAAATGTGAGGCACCAGCAGTGATAAACTGGTCAAAGCAGAATCGCTCCTCCCTTATTCGGGTGCCGGCAGCCACAGGCAGCGAAGCACGCATGGAGCTGCGCAGCCCTGACCCTGCCTGCAACCTCTATCTGCTCACAACCCTATTGCTGTATGCCGGTATGGAGGGCATTGCCCAAGGGGTAAAGCCTCCCCAAGCCTTCCAAGAAAATTCCTATACTAATGCCAGCGGATTGGACAGCCTGCCCACCGATTTGGCAAAGGCTGTGGTAGTTGCCAAGGACAGCGAATTTTTGCAAAGGGTTTTGCCCCCCAAGCTGTTGCACAACTACCTTACCTATAAAGAACAGGAAGCCGCCACAGAAGAAGCCATTGCCGACCCCTATCAATACGAAATGGCACAATATTTTGAACGGATTTAATGGCAAAAAAGGGGTGATGCAAGGTGCTTTCTATTTTACTTGTGGGGGCAAAACAGCACCACGATTCTCTAAAAGCCTGCCTTGCCGCCCAAAGCAATCGGGTGCAATGCTGCCAAAGTGCGGGGGAAGCCCGTCGGCTGTTGCTGCAAACTGCCTTTGACTGTGTTATCATCAACGCCCCCTTACCCGATGAATTTGGCAAGGATTTGGCGCAAAAGGCGTTGCAACTGGGCTGTGAGGCGGTGCTGTTGTGCAACGCTGCCCAACGGGAACAGCTTGCAGCGGGGGTGGAAAAGTATGGTGTGTTTGTGCTAACAAAGCCCCTAAACCGGCAGTTGCTTTCCTTTTCCATGGGGTTGATTCGTACCGGACGATACCGAACCAATGCCCTGCGGGAGGAAAACAAGCGACTGAAAAAACGGCTGGAGGAAGCAAGAATCCTAACCCAAGCCAAATGTTGTTTGGCACGGTATCAGCAGTTGACCGAAGCCCAAGCCCATCGGCTTATTGAAAAACGGGCCATGGATGAACGGGAGTCCATAGGCGAAGTAGCCGCAAAAATTGTGGCAGAATTTGAACCATAAACCCTACAACCCAAAACAGGCAAAGACGCCTGCACAGATGTTTTCTTTGTGCAACGGTGTCCTTGTCTGTTTTTTTATTTTTATAAAAAAGGAGTGTTCCAACCATGAAACCATTTCCCCGATATGTAGAGATTGATTACAGCAAATACCACAAAGACATTCCCCCCGAACAACGAGAAACTTTTTTTGGCTTGCCCCAAAAGGTGCAATTTTGCAAAGAGTGTGTAATGAGCAACCAAAAGCCCAATAGCTGCTATGAGTTCCAGCACACAGCCCATTCTCTGAAAAAAACCATGGTCATTCAGTCGGATGGTGTCTGTGATGCCTGTCACGCCTGCCACAACAAAACCGATGCCATCGACTGGGCAGAGCGAGAACAACAACTGCGAGAGCTATGCGACCAATACCGCAAAACCGATGGCAGCTATGATTGCCTAGTACCGGGCAGCGGCGGCAAGGACAGTTTTTATGCCGCCCACCTTCTTAAATATAAATATGGAATGCACCCCCTAACAGTCACATGGGCACCTCATATCTATACCCCTTGGGGCTTTCAGAATTTTCAGGCATGGATTCACGCCGGTTTTGACAATTATCTGTGCACCCCCAACGGAATTACCCATCGGCTGTTGACCCGTTTGGCAACAGAAACCTTGTTCCATCCCTTCCAACCCTTTATTTTGGGACAAAAGCAGCTTGCCCCAAAAATTGCCGCCAAGTTTGGTATTCCTTTGGTGTTTTACGGGGAAAACGAAGCGGAATTTGGCAACCCCATTGCCGATAATGACAGTGCCCTACGTGACCAACATTTTTTTGCTACCAACGATTTTGACAACATTTATTTAGGTGGTGTTTCTCTACGGCAGCTAGAGGAGGATTTTGGGATAGACAAAGCCGACCTTGCTATCTATTTACCCTGCGAAACCAGCGACTTAGAGAAAAATAACATCCAAGTCCATTACATGGGCTACTATGAAAAATGGCATCCCCAAGGTGCCTACTATTACAGCGTGGAACATGGGGGATTTATTCCCAGCCCAGAGCGCACCGCCGGAACCTATTCTAAATACAATTCCATTGATGATAAAGTGGATGACTTTTTCTATTACACCACCTATATTAAATATGGTATTGGTCGTTGTACCTATGATGCCGCCCAAGAAATCCGCAATGGAGAAATTGATTTAGAGGAAGCAAAACTGCTTTGCAAAAAGTTTGATGGAGAATTCCCCCATCGGTTTGCCAAGGAATTTTTTGACTATATCTCGGTGGATGAACCCAAGTTTGGAAAGGCTTCCGCCTGCTTTGAACAGCCAAAAATGGATTTGGAATACTTTATGCACCTTGCCGACCGGTTCCGTTCTCCCCATATTTGGCAGTACGAAAATGGTCTTTGGAGCTTGCGCCATACCCCCTTTGAAGGGGAAAGCCTATGCCACTATGGGGCACCCACACAAGGAGGAGAACAATGAGCCGAAAACTTCGACTGGTGGCAAGGCTGGATATAAAAAGCCAGTGTCTTGTGAAAGGGATTCAATATGAAGGCTTGCGAAAACTGGGTAATCCCCACACCTTTGCAAAAACCTACTATGACCAAGGCATTGATGAAATTCTGTATTTGGACACCGTTGCAAGTTTGTATGGAAGAAACAACTTGCAGGATATTTTACTAAAAACCACCGAGGATATTTTTATCCCCATTACCGTGGGGGGCGGTTTGCGCAGTGTGGAGGATGTGGGGGCAGTGCTAAAGGCAGGAGGAGACAAAGCCGCCATCAATACCGCCGCACTGCAAAACCCTCGTTTGCTGGGGGAGATTGCCCACGCCTTTGGCAGTCAATGCGTGGTGCTAAGTGTGCAGGCAAAACGCCACCAGCAAGGCTGGGAGGCATATTATGACAACGGCCGTGAGCATTCGGGAAAGGATGCGCTGGAATGGATTCGGCAGGCGGAATCTCTGGGAGTGGGAGAAATTTTGGTGACCAGTGTAGACCAAGAGGGCAGACAAAAAGGAATGGACAAAGAGTTGATTGCTGCCGTCCGGCAAGCCACCTCGTTGCCTATGATTGCCGCCGGAGGGGTTGGGCAATGGGAGGACATTGCCTCGGCTGCCCATCTAGGGGCAGAGGCGGTAGCAGTGGGGAGCGTTCTCCACTACCAAAAAGCTACTGTACCTAGCCTAAAACAACAACTGATTTCTTGTGGTGTGGAGGTGAGACCATGGGACATATAATCACCATTGTAGACTATGGAAGAAGCAATCTTCTTAGTGTGCAGCGAGGCTTTGAATACTGGGGCAATAGGGTGAACTATGCCCAAACTGCTGAAGAAATTCTTGCGGCAAAGGCTTTGGTGTTGCCGGGGGTAGGTGCTTTTGATGACAGCATGGCACTGCTGCACCAGAAAGGGCTTTCCGCTGCTATCTGCGAGAAAGCTGCCCAAGGCACTGCCATTTTTGGCATTTGTTTGGGGTTGCAGATGTTTTTTGAAGAAAGCGCAGAGGGAGGAAAACAAAAGGGTCTAGGCTTGCTGACAGGCAAGGTGGAACCCCTGCCCCCCACCGACACCGAGGGAAACCCTCTTGCCGTGCCTAGCATCGGTTGGCATTCTATAACTCCTTGCCCTGCCCCCGGCTTTGGAGAGTTGCTGCCCCAGCAACCTGCACAAGGGGAATATTACTTTGTACACAGCTACCATGCAGTTCCCAAAGATACCAGCCATGTTGCCGCCTTTTATCTCTATGGCGGCCATAAAATCTGCGCAGCCGTGGCAAAAGATAACCTCTTTGCTACCCAGTTCCACCCAGAAAAAAGTGGAAAGGTGGGCTTGCAGCTTATCCGCCGTTTTTGCCAAACACTGCCCCCTAGATAGCCCGTTCCCCAAATTGCAGCACTCACCGAAACTGTATACCAAATTTTCAAAAACCATTCCTTTTTTCTCAAAAACAACCCTATTTTTCCAAAATGCTACTATAAAAATCATCCCATGGTATACAATTTCGGTTAGCCCATTTTATTATTTTTTCTCAAACCAAAGGGGAGATATTATGACACGGTGTCATAATATCTCCCCTTTGTCATTAAAAAGTTTTCGTCCACCTTTTTCAAAAGGTGGCGGATTCCAAAGGCAGAGCCTTTGGGCAAACCCTATTTTAGCTTTACTTCTATGCCATCAATGGTGCGGCCACTTTTGGTAAGGGTGTATCCCTTAATATATTTTTGGTCAATCATGTGGTCTAAAATAACCTGTGTATAATCCCGAATGCGCTTTTTCCGCACCTTGCCTGCCTCCTGCTCCCCCAGTTCCTCATAAATGGCAGAAAACAAAATCTTATTGCTTTTAATGCGGTTGTTGCTGTTGCGCATACTCTCGCAGCGAGCAATGAGGTAGTTTTTTAGGGGAATGGTGGTTGCATTGTTGTTCAATGGCGCATTGAGCAAGGACAATGGCACTGTGGCAAGCTGCCGTTTCAGCTTGGCATAGGCAAGCATGGGGGGCACATCCAACAGATGATATACCCGAACCGGTCTGCCATTGATACGGGCACTAATCAAATTCATGGGCAACAGATAGCCCTCCACCTTGGGGTGGGTTATCTCCATGTCCAGATACTTTGCCTTTATTTCTTGGCTAAGGTCGATGGTGATAAGGGTTCGGCGCATGCGCTCAATGCGCCTTTGTAGCTCCTTTAACAGCCCTTCATCCACTGTGGGGTTTTCCTTGCCTGTCATGGCATGGTACAACATAGGAATGGTGAAATTTGCTGTGCCGTTTTCCAACAAGCTATTTACCCCATTTAACACCGCCTTGTCATAGGCGTCCATCTGTCCAATGCCCTCCAGCTCAAACTGTTGGGGCAAAGCAAGGCTAACCAATGTGTTGATTTCCTTTCTACCCTTGCGCCCTACATATACTTCGGTTTCCCCCTCCAACTGGGGCAGATTGCGGAATACATTATCCACCTGCATGACATAGTTGGTGGGCCGCACTGACTGAATACTTATAAGCCCCTGTGCTGGGGCAGGAGTGCTCCCTGAAAATTTATCGTTCCAGTGGCTGGGCAAGGCGTTTTGTCGGGCAAGGTAAAAAATCAGCTTGAGGAAGGTGAGCAAATCAATGGGAATAGAACAGATTACCCCATAAAATTTTGCTGTTGCTTGGGCAAGCATTTGTTCGGCTCCCTCTTGGGTCTGGCTCATGGCGTCCATCATTTCTTGCTGGGCATCGGAAAGCCGCTGGAAGGCTGACTGTATCTGTTCCGGTTGATACCGCTGGGCAACAATCTTTTCTATCTTGGTCAAATCCTCTTTTGCAAGTGCCTCAATGTTTTCCTGTTTGCTGCCGGGCTCGCTGAGCAATGCCAAAATCTGTTTTTTGGTCATGAGGTACCTGCTCTTTCTTCCAGCCAGCTTTTTGCCATCTGCAAAAATTCCTGTTGCAGCTGTTCTGGAACATCAATCCGAAGGGTAACGGTTTTGGGCTTTTGGGGTTGAGGGGCAGGACAAAACAGCTCTTTTAGGGCGGTGTCCTCCATGCCCACTTTGAGGGCAGCGGTTTGGGCGGAAGTAATGCCCTGCTGCTGAATATACTTGGCTGCCAGCTTTTGTTGCTGTGGGGGGAAATCTGCCAATTTTACTCCGGCGGAAAGGCTTAGTTTGCCATCATCCAGCAAAATCAACAAATCATCCTGCAAGCTGCCCAGCTTGACATAACGGGCAATCTGCCGGCCACTTAGCCCATACTGTTGCGCAATGATATCATAGGTAGAAACACCACTATTGCCATTGGTAGACCTTGCTTTTCGTCCGGCAAGGGCATATTTTTGACTGATGGAGCGAGCCTTCTCCGAGGGAGAAAGGGTGCGCTGTACCCAGTTGCTGTCTACCACAATTTCCTGTGCCTGCTGGGGGGTAATGTCTTTTTTGATGGTACAGGGGATTTTTGCATACTTTTCCTGCCCTGTTACCTGATACAGCCGCCGAAATGCCTCCAGTCGGTTATGACCACTCAGCACCATGGTGGGTTTGCCGGGCTGCTGCCACACCACAATGGGATGGAGCAAGCCATTTTCCTCAATGCTAGTAATTAGCTCCAGCATTTTATCATCTGGCAAAGGGGCGTAAAAGTTCCAGCTTTTTGTGGCTGGTACAAGGGAATCAATGGGTAGTTCCTCTGCTCCCTTTTGGGGCAAGGCAACTTCACTCATAAGTTGAGGAAGCAACGCCGCCCCCACAGGAGAAGAAAGCTGTTTTGTTTTTAGTGCCATGGTGGTTGCCTCCCTTATACGCAGCGTTTTACAATTTCCCGACTAAGGGAACGGTATTCCTTGGTAATGCGGCTTTTGGTGTATGCCAACACGGGAACGTTTTCCCACTGGCTGGCTTGAAGTTTGCTGTCTACCTGAATTTTTGTGTCAAAGAGCAATTCTCCATAGACCTGTTGCAGTTGGCTTACAGCGGTTTCGCTAATAATGCGGCTACGGGCGTCAAACCGATTGATAACAATACCGGCAATTTTCAGCTTGGGGTTGTATTTGGCAACACCTTGGATAAACTCCACCACGGTGCCCAGTCCGTCCACATCAAAGCCCGCAGGCTGTACGGGGATAATGCAATAATCCGAGGCGTTAACCACATTGAAGTTCAGCAAGGAAAGGTTTGGATTGGTATCAATTAAAATGTAGTCATACCAGCCCTTGTCCACCACTGGTTGTAAAATGCTGCGGACGATGTTTTCACGGTGCACCTTTGTAAAGATGTTCATGTCCAGCATACCCATACTTACATCTGCTACAATCATATCAATGCCAGCGTAGTTGGTGGGCTGGATATAGTCTAGCAGGCTTTCTTCCTGCAAAACGGCTTTGCCAAAGTGCTGGGTGGTGCGGGGCATATCAAAGCTACTGGAAAGGTTGCGCTGGGCATCGGAGTCCACCAAAAGAACCCGATAGCCCTGCTCGGCAAGGGCACTACCCACGCCACAGCACAGGCTGGTTTTGCCACAGCCGCCTTTGTTGTTTAGGACAGCGATAACACGGGTGTCGTGAAAATCTTTGTGGTAGACCTGCTCTAATGGCAAATCCAGCACCTGACAGATAGCACGTAGGTTGTCCTCGTCGGTGTTGCTGCGTCCGGTTTCCACCTGTTTAATAATGTTGACGTTTACGCCGCTGCGCTCTGCCAAATCCTTTTGGGTGATGTCCAATTCAATGCGTTTTGCACGAATTGCCTCATAGTCTACTCGTGTCATGGCTTGCCTCCTGTATCTGTAAAAAAGTTATAACTTTTTATTTTTTTACAGTATAAATGAAAAAAAGTTATAACGCAAGGCTTTTGACAAAATTTGTTGTTTTTTTCCACCTTTTGAAAAAGGTGGACGAAAACTTTTATACAGCAAAGGGGAGATAGGATGACACGGTGTCATACTATCTCCCCTTTGCCGCAGGAATTTAAAAAAATGTACGATAATGATAGAGGGGATATTGTATTTTGAAGGAAATGGGTGATAAAGTAGATGTATGGGTAAAAATGGAATACATTTGTTATCTATATGAAAAAACAGAATGGAGAGAGGATGAAAATTTATGTTTGCATCAGGCATACTGGCTTTTTCCCAAAGGTCGGCTACTGGGGCATTGCTGGGCATTCGGTCACCGCAAAACAACGTTCAGAAGATTGTGCAGCAAATCAACGCTAACCTTAACAAAACACAAAGCTATGACACAGTGGAACTAAGCCAAAGAGCAAAAACCCTTTTGGAGCAGAGCCAAAAGGAAACCGAGGATACCAAAAAGGCAGAGGATAGCGTTCCCACACTGGACTATACAAATTCTCCCATGATAGGCTCCATGACCTTGGCAGAGCATACAGAATCCGCCTTGCGGTATCAGCGTGGAATTTTGGGCAGCTTCCAGAACCAACTGGCATACCTAAAAGCAGAGGCAGATTATACTGCTCAAAAAATTCAGGAATTGCAGGACATTGCAGATGGCTCTGTGGTAGACCCTTCTATGAGCGCAGAGGAAGCCCAACGGCAGATAGATGGCTATCTAAAGCGTTTGCCCTCGGATTATTCTCACGCCATTGAAGGTTCCTTTATGTATGGTTTCTATCAAAATGCTTTGGAAAAGGAGTATGCCATTACAGGTGGGCTTGCAGAGAAAATTTCAGAAAACTATCTTTCCAGCATGACAGCGGAATCTCTGGGCTTGACCAATCTTCCAAAAGACCCCGCAAAACTTGCCGAAGCACTGGAAAACGCTTCCCAAAAAATCCAAGAAATGATTTCCTCCATTGAAAAGAATTTTGCCCAAGCCACTGGCGGAAAAACCTTTGCAGCCATGGAACGCCCCTCTGCACAGGAACTGGCTGCCCATGGACAGGAATATCTGGACAAGATAAATATGGATTTACAAATGGAAAAACCGATTTCCTTTGATAAGACACTTCCCTTTCAATTTTCCATTGTAGAACAGCCCCATTTACAGGGGGTATCTTCTGCTGATGACTTTGCCACCGCCATTGTCTTTGAAAACAATGACTCTAGGAATATAGATACTATAAAACCCCAGCCAAAAGGTGCTTCTATTGACACCTACGCCTAAACCTTTGTAAACATTTTTCCCTTTACCCTGTTGCCCGTTATTATGACACCGTGTCATAATAGCGGGCTTTTTTTCTGTAAACTCCAATTTGTTTGGCTCACCGAAATTGTATACCATCCTGTAAAAAAGAAACAGGCTTTTCTCATTTTCGGCAAAAAATTACTTGGTATTTTACTCTTTGATATACAGATTCGGTTAGTGTTTTTTTGCCTGTTTTTCTTTGTTGCAATAACTTTGTCAACAGAACCCCCCGAGATATTATGACACCGTGTCATAATATCTCGGGGGATGTAAAAGTTTTGGGCCGCCTTTTTCAAAAGGCGGGAAACATCTGCCTTAGAAATCCTCCTTGCTGCCCTGTCGTGCAGCGTTGCGGTATTGCAGAGGGCTTTGCCCTGCCATGCGTAAAAATCGGGTGGAGAAATTTGCCTCATCGGGAAAACCCACCTGCCTGCCAATCATGCCAATGGGCAGGTCGGTGGATACCAAAAGCTCCTTTGCATGGGTAATGCGACAGCACAACAGATAGTGATAGGGGGTTGTACCCATATACCGCCGGAACAACCGCAAAAAATAAGACTTGCTAATATGGGCAGCCTCCACCAGTTTATCCAAAGAGAGATTTGCAGTGTGGTTCGCCTTGATATAGTCTGCTGCCTGCTGTACCAAAGCACGGTTGGAAGCTGTGTTGCTGTTCTGCAAGGTTTGGGCAGACATTTCGGTCAGTATACTGTGAATGACCATACTTTGTTGCAGCACCGACAAGGTGCTTCCGTCCTCTACCCTCTGCAACAGCATTTCAAAACATTCCCCTGCTGTCAGTGCCGACAAGGATACCGGAACTATCCCTTGGGGAATCAGCAACTCTGCCGCCGCAGCTACCCCCATGCCGTCAATATGCGCCCAGTAGTGATACCAATGGGAACAACTGGGAGCGGTACAATAGCTTTGAGGGGTGCGGCAATTCAATAGTAGCCCCTGCCCTTCCTCCAAAATAATTTGTTTGTCCCCTTGCTCAACCAGCCCTTTTCCCTCCAGCGAGTAAAACAAAATATAGCTTTCCTTGTGGCTGCGTGCTGTGGCAAAGCCCTTGTTGGCATAAAATATTCCCGCCTCCGTGCAGTAGTAGGGCTGTGCCAATGCGGTGGCTGTGGGGGTGGTGCGCAGCCATCGGCTTTTGGGCTCCATATCTAGGCTATAAGTCAGCAAAGGAAATCCCCCCTCTTTCAGTAGAATTTTACAAAAAAAACAGCGAATAAAACCCATGGAGTTTTTGCAAAAAGGGCAGTATACTCCCTGATATAGGCATCTGTTGCCTTGTGTTACAGATGTATTGTATCAAAAGACTTTTGCCAAAACAAGGGCAAGAGCAGGAAGGAAATCCCTATGGAACGTATGGCATGGACAGGCAGAATCAAAGAAGGCTGCAAAGAGGAATATATTCGCCGCCACAAGGAAATTTGGCCGGAGATGGTGGAACTGCTGAAACAGGCTGGTATCTGCAACTACAGCATTTTTTGTACAGGAAACCAACTGTTTGGCTATTATGAATGTGAAAAAGGGGTTGCCTTTGCCCAGCAAACCCAAGCCCAAAGCCCCATTGTAGACCGATGGAACCAGTACATGAAAGATATTTTGGAACTGGAAATGGACCCTGTTACCGGAGCACAGCCCCAACTGGAACAGGTGTTCCGGCTGGACTAAGAAAGGAAGGCAAGGCTATGGCATATCATCTCGCCATTGACATTGGCGCATCCAGTGGTAGGCATATTCTGGGGCATATAGAAAAGGGTCGCATGGTGTTAGAGGAAATCTATCGGTTTGACAATATCCAGCAATACAAAAACGGTCACGACTGTTGGAACCTGCAAGCCCTTTGGCAACACATTCTTGCAGGGCTGCGGTTGTGCAAGGAGCAGGGCAAGCTGCCTTCTATCATGGGAATTGATACATGGGCAGTAGATTTTGTGCTGGTGGATAAACAGGGCAACCCTTTGGGGGAGGCTGTGGCATACCGTGACAGCCGCACCCAAGGGATGAAAGACCGATTGCAACAGGTGTATGGGCTGGATTTTTCCTCACACTACCAGAGGACGGGCATCCAATACCAACCCTTTAACACGGTATATCAACTGGCAGCGGTGGCACAGCAACAGCCCCAACAGCTAGAAAACGCCCACCGGCTGTTGATGATTCCCGAATATTTTCACTACCGATTGACGGGAATCATGATGAACGAATACACAAACGGCACCTCCACCGCATTGGTAAACGCCCATACCAAAACATGGGACGACCAAATTATTGAGCAGTTGGGCTTGCCCCGTGGCATATTTGGCAAGCTAGAGATGCCGGGCACTGTGGTGGGTCATTTTACCCCAGAGGTACAGCGGGAAGTGGGCTTTGACTGCACAGTGGTTTTGCCTGCTACCCACGACACCGCCAGCGCATTTTTGGCAGTGCCTGCCAAGGATGGCAATGGGGTTTCTCTTTCCAGCGGTACATGGAGCCTGCTGGGAGTGGAACGGAACTCCCCCATTACTACCCCCGAAAGCTGCGCTGCCAACTTTACCAACGAGGGAGGCTATAACCGAGGGGTTCGCTACTTAAAAAATATTATGGGACTGTGGATGATTCAATCGGTACGGCGGCAGTGGAATGGAGTTGCCTATGTGGAGGGCAAGGAATCTTGTTTCCATGGAAACCGCCAGTGGAGCTACAGCCAGTTGGAGGAGGAAGCAAAAAAATACACTCACTTTGCCAGTCGGGTGGAGGTAAACCACCCCCGATTTTTGGCACCTTCGGACATGGTGGCAGAAATTCAACAGGCTTGCCGAGAGAGTAACCAGCCTGTACCCCAAGGTGTGGGACAGGTAATGGCGTGCATCTATCACAGTTTGGCAGAAAGCTACGCCGCCGCCATTGACCAGTTGCAGAGCCTAACCGGCGACCACTACAACGCCCTCTATATTGTGGGAGGGGGCAGCCAATCCCACTACCTAAATGCCCTTACCGCCAAGGCAACGGGGTTGCCTGTGTTTGCAGGCCCTGTGGAAGCCACAGCATTGGGCAATTTAATGATACAGTTTGTAGGGGCTGGGGAATTTGACAGTATACAGGCTGCACGGGCAGCCATTCCAGAAAGTTTTGAGGTTACGGAGGTACAACCATGACAGCATTTGAACAAGCAAAACAGCAGTATTCCGCCATTGGAGTGGATGTGGAGGAGGCTTTGAACCAGCTTTCCCACAAAGCCATTTCCATCCACTGTTGGCAAGGGGACGATGTGGCAGGTTTTGACCAAAAGGAGGGCAAAGCCTCGGACGGCATTCAAACAACAGGCAACTATCCCGGCAAGGCAAGAAACTTTGCAGAGCTCAAGGCAGATTTCCTCAAAGCCGCCAGCTATATCCCCGGCAAAAAGCGCATTAACCTCCATGCAAGCTATGCTGTGTTTGGCTCTGGGGAATGGGTAGACCGTGATAAGCTGGAGTATCGGCACTTTGCCCCTTGGGTAGAATTTGCCAAAAAGCAGGGGTTAGGCATTGACTTTAATCCTACCTGTTTTTCTCATCCTATGGTTAAGGACGGGTTGACCCTTTCCCACCCAGATGAAACCGTCCGCCGGTTTTGGATAAACCACTGTAAGGCAAGCCGCCGCATTGCTCAGCAAATTGGGGAAGCCTTGGGGGATAGTGTTCTAAATAATATTTGGATTCCCGATGGCTTTAAGGATATTCCTGCTGACCGCATGACCCCACGGCTACGGCTGAAGGATTCTCTGGATGAAATCTTCTCTGAGCCTTGCCCCAATGTCATTGACTGCGTAGAAAGCAAGGTCTTTGGCATTGGTTTGGAAAGCATGACGGTGGGCAGCAATGAATTTTATACCGCCTATGCTGCCTCACACAAAGGGATATACAATCTGCTGGATGCGGGCCACTACCACCCCACCGAAAGCATTAGCGACAAAATCCCCGCCATGCTTTGCTTTTTTGACAAGGTGCCTTTGCACGTTACCCGTCCGGTGCGGTGGGATTCTGACCATGTAGTCTTGTTTGATGACGAAACCAAAGAGATAATGAAGGAGGTTGTGCGAAACAATGCCTTGGACAAGGTGTTGATTGGTCTGGACTTTTTCGACGCCTCCATCAACCGCATTGCTGCATGGGTAGTGGGCTGCCGCAGTGCCCAAAAGTCTTTGTTGTTTGCCCTGCTCCAACCAAATGAACGGTTGCGGCAACTGCAAGACAAAGCAGAATTTACCGAAAAAATGGTATTGATGGAAACCGCCAAAACCTTGCCCTTTGGAGAGGTATGGCAAGAATATTGCCGTCGGCAAGGGGTGCCACAGGATGGACAGTGGCTGGAAGAAGTTCGCCACTATGAGCAACAAATTTTGAAGGAGAGAGGATAAAACCATGGGCATTTTGGATATTGGAATTGTACAGTCTTACATTCGGATGTGCGAGGACGGCTGGCAACAGGGCTGGCACGAGCGCAATGGAGGCAACCTAACCTATCGCATGAAAAAGGAGGAAGTAGCAGCCTGCCGCCCCTTCTTCTATAAGCCGTCGGAATGGGTTGATATGGGGGTAACTGGGGAAAATCTGGCAGGAGAGTATTTTCTCACCACCGGAAGTGGCAAATATTTTCGCAACGTTGCCCTAGACCCCATTCACAGCATTGGCATTGTGGAAATCAACCCTGAGGGCAACGCTTGGCGGATTGTGTGGGGCTTAAAGGGAGGGGCAAGACCCACCAGCGAGTTTCCCAGCCATTTTATGAACCATTCTGTGCGGGCAGAGGCAACCAAAGGGGAATGTAGGGTAATTTACCATGCCCATCCTGCCAACCTCATTGCCATGACCTATCTGCTGCCCTTAAATGCCCGTGATTTTAGCCGTGCCCTGTGGAAATCCGCCACGGAATGCCCTGTTGTCTTTCCCGGCGGCGTTGGGGTGGTGCCTTGGATGGTACCAGGTGGGGCAGAAATTGCCCTTGCTACCAGCCAACTGATGAAGAAGTATGATGCTGCTGTATGGGCACACCATGGGTTATTCTGCTCTGGGCCGGACTTTGACACCACCTTTGGGCTGATGCACACCATTGAAAAGGCGGCACAAATTTGGGTACTGGTGCAAAGTGCCGGACAAGGAAAGGTGCTGCAAACCATTGAGGATGACCAATTGCGAGCCATTGCCAAGGACTTTGGCGTTTGTTTGCGGGAGGAATTTTTGAATTAAATCGAAATAGAAACCACTCACCGAATTTGTATACCAATACAACAAAACCAGCAGGATATTATGACACGGTGTCATAATATCCTGCTTTTTTACGGATGATATGCAATGAAAGGGGAAAGAAAAATTTTTCAAATGGCTAACCGTATTTGTATACTATTTTTAGGCTTTTCTTTAAATAATATTCGTTTTATCGTTAAAAAATCGGTATTTTATATGCAGCAAAAAAGAGCAAAACAAGCACAAATGCCCACTATTTTTTTCGCCCAATGCGCCGAATCGGCTGGGGGGTAAGTTCCACCGGAACAAATCGGTTTGCCGCACCATAATAAAGCAAAGGCACCTTTCCATAGGGAATGCCATTTCGGTTTTTCAGCAAAACCAAATCCACTTTCCGAGGGTCGGCGGCTTTTTCTCGGTTCATATCAAAATCTTTTTCCTCCATGGCGGACATCTGCAAGGCAAGAAGAACATCGGCGGCGTACTCCACCGCACCGGATTCTTTGAATGCCTCCATAGAGGCGGTACGAGAATAGCTATCCCGATTGAAGCTACTTGCTACCAAAACAGGTATTTCCAAATCCCGACTGAGGGCTTTTAGGGCAACCACTGCACGGTCAATATTTTGTTTGTCGCTGCTGCGAGGTTCAGAAGGGGCGAGAATCTGCAAATAGTCCACCACTACTACGGGGGCCTGTCCCCGCTGCCGTTGGTGCTGGTGTACTTTTTCCACTAACATTGCTGGAGTTAGGGCAGAATGTTCGGCAGAAATAAAAATCCGGCTGCCACAGCGTTGATTATAAGCCTCTAAAAGACTTTCTAACTGCTGGCGAGGAATTTCCCCTTGAAGCAATCCACGGGCAGAGAGGGGCATTTCTGGGGCTGCTATGCGGCAAAGGCTTTTTGCAAGCAGCTCCCACCGGCTCATTTCTAAAGAGAAAAAGAGAACATCCCGCCCCGCCGCTGCAATTTCGTCGGCAATCTGTAACAACAAGGTTGTTTTTCCCAAGCTACTGGGTGCCCCCAATACATACAGCCCCGGAAAAATTCCCCCTCCTAACAGTCCATCCAAAGGCTGTAAACCACTGGATAACAAACCCATCTCCTTGCAGCGGTCCACATACTCCAAAAAATCCCCTGCCATAGCTGCCATACTTTGCTGTTGGTAGCTGCTCTCTTTTGGTTCCATTAAAAAAGAAAGTTGCTGTTTGGCAAGTTCTACAGCCTTTTGTAATTGCTGCCGTTTCTCTACCCATGCTTCATTGACATCTTTGCAACCATCGGGCAAGGAAAGCCAAATGCACTGCCCTCCTTGCTCCTCTATCCACTGCTGCAACTGGTTGCACATTCTCTGTCCAGCTTCGTCGTTATCTCCCGCCAGAAGAAAAGGGGGCAACTTTCCTGACAGCTTTTGCACTTCCTCCATCAATCTGCCCACATTGGAAGCCCCACACAAAGCCACAGCTTTACAACCGCAAAGCTGTAAGCTCATGGCATCTAGAATACCCTCACAAACTGCAACTGGTTGGCTGTGTGTTTCAAAAATCTGCTCTATTCCCCAAATTCCCATTTTTCCAGCACTGTTGCGATACCGTGGAATTATGGTATCCTGCAATGCTCTCCCACACCAGCTGACCCACTGCCCTTGACTTCCAATCGGAAAAATAGCCCTTCCTTCATGTAGGAAGATGTTGGATTGCTTTACCATTTCTTCGGGTATTCCCCTCTGTGCAAACCAATCCAGCAACTCTTTAGGTTGATTGTGTTGGTGCTGTTGGATAAAATCTATAACCTTTTCTTCCTGTTTGGAAGTATTCTCTTTTTGTACCATGTAGGAAGAAGATTCTTTTTCCCGTTGGGCAGTTTGGGTGCCATAGCGTTCCAGAGTGCGTTTGAGTTGCTTGGGAAATTCAGAAATTTGTTCTTCCATCCCTACTAGGTGGAAAATATCATAGGTTGCCCCACAGGAAAAACAGTGTACCGTTTGTGTTTGCTCAAAATAGCACATACTAGGGTGTCTGTCCTCATGTTGAGGGTTTAAACACCGAAAACTTCTCTTTAGGGGATATCCATGTTCTTGCAACCAAAGAGGTAGCATTTTTTTTAATTCACTTTTCTGAACATCTTCCATTTGTTTTTCCTCCCTACATGGAATACTTTTGCTGATTGTTCCATTATAGCCAGTCCCTTTTTGTATGTAAAAATGCAGGAAAAAAGGGCTACAGTACTTACAATACTTACAGTACTTACAGGGCTTTTTTTGCACTTTCAAAAATGCAAAATTTCAGCGTGTTATCGCTTCTTTTTGGCGTTTTGTTCGGTTATCTTTGGTATACAGTTTCGGAATGTAGGGTATACAGTTTCGGTGAGTGAGGTATACATTTACGGTTAGCCCAGTATACAAAATCGGTGGGTGGAAGGGTTGGAAGTTAGTATATTAAATTTATTCTGTTTTTCATTGTCATTTGATAAAAAAACGTCTTTTTTGTTAGCAAAAGGCTAACCGAATCTGTATACTAAACTTTAAAAAATGAGTAAAATTAGCATAAAAACTTCCCATTTTTTCCCCTTTGGTATACAGTTTCGGTGAGTGACTCTATCTTTTCTTTTTATTACTATCCAAATAATTTCTATCCCCTCTTGCTCTATGTGAAACCCTAGCAAAAAAGAGGATATTATGACACGGTGTCATAATATCTCATCCTTGCCACGGGGTTCACTGGGTTGGGGTTGCCATGGAGGGGGTGGGTACAATATAATAGGAGGAAAATAAAAAGGTAGGATTATTGGGTTTATGGAAAAAGGACAAGGTGCAAAGCCTTTTTTAAAATGGGCAGGAGGAAAGGGGCAACTACTGAAAGAGATACAAAGGTACTATCCTTTTGGTGAGGAAATTACCAAGTATGCCGAGCCTTTTATAGGTGGGGGAGCAGTTTTGTTTGATGTATTAAACCGCTATTCTTTGCAGGCGGTATACATCAGCGACATCAATCCAGAACTTGTCAACACCTACAAAGTCATTCGGGATGAAGTGGGTACTTTGGTGGACTGTTTGGCAAAGTTTCAAGGGGAATACTTGGGGTTGGAGCATAGCCAGAGGAAGGCGTACTATTTGGACAAGCGGCAGCAGTTCAACCAGTTGAAGACAGACCCACAGGCAGGGCAAGAAGTGCAACGAGCTGCATTGATGATTTTTTTAAACAAGACTTGTTTTAATGGACTGTATCGTGTCAACCGACAGGGAGGATTTAATGTGCCAATGGGGGATTATAAAAATCCTTGTATTTGCGATGCAGAAAACCTGAACAACGTTTCTGGCTTGCTACAAAATGTTGAGATTGTTCTAGGGGATTACACTCAATCCCAAAGGTTTATTGATAACCATACCTTTGTGTATTTAGATCCCCCTTATCGTCCCCTAACATCCACCGCAAATTTTACTGCATATACCACAGACACCTTTGACGATGCTGCACAAATAGCACTGGCAAGGTTTGTGGATGGCCTTCACAAAAAGGGGGCAAAGGTTTTGGTTAGCAATTCAGACCCCCAAAATGCCGACCAGAACGACCACTTTTTTGATGAGATTTACAAAGCATACACCATAGAACGGGTGGCGGCTTCCCGCATGATTAACAGCAACAGCACCCGCCGTGGAAAAATTCAAGAACTACTAATACGCAATTTTTAAGGAGAATGTAGCATGAGAGACTTTACTGTTTGGCTGTCCAGTTTTCGTCAGAGCATAGCCGACTATCAATACTACACTGATTTTGACAAAGTATATAAAAATATCGATAGAATAAAGGTGGAGCTTAATATTTTAAACTCTCTCATTGGCTCACCTACCATAGAGGAGGATTTTGAAAAGCTATTGCAGCAATATCCACAAGTACTAAAATGTATTCCTCTCCTTTTGGCAGTGCGTTCCCACGAAATCTATGCAATAGATGCAGATGGGGAATTTACATATAATTTCAATACATTGAATTTGCCAATAGAGCAATACAAAATTTTTATGAAAAAAACAGGATTGTTTGAAATGCTTTCTCAGCACCGCATCCAAAACCTTGTGGACTATATTACTGGGGTAGAAGTTGGATTAGATTCCAATGGAAGAAAAAACCGAGGGGGACACCTTATGGAAAATTTGGTAGAAGGCTTTTTGCAAAAGGCTGGATTTGTTCCCCAACAAACCTATTTTAAAGAAATGTATATTGCGCAAATAACGCAAAAATGGGGCATAGACCTTTCTTCTATTTCCAATCAAGGGAAAATGGAAAAACGGTTTGACTTTGTGGTAAAAACCCCAAGCACTGTTTATGGGATAGAAACCAATTTCTATGCCAGCAGTGGAAGCAAACTAAACGAAACCACCCGCAGTTATAAGACCATTGCTTTGGAAGCAAAAAATATCCCCGGATTTGCTTTTGTTTGGTTTACAGATGGAATTGGTTGGAACCATGCTCGCTGTAATTTGCAAGAAACCTTTGATGTTATGGAGCACATTTACAATATCACTGATTTGGAACAAGACATTATCCCCAAAATATTTGTATAGCTTTCTTCTTGGTATACAGATTCGGTTAGTTACCGATTACCAAACAATAGATAGTTTTATATCAACCAGAGATAGTATGACACCATGTCATAGTATTTCTGGTTTTTCTTTTAGCAAATAGAACATAAATGATAATAATTATTTATTGATGATTTATATTGACAAGCTAAAAAATCTTTGTTATAATGTAGACAGAACAAATGAAAAATTTGTTGAAAGAGCGTACAAAATAAATTACATTAATAGGAGGAAACACTATGAGAAGTATCACTACATTAGACCTGCAATATGCCCACAGATTCTACGGATTCAAGGGAGAAGCTCAATATCTTCACGGACACACTGGTGTACTGACCATCGAGGTAGAGGACACCATCGAACCCGGTGTAAACATGGTATTTCCCTGCAACGAGATTCAAAAAACCGCATGGGAAGTGCTAAAAAACTTTGACCATGCTTTAATTCTTCGAGAGGACGACCCCCTTCTTCCCGCAGTTTTGGATGTATACGAAAAACAGGGCATCCGCAACGGAACCCCACAAAACCAGATGAAGGGCCCCGCCTTCAAAACCGAGTTGGCAACCGCTTACCCAGAGTGTCGGCTGGTAGTAACTAAAGAAACCCTCACTGTAGAGGGCATGATTAAAATTGTCTATGACCTGCTAAAGGATAAGCTAAACATTGCAAAGATTACCTTTACCAGCGGTGTGAATGCTGCCAGTGCAGAGTTTACCACCCAAAATAAGATTGACCGCTGTCCTTTGTGCGGCATTGCTCTCAAGGAAAACGGCGTATGCCCCAAATGCGGATATAAAAAGCCCTAATCTATCCCATTTCTCCTCTGGATAGAAAAAGGAAAAGGAGATATTATGACACCGTGTCATAATATCTCCTTTGTTTTTTGTAAAGCAGAATGGTTATGAAAGGAGGAATATCCCCCTAAGATAGACCATTCAAGCTAAGGGATTAGGATTTCGATTGAAACCGTCGAATTGCTACAAAGGCACCTGTTGCCACAGAACCTATCACAACAATAGCAACCCCCACTGCAATACTTTTGCTAAGGGCAGTATTCTCCTTGGTAGCAATGGCTTCTTTGGCAGCCTCAGAGGATGGCTTTTGCTCTGTGCCATCCGAGGAAGCTACACTGCTAGAGGATGGGGCAGAAGTGGCCTCTGGTGTGGCCGTGGGTTCTGGTGTGGCTGTTGGAGTAGGTGTGGAGGTAGCCGTTGGTTTTGGTGTGGCTGTTGGTTTTGGGGTAGGTGTTGGAGTGGTCACAACCACAGTCACAGGAGGAGCAGCGGCAGGCACCGGCGTGGGAGCTGGTGTAGGAGTTGGTTGCGGTGTCGCTGTTGGGGTGGGGGTAGGAGTAGCCGTAGGCTCGGGTGTCGCTGTTGGGGTGGGGGTAGGAGTAGCCGTAGGCTCGGGTGTTGCTGTTGGGGTGGGGGTAGGTGTAGCCGTAGGCTCGGGTGTTGCTGTTGGTTTGGGAGTAGGAGTAGCCGTAGGCTCAGGTGTTGCTGTTGGTTTGGGAGTAGGAGTAGCCGTAGGCTCGGGTGTTGCTGTTGGGGTGGGGGTAGGAGTAGCTGTAGGCTCAGGTGTTGCTGTTGGGGTGGGGGTAGGAGTAGCTGTAGGCTCAGGTGTTACTGTTGGGGTGGGGGTAGGTGTAGCCGTAGGCTCAGGTGTTGCCGTTGGAGTAGGCGAAGGAGATGGTGTGGGAGTGGCATTGGACTTCCAAATAATAGCCATGGGAGAGAAGCCCTTTACTGTTACTTCCAGTCCATCTTCTGTTTTGGTGGGAGTCAGAACCTCAATATCTCCCACAGAAAAACCATTGATATCTTGTGTAAACATATGGGCAATGGTAAATTCATTCATGTTCTTGTCTACCCCATCAGGATAGGGCAGAGTAATAGTCATTCCCTCCCGTGGGAAAAAGACGTCCGGAACCTCCTGCCAATCTTGTCCATCATAGCTGACAGTATAATGAACATCATATACAACCATATTTTCAGCGGTTGCCCCTTCTACCTTGCTCATCAGGGCATCTTTTACCTGTTGCACTGTTTCAAAACCAATGCTTTTTAGGCTTTCTGGTACCATGTTCAGGTCATCTGCCATATCCAACCGAGAAGCATAACCCGGCACAGGACTTTCTGGAGCAGGCAAAACCCGATTGGCTACAAAAAGGCTGGAGGTGGTAAAAGCAAAGCTATAGTTAGAGGCTAGGGGGTGGTTTTTTAAATCTGCTAAAAATTCAGCAGTGTTGGTAATCCGAATCTGGTACATTCCAGCCAACAAAGGCTTCTCGTTAATAGAAATTTGGGGCTGTACATCGGTTCGCATGGAGTCCCCTTCTGCTATTCCGTCAAAGCTCACTCCAGTGGCAGTGGGAATAGCTTCATTAAGCAGAATATGGTTTGTAGAAAGAACAGGGAAAACCCATAGTGTAGCAGGATTGATTTGCACTACTGTTTGTATGCCTTTTGGCTGGTAGGTAGTTAGGTCATCGGGGGTAAACACCACAGTAACTCGGTATGTACCTGCATTTGATATATTTACATAATCTGGTATATCCCAAGAACCTGGAATTTCTTGTCCGTCAACTGTTGCAGTTGCAGTGGAAAGTATTTGACTTTTCACAACAGACTTCCCATCATAGTCCTTGATATAAGGTTTCACACTTAGGGTCATGCCCTCGGCAGTTTCGGTGGATGGGATAAGCAACATTTGCAGACTTTGGTCAAAGCCCAGATTATATGTATAAGTAATGGCAGAACCACTCAGCCATCCTGTAAATACCCCATTTTCATCCATAGTGGCACCTTGCACATTGCTTACCATGGCAGGGTCAAAGGCGGAGCTGTAGGCTTTCATGTCAATGCCTTGACCATCGGGAACAGTAATGGCAATTTGTGTGGGGTTGCTGGCGTTTATGTTAATCTTATTTTCTCCCAGTTTCA
Source organism: uncultured Anaerofilum sp. (assembly GCA_944385935.1). GTDB lineage: Bacteria > Bacillota > Clostridia > Oscillospirales > Ruminococcaceae > Anaerofilum. Next base: position 90,396 of record CALWZC010000010.1, read on the forward strand.
CCGCTGCAATAGGGTTATCCACTATATTTACAGACTTCAGCTTTGTGTTTGCGCTCAAGTCCAAATCCTTTAGATTGTTCCCCTGCAAAAACAGTGTGGTCAGCTTTGGGTTTCCTGTTACATTTATCTGCTCCAGTTGGTTGTTGTTTGCCATCAAGTAATCCAAATTTGGATTGTTGCTGGTATTCAAGCTGGTCAGTGCATTTCCCAGCAAGGTCATAGAGGTGATAGCAGTGTTATGGCTTAGGTCAAGCTGTTGAATATTTGTATCATATAGCACTAAGTCATCCAACAGCGTATTTTGAGAAAGGTCAAGGGTCTCCATGCCATTGCTACGGATGTTTAGCTGTGTAAGAGCAGTATTTTTGCTTACATCCAAAGTTTTTAGATTTTCACCTTGCAAAGAGATGTGTTGCAAGTTTATGTTTGCACTTAGATCAATTTGCTGAATGTCATTCCACATCAAATATAAAGAGGTAAGTGCAGTATTTTGAGAAAGGTCAATTTCTGTCAGTTTGTTCTGTTGTGCTTCTAATGTCTTCAACTGGGGATTGTGGGTCACATCCAAGCTGGTTAAATCCATTGTGCCAACATTTAGTCTTTCCAATAAACGGTTTGCCGAAACATCAACAATTTTTAGGCTTTTGTTGCTATTCACATCCAAAGTTTTCAGTTGTGTATTGTGGCTTAGGTCTAAAGTGGTAAATTTGTTGCTGCTTAGGTCCAAAGTTTCTAGTTGTTCTTGTTTGGACAGGTCAATCTCTGATAGGTTGCATCCAAACAAATCCAAGGTTTTTAACTGTGTATTATGGCTCAGGTCAATGGTGCCCAAACGATTGGCTCCCACATCTAACGTTGTAAGTTCTGTGTTAGCAGAAAGGTCAATGCTTGTTAAATGGTTGCTGGCAATGGAAAAACTGGTCAAAGCCTTGTTTTGGCTTATATCAATGGTAGACAATTGGTTGTTACTCAAGGAAAGTGTAGTTAAGGCTGTATTGTGGCTTACATCAATTTCCGAAAGTTCGTTTTGTACTACCTTCAGTGTTTCCAACTTTGTGTTATGAGAAACATCCAGTTCTGTTACACTACACATCAGTAAATCCACCGAAACCAGATTTTCATTGTTTGTAATGTTCAGGCTTTCAAGGGGATTTCGATATATGGCTATTTCTTGCAACTCTGGGTTTTGACTAAAATCAATATTACTAATTAGGGTTCCAGAGGCAGAAAATCTTTGCAACTTTGGAAAATACTCCAAACCAGCAAGGTTTTCTATTCGTTTCATCAGGATGGACATGGTGGTTACGGCTTCTCGCTCCTCCAAAGAAAGCAAACCATCTTTGTTTGTGTCATACTGTGTAACAAATTTTAAAAATTCAGCATCTGGAAATGCTGTGGCGTCCAGAGAAATATCCCCTGTGTTCTGAACTGTGGTTCCTCCGTTGTTTTCTTGTACCCAAGAAACATTGGTGTGTTGAGACCCTGCGGTTTGGGGAACAGCCATGGGAGAACACAAAGCAAAAACTGTGGCAGAACATACAAGCCACCGAATCAATGATTGTTTCATAATTCCCATTCCTTTCCTTACTTTTTTGAGGAATATTTTTCAAAATCCTTCGCCATAAATCTTGTACCTTCGACAAAAAATACCTCTCTATGATAAAATTCTATCACAAATTGGACAAAAATTCATCGTTAGTTATTCACAAAAGATTCACATATTTTTAGGATAATTCTATAATTTTTTGTAATAAAAATAGATATTTTATATAGTTTTTTGTGTATATAATAAAATGCTAGCAAATTATTTTTACAAAAGCACCCCAATACCACAATGTACCTTCCCATAATAAATATGGTGTTGTATGCTTGTTGTAATAAAAAGATTCATGGTATACTGGTGCTGAAAATGTTAAAGAAAGGTGGTTGTAGTTATGAACGAACCCTTGCTATTGATGGGCTTTGTAATTTTAATTTGCATTTTGCTCAATCGTTTTTTAGAGAAAATTCCCGTTCCCTCTTTGCTGATTTTCATTGCCTTGGGCATGTTTTTTGGAGAAAATGGCGTGCTGAAAATTCCCTTTGATGATTATGCAGCAGTGAATATCATTTGTTCTATCTCTCTTATTTTTATTATGTTTTATGGTGGCTTTGGTACAAACCTAAAAGCCGCCCAACCGGTATTAGGGCAAGCAGTGGTTCTATCTACTTTGGGAGTAGTAGGAACAGCAGGTGCTGTGGCGGTGTTTGCACATATACTATTCCGGCTTCCATGGTTGGAATGTTTTCTTATAGGTGCAGTTATTTCCTCCACCGATGCTGCTTCGGTGTTCAATATTCTCCGTTCTCAAAAGCTGGCATTAAAATACAATACCGATTCTTTGCTAGAAATTGAATCTGGCTCCAATGACCCTATGTCCTATATGCTCACCACTGTGGCCATTGCCCTTTTGGGTGGGCAGTCCATTTCCATTCCATTTTTGCTAGCCCAACAGCTTGTTATTGGTGGTGTGTGTGGTGTGGTAATGGGATGGTTGGCTGTAAAATTGCTTCACCAGCAGCTTCTTCCCTCCCAGCAAAGCCACACTATCTTTTTGCTTTCAGTGATGGTGCTGGCCTATGCCATTCCTGCCCAGTTCAACGGAAACGGCTATTTAAGTGTTTATCTGTGTGGTATATGGATTGGAAACGCAAATCTACCCCAGAAAAAATATTTGGTTCACTTTTTTGATGTTCTAACCAATGTGGCACAAGTGTTGATTTTCTTCCTTTTGGGTTTGCTGGTTACACCGGTAAATCTTCCAGCAGTAATTATTCCAGCACTGATATTGATGCTCTTCCTCACCTTGGTAGCAAGACCGCTGGTCAGTGGGCTGCTATTGGCACCCTTTCGGCCAAAGTGGGGGCAGGTTGCCCTAGTGGCATGGTCAGGGCTGCGAGGAGCTGCCTCCATTGTATTTGCCATTGCTGCGGTGCTTAGCGGAATAGAGATGACCTATAACCTGTATAATTTGGTATTTTGCATGGTGTTGCTGTCCATTTCCATACAAGGAACCCTGTTGCCATTGGTGGCAAAAAAACTTTCTATGATTGACCCCACTGCTGATGTAGGCCGTACCTTTACCGATTACCAAGAGGACAGCGATATTCACTTTATCAAAATTCATCTTGACCCCAGCCATCCATGGTGCAACCAAGACCTTGCCCAGCTTCATCTACCGTCAGATTTGCTAGTGGCAATGATTGTACGTGGCCAAGACCTAATTGTACCAACAGGTGACACTCACCTTGCTGAGGGAGATTTGTTGGTGTTGGCTGCCCGTAGCTTTGAAGAACGAGAGCACCTAAACCTGCGAGAAATTGTGGTAGAGGGGGCAAAATATGATGCCAACCAGCCTTTGTCTGCCATTGCTTCAGCCCACGACAATCGAGTTATCTTGATAAAGCGTGGCATTGATACCCTAATTCCCACAGGCAGCACCGTGATAAAAACAGGGGATATTTTGGTTGTGGCACAAACTTCTTCGGATTCCTCTTTTCATTCGTAATAATAATCATATAATTTGATAAATAGTACAGCAACAGGGGAGGACAGCACTGTCCTCCCCTGTTTTATAAAGAAAGATAAAAAGAAAAATGTCTTTTCTGTATGTACAAGATGAATAATTTTGAAAATTCCTATTTGGTAATTTTCTATTAGGGTCGGTGCTCTTTTATCTTGATTCTTTGCACTTTTTGCTTAAAATGTGAAAACCTATAAAAAAAAATATAGGAAAAGTGTTAGATTTATGTGTAGTTAAGTCCCAAGTCTACGGCTCTGCCTTTGGAAAGAGAAGAACACCAATGGCAAGCTAAGGACACTCACAAATGTGTTAAGAAAGGTGACAAGGAACTTTATGAAAAAAGGAATAAGAATTCTTAGCGTATTCCTAGCACTTGCCATGGCGGCTTCTTCTGGCAGCCCTGCTCTGATGCAAGTAAGTGCTGCGGAAACTCAAACAGTTGTTCCCGAAGCAACTGCTACCCCTGAGGCAACTGCTACCCCCGAAGCAACTGCTACACCCGAAGCAACTGCTACCCCCGAGGCAACCGCTACACCCGAAGCAACTGCTACACCCGAAGCAACTGCTACCCCCGAGGCAACCGCTACCCCCGAGGCAACTGCTGCACCCGAAGCAACCGCTACCCCCGAGGCAACTGCTACCCCTGAGGCAACTGCTACCCCTGAGGCAACTGCTGCACCTGAAGCAACCGCTACCCCCGAAGCAACTGCTGCACCCGAGGCAACCGCTGCCCCCGAAAATACTGTAGAAACTACTCCTGAAGAGGAAAATACCATTGCCCTAAATGAGGACACAAAAGCATTGGAAGATGGCGTTTCTGATGCCTGGACTCAGGATAACATTGTAGAGGGCAACACCACTGTATGTGCTGTGGAAGATGGCTGGTTGCACCTGAAATCCGGTGCAAAGAACGGCAACAACCCCGGCACCAATCCTGCCATGTTTGTAAACCCCACTGCCTTCGATTTTACCAAAGAAGGCTATTTTGAGTTTACTATGAAAACCAACAACAAAAACAGTAATCAGAACGACAGCGACCGTTTTGGTATCTATCTGGGTTACAATACCGACAAAAACGGTATGTTTGTTGGTTATGATAACGGCGGTTGGTTCTGGCAGAAGTATACCAATGGCAACGGCGACTGGTATCAGGGTGGCCGTCAGAAGGCTCCTTCACAAGGCGAGGAGGTTCAGGTTCGCATCGAGTGGACAAACGACTACAAGATGACCATGAAGCTGAACGGTGCCGCTGTATTCACCAATGAGGACTTCTCTGGCATTAAGGACACCTTGGGCAACAAAATTGCCATTAAGGGCGGCAGCTGGGGCAGCACCTTTACCGATGTTTTGCTGAAGAACATTCACTACACCGGCCAAAAGGAAGTTGTTTCCTATGCTGTAACCGGTAAGGTAGTAGATGCAGAGGGCAATGCACTGGAAGGTGTAACCGTAACCATCGGCACCGAAACCGCCACCACCAATGCAGAAGGCAGCTACACTGTACAGTTGCCCAATGGCGAATATACTGTAAAAGCTACAAAGTCTGGCTATCAAACTGCTAACAGCACTGTTACTGTAAAGGACGGAGCTGCAACTGTAGCAGATATCACCATGGAAAAAACCGCAGCAGTAGAAACTGAAAAAATTTCTTCTGAGGCAATGGATGTATATGTTGCCAAAAACTTCCCCAGCGTTGTACGCTACGAAATGAAGGGTGCTTTGGAAGGAAAAACCTTCTTGGGCCAAACCCAAGCCATCGACAAGGTAAAGATTAACGGCGTTGAGGTTCAGGTAGCTCCCGAAAACGTAAAAACCACCTTTGAGGCAAACAAGGCTACCTATGTGATGACCGTAAAGGACGAGGCAAACCACATTGATGCCGAAATTACTGCCGAATTGGTAGTAGAGGGCGATACCCTTGCCTTTAACATCACCAAAATTGACAACAAGCTGCAAGGTCAAACCACTACCAACAAGTATGGTCAGGCAGTGGAAACCTATCCTTTGGAGACCATCTCCATCCCCAACCACAGCTTGATTTCTGTTTCCGCTTCTCAGGAGGGCGCAAACTTTAAGGGTGCTTCCATGTCCTCCAACACACATGTTAGCGGTGACGAGTACATCGAAGTAAATGCCGATACCAAAGTTATCACTAACCGTGATTACATGTATGCCTTTGTTTCCAACAGCGAGTTGAGCGCAGGTATGTGGAGCAACTCCGAGCACGAGGGCCGTGCAGCAGCCGCAGGTGTACGAGGCGGAAGCCACAACACCCGTATCTATGCTACTGTATCTGAAACAGACGGCGTAAAGAGCCTCGGTTTGGCAAGCGCAGAGTGGTACTACCATCGCAATGTTACCGACTCCAAGGGCGAAACATACACCGTAACCGAAACTGCAATGCCCCAGAGCAAAATCACCATTGCTGGCGACATGAACGAGGACAAAACTGTTGATTGGCAGGATGGTGCCATTGCTTTCCGTGACATTATGAACAACCCCTACAAGAGCGAGGAAGTTCCCGAGCTGGTTGCATGGCGTATTGCTATGAACTTTGGCGGTCAGGCACAGAACCCCTTCCTCACCACCTTGGATAATGTAAAGCGTGTTGCTATGCACACCGATGGTCTGGGACAGTCTATTCTGTTGAAGGGCTACGGCAGTGAGGGCCACGACTCTGGTCACCCCGACTATGCTGACATTGGCCAGCGCATTGGTGGTGCCGAGGATATGAACACCCTGATGGAGAAGGGCGCAGAGTACGGCGCACGGTTCGGCATCCATGTAAATGCTAGCGAAATGTATCCCGAGGCAAAAGCCTTCAACGAGGATATGGTTCGCCGTGATAGCAAGGGCAACCTGCAATATGGCTGGAACTGGATTGACCAAGGCATTGGCATTGATGGTATCTACGATTTGGCAAGCAACGCAAGAGAGAGCCGTTTTGACCAGCTGAAAGAGCTGGTTGGCGACAACATGGACTTTGTCTATGTAGACGTTTGGGGCAACTTGACCTCCGGCAGCCGTGAGGACTCTTGGGAAACCCGCAAGCTGTCCAAGATGATTATTGACAACGGCTGGCGTATGACCACCGAATGGGGCTCCGGCAACGAGTATGACTCCACCTTCCAGCACTGGGCAACCGACCTGACCTACGGTGGTTACACCTTGAAGGGCGAGAACAGTGAGGTAATGCGTTTCCTGCGTAACCATCAAAAGGATTCTTGGGTAGGCGACTATCCCAGCTATGGCGGTGTTGCAAACTCTCCCTTGCTGGGCGGCTACAACATGAAGGACTTCGAGGGTTGGCAGGGTCGAAACGACTATGATGCTTACATCACAAACCTGTACACCCACGACCTAATGACCAAATTCCTCCAGCACTATCAGGTAGTAGACTGGGAGGACGGTGCTCCTGTGCAGATGACCGACAACGGCGAAAGCTACACATGGACCCCCGAAAAGAAAATCACCTTGAAAGCAGACCCCAACAAGTCCGCTGCTGAAACCGATGTAGTTGTTGCCGAGCGTGAAAGCACCGACATCAACAGCCCCGCATACCGCAACAGAACTGTAACCTTGAATGGCAAGATAATTGCACAGGGCGCAGTTTCCCGTGGCGATACCGGCGAAGGCGGTACCGAAAGCTACTTGATTCCTTGGGTTTGGGATTCTCAGACCGGCGACCGTGTAGAGGCTTCTGAGGAGAAACTGTACCACTGGAATACTCTGGGCGGCGAAACCACTTGGGAACTGCCCAATGGCTGGGAAAATCTTTCCAATGTTAAGGTATACAAGCTCACCGATTTGGGCAAAACAGAGCTGCAAACCGTTGCTGTTTCCGGCGGCAAAATCACCCTGACTGCTGAGGCACAAACTCCCTATATCGTGCTGAAGGGCGAAGAAGCCAACCTGCAGGTAACATGGAGCGAGGGAATGCACCTTGTTGATGTAGGCTTCAACGCAGGCGAAGCTGCTTTGAAGGAAAACTGGACCCATGAGGGCGACGGTCAAGCAACCATTGCAAAGAGCCAGTATAGCAACCCCATGCTGAAACTGGATGGCGAAGTTGCTATGACCCAAACCATCACCGACCTTGTTCCCGGCGAAACCTACTCCATCTATGTTGGTGTAGACAACCGCAGCGATTCCAAGGCAGCTATGAGCGTTGAGGTAGATGGAACTGTTCTGGATAGCAACTATACCGAGCGTTCTATCGCTAAAAACTATGTAAAGGCATACACCCACAGCAACTCCAGCGCAACTGTGGACGGAAGCAGCTACTTCCAGAATATGTATGTATACTTCATCGCACCTCAGACCGGTACTGTTACCCTGACACTGTCCAAAGAAGCAGGCGAGGGCAGCGTATACTTCGATGATATCCGTGTATTGGAATCCAAGATGGATGTTATCGAGAAAGACGAGGCCGGCAATGTTATTGGTTTGAACCAAGACTTTGAAAACTCTGTACAGGGCTTGTATCCCTTTGTTGTAGGCGGCATTGAGGGCGTTGAGGACAACCGCACCCACTTGTCCGAGCTGCACGCTCCCTATACTCAGGCTGGCTGGGATGTAAAGAAGATGGACGACGTTCTGACCAAGAACGATGCCGACTCCAACTGGTCTGTTAAGGTCAATGGCTTGTGCCAGAGAAGCAATCTGGTTATGCAGACCATTCCTCAAAACTTCCGTTTTGAGCCCGGCAAAAAGTACAAAGTAAGCTTTGACTACCAAGCAGGTTCCGATGGAATCTATGGCGTAGTTGTAGGTGATGGCGAAGTAACCGGCAGCGAGAAGGTAACCGAATTGCCAATGGCAATGGGCAGCCAGCAAGAAAAGACCTATACCTTTGAGGTTGTAGGTGCTGCTTCTGGTCAAACATGGTTTGGTATCTACTCCACTTCCAATGCTCCTGACCTGCAAGGCACAAAAGAGGCAGCTGCTAACTTTGGCGGCTATCAAGACTTTGTTCTGGATAACGTATCCATCGAGTTGGTAGAAGAAACTGTGAACAAAGATATGCTGGTAGATTTGATTGAAGAGGCAAAAGCAAACTACAATCAGTCCAACTATCAGCCTGAAGACTGGGCAAAGTTTGAGCAGGCATTGATTGATGCACAGGTTGCTTTGGATAAAGACAATGTTACTGCTGAGGATATTGAAAAGGCATACTATGCTTTGCGTGCTCAGATGGAGACAATGGAGTCTGTTCCCGGCACCGAGGCAAGCGACTATTACGACATTGCTGTTGATAAGTATGAGGTTGAGGTAGGCAGCTTCCAACCTGATGCAGGTGGAGAAGGCCCTGCCGAGTTTGCACAGGACGGCGATGCTAGCACCCATTGGCATACTGCATGGGGCGAAAATGCTTTGCAAAATGGTACTGCATGGTATCAGTTCAACTTTACAGAGGCACAAACCATCAACGGTCTGCGTTATCTGCCTCGTTCCGGTGGTGCAAATGCTAACGGTAAGTTGATAGATGTAATGGTTGAGTACAGTACCGATGGCGGCAAAACTTGGAACCATGTAACCGATGGCGAGCAGGCAGGTAAGTACACCTTTGACACTGCTACTAAGTGGCAGAAGATGGACTTCGGCAAGGAAATTGCTGGTGTAACCAATGTGCGTTTGACCGCATTGAGCACCACTGGTCAAACTGCTTCTCAGGCAAATCAGTTTGCTTCTGCTGCCGAGCTGCGTGTAACCCAATATGTTGCACCAGAAGGCTCTGTTGTAGATAAGACCGGCTTGCAGGCTGCTATTGACGCAGTAAAAGCCCTGAATGCTGCCGACTACACCGAGGCAAGCTGGAAGGTTCTGCAAGATAAACTGGCAAAGGCACAAGAAGTATACAACAACGACAAGGCAACTGCTTATGATGTAACTTTGGCAATTGCCAACCTGCAAGACGCTGTAAAGGGCCTTGAGGCTGTACCCACTCCCGAAAAGCCCGATAAGACTCAGTTGCAGCAGGCAGTTACCGAGGGTAGCAAGCTGAATGCTTCTGACTATCTGGCAGCCGGCTGGGAGAAATACCAGCAAGCACTGGAGAACGCAAAGGCAGTGCTGGCAAATGAGAACGCTACTCAGGCTGATGTTCAGGCAGCTTTGACTGCTTTGGAGATTGCAAAACAAGGCTTGGTAAAGGCTCCTGATAAGAGCGCATTGCAGAACGCAGTGAACGAGTACTCTAAGCTAGATGTCAACCTGTACACTGCTGAAAGCTGGAAGAACTTCCAAAATGCTATGGAGCAGGCAAAGGCTGTTTTGGCAAGTGGAAGTGCAACCCAGTCTGATGTTCAGACCATTCTGGACGCTCTAAACAAGGCAAAGGCTGCATTGGTACTGAAGTCCACCGATAGTGGCAACCAAGGCGGTAGCCAAGGTGGCGGCCAGACCACCCAAAGCCCCATTGTGCAAACTGGAGATACCTCTCCCGTTCTGCCCTTGTTCTCTCTGATTGGCGCAGCCGCCGCAGGCATTGTGGCATTGTACCGCAAAAAGAAAGAGAAATAAGAGTTTCACCGATTCCACATTTCCTGACAGCTAAATGATGAAGTTGATGGGGGCGCACCCAAATGTGCCCCGCCTGTCAGGGCTGTGAATCGCATTCCCCTAAAAGGAAAACATCCCCCTCCTTCCTATTTAATAAGAAGGCAGCGGGGATGTTTTCTTTTTTGCAAAAAAGAAATTTATGGTAGAATATGTTATAATGTAGAAAAATAGGTGGAATTTTCTGCCGGATAATGCAATTTCCCATACTACTATTGAGCAGGAGATGAAAAACAATGACACAGGCTACTTATGAATTTATCAAAGCAATCAAAAATAAAAAATTACCAAAACCAGTAATAATTTTGTTAACTATCGCAGTAATTTTTATGATACTGTATGTATTATCTAGTGTTTATATTCTATTTTCTAAAAATGATTTTAGTAAACACATAAGTTTTTTACCTGCATTATTTTATGTGTTATCGTGTGTTTTTGGAATATGTGGTGTATTATATATGGAATATAAACGTAAAAAAAATTTCAGTTATGTTGAAAATATTAAGTATGGTTTGGTGAAAGATATTTTAGAAATAATGGAGTCTAAACAACTTCCTTTAGAAATTGTGGCACCCATGATAAGAAAGGATTTAGAGGAACACATTATAGAACTTAAAAATAGCAGGCTACACTATTTTAATGTTACAAAAAAATTACTTATAAGTTTTGTATTTACACCCATAGTTTTTTTATTTTCTCTATATTTTGGAAATTTATTTTCCTCAGAAGATGCTAAACAAATAGAATTTTTTCAAGGAATGCTAAGTTTTATTACACAACTATTTCCAATTGCATTATTGTTTGCTATGCTTACTCTTATGGGATATATAACACTGGATTATTTTTCAAAAGATATTAGTGGAGAAAATAGTTTTTCACATTATTTGAATGTGTTACATGAAATAGAGATAAACATAGAGTGTGATAAAATAGCAGCGGCCAAAAATTTCCCCAAAAAGCAAAAAGTATTTTGTTGCAAAAAACACCTTTAAGTACTATAGTTTCTATGGCAGCTTATTACTACAAACAATTTTGTTGCCTGTGCAAGGAGATAGTATGACACTGTGTCATACTATCTCCTTGTAGATTGAAAAGTTTTCGTCCACCTTTTTCAAAAGGTGGGCTTTTCTTTGCACTTTTTTGCTTTATTGCATTGCAATCCCAAAGAGGTAGGTGTACAATAAAATTACGTATAACCCTTTGCAAAAGCAATATGACCACTGCCCCCAGGAAAGGGGAGAGTACAGCATTTGTCCAAGGCGGTTGGGGGTAGGTTCTCTTTTGCAAAACCATACCAATATCACTTTGAAATGAGGTGGAATTTATGGGAGCGAAACATCCCATGAAAAAACGCCTGCTAAGTGCTGTAATGGCGGCAGCTATGCTGTTCACCTTTACGCCAGTACAAGCCTTTTCACAGCCTACAGAGGAGCAACCCTCTGTGGATGAAACTGTGGTAGAGCAAGTGCAGCCCCAGCAGGATACTCCCGAACAAACCCAGCCCGATGAACAGGTTAACACCATCGAAACCGAGCCCGTGTTCGTCAGCAACGACACCCAGCCGGAAAATCAGGTTACCCTCTTTGCCAATGGCATCTATGAAGGCAGCTACAAAGACCAGCTTTCCCAGCTGGAACAGCAATTCTATGATTACATTGTAGCAAACCCTGTTATTACCATGGACGAGTCCCGAAACAATCCAATTTCCATTTCGGTAACTTGCCAAGGCCCTGTTATTATGAAAGATGGCAAAAAAACCATCGATTATAATGCCTCTCCAGAGTATAGCGCCTTGATGGATTCTCTGGGTAGGGCAGGCTATGCGGTATGTTACGACTACCCCATGTATTCGTGGATTTTGAATGGTGGCTTTAAGTATTCCACATCCTTGACCTATAGCTCTTTGCCAGATGTGGGACAGATGGCAACCTTCACCGTCAACAAGGCAATGTATAGTTTTGTAAAGCCTCCCTATTATGATGACATTGCTACTGCTACTGCAAAGGTGGACGAGATTGCCGCAACTGTGGACAAGTCTGCCCCCTTGTATGACCAAGTAAAGCAGCTCCATGATGCTGTATGCAACCTTACCAACTATAACAATGCTGCCGTTTCGGTAGAACCCTCCAACCATCCCGAATGGTTGTATGCATGGTCACCCTATGGAACCTTTACTGGCAAGGATGTTGTATGTGAAGGCTACGCCCGTGCTTTCAAAATGCTCTGCGATAAGGTGGGCATTCCCTGCGCTCTTATCAGCGGATGGGCAGGCGAGGCACATATGTGGAACGCCGTAAAAATGGATGACGGCAAATGGTATGGACTGGATGCCACATGGGACGACCAGACCAGCATTATTTATAATTATTTCCTAAAACCTGCCTCTGGTTTTTCCGACCATATCCCACAATCCAATGTAGGATTGACCTACCCCACATTGAGCAGCACAGAATATACTCCCCCTGCTGCCACCATGACTGTAATTTCTGATGCTAACGGCTGGACAAAGAACCCTGTTACCATCACCGTACATGTTAACAGCTACACCAGCGACCTTACCTGTTCTTATGTGGTAGACAATGCCGCTGCACAGCCTGTTGATTTGGATGAAACCGGCAAAGGAATCATTATCCTCTCAAACGAGATGAACGGCACCGTTACCCTTACCTTGAAAAAAGGTGCAGACACCATAGACACCACACAGGTACGGGTGCAGATTGACAAAACTGCTCCCAGCATTTCCAATGTAACCCTAAAAGAAACCGCACAGCCCTTGTCTGACCGCATGGTTACCAACAAACAGGTGCAAATATCCGCTACTGTTACCGACACTGGCAGCGGCGTGCAAACTGTTACCGCCTCTGTTGGTGGCGACAGCTACCCCATGGAGCAAAGTGGCAATACCTTTACCGCTACCATTGACAAGGAATACAAAGACCAAACAATTACCATTTCCGCACAGGACAAGGTGGGCAACACCTCCAGCCAAAAGGCAGGGGAAAACGTAACCACCGATAAAACCCCCCCTGTATTTAGCAAATTTGCTGTAAAAGCAAACTCTATCCAGTCTACTGCTGCAACAGTAGAAGTAACACTGGATTCCGATGGAACTGTCTACTATCTCACCCAAAAGAGTGGACAGGCAGCCCCCAGCGCAGACACCATTGTTACCAGCGGCACCAGCATTGCCGCAGGACAAACTGCCAGCGAAATTGCCTTGACTGGACTGACTGCAAAAACAGGCTACACCGTTTATGCAGTTGCCAAGGATTTGGCAGGGAACACCTCCAGCGTACAAAAGGTTTCCTTTGAAACCAAAGCCGACACTTTGAAGCTGTCCGGCACCCTCACCGCAACAGGCACCTATGGTGTACAGTGGAACAATTTGGCTATCAATGCCTCTGCTGCCACCGTTACCAATGAAAAAGGCGAGACCGTAGAGGGAAGTTGGAGCTGGCAAAACCCCAGCGCAACCCAGCCCCAAGTGACCACCAAAACTGCCGTTGCAGTGTTCACCCCCAAAGCAAACCCCGAACAATATAACACCCTTACCGCAAACGCAACCATTACCATCCAGCCCAAGCAGGTAAACAATGCCGCTGTGGAGTTGTCTGCTACACAGGTTGTCTTTGACGGCACCGCAAAACAGCCCACTGTTGTGGCTGTTCGTGATGGAAACACCGTGATTCCTGCAACAGAATACACCGTTTCCTATAAAAACAACATCAATGCCGGTACTGCTACTGTGACTATCACAGACAAAACCGGAGGCAACTATGTGGTAAATGGCACCGCCCAATTTACCATTGCTCCTGCTTCCTTGACCAATGCAGCGGTATCTGTAACCGGCCAGTACATCTACAACGGAAAGACACAATCTGTAGATGGCAAAGTAACTGTAACACTGGGTAGCAACACCCTGAAAGAGGGCGTGGACTACACTGTTGAGCAGCCCACCAACGCCATCAATGCAGGCACCGCAACCGTAAATGTTGTGGGCAAGGGCAACTACACTGGCACCAAACAGGGCAGCTTTACCATTCAGCCTGCTACCCTCACCATAACTGGTGCTACTTTAGAGCCCAAAGTATACGATGGTACCACCACCGCACAGGTAAAACAGGTTGTATTTGGCGGTTTGGTCAATGGCGAAAGCCTCACTAACACCCAATATACTGCTGTTGCAGCTTTTGACTCTGCCGACGCAGGCAACAACAAAACTGCAACTGTTACCGTTCAGCTTGCAAATACCGTGAAAAACTATCGACTGGACAACAACACCTTGAAGCTGTCTGGTCAAACCATCCAAAAGGCGGTTGTTTCCACCGAAATGACCAAAGCCGAAGGCTATGTTGTTCCCGATGCAAAGGGAGAAGTAATCCTGCCCACTTTGCCCGCAGGTGCAGCCTTTGGCACACCTTCCACAAAGGATACTGTTATCAACAACCTATCTGTAAAGGATAACACCCTGACCTTTGATGGCAGCAAGGATGTGGTAGTAGGCAATACCTACACTGTAACCATTCCTGTTACTGGCGCAACCAACTATGAAGATTACACCGTAACCGTTACCCTTACCGGAACCAACAAGCTGGTGCCCACAGGTGAGCCTACCCTGAGCACCTCCACCTTGACCTATGGCGATGCCCTGAGCAAAATTACACTTAGCGGCACCATGACCGCAGAGGGCAAAACCGTAGCAGGAACCTTTGCTTGGGATACCCCGACAGAAACCCCCGTTGCTGGTTCCTACAATGCAGCATGGACATTTACCCCCAACAACACCAACCTATATGAAGTTGTAACCGGTGTTGCAAAGATTCAGGTAAACAAAAAGGCATTGACCGCCTCTGTTGCAAGTGTAGAGGATAAAACCTTTGATGGTACCACCACCGCAGCAGGCACCTTGACCCTCACCGGCGCAGTAAAGGGTGAGAACCCCACCGCCGTTGGAACCTTTGCATGGACAAGTGCCGCAGCAGGTACCTCTACTGTCAATGTAACCAACATCCAGCTTTCTGGTGAATGGGGCAAGAACTATACTGTGCAATCCAGCCTGACCAACCAAGATGCAGGCAAGGCAATTCAGCCCAAGGCATTGCAAGCAGGCTTCTTCCAGCCCATTGCTGACCAAACCTACACCGGCAAGGAGCAAGCTCCTGCATTGACTGTCACCGACAAAACCCTGACCCCAGAGGATTACACCGTTGCCTATAAGGACAACACCAATGCCGGTACTGCAACCATTACCGTAACAGGTAAAAACAACTACACTGGTACAGTAACCCTCACCTTTAATATTCTCCCTGCCTCCTTCCAATATCAGGTGGCAAACCAGACCATGCGCATTGGCAACCAGTTGGCAGATGTATCTGCACAAAAGGATGCTACCGGCGTCAATGGCGAATGGGTACAAGGAACCCTGACATGGTATGCAGACCAAGAGCACACCAAGGCTCTGGAGGGAAGTTGGCTCTTTGAAGGCAAAGAAGGCGACACTATCACCCTGTATTGGGTATTTACTCCCAAAGCAGGCCAAACCAACTACCGCACCGAAGCCCTAGAGGGTAGCACCGTCTTTACTTTGGCAGAAAAAGACGTTCCCGTGCTGGCTGCCAACAGCTTTGCAAAAACCTATGACGGCAAGGCAGTTACTGTGGAGCAGTTGACCAAGGATGCAACCGCTACCTTTGATGGAAAAGCTGTTGCAGGTACATGGTCTATGAAGTCCGATTCCACCATGAAAAATGTGGGCAGCTACAATGTTACCTTGACTTTCCAACCGGAGGATACAAAGAACTATGTTTCTACCTCCATTGCAGTACAGGTATCCATTGAAAAGCAGGCGTTGACCATTCTTCCCCAGTTGAGCACCAACCACATTACCACCAGCGAGGAGCTGCCTACTGTGGCTTTGGTCTATGAGGGATTGGTAGCAGGGGAAACCCTTACTCCCAAAACTGCACCCAGCTTTAGCGGAATGCCCGCCAAGGGACAGGCTGGAGAATTTACCATCCTGTGGAACAATCTGGACACCCTGAAAGCAGAGATTGAGAAAATGGAGGCAGCCCAAAACTATGCCATCAGCTACCAGTCTACCGCAAAGCTCACTGTGGCCAATGCACAGCTTCAGCCCGGCGGCGACAACGGACGCATTGAGATAGCACAGGGCATTGCTTCGGTTCCCGAAAGCCTGAAAAATACTGCTTTTAACACCGTTGAGGCAATCCGCAAAGAGTTGGCACGAGTTGCCATTGAGAAGTTGCCCGGCGTTGCACAGGAAAACACATTGCTGTTGGATGTAAACTTCCTAGTAACCACCGATGGTGGCAAAACATGGCAAAACGCTGGCCCAGAGAATTTCCCTGCTGGTGGTTTGACCATTACCCTGCCTTATCCCGCAGGAACCAACGCCGCTGACTTTGACTTTGTGGTGACCCATATGTTTACTGCACAAATCAACGGATGCAACCCCGGCGATGTGGAAGTATTGGCTGTAACCGAAACAGAAAATGGTTTGCAGGTTACTGTGACCAGCTTGTCCCCCATTGCCATCGGTTGGAAAAAGACAGCTACCACCACCCAGCCTACACCTGTGCCCCCCACCGCAACAACTCCCCCTGCCAGCAGCAATCAGGGAGCTACCTCCGCAGCTTCCCCCAGCACTGGTGATACTGGCGGCATGGTTTGGGTAGGCTTGCTGGCAATCAGCGCAGCCGCTGCCTTTGGCATCTATTTCTACAAAACCAAATACCGCAAGGACAAATAAACCTTGAATAAGCAAAGCCCACCTCTACCTTGTTGTAGGGGTGGGCTTCTTTTATGCCTTGTGATAGGAATATAGAGCAACATCAGGGGGAAGTGGAAGTGGATTTGCGTCCCCTTCAGGAAGGGGAAGGGAGGGGTCATGGATGGGGGATTGGCAATCTTTTGATTTCCACCTTTTGAAAAAGGTGGACGAAAACTTTTCTATGCAAAAGGAGATAGTATGACACGGTGTCATACTATCTCCTTTTTTATGGGGGTTATATGCTTAAAAATGGGGTTAATAGGCTGCATGAGGTTGGCGCAGGCGGAACTCACCCATCATTTCATTGAGGGAGTTGGACTGTGCCGAAAGCTGTTCGCTGGCGGCAGCGGTTTCCTCAGCAGTGGCGGAGTTGGTTTGCACAACATCCGAAATTTGCTGTACAGCCACATTGATTTGGCTCATGGTTTCGCTGTACTCTTTCAGGTCTTTGGACACATCATTGATGCTATCAGCAACACCTTGCACCTCTTTTACAGCAAGCTGCATAGATTCGTTGGCTTCTTTTGCCAAAACCATGCCATCTTGGGCAGCATAGAGGGAATTGGAAATTAGCTGAGAAGTGGTTTTGGATGCCTCGGCAGATTTTCCTGCAAGGTTGCGTACCTCATCGGCAACCACAGCAAAGCCTTTTCCGGCTTCTCCTGCACGGGCTGCCTCCACGGCGGCATTTAGAGCAAGAATAT
Organism: uncultured Anaerofilum sp.; assembly: GCA_944385935.1. Lineage (GTDB taxonomy): Bacteria > Bacillota > Clostridia > Oscillospirales > Ruminococcaceae > Anaerofilum. Next base: position 108,011 of record CALWZC010000010.1, read on the forward strand.
TGGTTTGGAATGCAATATCCTCAATGGTTTTGATGATTTTTTGAATCTCGTTGGAGGACTGGTCAATGCGTTCCATTGCACCCATAAGGTGCTCCATTTTCTGGCTGCTTTCCAGTACATCGGTTCCCACCTGACGGGCCTTGTGGCTGGCATCGTTGGAGTGGTCAGACATCAGCTCAATCTGTCGGGAAATCTGCTGAATGGTGGCAGCCATCTCCTCTACAGAGCTGGCCTGCTCGGTGGAACCCTGTGCAAGAATTTGGGAGGCTTTGGACACTTGGTCGGCTCCTGCATCCACCTGAACAGCAGTTGTTTGAATAACAGACATTACGGTGTTCATTCGTTCTGCAATGCCTTCTAGGGCGTTTTCAATGGGAACAAAATCCTGCTGATAGGAGGCAGTAGGGGAAACGGTCAAATTCTTGTTGGAAAGCTCTCCAATTACATGGCCAATATCCTCAATAATCTCCTGCAAGGTGCTTTGCATGCTAACAAATACCTTTGTCAAATCGCCAATTTCATCATCTTTGTTGTAGGATTGAATGGCAACCTTCAAATTGCCCTGCGCAAGCTCGTTGGCAACACGGTTCAACTGATGGATGGGAGTTACCAAAGATTTTGCCTTGCGCACGCAAATGATAATCAGGATAATGCTGCATATCACCGAGCCGGCAATTACCGTCAGCATGGCAATGGTGGGTTCCCTCATAAATTCTACTGTGGGCATACATCCCACAATATTCCAGTTAAAGTCATCAATGTGGGTTACGGTACCATAAAAACTGAGGTTTCCACGGTGATATTTCATGACAGAGGAATCTTGGTGCTGTTCCAATGCAGTTTTCATATTGGAAGAATAATTCATACCATTCAAACTGCTAAACAACACATTTTGGTCGGGGTGATAAATAACATTATCCGCAGAATCGTAGATAGTCAGATAACCAGTATCACCAATATGAATGTCGCTCAGGTAAGAAGAAAGCTGACTCATGTAAATATCCAAACCAATAACGCCCACCAGTTTGCCTGCATCGTTTAAATATGGCGAGGCGATAGACACCACCATTTCACCAGTGGTAGCATCGGCATAGGCTGGAGTAATAACGGTTTCCCCTTGAGAGTTTAGTATCATATCATACCATACTCTATCTTTAATATGAAAATCTGCTCCAGTGGTAGAGCCATCGGACAAAATAGCTTGGTCGTTGTTGATAATGGCAAGCCATGCAGTCTGTGCAGCATCCCCAGCAATGGTTTGGGCATAATCAAGGTCGCTCACCACACTGGAGAAGGACTCAGAAGTTTCCGCACGGAAGTTGGAGTCTAGCTCTGCTTCTTCCAAAAGGCTTTTCACAAATCGTCTATCCCGTGTAAATTCTTGGATAATAAAGAATTTTTTAAAATATTCTTCCACTTGTCTGGAAGCTGCATTTACCTGATTCTGGATGTTGTCACTCTTTACTTGAGAAACAATATTTACCGATTGCACTGTAAGTACAATGGTTAGAAGGGTTAGAATAACCAACAATGGAATTACAATGCTGCTTAACAGTTGCCATTGCAGATTAAAACGAAACCTCTTTTTTGTATGTGTTTTTTGTGTATTCCTTTCTTTTTGAACGCTAGACTTTACCAACAAATATACCCCTTTCTCATAATTTTCTCTTTCTGCAAAAAAGGGCAACCATATATAAACTAAACAGTTACCCCTAAGCGATACTTCACCAATGGTCTATTATAAAAGAATCAGCAAACAAATGCAACAAAATTTGACAATTTTTTTGTATGGTAAATGTGAAATCTAGGCTGTGTGCTCTTATTACAGTATGAAAAAATTTTTACGAAAAGGGAAAGGAAATAAAATCATATATGTGTTGGCTTTCCTATTTGTGGGAATTATTGGTATTTTCGGTCATAGAGCAATGCGGCAATCAGCACCACAAAGCAGGAACCAGCATTGTGCACCAATGCACCGGTGGTGGGATTGAGCACACCCAGCACCGAAAGGAAAACCGCAAGGAAGTTGATGCACATAGAAAGGGTAATGCTCAGGGTAATGGTGGCTACCGTTGCATTGGAGAGCCATTTTAAATAGGGGATTTTGGAGATGTCGTCGCTCATTAGGGCAATATCCGCTGCCTCCACAGCAATATCACTTCCCATGCTGCCCATGGCAACTCCCACATGGGCGGATTTCAGGGCGGGGGCGTCGTTTACCCCGTCCCCAATCATGCAGATGGCTTTGCCTTGCTGTTGTAGGGAAAGGATGTTTTCTACCTTTTGTTCCGGCAGCAGTTGAGCGTATACCTCAGTAATTCCCATTTGTGCAGCAAAATGCCGGGCGGTCTGTTGGTTATCTCCTGTTAAAAGCACAGAACGGGTATTCATGGCAGCAAGTTTTTCCACTACCTCTTTGGAATCTGGTCGCAGCACATCGGACAAACCAATAATACCAATGCAGGTTTTGTCCTGTGCCACAAGAATGGCGGCTTTTCCTTGTGCACAAAGTTGCTCCAACAGTGCAAGGGAGGCAGTTTCCAAAATAACCCCTTGCTCCTCCAAAAAGTTTTGGTTACCACAAAGGATTTCTTTGCCCTCCACAATGCGTCTGCCCTGTGTGGGAGCAAGGCGCAGCAGGTTTTGCAGTCCTTTTTTGGCTCGGTTGGTGGTAATATCCTCCAAAATTGCCCCCAAAGCCATAATAAATGCCACTTCTCCGGCGGCAAATACATCCCCAATGGCAATGGCGGCAACCATGGCGATGGAGATAAGCAGGGCGGAAGAAATTTTGCTAATGCCGGGATTGTGGATAATCCGGTGGACTGCCAGATACACAAGGGGAATACCGCTGATAAGGATGGAAACCCACGCAAGATAGGCGGCTTGACCAAAGCCCATAGGGGGCAGCACAAAGCTACCCACAAGAAAAACACCACTCACCACCGTGGCAGGCATGCCGGCGAGAAAATCGCTGCATTTTTTTACCATAAAAATAACCTCTCCTTTGTTGACTTTGCCAGTAGAACAAGCTATACTTTGTTTGCTACAAAACAAGGTGTTCTGTATTTTTTCATCCCTATTATAGAGAGGCAAGCCCCAAAGATACAAGGTGCAGATGACGGCTGTTGTTCGTTACAGAACATTTTAGCAGATTTGTTCGGGAGGGAACCCCATGGATAGGCGGCAAAAGAAAACCAGAGAGGCAATTTTTCGGGCATTTACCCAGTTGTTGGCAGAAAAAAACTACAATCAAATTGTAGTACAGGAGATTATAGACAGGGCGGATATTGGCAGAACCACCTTTTATGCCCATTTTGAAACAAAGGATTACCTGCTGAAAGATTTGTGTGAGGAACTGTTTGGACACATTATAGATACGGCTATGGGGCTGCCCCATGGGCATTATCATTATTCCTGTGGCACAGAGCAAGACTCGGTGTTTTTGCATCTGCTGCAACATTTGCAAAAGAATGACCGCAATATTTTGGAGTTGCTTTCCAGCCAAAACAATGAAATTTTTTTGCGGTATTTCAAAAGCAACCTAAAAAAGCTGATAGTCACCCAATATGCAGCCAAGGGGTTGCTGAAAAATAAAAATTTGCCGGAGGATTATCTAGTCAACTATGTGTCCTCTGCCTTTGTAGAAACGGTGCATTGGTGGCTATGCCACAAGATGGAGCAAAGCCCCGAAACCATCACCCAATATTTTTTGGCAGTGATGGAAGTGCTAAGGGTGCCAGAATCCCCAAAGGCTCTGCCTTTGGAATCCGCCACCTTTTGAAAAAGGTGGACGAAAACTTTTCTATGCAAAAGGGAGATAGTATGGTGTTATGCCATGCTATTTCTTTTTTATGGGGGTTGACAAGATTAGTCGAATGGATTAGACTAAAAACAGAAGTCGAACCCATTAGACTGGAGGAATGTATCAATGGAAACGCCCAAAGTATTTGAAAGTGAGTACCGTTTTTGTTTGATTTTATGGGAGCACGAGCCAATTCCCAGTGGGGAGCTGGTGCGGCTATGCAACGAGCAACTGGGCTGGAAGCAATCCACCACCTACACCGTTATCAAGCGATTGGCACAACGGGGAATCCTAAAAAATGAAAAGTCCGTTGTGCGCTCTTTGGTCAGCAAGGAGGAGGTGCAAGCGGCGGAAGTGGATGAGCTTATGGAAAAAAAGTTTGCCGGTTCTTTGCCCAGCTTTTTGGCTGCCTTTGCCCGTCACCGAAAAATTTCCTCCCAAGAGTTGGAGGAAGTGCAAACCATGATAGACCAATTCCGAAAGGAGAATTGCCATGAATGAGCTGTTTTTGTTTGTGCTTAACACCGGCATTGCAGCAGGGTGGCTGATTCTGGCGGTGCTGGTATTGCGATTGCTGTTATACAAATCCCCCAAATGGACAAGGCTGTTTTTGTGGGCAGTGGTGGGGATTCGGTTATTGTTGGCATTTCCCATGGAAAGCCCATGGAGCCTGTTGCCAACTGCCCAGACCATTCCCCCCGACATTGCCACCGCCCAAACCCCAACCATTGAAAGTGGTTTGCCTGCCATCAATCAAGTGGTGAACCCCATTCTTTCCCACAATTTTGCCCCCACTCCCCAAAACAGTGCCAACCCCTTGCAGGTATGGCTGTTTGTTGGGCAGGTGGTATGGCTGGTAGGTATAGGGGCTATGGCAGTATATCTGGTGCTGCAATATTGGCGTATTCGTCGGCAGGTTGCCACTGCCACCAAACTGCAAGAGGGCGTATACCAAAGTGATGCGGTATCCTCTCCCTTTTTACTGGGCGTTGTCAAGCCTTCCATCTATCTGCCCTATGGACTGGCAGAGGCCACAACAGGCTATGTCATTGCCCACGAGCAAGCCCACATTCGGAGAAAAGACCACTGGTGGAAATTGATAGGATTTTTGTTGCTGTGCATCTATTGGTTTCATCCGCTGGTATGGGTTGCCTATGGATTGCTGTGCAAGGATATAGAACTTGCCTGTGATGAAGCTGTTATCAAAGGCATGAATCCCCAGCAAAGGGCAGAATATTCCCAAGCCCTATTGGATTGCAGCCAAGCCCAGGGAAAAAGAATCCTTTGCCCCCTTGCCTTTGGGGAAGTGGGGGTAAAAGAACGGGTAAAAGGGATATTGAACTACAAAAAGCCGGGGTTTTGGCTGATAGTGTTGGCATTTGTGGTGGCAATAGTGGTAGCCGTTGGATTTTTGACCAACCCCCTGCCTACAGTGCCCACCATTTCTATAAATTTCCCAACGCCCACCCCAGCCCCCACACCGGAAAATCTTCCCCAAGAGGTGCTGAACCAAACCAATGCAGAAGAATGTATCCAGCAAGTGCTGGATACCCTTGTTGTGTCAAGAAATATGAACGAAGTATCCTTTTCTCTGCCAGAGAGTATTCCTGTTTCCGAGGATGGCAAAACCCGCCTGACCATTGACCTTAGTTTGACCTATTCCACCGGTGAGCCCAGCACCTACACCACCCAGCGGCTTTTGGAGGGTCGGAATAACTGGCAAGGAGGGGAAAGCTACTCCCACCCCGTTGACACAGATAAAGGAGAGCTGAAAGGCGTTTCCATGCGTGTTGCTTTTATGACCGAGGTAGGGGAAAATGCCTACCAAGAATATGCCGCCAAATCTACAGAACTGTTGATAGAGGACACCAGCAACGAAATATTATATTTTGGTTTAGACCCAACAAAACAAGAAGTTGGCAAGGAATCCGCAATCAACTACACTTTGCCAGAGATGGAAGCCAGCAAAGAGGGAAACAAGGGAGCCATTGCCTATTCATTGCCCAACGGCAGCAACCCCCAACTACTTTTTGATATGCCCCAAGGGGCTAGCTTTGCGACCTTGGATGAATCTACCCCCGATACCCTTGTAGTAGTGGATGGAGAGGGGCAACCAATCTTTTCGGTTTCTGTGTATCCCATGGGAGCCTATAAAGAAGATTTGCAGCAGGTGGACACGGCACAAAATTCCCTTCCTATGCAGGTTTTTTCCACAGTGGCATTGTCCAACCATGCGGGCTATGAGGAATATCAAGTACAATCCCACAGCCCAACGGGTGCAGTAGCAACCGCCCAATATGTTTGGCAGGAGCTTTCCGACCAGCAGAATGCAGCCGCCATTCCCACCCAGCAGTTGCCCTGTGTTCTTGTGTACGATTGGCAGAAAATGCCCTATTTTGTCCAGATATTGTGGGCAAACCAAGATATTTCCACACAACAACAGATAGAACTGGCAAACAGCATTGCATGGAAGGAGTAACCTTTCTTTCTGCTGCTTTGCCCTAGCTACAACAAGCCGCCCCCAATGTCAACATTTCGACAAAAGGGGTGGTTTTCTATTGTCCCTATGGGGCACATGGGCTATACTAAAGGATAGAACAACCAATTTACAACAGGCACAAGAGGTGTGATACAGATGGCAAAGTATATAGGAACCATGATGGAACAGGAGTATGGAAAAAATATCTACCACAATTTCTACCCCATTGCAGAGCTAAAGGACAACGATGTTCGTCTGCTTACTCAGGACGACCAACAAAAGATATTTCCAGAATCCAAATGGAACAATGTGGGATTTAAGGAAGCCTCCAGCTTTTTTGAAAAAGATTTGTGTATCTGTACCGTGGACTTTGAAACAGAAGCAGAGGAGGCAACGACTACCTACTGATTTTGGGATATGCCCAGCGGGATGTGGAACCCTATGCCTATAACCTGCCCATGCGGAAAAACCACACAGAAGAACAGTTGTCTGGTGTTTTTTTGTCGGGTAGATTCCAAGGCAAAACAGGATACAATCAATCTCATTTTGCAAACGGAAATTGGCAGGCAACAGGAAGAACTGGAAAGCCTGCAAGAGGAAATTCGCCAACACCAGCAACAACTGGAATTGTTGACCTTGCAAGAAGGAGCCATCAAGGAGGATTTGCAGCAGTGCAACCGAAAGATGGTAGAGCTTACCCTAGACAGAGCCTTTTCCAGCAAGATGGTACAGGCGGCAGCGGAATGGGAAAACCAGCAAAATCAACAGCATTTGCAACAAAAAATGCAGCAATGGCAACAGCAGGATTGCCCAGACATGCCCCCCGAACAGTTGGTGGAATATTTGTGCAGCACCATCCAAAAGCAACGCCCTACCTACAACAAAAACACCATCCTGAACATTGCCATTTGCTTTACCCAAAACCTACTGACCGTTTTTTCTGGCAAGCCCGGCTGTGGCAAAACCTCCATTTGCAACCTGTTTGGCAAGGTTTTGGGTCTGGATGCCCTTGACCGCTATATTCCCGTATCGGTGGAACGGGGCTGGACATCCAAACGGGATTTTATTGGCTATTTCAATCCCTTAACCAAAAAATTTGACCAAAGCAACCAACAGGTGTATGAAATTCTTTCTTTGCTGCACAGAGAAAAACAGGAAGATTGCCTGCGGTTTCCTGTCCTAATTCTACTGGACGAAGCCAACCTAAGCCCCATGGAACAAACCATCCCCCTTGCCCTCAGTTGCCCCCAGCCTGCCAGCATACAAGACTTTTTTCAGGAATGTGACCATGGCTTGTATGTATACGCCGAGGCGGTTTGCCGGTTTACCCTTGTTTCTCCCCAGCCTGTGGCAAAGGTGGAGTTGTATTGCAATGGGGCAAGAGAGCCGTGCAGCTACAACCCCAAAACAGGGGAAATTTCCCTAGAGTTACAAGGGGGGTGCCAAGGCAAACCCTTTCAGGATTGCTATGGCTTTGCCCAAATACAGGTGGCTGTAGGGTTGGAAGATGACACCACCAAAATCCTGTTTTCTCCCTATCTGCCGGTGCGCATTTGCAGCAGTTCTTCCATTTCCCAAGGAAAGGAGATTGCAGAGGGGATAGTAGAGTATGTCTACCACCATCAACGGTTTTTACGGTTGGACGGAACCACCAACCCCCAAAGCCTTGCCCAGTTGCAGCAGGAGGGTAGACAAACCTTTGAAGCACAGATGCTCCTTGCCGAAAACATTGCCACCATCTACCAATCCAGCTACCCTTATTTTAAGGCAAACAGCCGATTTCGCATTGAAAAACAGCCCACAGTGGGGCAGTTGGAACGGCTGCAATATATCCACCAACAAACCTTGTCCTATATGGCGTGTCACCCCGAACACCTGCAAGAGATTGGCAGCGAGGGGGGAATCTCGGTAAATATGCGCAGCTATCAGCCCCGAAAGGTGCTGTATTTTGAAAATGTTCCCACCTACGACACCTATGAAAACAGGGCAATTTTGGGGTTTTTGCGCACCATGATGGAGGAGATTTCCCGCTTGTATCAGCAGTGTGTCCAGCTATTGGAGCAAATTCCCACCCAAGACAGTGGGCAAGGGGAGTATGATTCCTACCTGTTTATGTGTCAGCCCACAAGGAACCATCTGCAACAAAAAGCCCAGCGGCTTTTGGAATTACAGGACACCTTTTCCACCCTTTGGGGAATCTACCAAACTGCCTTTGGCTTTGATGCCCAGCCCACAACCGAACTTCCCCAAGCCACGGCGGTTTTTCTTTCTATTCCCCAGTATCACCGGATTTTTGAGTGTATCTATCAGTGGTTTTACTATGGTGCCCCCGACACTCAACAAGAACGGTTTATGCTTTCTTTTGTCAGGATGTCGGCGTTGTATGAAAAATATTTGTTGATAAAACTGGTGGAGTATTTGGAGACAAAGGGGTATATCTTGCAAGAAAAAAGGCCGTTTCACCATAAAATGCCTGTAGAAGAATATCCGTGGAAGTACCAAAACACCGATATTCCCAACACATACCACTTTGAAAAAGAGGGGCAGAGGGTTACACTATACTATCAGCCGGTGTTGTATCACAGGGATTTTGCTGGGGAAACCAATGGTATTGACTTACGCCGCAATCATTCCCTGCTGTTCTTTGACACCGAGGAATGGGAGTTGCAAAAACATGCCCCTGCTGTGACATCCTACTACACACCGGACTATTTGCTAAAAATAGAGCAGCCCCAAGGGGGAGCAAGCTATGTGGTGATGGATGCGAAGTTCAGCAACAAAAACACCGTAAAAGGGCGATATATCAAGGATTTGGTATTCAAATATTTGTTTTCTCTTAGTCCAAAGGAGCAGGGCAGCAAGGTAGTGGGGCTATGTGCCCTTTATGGAAAGGCTGACTCTCAAGAGCAGGGGTTTAGCTTGTATGATTCCCAAAAGCAGGTGGGGGAGATACGCCCCTTTGTGGAGTTTCTTCCCCTGCGGGAGGGGTTGGAACACCCATGGGCAGAGAGGCTGGACGAGGTATTACAACCTTACCTTTGCCCAAAGGCTCCGCCTTTGGAATCCGCCACCTTTTGAAAAAGGTGGACGAAAACTTGTATCATGTAAAAAAGAGAGGGTATGACAGGGAAAGGTACGCCCCCATAAGGAGTTTCTTTAAGCAAAACAACTGTTTATAAATATATAAATAGGGAGTTAGTGCTTCATGCAGTCATTATGAGAAAAAAGCCTTCTTATGTGCGTCAGGTAAAAGACCAGATTTTTCCTAATCTTTTATGGCAGAAGTTTCAAGTACAAGCACCAAATCTGGTATGGTGTACCGATTTTACTTATATAAGGCTTTCGAATGGAAAAATGAGATACAACTGTACAATTATAGACTTATATGACCTCAATGTAATATCCAGTTTAAACTCGGAGCACATAAATACAGAGTTGACCAAGCATTAGTGGCAGAAAAGCCAGTGGATAGACGGTATAAAAAATGTCAGAAAGTTAATTCACAAAAGGATAGTAAAAATGAATAAACATAAAATCATGGTTGTCGATGACGAACCGGATATTTTGGATTTACTTGAAAAAGCATTGAACATCGAAGGCTTTTTCAACATTACTAATGTGGAGAACGGTCTGACCGCTGTGGATGCCTGCAAACAGAGCCAGCAGATTATCCATCCAACTACTCCGCCTCTGAATTGGTGAAACTGGCAGAGAGTGAATGCGAAAACGGGAACACTATCTTTGTAAGCAGCTTTGAAGATTCCGGCTATACATGGAACTATATCATCGGTTTTCCCTATGCCATTGGAAAATACATGCTCTACTATAACGGCGAAGCCGTGAGCCGACTTTCCCCTATGTTTCGGGTCGTGCTGTTCTCTATATCCTTTGTGGGCATTTCGCTGTTTCTTATTTATGGCATTTGGCTCACACGCCAAATGGGTAAAATATCAAGCGGGATAGGTGCTATTACACTTCGTACCTATCAGAAACTCCCGGAAAAAGGGATTTTCAACGGTATCTATGCGGCACTCAATCAAATGGATGCTGAAATTCGTCACAGCAATCAGCTCAAAAACGAAACGGAGCGTGCGCGACAGGAATGGATTGCCAATATCACTCACGACTTGAAAACCCCACTTTCTCCTGTGAAGGGATATGCGGAGCTGCTTGCCTGCGGAACCGCAAGCGATAGCCAGACGGTGAAGGAATATGGCTCGATTATTTTGAAAAATGTCGATCATGTCGAAAAGCTGATAAATGATCTCAAACTGACCTATCAACTGGAATCAGGGGCATTGCCTTTTCATCCCAAGCAGGTACGGTTGGTACGCTATCTAAAAGAATTGGTGATAGATATTGCAAATGACCCGGCATTTTTAAATCGAAGCATAGAGTTTGAATGTGATTTGCCAGAAATTACGGCCACCATTGACCCTGACCTTTTTCATCGGGCAGTATGCAACCTTGTGGTCAATGCACTTGTTCATAATCCACCGGACACAACGGTAACGGTATCTGTCGCAGAAGATAAAGAAAAGGGCGTCTGTCTTTCTGTCCGTGATACCGGCGTAGGAATCAGCGAGGCGGAACAGGCTAAACTGTTTACCCGATATTATCGGGGAACCAATACCAAAGAAAAATCAGAAGGCAGCGGCTTGGGGCTTGCGATTGCAAAGCAGATTGTGGTTCTCCATAACGGAGAAATTACTGTCAAAAGCGAGGCGGGCAAAGGTACAGTGTTCTCGCTCTTCCTCCCTGCAAATTAAGGACAAATTAAGATACATAAAAGTCAGACCTAAGATGGGTGATCTATGATATAAGCATAGATCACCTATTTTTATTTTGGTCTAAATTCAAAATGAACAGGAGGCTTTGTATGGAACTTCAATTACAGAATTTGCGCAAGCAATACGGAACAAAGTGCGCTGTCGATAATGTAAGTGTCCATTTGAAACCCGGCGTATATGGCCTGCTTGGCGCGAACGGAGCAGGAAAAACAACTCTAATGCGGATGATCTGTGGTGTGTTGAAACCCACATCCGGCAACATCCGCTTGGATGGAAAGTCCATGCAGGAGCTGGGGGAACGCTATTACACGCATTTAGGCTATATGCCGCAGGACTTCGGGTTCTACCCCGACTTTACCGCCCGTGAGTTCATGCTCTATATGGCAGCAGTAAAGGGGTTAGACAAGAAACATGCCAAAACCCGGACGGAGGAACTGCTGGAATTGGTGAACCTGCGTGATGTGGCAGATAAGAAGGTCAAGTCATATTCCGGCGGCATGAAACAGCGTTTGGGAATCGCACAAGCGGAGCTGAACGATCCTGACATTCTGATTTTAGACGAGCCGACCGCATTTACACCAATGTGCAAGCCTTGGCAAAAACACCCCTTACCCTGCAAAATTCCAATTTAACTATCCAATCCTCAAAAACCATTGATTTTTCAAGGCTTCACGCCTGTTTTTTATTCAAACCTTATCTGTTTGCCCTTGTTTTTGCCCTTACGAGCCGAAACAAGGGCAACTTTTTATTCTCCGCCGACCACCTTATCCAGCAGCCTTGCGGAAGTACGCTTCGCTTCCCTTGTAGAGTGAGCGTAGATGTTCATTGTGGTACTGACATCGGAGTGTCCGAGAAGTTCCTGCACATCTTTCGGCTTTGCGCCGCCGGACAACAGATTGCTTGTGTAGGTGTGGCGGAGCGTGTGGAAATGAAA
>CALWZC010000011.1 GCA_944385935.1 uncultured Anaerofilum sp.
AATAATAAATAAAATTTAATTTTTTTAAATTTATATTATTAAAAATTTTTTTTTTTTTTTTTTTTTTTTTTTTTTTTTTTTTTTTGAAAAAACGTTATTTTTTGAAGAGATGTAGATTTTTATTTATTTCATAGCAAAGGGTACAGCCCTTAAATTCACCTAAAATCATAAAAATTCATCTTTTTTGATAACGAAAAAATTAAAAAATGTGACCAATTTACTTGTAAAATATGGTAAGTATGGGAAAATAAGTGAAAAAATATTACATATAATTAAAAAAATGGAAATCAATTTGTAACAAAATAGAGCTGGATTTATGCTTCCTCCAGATAAATGACACCCTCCATCCGACGAATGGTACGTAGAATTTCGTCATGTCCTCTGTGTTGTTCTGCTCGGACGGTGACCAAAAAAGCAACCTCTTTGTCACTGGATAGGGGCTCTCGTTCCAATTGAACGCTGCTGGGTTCAAAATGGTTTAACCGCAAGTCTCGCATAAAATCTCCAATGGATACTTTTCTATCTAGTTCTACATATACATCCAAGACTCTTGCTTTTTGACGAATGCTCAAGTCCCACTGGTGCAAGATGGTTAGCACCCCAAAAATGGCAATGCCACCAATAAATGCAACTTCGTATAAGCCAATGCCCAAAGCAAGACCAGTGCAAGCAGATGCCCACAAACCCGCTGCGGTAGTAAGGCCCTTAATTTGGTTTCGGGCGGTCACAATAATGGTGCCAGCTCCCAAAAAGCCGATACCGCTGATTACTTGTGCCGACATACGAACAGGGTCACCAGTTTGAAACGCCTGATAAACATACTGGTTGGTAATCATTACAATGCAAGCACCCATACACACCAAAATGTAGGTGCGTAGACCAGCGGGGCGATTTTTTAGCCCTCTTTCAAACCCTAATACACCGCCCAATATGACTGCACATAAAATCCGAATAATTACAGAAATGACTGTTAGTTCTCGAACTGCACTTAATACCATTACAACACAATCCTTTCTTTGAGAAATGTAAAAAATATGTAAAGTGAAAAGAACTTTTCCATTATAACAAAGGGGATTGGCAAAATCCACAAAAATTTATTGTCAAATTTTGTTTAAAATAGGTTCTTTTCTGCTTTTTTAAACATTACAGATATTGCGAACTTTTAAAAAATCATACTCAAATTTTGCGGAATACATAAAAGTATATACAAATTTACTGTTTTTGCGGTACAATTAGAACAAAGAACTGGTTTTAAACCCCATAGAAATAAAAGAACGGAGGCACAAACAATGGAAAAAGTAAGATTTGGCGTCATTGGTGTGGGTAACATGGGCACTGGACATCTGAGCAACTACATAAAAGGTTCCTTGCCCCAGTTGGAAGTAACTGCTGTTGCCGACCGAAAAGAGAGCCGCCGCAAATGGGCAAAAGAAAATCTGCCCGAAAGTGTAAAAATTTTTGAGGAAGGCTCTGACTTGATTGCAAGTGGATTGTGTGATGCAGTGTTAATTGCTACACCTCACTATCAACATCCTACATTGGCAATAGAGGCTTTTGCTCACAAAATTCATGTAATGTGTGAAAAGCCCGCTGGTGTATATACCAAAGCTGTGCGAGAAATGAACGAGGCAGCAGAGAAGAGTGGCTGTGTATTTGGCATGATGTTTAATCAGCGCACAAACTGCCTGTATCGCAAAATGCATGAACTGGTGAACAGTGGCGAATTGGGAGCCATCAAGCGTGTAAACTGGATTATTACTGACTGGTATCGTACCCAGATTTATTATGATTCTGGTGCATGGCGTGCTACTTGGGCAGGTGAAGGCGGCGGTGTTCTGCTGAACCAGTGCCCCCATCAGTTGGATTTGCTGCAATGGATTTGTGGATTGCCCAGCAAGGTACACGCTTTTTGTCACATTGGCAAGTGGCATGATATCGAGGTAGAAGACGATGTGACCGCCTATCTGGAATATCCCAATGGTGCCACTGGAGTATTTATCACTTCTACAGGAGATGCCCCCGGCACCAACCCTTTTGAAGTTGATATGGAAATGGGCAAGCTGGTTTGTGAGAATGATAAGTTGGTATTGTACAAACTGGCAGAGAACGAGCGCACTTGGTGCAAAACTGCAAAGGGCGGATTTGATAAGCCTGATTGCACTGAAATTGAAGTAGAAACCGATGGATTGAACGAGCAGCACATCGGTGTGCTGAATGCCTTTGCTGGACGCATTTTGAATGGTACTCCTTTGGTGGCAGAAGGCAAAGAGGGCATTCGTGGCTTGACTTTGTCCAATGCAATGCACCTTTCTAGTTGGTTGGGTCATGCAGTAGAAATTCCCTTTGATGAGGACTTGTATCTGGAAGAATTGAACAAGCGTCGTGCTACCTCTAAAATGAAAGAGGACTTGGATATTACTTTTGATACCACAAATACCTATGGTTCCAAAACAAAAACAAAATAAGTAGAAACGAAAAGCCCCACACCAATTTGGTGCGGGGCTTTTGTGGCAAAAAATAAAGGAGAAATTTACATGAAACAATTGGAAGAAAAATTCAATGCCGAAGTTTTGCAATGCTGTGCAAAAGCAAAGTTAGAGTATGGACTAGATACTGCCCAAATGGAAAACGATATAAATCGCTTAGGTGCAGCAGCTATGTTGCGACAGCTTGCAAAACGAGGAGCAGTATCTGTTTTATTTGACCAATTAAAAGAAAAAGGTCAGCTCTGCCTTTCCCCAGAGGCTGTAGCATCTAAAGTAGAATATGCTTCTTTGTTTACAGATAAGGAAGCAGACTGGTTTCTGGAACAGTTATGCCAAGGAGGATATTACTAAGCACTAGAACAACATATATGCTATTCCTGCTCCACTGGGGCAGGAATATTTTTTCTGGGGAAAATGTGGTTATTGGTTAGCAACAATCCGGCAGCAAGTGCGGTAAAAGGTGCTACGGTTACAAGGCCAAAACTTCCCACAACAGTATCTAATATTTCTGCTGCTACATATTTGTAATTTAAAATGTGGTCAATGGGAGTGCCTTGAGCCATAAATACCATCAAAAGAGCAATGTACCCACCAGAATATGCTAACAGTAAGGTGGTAGTCATTGTGCCCATAGCAGCACGACCTACATTCAGCCCAGAGCAAGTTGCTTCTTTCCAGCCAATAGAAGGCTTTTTTTGGATAACTTCATGAACAGCAGAGGTAATATCCACCGACAAATCCATCATAGCACCAGAAGCACC
Source organism: uncultured Anaerofilum sp. (assembly GCA_944385935.1). GTDB lineage: Bacteria > Bacillota > Clostridia > Oscillospirales > Ruminococcaceae > Anaerofilum. Next base: position 3,248 of record CALWZC010000011.1, read on the forward strand.
AATAAAAATACCACTCATAAAAATGGCAGTAAGGTTTAGGTTTTGGTATCCGCTATACAATAAAGATTCTGAGTCACTCATGACAGCCCCATGAATTTTGAATAAGTCTGTGAAGATGATTCCCAAAATGGCAGTACACAAAATTCCCAGCAAAGAGCCAAGAGTAGCCACAATGGTGCGCCGTTCAAAGCCGTATACAAATAAGATAATGATACCCGTTAGAAATACAGTAATTGCCATACCAATCCATACGGGATTCATACCGTTTAGATAGGCAGGAACTAAAACTTTCCAAATCATTAAAATGGTAATTACAAAGGAGTAAATGGATTGCAGACCGTTTTTACCAGCAAAAAGAATGAGAAATGCTGCAAAAATTGCCAGTAGCAACAGTTCTTTGTCCAACCGATAGTGGTCAGACATAACTACGGATAAGGTATTCCCGTTTTCATGGCTGATAGTAACCAGAGCACGGTCGCCAACAGAAAAAATTTTGTCCTTCTCCAAAGAGCCGCTAAGAAAATTGACTCCTGTTAGTTGTTGTCCTTTAAAAATACCATCTTCAATTTCAATTTCACAGCTTTGTTCGCCAGACTGGATAAGGCCAGAGCTTTTGATAGCCGAGTTATCCACTGAAACTACCTTGCCGATTGCTCTTTCGGTGCCCTGATAAATCAAGGCATCCTCATAGCCAGTGGGGATGGCTATGAGGATGGCAATGAGAACCAATGCAATCAGCGAAGTTACAAGTAGCTTATGGTGCTTTTGTAAAACGCTTTTCATAAAAAGGAATCTCCTGTGGTTTGCAATTTTAAGGTGTCAATTATTTTACCTGAGTGAGAGAAGCCAGTTTGTTGAAGATTTCAGTGTTGTCATAGTAGCCATCAAACTGTTCTGCACCAGCACCTTTTACAAGAACTTCTACAGGCAAACCAGTATGAGCATAGGAACCAAAGTTGATGCCGCTTTTGTTGTTGAGAATGTGGGTAATGGTTACGGTCAAAGGCTCATAACTACCATAGAGAACATACTCAGCTTGTGAAAATTCTTGCTCTTCTCCGGTGCGGCTCATGGTTTCATCATAGGCAGCCTTCAGTTGGTCATACTCGTACTGAGTCAATACCAGTGCACCAGTGTCGCCAGATTCTGGGTGTGAATCGGCATTATCTTTTTGAGAGGAGCCATCATTACCGCCGGCAACAGGTGGCTGCAAACCAAAAAGGGAGGTAATGTCGGTCATTACATCATCAAAGGAAGTTTTGTTGTCTTTGTAACCAGAAACATATTCCTCATCAAATTTTGCGTAGGAAATTTTTTGGCTGTCCATATTGGTTAAGAAGGTATCATAGTTGGTGCCAGCATACCCAATGGTCAAACCGCCAGTTTCATGGTCACCAGTAACAATAATCAAGGTTTCATCGGGATGCTCGTTGTAGAACTCAACAGCTTTTTGAACAGCGTTGTCCAAAGCGATGGTATCTTGAATGGTGGAAGCGGCATCGTTGGCATGGCAAGCCCAGTCGATTTTTCCGCCTTCTACCATCATAAAGAATCCATTGTCATTATCCAGCATCTCAATGCCTTTTTCTACATAGTCGGCAAGTGACCATTGACCATCCTGCAAGTCAATGTTGTAGGGCATAGCATTTCCATCAGCAAGATTTTCTTCAATTACAATTACCTTGCCATCTTCTGGTTTTAGAGCTTCTGCCTCTGCTTGTGTGGTTACTACTTTGTATCCTGCCTCTTGTGCCAACTGGTGCAGGTCTCCTGTACCGTCCTCTGTGGTGCGTTTGTTAAACTCGCCCCCTGCAAAATAGTCAAAATTGCTTTCGATAAGCTCTAGTCCAATTTCATAGTAGCTGTTGCGGCTGGCTTGATGTGCATAGAAGGCAGCAGGGGTGGCATGGGTGATGTTTACCGAGGAAATAACACCGATTTTGTAGTCTTTTTGTTCTTTCAGCTTTTCAGCGATAGTTTCGTATTCGGTTTTAAAGTCCTCGCTTACGTTGATGCTGCCACTCCATGTTTTGTGTCCTGTGGCAATGGAGGTTGCAGTAGAAGCAGAATCGGGAGCAAAAGAAGTGCTGTCGTAGGTCTGAGCAGAGCCTGCAATTTCAAAATCCATCATAGACAGATTGTTTTGGCTTTGCAAAACAGTCTTGTTTTCTCCATCTACCGAAACGGTTTTTGCATTGGATTGGTTGGAAACAGCACTTTTGTAGTAATTGGTAAGCTGAATCTGAGGATAACTCATACCGTCACCAATAAACAAAAATACATATTTGGGAACAGTGCCCTGTGCTGCTTTAACAGATGTTGTATTGGTTACTTGTGCAGCTACTGGCTCTGCTACAGGCTGGGTAGAAGTGGGCTGACCACTGCAAGCTGTGGCAGACAGCAAAAAGGTGATAGCACAAGACAGTGCCAAAATTTGTTTCTTCATACATTTCTCTCCTTTAAATTCAAAAGCACAAAGAGCATAGTGATTATTTTGCTCTGAGCAGTAGTATACCGAAAAAAGTGTAAAATATATTATCATCACTATGTAAAAAATGCACAAATAATTGCAAAAAAAATGTAAAGTATAAAGTGGTTTGTAAAGAAAAATACAAGGGTTTTTATGGGTAAATATAATAGCCTGTTAAAATGTTGTCAATCATAGACAAAATATGTTAAATTTTACACAAAGGTTTGGAGGTTTTTGCATATTGTTAAAACATTAACAGTTGTGGTACAATAGCAACCATAGGATGCCCCACACAACAACTTGGGGCCAAAAAAATTGCCTATTTCATTTGCTAACAGGAGGATGAACAATGGCTGAAAAGAAAGTAAAGGTTGAGACTGTAGCCAACGATACAGATGCAATGATTGATGCGCTGGTTGGCAAAGCTCAGAAAGCACTGAAAGAATTCTTGGCATTGGACCAAGAGCAAATTGACCATATCGTACACGAGATGGCTCTGGCTGGTTTGGACCAGCACCAAGAGTTGGCTCGCATGGCTGTAGAAGAAACTGGCCGTGGTGTTTACGAAGATAAGGTTATCAAAAATATGTTTGCCACCGAGTATATCTGGCACAACATTAAAAAGGAAAAGACCGTTGGCGTTCTGGATGAGAACGAAATGGAAGGCTATGTAGAGGTTGCTGAGCCTGTTGGTGTTATCTGTGGTGTTACCCCCACTACTAACCCCACCTCCACCACTATGTTTAAGAGCCTGATTGCGGTAAAGACCCGCAACCCCATTGTATTTGCATTCCATCCCTCTGCACAAAAGTGCTCTGCTGAGGCTGCTCGCATTGTATACGAAGCTGCTGTAAAGGCTGGCGCACCTGAAAACTGCATTCAGTGGATTGAGCATCCCTCCATTGAGGCTACTCAGAAGTTGATGGCACATCCCGGTATTGCTACTATTTTGGCAACTGGTGGCCCTGGCATGGTACAGTCCGCTTACAGCTGCGGTAAGCCTGCTTTGGGTGTTGGCCCCGGTAACGTTCCTTGCTATATCGACAAAACTGCTGACATCCATCGTGCTTGCACCGATTTGATGATGTCCAAGACCTTCGACAATGGTATGATTTGTGCTTCCGAGCAGGCTGCTATTGTTGATAAAGAAGTTGCAAAAGAGTTCGAGAGCTACATGAAGGAGAACAACTGCTACTTCTTGAATAAAGAGGAAACCGAAGCTGTTACCAAGTTTATGTTCCCCGACCCCAACAAGGGTGTTTATGGTCCTCTGGTAGGTAAGAGCGCATGCTGGATTGCTGAGCAGGCTGGCATTAAGGTTCCCGAAAAGACCAAGATTTTGATTGCTCGTCTGCCTGAGCCTTCTGAGCAGTACCCTCTTTCCAAAGAGAAGTTGAGCCCTGTTTTGGCATACTTTGTATGTGAGAACCAAGAGCAAGGCTTTGCATATGCAAACAAAATGTTGGAGTTGGGTGGTCTGGGCCACTCTGCTGTTATTCACACCGGCAGCATGGAAACTGCTGACGCTTATGGCGTGGCTATGCGTGTAGGCCGTATCATCGTAAACAGCCCCTCTTCTCAGGGTGCTATCGGTGACATCTACAACACCAACACACCTTCTTTGACTCTGGGCTGCGGAAGCTACGGTAAGAACTCTGTTTCTCAGAACGTTACCACCGTAAACCTGATTAACAAAAAGCGTGTTGCAAAACGGAGAGTAAATATGCAGTGGTTTAAAGTTCCCCCCAAGATTTACTTTGAAGAAGATTCCATCCAGTATCTGGAGAAAATGGAAGACATCTCCCGTGCATTTATCGTAACCGACCCTGTTATGGTAAAACTGGGCAATGTAGACAAGGTTCTGTACTATTTGCGTAAGCGTGCACAGTACTGCCACAGCGAGATTTACTCCGACGTTGAGAGTGACCCCTCTGTAGAGTGCATCATGCGTGGTGTGGACGCTATGCGTGCCTTCCAGCCTGATGTTATCATCGCTATCGGTGGTGGTTCTGCCATCGATGCTGCAAAGGGTATGTGGCTGTTCTACGAGCATCCTGAAACCAGCTTCGACGGTCTGCGTCAGCGTTTCTTGGATATCCGTAAGCGTGCATTTAAGTTCCCCAAACTGGGTGCTAAGACCAAGATGGTGGCTATTCCCACTACTTCTGGTACTGGTTCTGAGGTTACCAGCTTCTCTGTTATCACCGACAAGCAGAATGGCAACATCAAGTATCCTTTGGCAGACTACAGCCTGACCCCCGATGTTGCAATCATCGACCCTCAATTCACTTGGTCTATGCCTAAGAGCATCGTTGCTGACACCGGTCTGGACGTTTTGACCCATGCTATCGAGGCTTATGTTTCTGTAATGGCAAGCGACTACACCGATGGTCTGGCTCTGCATGCTATCGACTTGGTATTTGAGAACTTGGAGAAGAGCTATCAGGGCGACCGTGCAGCTCGTGAGAAGATGCACAATGCTTCCTGTATCGCAGGTATGGCATTTACCAATGCTTTCTTGGGTCTGAACCACTCCATGGCTCATAAGCTGGGCGGTGAGTATCATATCCCCCACGGCCGTGCAAACGCTATCTTGATGCCTTATGTTGTTCGTTACAACGCAACAAAGCCCACCAAGTTTGCTGCTTTCCCCAAATACAAGGAGTATATTGCAGACAAGCGTTATGCTAAGATTGCTCGTTATCTGGGTCTGCCCGCTTCCACCACTGAAGAGGGTGTAAACAGCTTGATTAAGGCTATCCAAGACTTGATGAAGGCTGTAGAGCGTCCCATGAGCATTAAAGAGGCTGGTATCGACGAGGCCGAGTTCATGAGCAAGGTAGAAACACTGAGCTACAAGGCATTTGAAGACCAGTGCACCACTGCAAACCCTGTATATCCTCTGGTTTCTGAGATTAAAGAGCTGTATATCAAAGCCTTTAACGGTGACGAGGCATAAGTTTCTAAGCGATTCGCGAAAACATTCGTTTTCCTGTTCACAATACGGATGCAGTCTTTGGGCTGTATCCGTATTGTTGTTTTTGCTGGCAAATGCTGGCCAGTGTAAATAATGAGTGGCAAAATAGACAAACTTTTTTTGTTGTGGTTGACAAAGAAAGAAAAGAAACAATATAATGTATAAAAAGCCGGCACAGAGGGGATTTTTTTGTCGGCAAATAAAAGGGAAGTGGGAAAAATGAGTTGTGTTGTAATTCCAAAAGGATATTTGTCCCGTTTGAGTTTGTATCAAACACAAAAAGCCATTGAAGTGTTGAAAAATGCTTTTCAGGAGGAATTTCGCAGAGAAATGAATCTAGTTCGGGCAACAGCACCCCTGTTTGTGGAAACCGAAAGTGGCTTGAATGATGACCTAAACGGCGTGGAGCGACCAGTAGGGTTTGATGTGCCTGCTGCCAGTTGTGATGCACAAATTGTACATAGCTTGGCAAAATGGAAACGAATGGCGTTGCACCAATATGGTTTTTTGCCCGGAAAAGGCATTTATACTGATATGAATGCTGTTCGTCGAGATGAAGAGCTGGACAATCTACATTCTATCTATGTGGACCAATGGGATTGGGAAAAGGTTATCACCCCAGAAACCCGAAATATAGATACCCTGCAAGCTACTGTAAAAAGTATTGTAAATTGCATTGTCAATGTGTCAGAAAAGGTGAAGCTGCATTTTCCGGCAATCAATGTAAAATTAAATCGTGATGTTTTCTTTGTTACTACCCAAGAGTTGGAGGACAGATGGCCCGAGAAAACTCCCAAAGAAAGGGAAGATGCTATTGCAAAAGAGCATGGAACAGTGTTCTTGATGCAGATAGGAGGAGCGTTGAAAAGCGGGAAGCCCCATGATGGCCGTGCTCCTGACTATGACGATTGGAGCCTAAATGGGGACTTGTTGTTTTGGGATGAAGTGCTGGAAAAAAGCATTGAAATTTCCTCTATGGGTATTCGAGTGGATGCAGAAGCCATGAACAAACAGTTAGAAATTTCCGGCTGTAATGACCGCCGCCGCTATCCCTTCCATCAGATGGTATTGAACAATGAGCTTCCTTTGACCATTGGAGGAGGCATCGGACAAAGCCGATTGTGTATGTTGCTGTTGGGGAAAGCACATATTGGTGAGGTACAGGTATCCATTTGGGATTCTCAAACACGCAGAATATGCAAGGCAGCAGGTGTGGCATTGCTATAATACAAAAAGTAAGGCTTGAGGAGATACTCTTCAAGCCTTTGTTTTTTTTCAAAAGAAATGCCTATACTGTTTTAAAAAAGGAGGTTTATCTATGAAACACTTATCCAAAAAAGAATATAGCGAATTGACACAAAAATTTTCCCCTCCCTCAAAGGTGGGCAGAAATTGTTTGTGGGCTTTTGCAGTTGGAGGAGCCATCTGCTTGTTAGGGGAAATCCTGCGGCAGAATTTTTTGTCTATGGGTATGGAGAAAGATTTAGCAGGGTTGGCTGTGTCAACCTCCCTTATTGCTCTTTCTGCTATTACCACTGCATTGGGTTGGTATCACCGCCTTGCTTGTCATGCAGGGGCAGGCACATTGGTTCCCATTACAGGTTTTGCCAATGCAGTAGTAAGCCCTGCCATTGAGTTTAAATGTGAAGGCATGGTGACAGGAGTAGGCTCCAAAATGTTTGTAATTGCAGGCCCTGTTATTGTATATGGTGTGCTGGCAAGTGAAGTGTATGGAATCATTTGGTATTTTATGAATCGCTTTTGAAAAATGGGCCGGATAAAAATAGTTGACTTTTCAACTATTTTCCTTTACAATAAAAAAGGTTGACCAGTCAACAATATGGGAGGAACCATTTGTGAAACATTATCCGGCCACCTTTTTAAAATATATCTCTATTCTGCAACGCAATACCAGCCGCTATTTTGATATGGTGCTGGAGCCTTTTGGAATTGGCAGCGGACAGCAGTTTTTTTTGCGCCAAATTTACGAGAATGAGGGCATTTCCATGTATGATTTGGCGAAAATAGGTTGCTTTGATAAGGGCACTGTAACAAAGGCTGTGCAAAAGTTGGAGGAGCTGGGATATGTAAAAATCCTTGCAGATGAAAAAGACCGCCGGATAAAGCGGTTGCATATCACCTCTGCTGCCCAACAGGTATTGGAAAAAGTGTATCAAAAAAGGGATTTATGGAAAAATTCCCTAACTGAGAATATTCCCCCCGAAAAAGAGAAGGAACTGGAACAGCTTTTAGAAAAGATGGCACAAATTTCTTGCCAGGAACTGAGTGCCGTAGCAAAACAACGGGAGGAAATTCATGACAAACGCAGAAACACACAACCATAATTTGTATGAGAATCCTCTGGGAACCAAGCCCATTGGAAAATTACTGGTAGAATTTTCAGTGCCAGCAATTATTTCTTGTTTAATCAACTCTGTGTACAACATTGTAGACCAAGTGTTTATTGGGCAGGGTGTAGGTTATTTGGGAAACGCTGCCACCACCATTGCATTTCCCATTATGACCATTTTGTTAGCATTTGGCACTTTGACTGGTTCTGGTGCTGGAGCCTATGCTGCCATTCGGTTGGGAGAAAAGAAGCATGAGTGGGCAGAAAAAACCTTAAACAATGCTTTCTGGTTTTCAGTGCTTATAGGAATTGTACTAATGGTGTTGGGATTGGTATTTTTAACCCCCATTTTGCGGTGTTTTGGTGCCACAGAAACGGTGCTGCCCTATGCCATTGACTATACAGGAATTGTGTTGCTGGGTACCCCTTTTAATATGGTTGCTATTGTTCTATCAAACTTGGCTCGTACAGATGGACATCCTCGTTTGTCTATGTATGGTATGTTGATTGGAGCAGCTTTGAACACCATTCTTGACCCCATTTATATCTTTGTATTCCATTGGGGAGTAAAGGGCGCAGCCATTGCAACAGTTACTTCTCAGATTATTTCTGCTGTGGTACTAACTGCGTATTTTATGCGAAGCATTGACCAACCCCAGCATATGCAGCTAAGAAAGCAATACATAAAATTGGATGCCAAATTGATTGTAAAGTTCTTAGTTTTGGGCATTTCCTCCGGCATTACCCAAGGTGTTGCTTGTTTGATGCAGGTGGTCATGAACAATTCTTTGGTGTACTATGGAAACCAAAGCCCCATTGGTGGAGATGTAGCTCTAAGTGCCATGGGTATTGTAATGAAAATTGCTATGATTATGGCAGCTTTTGGTGTGGGCATTGGTATTGGTGCCCAACCTATTTTGGGGTATAATCGCGGTGCAGGACATTACCACCGCATTAAAAAAACCTATCTGTTGGCCATCGCTTTTGCCACAGGGCTAATCTTTCTTTGTTGGATAGTCTGTCAAGTGATGCCGGAACCCATTATTGGTTTGTTTGGAAAGGAAAGCCAAGCCTTTACCGATTTTGCGGTAAAATGCTTGCGGATTTACCTATTTAGTATTTTCTGTGCAGGATTTCAGATTGTATCTACCAACTATTTTCAGGCAACGGGACAGCCTTTGAAAGCCTCTATTCTTTCTATGCTGCGACAGTTGCTGTTGTTGATTCCCTTAATTTTGATTTTGCCTTTGTTCTGGGGATTGGAAGGAATTTTATATTCTGCCCCCATTGCAGACGCTGCTTCGGCTGTGATTGTGGCAATCTTTATTGTACCCGAAATGCGAAAGCTGCAAGATAATATTCACAAGGAAGACATGGAAGCAAGCCAACTACAACAAGAAGTGGCACAATAAAAACAAAATAGCAATTTTCAAAGAGCCTTTTCCTTTGCAGGGAAAGGGCTTCTTTTTGTTTGGGAATAAATGGTCAGTTTTTGCCCCATACTTTGAAAAAACACAGGGAGGAATGAATGTGGATTGCTGTAAAAAAGGGGATACCCTATTTTTTAAACAGCCCCCATCTATTGCAGGATTTGCTGCGGTTGGTGGCAAAAAAGAGGGCGAAGGGCCTTTGCGAGAGTGTTTTGACCTTCTCTTTGAAGATAATAGCCTAGGGGAACCCACATGGGAAAAGTCAGAAAGTAGCTTGCAACGCTATTGCATTGAACAACTGATGAAAAAAACACAGTGTACCATGAACCAAATAGACTATGTGCTGGCAGGAGATTTACAAAACCAGTGTACCGCCTCGGCGTATACCTTGCGGGGATTGGATGTGCAATTTTTGGGGTTGTATGGTGCCTGCTCTACCATGACCGAAGGCTTAGGAGTAGCCTCAGTGCTGGCAGCAGGAGGAATGGCAAAGCGAGTGGTGGCAATGGCAAGCAGCCATTTTTGCGCCGCTGAACGACAGTTCCGAACCCCATTGGAATATGGCGGAAAAAGAACCCCCACCGCCCAGTGGACAGTAACAGCAGCAGGGGCTCTGCTTGTTGAGCCAGAGGGTGCAGGGCCTTTTGTGCAGGCGGTAACCTTTGGGCGGGTGCGAGATTTTCAGGTAACCGATGCCACCAACATGGGGGCAGCCATGGCACCAGCCGCCGCAGAAACGATTTTGCGTTATTTTCAAGACTCTGGTTATAATCCGGAACAATTTGATGGAATTTATACCGGAGATTTGGGGGAAGTGGGAAGTAAACTGTTACTGGAAATTTTAGAGCAAAATGGATTGTGCCTAAAAAATCATTTTGATTGTGGTACCATTATTTATGATTTGGAAAATCAGGAAGTCCAGTGTGGGGGTTCTGGTTGTGGTTGCAGTGCTGGAGTATTGGCAGGAAAATTACTGCCCGAATTAAAAAAGGGTAAGTTGCGGCGGATTTTGATGATGTCCACTGGTGCCCTGATGAGCCAAACAACAGCATTGCAAGGGGAATCCATTCCGGGTATTGCCCATCTAGTAGAAATTTCTTCTGTGCCAAAGGAGGAACAGCTATGAATTTTGTGTGGGCTTTTATCGTTGGGGGATTACTGTGTGTAATCGGTCAGTTATTGCTGGATTTAACCAGCCTAACCCCAGCAAGAATTTTGGTGGGCTATGTAATTGCAGGGGTAATTTTGTCGGGATTGGGCTTGTATCAGCCCATTTTACAGTTGGCGGGAGCTGGGGCCTCAGTGCCATTGTTGGGCTTTGGTCACTTGTTGGCGGAAGGTGTACGAAAAGCCATAGAGGAAATGGGCTTTTGGGGAATTCTTACCGGTGGTTTTATGGCAGCGGCGGGAGGTGTGGCCGCATCTCTAACCGCAGGCTGGATTGCAGCTTTGATAGCCCACAGTAAAGACCAAAACTGAAATTTGGGGGAATATTTGGTCCTAATTTAGATTTGTGTTGGTAAAAGCCCATTTCACCAAACCTTTCGTCGAAGTGCACAAGGAAATGCAATCGCGTTTTTCAAAGAGACTTGTGGACATGCAATAAAAATCCCTCATTCTCTTTTGTGTTCTGAATGAAAAACAATGTGGACTTATTTATCAGGGGATATAATTATAGGCAGGAGCCGTATTGGTTCCTGCCTATAAACTCAATCAGTTCTCAACATCAACTGACCATAGACTTCGTTGTAACTCATACAAAGGTTTCCAAAGTATCCATTGTGGTAAGGGTTGGTGCCGCTTAGATAGTCCAGCACATCTTGAAGTGCATCGCTTGGTACATCAGGATCCATAACAGGTGCTGCATACTTGACGATTTCAACCGCCTGTTCTGGGGTAATATTGTCAGCATAAATTCTAAGTTCATCCTTTTGCCAACCACAATTTACTATGTCAATGACTATATCTCCGATTTTACCTGTCTTTGCTATAGAATCCTTAAACGCACCAAGTCTGAACTCTGTTCGATAGTGCCCGCTTTCCTCGTCAGTAACATTTATTTCAACAGCATCGGTAATGGGCGTTGGTGCCGTTGCATTGTATTCCTCAATGAAGGAGTCGACCATGGACTGCTTAACTACCGGTTCCTCAACATCTGGTTCTTCAATAGACTGTTCATGCCCATCTACCATTTGTTCTTCTTGTTTTGGTTCTTCAGTAGACTGTTCACGCTCATCTACTACTTGTTCTTCTTGTTTTAGTTCTTCCAAAACTTGATTATTAGAGACATCGCCACATGCAACAAGAGAAAAAGTCACTATAATTGCAAATGTTAATGCAAAAATGTTCTTCATATCGAGTACCTCCACAAATAATCATGCAGTAACCAGGGTAAGTATATCACATATTGATGTGACTTACAAGGCAAAAGAAAGGAGGCTCAAAAGTCTATTAATCTCTAAACCTTATGTCATTTATGTTCTTTAACTACTGCCTTGATTACATCTGTGTATTTTGTTCAAGCGGACGCTTAACCTCTAAATTTAAGATATGATTCGGACAAATCTCATGGTTTTTGTAATTATCCCGAAATTTAGAACCAGCAACAAATATCACAATTAGGAGAATATTTGTCTTTCTTTGACTTTTTTGGTGAAAATATGCTATACTGCCAGAATGGCTGCCTATCTGAATGGCAGCCATTGTTTCTGTTTTTATACCAAAGGAGGAAAGAAAAAGATGAATTTCCACCGGTTTTTTAAGTCGGTTTTGCCAAGCATGTTGAGCCAAATGCTTAATGGCTTTTTTATTATCGTGGATGGCTTTTTTGTAGGTGGAGCCATGGGAGATAATGGTCTTGCTGCTATCAATGTGGCGTGGCCTATTGTGGCGGTAATTATGAGCACCGGCATGGGAATTGGCACAGGTGGAGCAGTATTGACTGCCATTGCCCGGGGAAAGGGTGACCAAAAGACAGCCGGACAGGTGCGAGGCAATACCCTTTTGGCTTTGGGCTGTGCCAGCATTCTACTTACAGGATTGTTTTGGGTCTTGCATCCCATCTTGTTGCCAAAAATGGGAGCTGTGGGGGCTTTGCAACCCCTAGCAACGGAATACATTCGTGTAGTAGTGATTTTGGCAGTGGTTCAGGTGTTTTCCACAGGGCTTTTGCCCTTGCTGCGTGGAAGTGGCAAACCAGTGGCAGCCATGGCAGTAATGGTGCAGGGCTTGCTGGTAAATATTTTCTTGGATTGGCTTTTTGTTTGGGTGTTGCGCTGGGGGATGTTTGGTGCTGCCATTGCCACCGTAACTGCCCAGCTTTCTGGTGTGCCAGTGGCTTTGTTTTTGGTGTTGCGAAATAAACAATTACCACTCCATAAAGAGGACTTTGTACCCTCTTTTCCTTTGCTCAAAAAAATGTTGGGGCTGGGTGCCTCTCCTTTTGGATTGTCGGTATCGGTAAGTGCAGTTATTTTGCTAAACAATCTACAAGCCTTGCGGTATGGTGGTGCAGATGCTGTGGCAGTATATGCCATTTTAAGCTATGTGTTTAGTAGTTTGCATCCCTTATTGTCAGGGGTTGGAGAAGGAACACAACCTTTAATTAGTTATTGCCATGGTGCCCATGACCATAAAGGCATGGTATTTTTGCGTAAGGCTGCCTTTGTTATGGTGTTGGCAACCGCTGTTGTATTGGCAGTAGCTGCATGGTTGTGTAGAGGTTATGTAGGTGCATTGTTTGGAGCAGGACAACAAGCACAGGAAGGTGCTGCCCAAGGCATGATTTGGTATAGCCTATGTTTGCCCTTTTTTGGAATTGCTCGCATTTGCAGCAGCTATTTTTGTGCTACAGCCCAAGCAAAGCTGGCCAATGTATTGGCCTATGCAGAACCATTGCTTGCACAGCCCTTGTGTCTATTGGTACTGCCTGCCTTATTCGGTGTAGAAGGCATTTGGGCGGCTACCTTTGGAGCCTACCTCCTGTTAGCAGCAGCCGGGGTGATTTTGCTTCAAAGACAACTACAAATAGAAGATGAGTAAGGAGGAAGGGAAACAAATGAAACACTTAGAAGTAGTGGCAGCTTTAATAGAGAAAGAGGGAAGGTTTTTGGTGTGCCAACGGCCTTCCCACAAGGCACAAGGTGACTTATGGGAATTTGCAGGGGGAAAAATAGAATCCGGCGAAACCCCTCGGCAAGCTCTAGTGCGGGAGTGCAAAGAAGAATTGGAAGTGGATGTTGCAGTGGGTGAATTGTTTATGGAGCAAACCCACACATATTCCGACCGTATTGTACATTTAATGGTGTTTTGGGCAACAATACAACAGGGAAATCCCGTTGCAAAGGAACACCAAAACATTTGCTGGGCAACTCCACAGCAGATGCAACAACTTGATTTTTGCCCCGCTGATTTACCAATGTTAGAAAAGCTAAACCATATCTACAAAGCAAAGTAAAAATGGAAAAAGCCGCTTTCCCTCGGGAAAGCGGCTTTTTGAAACCAGAAATCAATTAAGCGTTAGCCTTGTTGGCGCGTTTTGCCATACGGCTGATTTTGCGGGCAGCGGTGTTCTTGTGCAGCACACCCTTGCTGGCAGCTTTATCAATAGCAGAAACAGCAGCAACTACAGCAGACTCTTTCTCGGCAGTGCCAGCAGCAATGGCGGCATTGGCCTTCTTGACTACTGTTTTCAGGTTGGACTTAATCGCCTTGTTGCGCATGTTCTCCTTAGCGGACTGAACAACACGGTCTTTTTGCGATTTAATGTTAGGCATAATACCACCTCCTTAATACCCATAACAGTGCAATTTATGATACCACATTTTTGACTTTGGTGCAAGTGTTTTTTTAATAAAAAATATTTGTTTTCAGAAAAAAAGGCGGTTTTTGGCATAGCAAAGCCAATCATACCTTTGCAAATTTGCGCATATCCTTACAATAACAGCAAAAAAGGGGATGTACAGATGGGCAGAAGATTGGGCAAAAGAATCGTAGGTGCATTGGCGGCGGCTGTGGTTTCTGTGGCAGCAGCAGATTCGGTACAGCACACCACAGCACAATCAGGATTGGCAGGGGCACTGGCTGCCCTTGGCAGTGCTGTCACCTCTCCAACAGCAGCGGCAGAGGCTTGGGGAGAAATGGTGCAACAGGATACACAATATGCCCAAACAGTGGATGAGGATGATATAGATTCTGGCTTTTGGACAGAACTGCCCAAGGCAAGCGAACTATTGCCCACACCAACTCCTGCACCAGAAAGCCAGCAGGAACAGGCACCAGTGGTACAGCCAGAAGGGACTTTGCCCATTCAAGAAGCACATTATGAGCAAGGCAGTGGAAAACTATATGTATCTTGTGGAGCCGCTACCATAAAAAACAACACAAAATTGTCCTCGGAGGAAATAGCTGCCCAAGTGGGGCAACCCTTGCCTTTCTCCATTGAAAAAAACAGCAGTCAACCGCAAGTGCTAATTATGCACACCCATGCAACCGAAACCTATCAGTTGGATGAAAACCTGTGGTACAGCCCAGATTTTAATGCTCGAAGCACTGACACCACAGTGAATATGGCAGCAGTAGGGGCAGAAATTGCAGCTCAACTGAATGCAGCAGGCATTAACACAGTGCAGGATATTACTTTACATGATTATCCCAGCTATACAGGAGCCTATGAGCGCAGCAATGCCACAGTACGCCGTTGGTTGGAGGAATATCCTTCCATTAAAGTGGTGTTGGATGTACACCGTGATGCCATTGAGTATGAAAATGGAACCCGTGTAAAACCTGTGGCAGAAATCAACGGTATGAAAGCGGCACAAGTAATGATTATTTGCGGTGCTGATAAGGGTGGAAATCTGCCCAATTTTAAGGAAAATCTAAAGTTTGCAGCGGCATGGCAAAATCAAATGGAAAGCATGTTCCCCGGGCTTACCCGTCCGGTATTGTTTGACTATCGCTATTACAACCAAGACCTGACCACTGGTAGCCTATTGATTGAAATGGGAGGCCATGCCAATACTTTGGAGGAAGCAAAGTATTCTGGTAAATTGGTGGGGCAGGCGTTGGCTGCCTTGTTCAATGGGCAATAAATTCCAACAAAAGAAAAAACAACCTTGATTTTTTGGTGGCTCCGTGCTATGATAACAGCATATTGCAACAGCCATGAGGAAGAAAAGTATGGCAAACCGCAACGCCACAGCGAACAGGGGAGAGTGGAAGCCCTGCGCCGAGCCTTGCCAGAAGAACACTTCTTAGCTGCAAACTGAACCTACTCTTTTTATGGGTAGTAGTAGGGGAGCCGTGGGCGGCACGTTACAGCCGCAGCACTTGACAAGAGTGTGTGAAAGTGACCGTATCTACACGGTAATTTAGGTGGCACCGCGGATTCCGACAGCAATTCGTCCTAAACAGGGATGAATTGGCTGTCGTTTTTTGTTTTTGGCAGAATGAACTGCCTATATTTATCACAAAATAAAAGGAGACAATCTACTATGCAGCGTACAGAAATTTATTCTTTGTTTTGCAACACTCCCGAAGATGGCCAAGTAGTTACTGTTTGCGGATGGGCAAAAACCGTCCGTGACTCCAAAAGCATTGGTTTTATTGAGCTTTCTGACGGCTCTTGCTTTAAGAGCTTGCAGGTAGTTTTTGAGGCAGAAAAGCTGGAAAACTACAAGGAAATTGCAAAGTCTGGTGTAGGCACCAGCTTTGAAGTAACCGGAAAAATTGTGTTGACCCCCTGTGCAAAGCAGCCCTTTGAAATTAACGCAGATTCCATTGCAGTATTGGGAACCTGCCCACCAGAATATCCCTTGCAGAAAAAACGCCACACCGTTGAATTTTTGCGCACAATGCCCCATCTGCGCCCCCGTACAAACACTTTCTCCGCAGCATTCCGTGTACGCAGCGTAGCAGCATATGCCATCCATAAATTCTTCCAAGAGCAGGGCTTTGTATATGCCCATACTCCCATCATCACCGGTTCTGACTGTGAAGGTGCAGGTGAGATGTTCCGTGTATCTACCCTTGACCCTGAAAACCTGCCCCGCACTGAAGATGGCGCAGTGGACTACAAAGATGATTTCTTTGGTCGTGCCACAAACTTGACCGTTTCGGGACAGTTGGAAGCAGAAGCAATGGCAATGGCTTTCGGTAAGGTGTATACTTTTGGCCCCACCTTCCGTGCAGAGCGTTCCTTTACTCCTCGCCATGCAGCAGAATTCTGGATGATTGAGCCGGAAATGGCATTTGCAGATTTGGCAGCGGATATGGACAACGCAGAGGCGATGATTAAATCGGTTATTGGCTATGTGCTGGAGCACTGCCCCGATGAGATGGCTTTCTTCAACCAGTTCTTTGACAAAGGGTTGATTGAGCGATTGACCGCTTTAGTAAACAGTGAATTTGCACGGGTAAGCTATACCGATGCCGTAGAATTGCTGAAAAAGAACAACGACAACTTCCAATATAAAGTGGAATGGGGTACTGACCTGCAAACTGAGCATGAACGGTATTTGACCGAAGAAATCTTCAAAAAGCCTGTATTTGTTACAGATTATCCCAAGGAGATTAAGAGCTTCTATATGCGCTTGAACGATGACGGAAAAACCGTTGCTGCTGCGGATATGTTGGTGCCAGGTATTGGCGAGTTGATTGGCGGTAGTCAGCGTGAGGAGCGTCTGGAGCTATTGCAGGCACGCATGGAAGAACTGGGGCTGGCTAATGAGGATTATGACTGGTATCTGGACTTGCGCCGCTTTGGTAGCGTAAAACATGCAGGCTATGGATTGGGCTTTGAACGTTTGGTGATGTACCTCACAGGTATTCCTAACATTCGTGACGTGCTGCCCTTCCCCCGTACTGCATACGGATTTTAAGAAAATTGTTCCATAGGAGGGCACTTTGAATACAGCACAGGACAACATTCACCAGCAAATGGCAACCCTTTTGTTGCAATGGTATGCACAAAATAAACGTATGCTACCCTTTCGCACCAACTCTACCCCTTATCGTGTGTGGGTTAGTGAAATTATGCTGCAACAGACACGCATTGCAGCTGCCATGGACCACTACAACCGTTTTATGGAACAGCTTCCAACAGTGCAAGATTTAGCAGATTGCCCAGAGGAAAAACTGTTGAAGCTATGGGAGGGACTAGGCTATTATAGCCGTGCCCGAAACCTGCAAAAGGCGGCCAAAGTGATGGTAGAACAGTACGGTGGAGAGCTTCCAGCAGACTATAAGGCGTTGCTTTCTTTGCCGGGGATTGGAGAATATACCGCAGGTGCCATTGCTTCTATTAGCTTTGGTTTGCCAGTGGCGGCAGTGGATGGGAATGTGCTGCGGGTATTTGCCCGATTGTATGATGACCACAGGGACATTTTGCGGCCAGATACAAAAAAGGCATTTACCCAACGGGTGTTGGACTGTATGCCCAAGGATAGACCGGGGGATTTTAA
Source organism: uncultured Anaerofilum sp. (assembly GCA_944385935.1). GTDB lineage: Bacteria > Bacillota > Clostridia > Oscillospirales > Ruminococcaceae > Anaerofilum. Next base: position 20,934 of record CALWZC010000011.1, read on the forward strand.
TGAGGCATTGATGGATTTGGGGGCTATGGTTTGTGTACCCAATGGAGCCCCCCAGTGTTTGGCTTGCCCTTTAGCGGAAATCTGCCAAGGATTTGAAAAAGGAACAGCCATAGAATTGCCTGTAAAAACTCCCCCAAAAGCCCGAAAAGTACAGCAAATGACAGTGCTTTTGGTGCAAACCCCAGAGGGAAAATATTTACTGGAAAAGCGGCCAGAAGAAGGGTTGCTTGCAGGGCTTTGGCAGCCCTTGTTGCTAGAAGGTGCTCTTACAATGGAACAGGCAAAACAGTATTTGCAAAGCAAGGGGCTGGAAGTGTCTTTTTCCAAGGAAGGGGCCTCAGCAAAGCATATTTTTAGCCATATAGAATGGCATATGAAAAGTTTTTGCTTTCGGGCGACAGATAGCGAAGTTAATCTTCCTTTGGTGTGGGCGGATAAAACTGAATTGGAGCAAGAATATTCTTTGCCCAATGCCTTCAAGGTGTATAAACGGCAGATGTTGAAAGAGAGTATCTTTTGAATTTTCTGGAAATGTTTTGTCGGGAATGTTGTATTTCCAGCGGTTTGGGGATATAATAATAAAAATACTTCCCTGCCGGGTTTGAAGGAGTGCGAGAACCAATGAGCAGGCTTTACAAAAGGCGGATTGCCAGAAAAATGATTGCTATTGCTGGAAAAGCGGTGGCAGTTGTTGTGGCAGCTCGCAACTTAAACGCTCCCAAAGCAAAGAGAAAAAAGGGCCGATGCCCACAAAGGAAGGATGTTATTACCATGAAAAAGTCCACATTTGCAGCCATTTTGGTATTTTTGTCTGCCGCAGTTGGTGCTCTGGTTGCTGCATATATGTATATCCAGCGCAGAGAGAAAGAGCTGGATGAGTATGAGCAGCTTTTGTTCAGTGAGGAATTTAACCAGACTGTACCCTCTGCTGAAGAGGAGGAAAGCCACGAGGTTCCTGCTCCTGCTGTAGAGGATGAGGATGTACAGGAAATTGACCTAGAGCAATAAAAATTGTAATAAAATATCGCCCCATAGACCAGTTGGTTTGTGGGGCGATATTTTTTGTATAGCTATATTTTTAGGGCAAAGCAAGAGGAGCAAACCACTGGCCTTGTCGATTGGATTTCCCAAACAGATTATTGTACTGCAAAGCACGATACTCTTGGATAAGAGGGGTAAACTCGTTGGTTTCCAGATGGCTGTAGGCATTGCCTTGGGCATCGGTATAGCCTACAAAGGTCATGGCTGGCATGGTTTTATGAAGTTCCCATAGGTATTGGTCAAAGGTGCTTTGGGGTAAACCACTATATCGAAGAAGATACTGGCTTAGAAAGTTTAGGCTGGTGTCGGGAATGGAGGAATCTGGCAAAGGGTAGTTTGCCCAAATAACAAAAGGAGTGCGGTATTTATCCATATACTGCTCCATTGTCATTTTGTCCTGTGTAACACCATAGGCTTTGTCTAAAAATTCTTGCTCTAAAGAAGGCTGATGGTCACCAAACATTAGGATGATAGTGGGCTCTTCCTGTTGGCTAAAATAGTCTACCAATAAGGGAAAGGCTTGGTCGGTTTTAGAAGCTAGGGTCAAGTATTGTTCTGCCTTGGCAAATTGTCCGGGGGCATCGGTAAGGGTAACTTCCGCAGGATAGGTTTTGTCGGTGTATCCCCCATGGCTTTGGATGGTCACATTAAATACAAATAGTTTTTCATTGGGAGCTTTGTTTTCAAATTCCCAAATAATTTGTTGGAAGGAAGTAGCATCACTGATGTATTCTCGTTCCATTTCAATGGGAACATCTAAGGTTTCCTGTGATTTGAACGCATCAAAACCTAAAAGAGGGTAGGCAATATTCCGTTGCCAAGAGGTTTCTTCTCCCGGATGGATGGCAACGGTTCGGTAGCCGTTTGCTTTCATGGTAGACACAATGGAGGAGGAAGGTCGGGTAATGTATTGCTGATAGGGAATGCTGCCCGAAGAAAGAAATGCCATAGAATTGCCTGTTAAAAACTCAAACTCGCTGGTGCTGGTGCCTGCGCCAAATACGGAGGTATAGCAGTGCCCCCAAATGCTGTTGGGCAAGGAGGAAATATAGCTGTTTACGGATTTGTTTAGGGAAAGGTTTCCAAATTCCTCAAAATCTGCCCATGATTCATTCATGATAGCGATGATATTGGGAGTTTGCTGGGTTTGCTCAGAGATATGCAAAGCAGATAAATGCTGGTCTAGTTCTTCCAACGAGGGGGAGGTAGGTTCCTCTACCTGTAAAAATTCTAAATTCCGCAAGAAAACTGCAACAGCACCCCCTTGCTTGTAGGATTGGGTTTGATTCCACACATCAGGCTTAAAGGTGGGAGAAGAAAGCAAAGATGAAAAGGCAACGACGCTATACAGACATACACAGATGGCAAGGCTGCCTAAACGAAATTTCCAGCTCATAAAATGAAGAAGTGAGGCTGGACGTTTTTTGTATATCCAAAATCCCATTGCTAACAAAATGGCTATAACAAAGACCATTCGCCATGTGGGAATAAGGTCATAACTGCCTGCCACGGCGGCGGCAGTTTGCAAAGCGGTAAAATCCCAAGGAAGAACAGGGGTTCCCCGAAAGATAGAAACAAAATAGTTGGCTGCCCCAAAAATGCCAAAAAGAAGATGACACAATAAGCTGGAAATAAAAACATTGCCTATCAATGCAAACAAGGCGAAAAATACAACACCAATGCAAAGGCTGTTTCCCACAATGGCCAACAGAGAAAAATCAAAAATGGAACAACCCTGCACAAACTGCATTACTAGATAGGTGGTAAAAGGTGTAAGTAAAGCCAACAGCACTAGAGGCTTGTTAATTTGTTGAAAATGGTTACGAACTTGCTTTAATGGCAAAGTCATACAAAAACTCCTTTCTCTACGGGCAAAAAATTTGTTGACAGATTGCCCAAAATAGAAAAAAATCGTTACAAGTATAGCCAAAAGCCACAAAAAAGTCAAAAACAAAATAGAAACAAAAATCTTTGTAGGAGGCATTGACAAAGAAAAATGATAGTGATATAGTTAGTTACACAAGTAATGAACCAATGAACAGATGAAGCAAGGAGGGGAAGGTTTTTGCAGGGAATGCTAAACGAGCAAACTTCCATCTATTTGCAAATTGCACAACTGATGGAAAACGACATCTTAAAAGGAGTCTATCAGGAGGAAGAACAGGTGCCCAGCACAAATGAACTGGCAAGGATGTTTCGTATCAATCCAGCTACAGCCGCCAAGGGAGTGAATCTTCTGGTAGATGAGGATATTTTGTATAAGAAAAGGGGAATTGGTATGTTTGTAGCTACAGGAGCAGTGGAACGAATTCGGCAAAAGCGCAAAGGGGCATTCTATGAGAACTTTGTCAAAACCCTAGTAAGTGAAGCAAAAAGTCTTGCTATTGGAAATCAGGAATTATTAGAGATGATTCAAAAAGCACAACAAGAATAAACGCAGGGGAGGAATTGGGTATGGAAAAGACATTACAGGCAAAAGCATTGACAAAGGTGTATAACAAAAATAAAAAGGCATTGGATGGGGTGGATGTTGTTTTCCGTCCCGGCTGCATTTATGGACTAATTGGCCGAAACGGTGCAGGAAAAACCACTTTGCTTAGCTGCCTAACAGCGCAGGCAAACCCCACACAGGGCGAAATAACCTATGGAGGGGAAAAGGTATGGGAAAATGCTGCTGTATTGGGAGAAATTTGCTTTGCTCGGGAAATGAGTCCCATTTTGTTTATGGGCCCCAATACCTACAAAGTAAAGGATTATCTGAGAGCAGCTCGGATGTACTATCCCCACTGGGATGAGGCCTATGCAAAAAGGCTGGTGGAACAGTTTGGATTGGAGCCAAAAAAGAGAATCAATGCTCTTTCTAAGGGAATGTTGAGCATGCTCACCATTGTACTTGCCATGGCAAGTATGGCACCAATTACTATTTTGGATGAACCAGTAGCGGGGCTGGACGTTGTAGCACGGGAACAATTTTATAAGTTGTTGTTGGAGGACTACGAAAATACACAGCGAACCTTCATTGTTTCTACCCACATTTTGGAGGAGGCAGCTACTATTTTTGAAGAAGTGGTACTGCTGGACAAAGGAAAAATATTGGAGCAGGGCAACACCGAAGAATTGGTAAGTCAGTTCCATTATGTTTCTGGCAAAAAAGAAGATGTGGAACAAGCTGTTGAGGGAATGAAAGTTCTTTCACAGGAAACCATGGGCAAAACCAAAGGGGTAGTAGTTCGCTGTGGGGCAGAGCAACTGGAAATATTGCAGCAAAATACGACTGTGGATATTAGCCCTATGAATCTGCAAAAGGTGTTTATTGCATTAACTACATCAAATTGCAAGGAGGCATAACCATGAAAGGAACTGTTAGATTTGCTATTTGGTGGCTAAAAAAACAGCTATTAGCAACACTGGGGATTTTGCTGGCTTATTTTGTAATAACAAAAGTTTTGTTTTCCACCAGTGTGTCAACATCCAATGTGTTTTTGCAGAATTTTGGAAATATAATTGCAGGGGCAGTGGCTTTTTTACTTCCTTGGACATGGTTTTTGGAAGGCAAGCACCTTGCTTTTTCCATGGGAGCGACCCGAAAAGGATTTTTTCTGGTAGGGCAAATGCACAAATTGCCGGCGGTTCTTATTTCTTTGATGTTTCTTCTGCTTGCAGGGCAGAGGGGATTGCCAGTAGTGTCAGGGGCAGTGTCTGCCTTTGCTGCTGCCTGTATGAGTGAATGTATGGGTATCTGGAGTTGCCGCATGGGCAGAAAGGGACTGATTCTTTTTACAATCATGGCTGGCTTGTTTGGTGGTCTTGGTGCATTGGGCAGTATGGGGGTTTTTCAAGATATAGGTTTTGTGTTACAATGGATACAGAATCCCTTGTTGCCTTGGGGAAGCCTACTGCTGTCTGCTGTATTGCTGGCAGTTAGTTGGCAGATGTTCCGAAAGATGGACGTGTGAAAAAGGAGGCGGAACAAATGAAACAGGTGGCAAAGGTGGTACAATGTGGAGCAAAGAATACACGGGATATTTCTTTTATTCTATTGGGTATGTTGCTTGTGATGGAAATTGTCCTCGTAGGGATATTGTTCTGGGGTGATAGTGATGCAACAATAGTGCCATTGGGTGGTATTATGGTGTTAACGGTTGGTGGTATGTTGGTTTTTTTGACTACAGCTCTTGCCATTCCCTTGGAAATGAATCGTGCTGTGCGCTTTGGCATTCCCCGAAAACAAGCCTTGATAGGTTCCATTGTGTCCAGTTTAGGCTCTGTTGTGGCTTGGCTGTTGATTTCATTGCTGAGCCTTGGTATGGATATTTTGGTTTATCGCTTGCTTGTACCCTATGCAACCCTTGACGAATTGCAGGAACTTTTGCAGGAAATTGGATGGAACGGCCTTTTGTCAGGAATGGGGATTGTGATGGCAATAGTTGCTGCGGCAATTCTATTTAGCCTTGTGATGGGTGCTGTTGTGTCCCGATTTGGCAAGGTAGGATTTTGGACACTGTATATAGTAGTATTTGGTGGGATATTTTTGGTAACTGCTGGGGCAAACGAAACAAACCTTTCATATTCTGTTCAAATGGTACTAGGTTTGTTACCCACCACGGCATGGATTATTCTTGCAGCAATGTTGGCACTGGCTGGAGCAGTATGGTCGGTGTGGCAGTTGCTCCACATGGAGGTACAAGATTTGTTTGGATAAAAGGAGGAAAATACAAGAATGATGGAATACAAAAAAGCGGCTTCCCGCATAGGCTGGGGAATGGCAGCGTTTTTCTTGACATCACAGGTGGCACAGGTGTTATTGATTTCCATAGTGGCATTGATATTCCCAGCATTGGTAACACGCATTTCGGCAACCCTTTTGATAACAGATATAGGCATTTATGGCATTGGTTTACCGGTATTGATGTTGATTTGTAAAGGGGTGCCCAATGCAGACCCACAAACACCAAAGCAGCAAAAGCCAGTTACACCAGTGTTAATTTTAAAAACTTTGTGCATGGGATTTGCTGCCATGTATGTGGCAAACTTTATCTACCTTGGAATTATGACGGTATTTTCCAATGTCAGTGGTTACTCTTTAAACCAAAATGTCTTGGAAGGCGTTGTAGGGCAAAGCAGCTTATGGGAGGATATTTTAGTATTCTGTGTCATTCCTCCTATACTGGAGGAATTAGTATTCCGCAAGTATCTCTATAAGAAAATTGGTGCCTATGGCGACAATGTGTTTATTTTTGTTTCGGGTTTGTGCTTTGGTTTATTCCATGGAAACCTAAATCAGTTTTTCTATGCTACACTACTAGGTTTTTTGTTGGCATGGCTGTATGTCACAACAGGCAATGTGGTATGGGGAATGTTAGTGCATATGATAATCAACATTGTGGGCGGTATTGTGGCGCCAGCCATCTTGGGAAATGATATTCTGCTCACTTTGTTTGGAGTCTTTGTTTTGGCGGTTATGATTACAGGAATTGTGTGTTTTATACGAGGAAAAAGACGGGGGGAATTTGCAGTAAACCCCGAGCGAAAAGCAGAAAAAGGCTGGGTAAAAAATACATTGTTAAATGTGGGCATGATGGCATACATTTTGCTGTTTATTGTGCTTTCTATTCTCATTTTGGCAATGCCAAATTTGTAAGTATGGAAATAACAATACAATAAAAACAGGTGGTTTTGCAAAATAAAGTGCAAAACCACCTGTTTTGTTATGCAAAGAAAAAATATTCTTTAAACAATGGGGTCTGGAGCAGTAAAATCCATTTGTATTACAAAATTTTTTAGCTCAGGTTGTTTTTTAAATGCCTCATCTAAACGCTTTTCCACTGCATGACAATCCTCGTATTTGGTCATGGACAACAAGGTAACATATTGAAAGCGGCTAAATTGACAAAATACATCTCCTTTGCGCAAGGTGGAGCGAATAGTCCGCCGTAGCACAGCCATGGCGGAAGCGGTTTGTTGGCGACTGGGTAACAACCGTTTATCAGGGTGCAAAGAAAACAGCAAAATGGCAAGAGCGTTTCCACTGCGGCTTGCATTCCGTGCCAACATATGATACATATGTCGAAAAGCATCATAGTTGCAGAAGTAAGCCCCTTGCAAGGGAAGTTCACTTCGGATGGTTTCGTTTAAGTCCATCCGAATACGCATTAAATCCTCTTGTACACACGCATTATTTTCTGATGCCCACAAATAAATTTGCCGCAAAGAACGTGGAACAGGTTTATTCATTTGTTGGTAGCACAATTCTATTGCAATAGGATAATAATTGAGAACAGCAGTTTTCATTTCCAACTGCTGCAAAGCATTAAAGAGATGGGGATAGATATTTTCTTGTTGAGGGGCAAGCATAGCTGCACGACTGCAAATAGAAAGGGCTTCGTGTGCACAAGCACAGTTATGCTGGGAAAGCAATAGTTGTGCAGTGTGAACAGATACCTGAATGTACTGGTCAAAAACGCTTTGTTTTCGGCTGTTGAGCCAAGGACGATTGGAAAAACAGGGAAGTAATTCTGCTTTGTAGATATGCAAAGCCTCTCTGCCCAGTTCTAACTGAGAATGTGCCAGCACACCAGATTGACGCATCTGCCGGCAAAGCTGCCGAAACCGTACAAAATCTGACTGGACAGGAATGTCAGGGTTTAACTGGTATTGTTGCCCATTGGTTAAAATAAAAGGCACATCGGGAGCAGATTCATGCAGCATACGGCGGAGAGAGTACACAGCGTTTTTTAACGCACCAGCAGGATTGGATGCTTTGTCCTCCCACAAGAAGTCCATCAATTGCTCATTGGACAGCGGCTGGTCTGCATACAGCAACAGCATGGCAAAAAGTTCTAGATTTTTATTCATTCGCATGGTGGGGTCTACCAAAACGGTATCTCCCCACCGTACAGAAAATTCCCCCAGCAAGTTTACTTGCAAGAAAGGTTGCATGGTAATCGCTCTCCTTTATTCATCCGATGAAGTGGTATCCTGTGAAGATTCTGAATATGCTTTCATTTCTGCCTCTCGACGAATGTTGAACTGTTCCTCAATGTGAAAGATATCATTTAGAGGTTTATAGATGATAAACAGACCTGTAAAGACTGGAATCCATAGACCAATAATCACAAAAATAGGAACTGTTAAAGGTAAGAAAAGAATTTGTGCTCCCAGTAATCCAATTTGGATGATTGCCGCTGGAAGACTGCGAGGCAAAAGGCCCAAAGAAAGGCGTAAACTATTGGTAAAAATAGCTTTGGTTGGTAAGTCTAGTAAAACCAGTTGTGGGAAATAGAACAACACCATCATAGAGATAAGCAGTACATCTAAAAACAATAAGGCCAATACAAAGGAAGATGTGGTGTGCCGAAAATATAAAATAAAACCAAATATTTGCAGCAAAAATACAAAACAAAGCACAACACCTGCAACGGCACCCTGACGGAAATTATCACGAAAAGCCTTTTTATAGGTGTGCCAAAAGAACTTTGGTTCATCCCGTAGACTTTTAAGCATTAAGGACAGCATAGCACAAAGTCCCGGACCTGCTAAAACGCCAAAAGAACTGCCAAGTACAAGACCTAAAATCAAAATTAGTAAATTGGGGTCTAGTAACAGCCACACACCAGCCAGAATGGCAACGATTAATGTGGGCGCAAAACATAAGACTGTGAGAAGATTTGCTTTGGTAAAATCCCATAAATCACGGCCCACAATTTCGAACCATCGTGAAATACCTGTTTTACGGGGGGCATCTTTGGCGACGCCGGGCCCCGGTCTGTCATAACGCATGTTGAAAAGACCCATATTGGAAAACTCCTTTGTGAGAACTACTGGCAAAAAACTGCCTTTTTAAGATAATGATAGACTATTTTATAAAACTTGGCAAGGGAGATAGTTGTTAGGCACAAATGAAAGGGGTATCTTTGTGAAAAGTAAATAAAAAAAATTGTGCAAAACAACCAATAGAAAGAAAGACCTCGCTGTATACAATAGAATTGTGAGAAATGTATGTGAAAAAGAAACTTACCTCCAGACGACTATTGAAACCACAATCCAAACAAGCTACAATAGAGAGTACCACAAAAGGAGGAAAAACACATTGAGAACAATTATTTGGTTTTGTTGGTTTTGGTTGCAACTGATAGGGTTGCTTCCTGTTTTGCATAAAGGAAAAAAGGCTTTGCAGCAAGGAAAAAATGCAGAAGTAGACCAATTGGTAGAAAAAATGGTGCCAAAATGGGCAAATGGTTTGCTGAAGTTGGCAGGTGTGACAGTGGATGTGAAAGGAAAAGAAAATATTCCTTCCAATCAAGCAGTGGTTTTTGTAGCAAATCACCGCAGTTACTATGACATTCCTCTTATGCTTACCAGTTTAGACAAGCCCCACCCATTGGTAGCCAAAAAGGAGATTGAAAAAATCCCTATTGTTAGGGGATGGATGGAGCTGTTGCGTTGTGTATTTTTGGATAGAGAAAATCCACGCAAGGGTATGGAAGCCATGAATCAAGCAATGGACAATCTAAAAAAGGGATACTCTGTAATTGTGTTTCCTGAGGGAACTCGGTCTAAAGGAAGCGAGCTGGATTTGAACGAATTTAAAGCAGGGGCTTTTCGCATTGCAACAAAAACAAAGGTACCTGTAGTGCCTGTGGCCATCCATGCTAGCAGAGATATCATGGAAAACAATGGTGGATGGATGAAACCCACTCATGTTACCATTCAGATTCTTTCCCCTATTTCAACCATGGATATGGATAAAGAACAGCTTCGGCAGATTCCCCAACTAACACAGCAGAAAATTTTGGAACAATTACAAAAAATGCAGTAAATACAAAGGAGACCCAACTATGGCAAGCGCATGGTATACAAGAAATATCAAGCCAGAAGATATACAGCCAGACAAACCCGCAGAACCAATGACCAAAAAACAAAAATGGGAAAACTTTTGGTTCTATTATAGGTGGCATGTTTTGGCAGGCACATTTGTAATACTGTTAATAGTACTATTTGCCTATGATATTCTCACTCAAAAAAAGCCGGATGTGGAGATTTCTCTAGTAACAGCCCAAACACTTCCAGATAGTTTGCTTCGCTCGATAACAGAGCAGTTGCAGCAAAACCCTGCATTTGAGGATGTAAATGGAGATGGAGAAGTATTGGTTCATCTGAATCAATACAATATTTCTACAGATGGTTCCCAAGAAACAGACCCCACAATGCAAATGGCAGGAACTGTAAAGTTAACCGCAGATATTCAGGCAGGGCTTTCCACTATTTTTATTACAGATAATATTGAGGGAGTACAAGAACTGACAGGGATTTTTTCGGAAGAAGAAGGTGCTGTATGGGTGCCTTGGCAACAGGCTGAGGGAATGAATCAACTGGATTTAGTAGTAGATGACCCATTGTTGAATGGCCCTACAGATTTTTCCGATACTATGGAAGATTTTGTAGTAGCACGAAGGGGCTATACTGGAAATGAAAAAGAAGATGTGCTAAACACAGCAAAACTAGGGGATAAAATCTATGAAAGCCTGACAGGAGTACCATCACGATGGAAATAAGAGACGCAAAACAATCCCCTTACCGGCGATTTTTTACCCAAAATAGAACAGTGGAAGAGCTGGTACTACAAGCAAAACAGAGGGAGAATGTGGTCATCTCAGAGAATACAGAAAAATGTTTTATTTACAATAAGCCTATTTTTGCAGATAATACAGACCAAGAGTAAAAAAGAAGCCTTGCAGCAAAGCTGCAAGGCTTCTTTTTTCAATGAATGTGATTTTAGAACGGAACAAAGGATATATCCTTGTCACGAAATACCACTCGATGATGTTGCCATATTTTGGTGGAATGGTACGAGCTGGAGCCAATATGAATGGTGGCAGGAGGATAAAATGTATCTACCTCAATTTCACAGGCTTCTGGATTAAAAGATTCTTCCAACTTAGCAATGGTTTTTTGCAGTTTATTGATGTGCATTGTGTCAATGGTGCGTTGGAACTTTAGCTGCTGCAATAACTTTTTATATTGGCTTTCAAGCGAGGTTTGCTCCTCTAAAAAAGTAATATTTTTATTGGTCGCAGAAAGTTTGTTTTCCAAGTTTTGCAGTTCTTTTTGATTTTGTTGTAACTGTTGTAGTACATCTGGGTCCATACCCATGGAAATAGTAATTGTACGGTTGGCAGAGTTACCGATAGTGCGTGCAGAAATTTTTCTTCCCACACGAACAGTACCCCCAACCAAAGTACCTTTTCCACGAGTAATATTAATGTCGCTCAGCGCAGAAATATTGCTGTTTACAATATATTCTGCTGTAATATTGCCTTTGGCGCGCACAGTGGCGTTCTCAATAAATTTGCAAGAAATATTTTTTGCCGATTCTATTACTGCACTTCCATCGCTTTTTACACCAGTAGAAATCTGAATATCTCCTTGAGCAGATATATAGGCATTCTCCACTACACCAGAGATATTTATTGTTCCCTTTGCATATACCATGAAGCCAGAAAGAACACTACCTTTGATGACTACATTTCCGGGCATGGTGATGTTTCCCACATTTCCATCCACGTTACCATGAATTACTAGAGTGGTTTCCACAGAAAATACATTATTAGCAAACACCAACCGACCTTCACACTGGGCAATCAATTTGGTTTGGTCCAAAGAGTATTTCACATTTTGGCCAGCAGGCACAGCAGGCATAACACCATCTTTGGCAGGGATGGGTTTTCCAGTAACAGTTTCTCCGGGGACACCTTCTGTTGCTTGGAGAACATCACAAATAACATCTCCAGCCTTTACTGTTTTCAACCAGCCTAAATCCCGATAGTCAACGGTATCGTTCTCATCCACTCGAACAGTATAGGAGGCTTCTCTCGAAAAAAGCTCTGTGATCTTTCCGTCTGTTCCATGGACAGGTGAACGACCTCGAGCCACAGTAAATGCTGTAAAGCATTCTAGGCAGCAAGATACACAAGCCTCACTGTCAATGCCACTACAAACACCTGCAGATGTGAGGGCTTCGGCAACTTTGGCAGGAGAAACCGGTACACCATGGCCGATAGCTGGCAAAACCATTATGTAAGCAGATAAAGCATCCGAAGAAATTTTCACAATGCATTCTCCATCTACACAAGGTTCACAGGGCTGCTCCTCCGCAGGAGTGCCTTCTGGCACAGCAGGGGGAACAAAGCCCGGTTGCTGCCACTGCAACCATTCTTTGTATGTGTTCAGCCATTTTGGTAAAGAGGAATGCTCCAGTTCTTCTACAAAATATAGCAAACCATCTGTTGCTGGTTCTTCAGGATTGATAAATTGCCTAATGTCATCCGAAGAAAAGTTGCGCTTTGGATTCCACAATTGAACCGCTTCGAATAAAACATGTTCCATAAAACAACCTCATTATACACCAAGATAAGGGGTAGCATTTTATTCTTATTATAGTACAACTTTGGGGGCAGTGCAATAAATTTGAAAATAAAATAATCGGATGCAATTTTTTATGTTGCACCCGATATAACGTAACATTTTATTAGAAAATTAAGCTATGCCTTGGCTGCGCAGGTGTGCAGCTACTTTGGTATCCTGCATACGAATGTGGTTGGTAAACCATGTGGCTACATTCATGTTGATTTCTGCCAATAACTGTACCGATGCACCTTCTGCTTGGATACGGCGAGAAAGGTTTTGAACAGTAGTGCGGAATTGTTTGTGATAGTTGAGATGGTTTGTCAAATCAGGATAATTTGACTTACGTTGCAATGCCTCTTCATCGGTGAAGTGCTTAATGGTGTATTCCTCCAAAAAGCGGATGGTTCGCAGCATTTCCTCTCGACCTTTTCCACTACGGCAAGCCTCCAACAGTTGGCCGATAATACGAATAAGTTCTTTATGTTCAGAATCAATCAAAGGATTTCCTGTAGCTAAATCATCTGTCCATACAAAAGTCATTGTAAAAGTCACCTCCATAAGGGATTTATAATGTTACTAGGTAAATTTTAGCATAAAAAATACAAAATATCAATAGCTTATTGATACTAAGTGCTATTGTTTTTGTCCGAAAGGATACTTGTTTTTTATATAAAATTGGATTATTATATTTTTAACAAAAAATAGTTGGATTTTGAAAAAATAGGGGTGATTTTGATGAAAAGCGTTCGAGTGAGGATTTTAGCGGGAATTGTGGCAACAACATCGGTAGGTATGTTACTATTGGGAACAATTGCAATTTTGTTGATGTCTAAAAATTCAAATACAGTCCTGTATAATTCCATGGAAGGAACTGCTACAGTTGCAGCTGGAAGGGTACAAGCAGAGCTAAATGCGCTGAAGAAAGTGGCGGAAGGATTGGGAGTACAGAATATTATTTGTAGTGAGGATTCTACTCAAACAGAAAAATTGAATCTGGTGAAAAACTGGGTGAATTGTTTTGGTATGACAGATGGCAATATCATTGGTACAGATGGAATTGCTTGGAGTGGAGGGGGCAACCGTTCACAAGAGGAGTATTTTAAGCAAGCAATGCAGGGAAATACATATATCACAGAGCCTTTTGTAAATGAAAAAGATGGAAGTTTGATTATGATTGTGGCAGCTCCCATCTGGAAGTATGGCGCATCAGACGGCGAAGTGATGGGTGTGATAGAGGCCAAGGCTTCTGCACAGTTATTTTTGGATATTATGTCCTCTTTCCATATAAGTAGCAATAGTGGTGCCTATATGATTGACAAAAATGGTTTTACCATTGCAGATACCACAGAGGATACTATTCGCAATCAAGAAAACATTGAGCAATCTGCACAGCAGGATAGTTCTCAAAAGGCTCTGGCAGATATTCATAGCCAAATGCGCCAGGGAAATAGCGGAGTTGGTATGTATACTCTCAATGGCCAACAAAAGTTTTGTGCCTATGCACCGGTGCCAGATACCAATGGATGGAGTATCAATATTACTGCACCAAAAGAAGATTTTACTGGGGCTACCAAAATTGCTATTATTGCATTGGCAGTTTTAGAAGTAGCAATGGTTCTGATTGCTGTGGTAATTGCAAGTATTATTTCTAGACGGATTGGAAATCCCATTAAGGCATGTGCACAACGATTGGATTTACTGGGAAAAGGTGACCTAAGTGCAGAAGTACCACAGGTAAGCGGTACAGACGAAACGGCACTTTTGGCACAATCAACCAGTGATATTGTAACAGAGTTAAGGGGCATTATTGAAAATATTACCTATCGACTGCAAGCAATGGCAGAAGGAGATTTTTCTGGAAAAAAAGAAAGTACATTAGAAAAAGTCAACTATACCGGGGACTATGCAGCTATCAATGTTGCACTTAGCCAAATTCGCAACCAGTTAAATACTACCTTGTCCCAAATTGATGTGGCAGCAGGTCAAGTTTCCAGCGGTTCCGACCAAGTTTCGGGAGGAGCACAGGCACTGGCACAAGGGGCAACAGAACAGGCTTCTTCTGTGCAAGAGCTGGCAGCCACCATTGCAAGCATTTCGGAAAGCATTCGTCGTACAGCTGAAAATGCGGAAAATGCCAATGAATACAACACACGTGCAGGCAGTTTGGTAAACCAAAGCAATGACAAAATGAAAGAATTGATTCATGCGATGGAGGATATTAACCAGACTTCCTCTCAAATTGAAAAAATTATTAAAACCATAGAGGATATTGCATTCCAAACCAATATTTTGGCCTTGAATGCGGCTGTGGAAGCAGCAAGGGCAGGCACCGCAGGCAAAGGCTTTGCTGTGGTTGCTGATGAAGTTCGCAATTTGGCTACAAAAAGTGCAGAGGCATCCCAAAATACAGCAATATTGATTGAGAATTCCATGAAGGCAGTAGAGCAAGGAACCAATATGGTACAGCAAACCGCAGAGATATTGAATCAGACAGTAGAAACTGCAAAACATGCTGTGCAAGCTACCCAACAAATTGCCACGGAAGCCAAGAACCAAGCAGAGGCTGTTTCTCAGGTAACACAGGGCATTGACCAAATTTCTAGCGTAGTACAGACCAATAGTGCCACCGCAGAGCAAAGTGCTGCTGCCAGTGAGGAGCTTTCTGGACAAGCAAATATGCTAAAGGCTTTGGTTGGGCAGTTTAGTCTGGAACAAGAAGGAGAAACCTACTCCTATACAAAGCCAGAAGCAAACATGCCTACAGACAATTTTGATGTAGAAGATGGGTATTCCAAATATTAATGTTTTAAACCATTGGGTATAGATAAATCTTTGAAGAAGGAGTTGAGAAATCAGCTCCTTCTTAATTTTTTGATTACTTTATTATGATACAAAGATAAAGTTTTTGTAAAAAGCTTATTGACAAAATCGCTTTAGTGTAGTAAAATGCTAAAGCATAGAGGGGTGGTAATCCACCAAAATTTTTAGGGGAAATAGTTTTTGAGGAGGGAAAGACAATGAAAAAAGTATTTGCAATGGCTCTGGCTCTGGCAATGGGACTGTTGTTGCTGACAGGATGTGGGAAGGCTGGCAGCAGCGATTGGGCCGACATTGAAAAGGCAGGAGTTCTGAAAATTGGTATTACTCTATACGAGCCAATGAACTATAAAGACGAAAGCGGCAAACTGGTTGGCTTTGATACAGAATTAGCAGAGGCAGTTTGTGAAAAGCTGGGTGTTAAACCGGAGTTCGTAGAAATTGATTGGGACCAAAAGGTAGTGGAGTTAAAGAGTAAAAACATTGATTGCATTTGGAATGGAATGACAATGACTGAAGAGTTAAAACCAAACATGGATTTTTCAGTTGCATATAGTGGCAATATGCAGGTTTGTGTTATCAATGTGGCAAACAAAGATAAATACACCAGCTTGCAAGATATGGCAGATGCAAAAATTGTGGCAGAGGCTGGCAGTGCTGGTGCTGCCGCTGTAGAGGGTGCAGAGGAGCTGAAAAATGCAACCCTTACAACCCTAACCGCCCAAAGAGATACTTTGCTGGAACTGAAATCCGGTACAGCAGATGTTGCTGTGATTGATGGTGTAATGGCAAAGGCTTCTGTGGGAGAAGGCACCGATTTTGCCGATTTGATGATTGTACCCAATGTGGAATTGACCAAAGAAGAATATGGAATTGGATTCCGTAAGGACAGCGACCTGACACAAAAAGTAAATGATGCTTTGCAGCAGCTTACAGAAGAAGGCGTTGTTGAGGAAATTGCGGCAAAATATCCTTCGGTTTTGGTAACACTGGGACAATAATTGCAACAGCAAAAATTCCATTTGTAAATAAGGGAGCGATGACTTTTGTTTGACAGCGAGTTTTGGAGCATTAACTGGGCGTTGATGCAGGGCTTTGGCAGCACACTATTGCTGTTTAGCGTTACGCTGGTGGCATCGCTCCCTTTGGGTTTGTTGGTGTGCTTTGGCTCCATGAGTAACTTCTCACCCTTGCGCTATGCCACAAGGGTGTTTATTTGGGTGATTCGTGGAACCCCGTTAATGCTACAAGTTATGATAGTGTTCTATTTGCCGGGTTTGGCCTTTGGAATGCCTGTGGAAAACCGTATGGCTGCGGTATTGGTTGCTTTTATTATCAATTATGCAGCCTATTTTTCCGAAATTTACCGTGGAGGCATTGAAGCTATTCCCAAAGGACAATATGAGGCGGGGCAGGTTTTGGGGTTAACTGACAACCAGATTTTTTTTAGAATTGTGCTGATACAAGTGCTAAAACGAATTTTGGCACCTTTGAGCAATGAGGTTATTACATTGGTAAAAGATACATCCCTAGCACGAGTTATTGCTGTGGGGGAACTGATTCGGGCGGCTCAGGATATTGTAGCACAGCAAGCCCTCATTTGGCCCCTATTCTATACTGGTATCTTTTACCTTGTATTCAATGGTTTGCTGACCTTAGCATTTGGGGCTTTGGAGAAAAAATTAGACTATTTTAAGGGGTAAGGGCAATGGCACTGTTGGAAGTACAGGCATTGACAAAACAATATGGAAAGCTGGAAGTGCTGCAAGGAATTAACTTCACACTGGAAAAGGGACAGGTGCTGTCTATCATTGGTTCCTCTGGAAGCGGAAAAACTACCTTGTTGCGCTGCCTAAACTTTTTGGAAACACCAAATAGCGGAAAAATTCTTTTGGAAGGAATGCCCCTGTTTGATGGTGACTCGGCAGCAAAAACAACTGCCGCAGAAATCCGCCAGAAACGGTTACATTTTGGATTGGTATTTCAGTCTTTTCATCTTTTTCCCCAATACACTGTGTTGCAAAATGTAACACTGGCTATGGATTTACAGGAAAAAGAGCGAGCAAAACAAGAAAAGCGCAAACCAAACAAACAAAAATTTGCCCAAAACTTGGAGAAAGCAAAACAGCTTTTGAAAGAGGTAGGGCTGGAACAAAAGGTAAATAGCTACCCTTTCCAACTCTCTGGCGGACAACAACAACGGGTTGCTATTGCCCGTGCACTGGCACTAGAACCAGACATTTTATGTTTTGATGAGCCTACCAGTGCCTTAGACCCAGAACTGACAGGAGAAGTGCTTCGTGTTATCCGAGAATTGCGCAACACCCACACTACTATGATTGTAGTAACCCATGAAATGGATTTTGCTTACCATGTATCGGATAAGGTGATTTTCATGTCAGGCGGAAAAATTGAGGAGGAAGGAACTCCACAAAAGGTATTCGATAATCCTCAAAGCCCCATTACCAAAGCCTTTGTACAAAAAAGCAAGTTATAAAGAGAACAGCCCCCAAACTGTGCATTGGCACTTTTGGGGGCTGTTCTCTTTATAGTCAAAAGTTTTGTCCCGCTTTTTCAAAAGCGGGAAAGAAATATTACATAGTTTCAGGAATGGTAATCTTAAACATATTCAGCACACTGCAAATAATATTCTTTACAGCCAAACACAAGGCCATACGTGCCTGACACAAGTCTGCCTCGGCATCCTTTACACGGCAAGCATTGTAGAACTTGTGATACAGAGTAGCCAAATCTACTACATAGCGGGTAATCCGTGCAGGGTCGTAATTCTTTGCAGCAGAAATAATTTCTTCTGCAAAATTGCCAATGTGACGAATCAATTCACGCTCGGCAGGCTCGGTCAAAAGCTCGGTATGACAATTCTCTATGCCCTTAAATTCTACACCTTCTTCGGCCATCTTCTTCAAGATAGAACAAATACGAGCATGAGCATACTGCACATAATATACCGGGTTCTCATTGTCCTGACTGAGTGCTAAATCTAAATCAAATTCCATCTGGCTGCTGGGCTCTCTCATATTAAAGAGAAAACGTGCGGAATCAATGGGCACTTCGTCCAGCAAATCTGTGAGGGTAATCGCCTTGCCAGTACGCTTGCTCATTCGTACAGGCTCGCCATCCCGTACCAACCGAACCAACTGCATCAGTACAACATCCAGCTTTTCTCCATCCAAACCAATGGCATCCAAAGCCCCCTTCATACGGGCAACATGGCCGTGATGGTCTGCACCCCATACATCAATAGCACGGTCAAAGCCACGCACAGCAAACTTGTTGTAGTGGTAAGCAATATCCGCTGCGAAATAGGTGGGGATTCCGTTGGCACGAACCAGAACCTCATCCTTTTCTTCTTCCTCGCCATCCTCGTTTTTCTTTTTGTTTACACCATACTTTGCGCTGTATTGGCTGGAGCGATACCAGATAGCCCCGTCCTTTTCATAGGTGGCACCCATCTCGGTGAGTTTATCTACCACAGCTTTTACAGCACCACTGTTGTGCAAGGTCATCTCACTAAACCAAACATCATAGGCAATGCGGTACTTACCTAAATCGTCTTTCAAACCCTGTACATTTTTGGGCAGAGCAAAGGCAGTAATTGCCTGCTGCAATTCTTCCGCAGAGGCATTTACATACTTGTCACCCACTTCTTCGGCAAATTGTGCTGCACGAACCTTAATGTCTTCACCTTGGTAGCCGTCCTCAGGGAAAGGTATAGCATCTTCTCCCTTGAAGTGTTGTAAATAGCGAGCAGCCAAACTTTTGCCAAACTTTACAATCTGGTTGCCTGCATCGTTAATCAAAAATTCCCGTGTAACATCATAGCCTGCCCAGTCCAGAACAGCTGCCAAACAGTCACCCAGTGCACCACCACGAGCATTGCCCAAGTGCATGGGGCCAGTGGGATTTGCAGAAACAAATTCTACGTTGATTTTTTTACCCTCGCCATAATTGGTGCGGCCATATTGCTCACAAGAAACGGCAGCCCGAACAACATCCGCAAAATAGCCTTGGGACAAAAAAAGGTTGATAAATCCGGGGCCAGCAATCTCTACTTTTTCAAACAGAGTACCCTCCAAAGAAGGCAGATTTGCAGCAATGGCATCGGCTACTTTGCGAGGAGCACAACGGAATGCCTTTGCCCCTGCCAAAGCAAGGTTGGAAGCAATGTCGCCATTGCGGTTGTCGCCGGGAACTTCCACAATAAAATCAGGCAAAGTGGTTTGAGGCAGGTCGCCTTTTTCCATGGCTGCATTGACTGCTTGTTCTAGCAGTTGGCGAGCCTGTGCCATTGCAGCACTGCGAGGATTTTGGGAAAACAGTTGATTCATATTTGTATGCTCCTTTTCTTTGGATATCTGGTAAATTATTGACTAACAGTGATGGTAACCAAATTGCGGCTAATTTCTTGGGTGCCGCTGTCTAGGGTATAGCTAAACTGTGCAGTTCCACCTGTGGGGGTAAGCTCACAAGAAATTTCGTCTGCTGCAACCCCTAAATTTAGGGAACCCGTTCCAGTTTCATAGTGGCAAACATGCCGTATACCCTTTTCGATAATAAGTTGACTAGCAGCAGGGCCATATCGCAGCATTGCCACACGACTGCTATCCTGGGCAATCTTCACAGTAGTGGTACATCCTGCATATCCGGTGGTTTCGCTTTCTTCGTAAGTAATAAAAAAATTACCATCCTTAAATACAAATCCACCACGGGTTTTTAGTTGGATATGGTCGGAAAAATATTCTTGCTCCATGGTGCCATCAATGCAGATTAAAAAGTCCTTTTTCAAAAACAATCCTCCCTTATTGTGGGCAGGGGAAGGAAAGCTGGAACTGGTCAATGTCAATTTGGTGTACAGACCCTCCTGCATATTCCCCCAAAAAGCGATTGGAAATGGTTCGGAAAGAATCCACCGAATCGCTGACAAAGTATTCTGTGTTTCCTGTGTTTTGCCCCAAAAGTCCCTTTTGCTGCAAAATTTCCCGCAAGCGGTGGGCTGTTTCCCGACCGGGGTCAATGAGGGTAACTTTTGTGCCAACAACATCCCCAATAATATCCGCAATTAGGGGATAATGTGTACAGCCCAAAATTAAGGTGTCAATATCTTGCCGTGCCATCTCTTGCAAATATTCCTTTGCAATGGCGGTGGTAATGGGGTTGCCTTTGCCCAAATAGCCGTTTTCTACCAAGGGAACAAACATGGGACAAGCACGAGCAGAGATAACACAATTTTCTAGTTGTTTCCGCAGTTGCTGGGCATAGCTTTGACTACGAATGGTAGCAGCAGTGCCAATTACCCCTATGTGCCCGTTTTTTGTGGCGGTTGCGGCTGCCTTTGCAGTGGATTCCACAACCCCCAAAAAAGGGACTGGCAAAGATTGTGCAAGCTCTTGGGGTAAAATGCTGCTGACTGTGCCACAAGCCGCCATGATACATTTTACATTTTTGGATAAAAGAAATGCAATATCTTGCTTTGCATATTCCAAAATAATTTTGGGGCTTCTTCCTCCATAAGGAACCCTTCCGGTATCCCCAAAGTATACAATATCCTCTTGTGGTAAAACTTTTTTCAATTCCCGAACAGCAGTTAGACCACCAAGACCAGAATCAAATACACCAATAGGACGATTATCCATTCTGTTTCCCCGCCCTTTCCAGTGCCAGCTGGATAAGCTGTTCCAAAAGTTCAGGGAGGGGTGTGCCATAGTGTGCCATTAACTGGGGATACATGCTAATAGCAGTAAAGCCAGGGAGGGTGTTCAGCTCATTCACTAAGATAGCACCAGTGCCTTTTTCTACAAAGAAATCTGCACGGGTAAGACCCTCGCAGCCCAAAGCCTTGTATGCTTTTACTGCCTGCTGTTGTACCTGCTCTAGCTGTTCTTGAGAAAGGTTAGCGGGAATTTGGGTGCGAGATGTGCCGCTGATGTATTTGTCATCATAGGTGTAAAAATCTTGACTTGCCAAAATTTCTCCCGGAAGGGTAGCAGTGGGGCAGTGGTTGCCAATGACGGCGCATTCTACCTCTTGGCCCTCTACAAACCGTTCAAAAACAATTTTCTTATCCTCAGCATAGGCAATTTCAATAGCTTTTTTCAGTTCTTGTGGATTGTTTGCCTTGCTAATGCCCACACTGCTGCCAGCATTGGCAGGCTTTACAAAAATAGGCCAGCCTAGTTTTTTCTCCAAACGGCTGCACAAGATATCAAAGTTATTTAGGACATCAATTCCCCATGCCCAGTCCCATTCACAACGAGCAATGCCAGCAGCATCCAACAAGGTGTTTGCCACAGCTTTATCCATACACACTGCACTTGCCAAAACCCCACATCCCACATAGGGAATACCAGACAGCTCTAGCAGCCCTTGTACAGTGCCATCTTCGCCATTTTTGCCGTGAAGGATAGGCAACACTACATCCACATGCAAAACAACGGGAGTTTTCTCCAAAAGAATCAGGCCGTGGTGGGTGGAGTCGGGGCTGAGGACACAGGGGGTTACATCCCCTTGTTGCCAACTGCCGTCCTTAATAGCAGAGGGCTGGCCTCGGAACAGCAACCATTGCCCTTGTTTTGTAATTCCAACATAATAAACATCATAGTGGGAGGAATCCAGATGTTCCGCCCAGCAACTGGCAGAAAGGCAGCTGATTTCGTGCTCGCTGGAAGCACCGCCAAACAAAAGCACAGCAGTTTGCTTTGACATAAACAATCTCCTTTTTGGCACAATGTGCGCTATAAAATCTGAAAGGCACTTTGCATTGTGAAATGTAAAAAATGCCCCTTATTTCATAAGTATGACTATGATACCATATTTTAGTAGTGTTGTCACTTGCTACACAGCCAAAAACAAGGCGAACATAGGCAAAAAATCCGTACAAAACGCAATTTTGGTACTTGACGAAAAGGGATACACTGTGGTAATATGAAAGCACCTCTTTGTGCAGGGGTATTTTTTGTGTGCAAAATTGCATGCGTCCCTGCCTGCATGAGGGAGGCTAAACGAACCGTTAAAATGGAGGTGCCGAAGAATGAGAGTGAAAATTACACTGGCCTGCACAGAGTGCAAACAGCGCAATTACAACACCATGAAGAACAAGAAGAACAGCCCCGACCGGCTGGAGATGAAGAAGTATTGCCGTTTCTGCAAAAAGCATACTACTCATCGCGAGACAAAGTAAGAAAGGCGGAGCAATATGGCTGATAAGCAAAATGCCGCAAAAGCCGAAAAGAGCAAAGCCCCTTCTGGAAAGTCTCAGAAGAAAGCCAATGTTTTCGTCCGGTTCTTTCAATCAGCCAAAAATACCGCTGCACGTCTGGGAAGGTATTTCCGTGATGTGAAAAGCGAGATGAAAAAGGTTGTATGGCCGGGCAAAAAGCAAATCATCAACAACACCATTGTGGTGCTGGTGGTGATGGCCATCGCCAGCGTAATTGTTCTGGCTTTGGATACCAGCTTCATCACTTTGCTGAAGTTGGCAATCGGCGCGTAAGGTTGACTTTGATACGCGGAATGTAACGCAGACGGAGGTGCAGCAAAGATGGAAGAACAGGCAATGTGGTATGTTGTGCATACCTATTCCGGCTATGAAAACAAGGTGGCAGACACCTTGCAGACCATTGTGGAGAACCGTCGTTTGCAGGATCTAATTCATGAGGTGCGTGTTCCTACCGAGCAGGCACTGGAAATGAAAGACGGCAAAGAGCGTATGGTAGAGCGAAAGCTGTTTCCCGGCTATGTGCTGGTGAAAATGGTGATGACCGACGAAAGCTGGTACATCGTTCGTAACTGCCGTGGTGTAACCGGATTTGTAGGGCCTTCCTCCAAGCCGGTACCCCTTTCTCAAAAAGAGGTGGATGCTCTTGGCGTGGATACCCGCGAGCAGCTTACGGTTGATTATGAGGTGGGTGACAATGTTGAGATTACCGCAGGGCCGCTGAAAGGCTTTGTAGGTATTGTAGGCAACATCGACCTTGAGAAAAATCAGGTAAAGGTAACAGTTTCTATGTTTGGACGGGAAACCCCTGCCGAGCTGGAACTGAACCAAGTAAAACCAATCTAAAACAAAACACAACAACTGGTAAGAGCCGTCGTAGTGCGGTTTTTATAGGGTATGGGAGTTCCATGCCCGTGGGAGGGCACGGCGTGTGTGCCGCAAGCCCGCTAACTTACCACAAATTTTGGAGGTGCAGTTAAAATGGCGCAAAAGGTAACTGGCTACATTAAGCTTCAGATTCCCGCCGGTAAAGCAACCCCGGCACCGCCCGTTGGTCCTGCTCTGGGTCAGCACGGCGTAAACATTATGGCGTTCACTAAGGAATTTAATGAGCGTACCAAGAACGATATCGGCTATGTAATTCCTGTTGTAATTACTGTATATGCTGACCGTTCCTTTAGTTTTATCACCAAGACCCCTCCTGCAGCTGTTCTGATTAAGAAGGCTTGCGGTATTGAGAGTGGTTCCGGCGTTCCCAACAAGACCAAGGTGGCTACTATCACCAAGGCTCAGTTGCAGGAAATTGCTACTACCAAGATGCCCGACCTGAATGCGGCTAACATCGAAACCGCTATCAGCATGATTGCTGGTACCTGCCGCAGCATGGGCGTTACCGTTGTAGACTAACAGCCCGCCATTCGTGGGAGGAAATAAATCCGATTTACCACAGGAGGAGTAAGAATGAAACACGGCAAACATTATACCGAGAGCAAGAAGCTCGTAGACCGTACTAAGACCTACGAGAGTGAAGAGGCTCTGGCAATCTGCTGCCAGACCGCAAAAGCAAAATTTGACGAAACCATTGAGCTGCATGTTCGTTTGGGCGTTGATAGCCGCCATGCAGACCAGCAGGTTCGTGGTGCAGTTGTTCTGCCTCACGGCACTGGTAAGACCGTTCGTGTTATTGCCATCGCTAAGGGCGACGCTGCAAAGGCTGCTGAAGAGGCAGGCGCAATCATGGTTGGTGATGCTGACTTGGTTGCAAAAATCCAAAACGAAGGCTTTGTAGACTTCGACGTTTTGGTAACCACCCCCGACATGATGGGTCAGGTTGGTCGTTTGGGTAAGGTTCTGGGCCCCCGTGGCTTGATGCCCAACCCCAAGGCTGGTACTGTTACCCCCGATGTAGGCCGCGCTGTTCGTGAGGCTATGGCTGGTAAGATTGAGTACCGTCTGGACAAGCAGAACATCATCCATGTGCCTATCGGTAAGGCTAGCTTTGGCGCAGAGAAGCTGGGCGAGAACTTGAAGACCGTTATGGATGCTATTGTAAAGGCAAAGCCTGCTGCTGCTAAGGGTCAATATATCCGCAGCGCAACTGTTGCTTCTACCATGGGCCCCGGCATTCGTGTAAGCGCAAACAAATTCGGCGTTTAATTGCTGAGTTATAAAAAGAATTCAAAATCCTATTGACAACGTGTTGTCGGTATGGTATACTTTAAAAGCTGTTTTTAAGACAGCAGGTGCCGCAAGGTGTAAATGCAAAGTCCGCCTGCCGAGAAACGCGAGAATGTCACTGTATGGGATTTTCACGCCATTTTTCGGTTTGCCGGAAAATGGCGTTTTTTGTTGCGGTTTGATGAATAGTTGAAACGAGGTGAAACGATTTGCCCAGTGAGAAGATTCTGACCCAAAAGCAAGCATATGTTGCAGAGCTGCGTGAGAAAATTGCAGGTTCTGTTGCAGGTGTTGTGGTAGATTACAAGGGCATCAACGTTGCCGATGATACAAAGCTGCGTAAGGAGTTGCGTGAGGCAGGCGTTGAGTACACTGTTGTAAAGAACACCATGCTGCGTTTGGCAATCAAGGATACCGGTATTGAGAGCATCAGCGATGTGCTGGAAGGCTCTACTGCTTTGGCTATCTCCAAAGAGGACCCCATTGCTGCTGCTAAGATTCTGAATAAGTACGCTGAGGATTCCAAGGGTGCTTTCAGCATTAAAGCAGGCTACATGGATGGTGCTGCTATGAGCAAGGCTGAGGTTGAGGAACTGGCAAAGCTGCCCGGTCGGGAAGGTTTGCTGTCCATGCTGCTCAGTGCTCTTACCGGAAATCTGCGTGGTTTGGCTGTTGCCATCAATGCTATTGCAGAGAAGAACGCCGAGGGCGGCGAAGTAGCATAATTGCTGCATAAAAGCCCCACATCAAATTTTATAAAATCTACGATTATTGGAGGTATTACCCATGGCTTCTGAGAAAATCACTGCTATTGTTGAAGAAGTAAAGGCTCTGACCGTTCTGGAGCTGAATGAGCTGGTTAAGGCTATCGAGGAGGAGTTCGGTGTATCTGCTGCTGCTCCCGTTATGGTTACAGGTGTTACAGGCCCCGCTGCTGCTGCTGAAGAGAAGACCGAGTTTGACGTTATCTTGGCTGAGGCTGGCGCAAACAAGATGGCTGTTATCAAGGCTGTTAAGGAAGCAACTGGTCTGGGCTTGAAGGAAGCTAAGGCTCTGGTAGACGAGGCTCCCAAGACCGTTAAAGAGGCTTGCCCCGCTGCTGAGGCTGAAGAGCTGAAGAAGAAGCTGGAAGAGGCTGGCGCAAAAATCGAGCTGAAATAAGTTTTGCAGATCGTTTCAACGCTGTATCAGGCATAACCCTAGGGTTATGCCTGATTTTTCTTTGCCAATAAAAATAGAAAGCCGCCTTGAAATTGAATTCAAGGCGGTAATTTTTTATACGCTAAAATCTTTTTTACAGAATACAAAAATTCCCATACCAAAGAAGAAAATAGATGCTAGCAATAGCATTAGAATGGGAACAACAGAAAAATCTCCCTGTGCAATGGAGGTACTGTCAAACAAAGTAAGAGGAGTAAGGTATTTAAGCCATTCGGTTTCTTCTCCTACTTGGGAAAGCATTTGCAATAGAACGAATGCAATGCAAATTCCGCTGCTCACCCCTGTGCCTAGGGTACTATCAGAAAAAATACAGCCCGAACAAGAACAAATCCCTCCAAAGAGGGAGAGCAAACAGAAAAGCCCACTGTTTAACAAAAGAAATCGCTGTATGTCTAGTTCCCCAGAAAATAGTATTTCGGAGGCACCAATACAACAGAGTAAAATCCAAAGAATTTCTAATAAGATAGTATATATTAAAGTAACCGCTTTTGTGACAGCAATTTTTGAACGAGAAACAGGAGTTGCTAACAACCATCCTAAAGTTCCTTTGTCTTGTGGACGGACAACAAGTTTATTGGTGACAATGACAATTAACACCAAGGGAAGCAGCACAAACAAAAATCCATATAGATAATTGGCGATAAATTCTATAAGTGTATTTCCTGCATTTGTCATACCAAAAGCAGCAAATAAATCTGGCATGGATTCCATCATCAACTCTAAACTTTCCCCCAGTGCAGGGTCAAACATAGAGATAACAACGATGGAATACATAGCAGTGACGGCTGCAATGATTATAATTAAAAGTTTGTTTTGCAAAAAATCTCGTCGAAACAGTGTCAAATTCATTATTTTTGCTCCTCTCCATAAAATGCTAAAAAGGTATCTTCCAAACTTTGGCTTTTGGTGGATAAATCGCAGATATCCAAACTAGATGCCATTTGCAAGATAGAGGGCAACTGCTCTTTTCCTGACAGCAAAATTACAGTTTTTTCTTGCAAAGTGCCCCCCATTTTTTGATAAAAGACGGTAGCACCTTCTTGGGAGGAAAAAGAAAAATGAAATTCTCTGCTTTGTTGATGTCGCAACGTGTCTATTGGCTGAATGGAAGCAATTTTGCCTTTTCTTAAAATAGCTACACGGTCGCAGGTGCGCTCTACCTCCTCAAAAATATGGCTGGAAAGAAAAATTGTGCAACCCTTTGCTTTTTGCTCCAAAACCAATTGGATAAATTCGTTTTGCATGAGAGGGTCTAACCCACTGGTAGGTTCATCTAAAATAAATATCTGTGGTTGCCCCATAAATGCGGCCACAATGCCCACTTTCTGCCGTGTGCCTTTGCTCATTTTACGCATTTTTTGCTTGCCATCTAGTTGGAATCGCTGCATGAGTTGATGTGCATAGAAGATGTCAGAGATACCCTTTAATTTGGCAATAAAAGAAATGAATTGCTCTCCGGTTAAGTCCTCTGGCAAGGGTAATTCTCCGGGAAGATAGCCCACATCTTTTTGAATAGTTGCTGCTTGTAAAAAACAATCCATACCATTGATGGAAACTGTGCCAGATGTGGGACGAATAAACCCCATAAGCTGGCGAATGGTGGTAGTTTTACCAGCACCGTTTGGACCCAAAAAGCCAAAGGCTTCCCCTTTACCTACAGAAAAAGAAAGGTCAAAAACCCCCTTACCTTTTTTGTAATCTTTGGTTAAATGTGATACATGAATGATATTGCTCATTGATACTCCTCCTTGTAAGCATACTGTTTTAAAATGGCTTTCCAGATGTTATACTGCTGCAATATATTTTCCATAGAAATGGGTTGATGTTGAAGCATTTGTTGATGCAAATACCCATCACAAAGGTAAATCATTTGGTTTAGAACCACCTGTGGAGAGATACCGGGCTTGAATTTTTGGGTATCAATGTCAGAAAAGTAGCGGTCAAATAAAATATTTGTCATTTTAACAATCGCATTTTGTATGCTTGGGGAAATTTCTTTGTCGGTTGTATAGTACATACGTAAGGAAAAATCTAAAAGAAAAGGCATTTTTTCAAAAAATTCTAATTTCTTCTGTGTCCCACTTTCCAGCCGCTGAAAAAAATCTTTGCTTTGGTGGATATCATCTTTCAGCTGAATTTCTATCTGCTCTATTGCCCAGTTTAGCAAATGAAGGCAAAGGCTTTGTTTGTTTTTGAAATAGTAAAACAGTAACCCTTTGGAAATACCAGCTTTGTAGGCAATTTCTTGTGTGTTAGCTCGTTTGTAGCCATTTTCTGCAAATACTTGTAGAGCAGCGTCATGAATTTGTTTTCGCTTTTCTGGCGATAGGTCAGAAAAGGTTTTTGCCATAGGGATTCCTCCTATAGAGTTTTTGACCGCTGGGTCAGTGGTTTTTATTGTACGCTATTGACTGGAATTTTCAAGGGGCACAAAAATTTTTAAAATGTTGTTGCAACAACATACAAAGAATTGAAAATTTTTTATAATGAGCTACAGAACCAAAGGAAAAAGGAGAAAATACACTATGATTCGTAGAGTTATTGAAATAGATACAGAAAAATGCAATGGCTGTGGATTATGTGCCAAGGCTTGCCATGAAGGTGCCATTGGCATGGTAGATGGAAAAGCAAAATTGTTACGAGATGACTACTGTGACGGGTTGGGAGATTGCTTGCCCTCTTGCCCTGTGGGTGCCATCCGCTTTGTGGAGCGAGAAGCTGCCGCCTATGACCATGAGGCAGTGATGGAGAATCAAAGGAAAAAAGCCACCAAAGAGCCTTTGCCTTGTGGTTGCCCCGGAAGCATGGCAAAAGCATTACATCCCCCTGTTGCACCAGCAAGTGTTTCTGCTATAGAGCATCCTTCTCAATTGCGTCAATGGCCTGTGCAAATTAAGTTGGCACCTGTAAATGCTCCTTGGTTTGATGGGGCAAATTTGCTGATTGCAGCAGACTGCTCTGCCTATGCTTATGCAAATTTTCATGAAAAATTTATCAAGGGAAAAATTACCCTTATTGGTTGCCCTAAATTGGATGAGGGGGATTATACCGATAAGCTGACTGAGATTATTCGCAACAACAATATTAAATCTCTGACCATTGTTCGGATGGAAGTTCCCTGTTGTGGTGGCATTCAGCGAGCCGCCGAAAACGCCCTAAAAAATAGTGGAAAATTTATTCCATGGCAAGTGATTACCATTTCCACCAATGGCAATATTTTAGAGTAAATCTATATCAGAGGAGAAGAACAAGAATGGAAAAACAAATGTTTTGTTTTCAATGTGAGCAAACTGCTGGATGTTCCGGCTGCACCGGAAAAGCTGGTGTATGTGGAAAATCTGCCCCCACTGCACAACTACAAGACAAGTTGACTGGTGCGCTGATTGGGCTGGCAAGAACCTGTTCCAACAATCCCAAAACCCCCGATACAGACCGGTTGATTTTAGAGGGCTTGTTTACCACAGTAACCAATGTGAGTTTCAATGATAAAACCCTTCAAGAACTCATTGACAAAGTCCATGAGGAAAAAAATCGCATTGCCCCCGGCTGTTCTTGTTGCACCAGTCGTTGTGGAAATACCGACGATTACGACCTAAACAATATTTGGAATGCACAAGAGGACATTCGTTCTCTCAAATCTTTGATTTTATTCGGTATTCGTGGTATGGCTGCCTATGCCTATCATGCCATGGTGTTGGGATATACCAGCGAAGAAGTAAACAGCTTTTTCTATAAGGCATTGTTTGTATTGGCAGAAGATTGGGGTATGGACCAACTGTTGCCTGTAGTGTTGGAAACAGGAAAGGCAAATCTTGCCTGTATGGAATTGCTGGATAAAGCAAACACCGAAAGCTTTGGAACACCTGTGCCAACAAAGGTTTCTATGGAAGTAGAAAAAGGCCCCTTTATTGTGGTTACTGGCCATGAACTGAAAGATTTAAAACTTTTGCTGGAGCAGACCCAAGGGAAGGGAATCAACATTTATACCCATGGGGAAATGCTGCCTGCCCATGCTTACCCATTGTTGAAACAATATCCCCATTTAAAGGGCAATTTTGGAACTGCATGGCAAAACCAACAAAAGGAATTTGACAATTTGCCAGCCCCAATTTTGTTTACTACAAACTGCTTAATGCCAGTAAAAGAAAGTTATGCCGACCGTGTATTTACTACAGAGGTTGTATCTTATCCCGAAATGGTGCACATTGGTCCTGACCACGACTTTACCCCTGTCATTGAAAAGGCCTTAGAGCTGGGCGGATATGCCGAAAATAAAACCTTTACAGGAATCAATGGCGGCACCGAAATGACTACCGGTTTTGGACATGGTACTGTTTTAAGTGTGGCAGATAAAGTGGTAGAGGCTGTAAAAAGCGGTCAGTTAAAGCACTTTTTCCTAGTGGGTGGCTGTGATGGTGCTCGTACTGGAAGAAACTACTACACTGAGTTTGTAAAACAAACCCCTGCCGACACAGTTGTGTTGACCTTGGCTTGTGGTAAATTCCGTTTTAATGATTTGGATTTAGGAACCGTTGCAGGGCTTCCACGGTTGATGGATATGGGTCAATGCAATGATGCTTACAGTGCAATCAAAGTGGCTTTGGCTTTAGCAGATGCCTTTAAATGTGGTGTAAATGAGTTGCCTCTATCCTTGGTGCTGTCTTGGTATGAACAGAAAGCTGTTTGCATTTTGCTTACACTGCTGTACTTGGGATTGAAAAATATCCGTCTAGGCCCCACATTGCCCGCCTTTGTTTCTCCCAATGTGCTCAATTATCTTGTAGAAAACTATGGCATTGCACCTATTACCACTCCAGAAGAAGATTTAAAAGCAATCTTGGAGAACAAATAATACAAGAAAGCTCTGTCTTTGTGGCAGGGCTTTTTGATTTGTGCAAAATGTTAAATTAAAGGGTATAAAACATAGTATTTTTGTCTGGTTCATGGGGGTGGTTTTGGGGCAGTTTTCTTGATGGTTTGTGTAAAAATATGGTATACTCAAATAAATGCCCTCCTAATGGGATAGGTGGGGGATTTGGGGCAACAAAAAGAGAGGAAAAGAGCCATGAATCAGCTTGAAGAAGCCAGAGAAAAAATAGACCAAATTGATGCACAGCTTGCTTGCCTATTTGAGCAGCGCATGCAAGCAGTACAAGGGGTCATTGCATATAAAAAGCAAACCGGAATGGCAATTTTGGATTCCGGCAGAGAAGAACAAGTCATTGAAAAAAATACTGCTCGAATTCAACAGCAGGACTTGCAGTCCTATTACCAACAGTGGCAACGGGATTTGATGAAAATTTCTCGTCAGTATCAGGCCAAAATTTTAGGGCAGGATATTGTAGGGTATCAGGGCGTAGAGGGAGCTTTTGCCCATATTGCTTTGCAAAAGTTGTTTCCCTATGCCAAAGCAAAGAATTATTCCACATGGAGAGAAGTATTTGAGGCAGTGGAACAAGGAGAGGTAGCCTTTGGAGTGCTACCCTTTGAAAATTCTACCACAGGAGATGTGGGAGAGGTGCTGGACTTGTGCTTTGGACATCACTGCTATGTGGTGCAGGTGTATGATTTGCCAGTGGTACAAAACCTTTTAGGCTTGCCGGGGGCGGATATTTCCTCCATCAAAACTGTTTATAGCCATCCGCAAGGGCTGCGCCAAAGTGCAAAATTTTTACAACAGCTTCATATTCAAGGAATTGAATATCCCAACACCGCCATGGCAGCAAAACAGGTGGCAGAAAAGGCAGACCCTACTGTGGGAGCCATCGCCAGTGGAGAAACGGCGGCATTATATGGGTTGCAAGTATTGGTACCAGAAGTAAACCAAGCCGATGGAAACACCACCCGCTTTGTAGTGATTTCCCGGAAAATGGAGCAAAGTGGCAACCGATTTAGCTTATTGTTTACGGTGGAACATACCGCCGGACAGCTTGCAAGGGTTATCCAACGCATTGGACAGCAAGGCTTTAATATGGAATGTATCAAAAGTCGGCCATTGCCCGGCACACCATGGGAATACTATTTTTATGCGGAGCTGGTGGGAGATATTGGTCAGGAGAGTAGCCAGCAACTGCTGGAGCAGCTAAAAAGCCTGTGTCGCAGTGTGAAACTGTTGGGAGTATATACAAAGGAGGAAACAGCATGAGGCTGACAATGCGGCTGGCCGAACGCAGCTATGACATCATTATCAAAAAAGGCAGCCTGCACCATGTGGGGCAGTTGGTAAACCTCAATCGAAAGGTACTGATTGTAACAGATAGAGGAGTACCTGCCCAATATGTACACACCTTTGCCCAACAATGCCACGCGCCCTTTGTGCAGGTAGTGGAACAGGGAGAACATAGCAAAAGTGTCAGCGTATGGCAAACCCTCCTAGAAACTATGATGAAACTGGGTTTTGGTCGTGGAGATGCCGTAGCCGCTGTAGGAGGCGGAATGGTTGGCGATTTGGCAGGCTTTGCCGCTGCTAGCTATATGCGAGGCATTGACTTTATCAACATCCCCACTACAACATTGGCACAGATAGATTCCTCCATTGGAGGAAAAACAGCGGTCAATCTGGGAAAAACAAAAAATATTGTGGGAGCTTTTTGGCAGCCTCGTTTAGTGCTCATTGACCCCGAAACCTTAGACACCCTTTCCCCTCGTCTGTATGCGGCTGGTCTTGCTGAAGCCTTAAAAGCAGGATTGTTAGCAGACAGCGAGCTGGTGCGGATTTTTGAGGAAGAGGACTGCAAAGAATATATTGAACAGATTATTTACCGCAGTTTGATTGTAAAGAAGAATATTGTGGAACGGGATGAACGAGAAACTGGCGACCGTGCCGCTTTGAATCTAGGGCATACCTTAGGCCATGGTATTGAAAGTGCCACCAGTTTGCAGGAAGAAGGCCACTTATACCATGGAGAATGTGTGGCATTGGGCATGATTCCTATGCTGGAAACTGCTGAACTTCGGGAGCAGGTAAAAGCTATTTGCCGCCGTTTGGGTTTGCCCCTAGAGGTGCAATATGACCGCCAACTGGCCTTGGAGGCAATGCGCCATGACAAAAAAGCGCAATCGGGCATGATTCGCATTGTAAAGGTGCCCAAAGCGGGACAATTTCGGTTGGATAAGGTTCCATTTGAACAGGTGGAGGCGGTGTTGCTGGGAAAAGCAGAGGAAATTCCCGCCCCCAAAAAGGAGAAAGCGGAATGAAAAATACCTTTGGAAATTCCATTTTGGTTACCATTTTTGGAGAAAGCCACGGGCCTGCCATTGGTGCTGTTATTGATGGATTGGCAGCTGGTATTCCCGTGGATATAGACTACATTCAACAGCAGATGGACAAACGCCGACCAAAGGCAGATGGTTTGTCTACCACTCGCATTGAATCTGATAGAGTGCAGTTTTTAAGTGGTGTGTACAATGGTCACACAACAGGAACAGCAATCACATTGATACTTGAAAATTCCAATACTCGCAGCAGGGATTATGAAAAAACAGCGGGTTTGCTGCGTCCAGGCCATGCAGACCTGACAGCCTATGCAAAGTATGGTGGCTGGCAGGATAGCCGAGGGGGAGGACACTTCTCAGGCAGAATTACCGCAGCAGTAGTGGCAGTTGGTGCCTTGTGTCGTAGCATTTTAAAGGCCAAGGGGGTTTGTATTGCGACTCATCTGCGAAGCTGTGCAGGGGTGGAGGACTTGCCCTTTTCCCCACAGACAGAAGAACTGGTACAGCAGCAAAACCGCCTAAATGAGATGGATTTTTCGGTTATCAGTGAGGCGGCAGGGGCTGCCATGCAAATTGCTATCCGTGCTGCCTCTGCGGAAGGGGATAGTGTAGGTGGTGTGCTGGAAACTGCTATCACCGGATTGGATGCCGGACTGGGAGAGCCATTCTTTGACAGTGTGGAAAGTGTGCTGTCCCAACTGCTGTTTAGTATTCCTGCTGTAAAAGGTGTGGAATTTGGGGAAGGCTTTGGGTTTGCTCATTTGCGAGGAAGTGCAGCCAACGATGCCATGCGAATGCAGGGGGAAAAGGTGGTTACTACTACCAATCACAATGGCGGTATCAATGGGGGAATTACCAACGGAATGCCCGTGATACTGCGTACAGCAGTGAAACCCACCCCCAGTATTTACAAAGAGCAACAAACAGTAGACTACAACAAAAAGCAAGATGCTGTGCTGCAAATTCAGGGTAGACATGACCCCTGTATTTTGCCCCGTGCCCGTGCAGTACAAGATGCTATGTGTGCCATTGGTTTGTTGGATTTGTATACCCAGCGGTTTGGCACCCTATGGCAGGCAGAGGAGGGCTAATTGTGGAATATGGACTGATTGGCGAAAGGCTCAAACACAGCTATTCTAAAATCATCCATGAAATGCTGTGTGATTATACCTATGATTTACACCCTTTAGCACCACAAGAGGTGGAAGGGTTTATGCTGGGCAAGCAGTGGAAGGCCATCAATGTGACCATCCCCTACAAACAAACGGTAATGCCCTATCTGGACACCATTGACCAGCAAGCCCAAGAAATTGGTGCAGTGAACACAGTGGTCAACAAAAATGGACGTCTGGAAGGACACAATACCGACTTTGGCGGCTTTTTGTATATGGTCAAGGCACACCATGTGTCACTAAAGGGAAAACGTGTGCTGATTCTAGGCACTGGGGGAACCCATAAACCGGTGACAGCAGTGTGTAAGGCGGAAGGTGCAGCGGAGATTATCACCGTAAGCCGCAACCCAAAGGGAGAGGAAATTTCCTACCAACAAGCGGCAAAGCGGCAGGATATACAGATAATTGTCAATACAACACCTGTGGGAATGTACCCCAACAACGGCCAATGTTTGGTGGAAATGGAATGGTTTCCCCATTGTGAAGCGGTCTTTGACGCCATCTATAATCCCTTCCGTACGGAGCTTTTGTTGCGTGCAGAAAAAGCCGGAATATTGGCAGTAGATGGCTTTGAAATGCTGGTGGCACAAGCGGTGTATGCGGCAGAGTATTTTTTAGATAAGCCTATCCCCCATGAGGAGATTGGTCGAATCTACCGAACCCTAAAAGGGCAGTTAATGAACCTTGTGTTGATAGGAATGCCAAGCTGCGGAAAAAGTGCCATGGGAAAAGCCTGTGCACGGCTGTTGAACAAGCCCTTTATAGATTTGGATGTAGAGGCAGAAAAGCAAGCAGGAATGTCCATTCCAGAGTTGTTCCAACAACAGGGAGAGCAGGCATTTCGACAGATAGAAAGCAAGTTGTGCAAAAAGTTTGGTGCTAAAAATGGCATGGTGCTTTCCACTGGTGGTGGTGTAGTAAAAAATCCCGAAAATATAGCTGCCTTGCGCCAAAATGCTGTGGTGATATTTATAGATAGACCTCTGGAACAGTTAGCGGTAGGGGGAGATAGACCCCTATCCACAA
Organism: uncultured Anaerofilum sp.; assembly: GCA_944385935.1. Lineage (GTDB taxonomy): Bacteria > Bacillota > Clostridia > Oscillospirales > Ruminococcaceae > Anaerofilum. Next base: position 56,244 of record CALWZC010000011.1, read on the forward strand.
GTATGGAAGCACTGGCAGAGATGGAACAACAGCGCAGGCCCTTATATGAGGCAGCCGCCCATTGCACCATAAAAAACCAAGGGGATTTTGATAATGTGGTGCAGCAGATAAAGGAGGCATTCGATGAAATTTCTGGTACTTAATGGACCCAATATCAATTTGTTGGGGGTACGGGAGCCGGATATCTATGGCCGTATGGATTACAATGCCCTAATAGAAAAGGTGACAAAGGGCTGTGAAGATTTGGGCATTGAAACGGAATTTTACCAGTCCAACCATGAGGGGGCACTGGTGGATGCCATCCAGCAAGCCTTGGGCAAATTTGATGGAATTGTCATCAATCCCGCAGCCTATACCCATACCAGCATTGCCATTTTGGATGCCCTCAAGGCTGTGGGCATTCCTGCGGCAGAAGTGCATATCAGTGATGTGACCCAGCGGGAAAATTTTCGGCAGATAAGCTATGCAGGCATGGCTTGTTGCTGCCATGTTATTGGTAAAGGCATTGATGGCTACATCATTGCCGCAAAGCAACTAAGAGAATATATTGAATCCCACTGAACCATAGTTCGGTTGAGATAGAGGGGAAAAGGAAAGGAGAAACAAACATGATTATTTCTACCAAACGAGGAACTCCACCAGAGGAAATTGACAAGATTATCAAAGGATTGGAGGCACAAGGGGTTTCGGTTACCCTTATCCGTGGTACTGATTACAATGTGTTTGGACTGGTAGGCGATACCACCAAATTGGATGAAAAAATTATTGGTGCAAACCCATGGGTAGACAGTGTAACCCGTGTGGCAGCACCCTACAAAAAGGCCAACCGCCTGTTCCACGAAGAGGATACCGTAGTAGATGTATCTGGTGTAAAGGTGGGCGGAAAAGAGAAAATTGTAGTAATTGGCGGCCCTTGCAGTGTAGAAGGGGAAGATTGTACCATTGAGGTTGCAAAGGCTGTAAAAGCGGCTGGTGGCGCAATGCTGCGTGGAGGTGCTTACAAGCCCCGCACCTCTCCCTATGCTTTCCAAGGATTGGGCACTGAGGGAATTATGGACATGGTAAAGGCAAGAGAAATTACAGGTTTGCCCATTGTAAGCGAGCTAATGAGCGAAGACCGCATTGAAGAGTTCGAGGAATATGTAGATTTGGTGCAGATTGGTGCACGAAATATGCAAAACTTCCAGCTTTTGAAGGCTGTGGGTAAGATGAAAAAGCCTGTACTGCTAAAACGTGGTTTAGCCAATACCATTGAAGAGTGGATTATGGCAGCAGAATACATTATGGCAGGGGGTAATGAAAATGTTATCTTCTGCGAAAGAGGTATCCGCACCTTTGAAAAATATACCCGCAACACCCTAGACCTTTCTGTGGTGCCTATCATCAAGCAAAAAACCCATCTGCCTGTTATCATTGACCCCAGCCATGCAACTGGAAATTGGCAGTATGTAGAAAGCATGAGCCTTGCAGCCATTGCAGCCGGTGCAGATGGATTGATTATTGAGGTACATCCTGACCCAGAGCACGCATGGAGCGACGGCGCACAGAGCTTGAAGCCCGACCGCTTCCGCACTGTAATTGAAAAAGGTCGTGCCATTGCACAAGTAATCGGCAGAGATATTTGATGAAACCAGCCGCCGCCCCGTTTTGGCGGGCGGCGGTTTGCTTTATCCAGAAGGGAGTATTTCATGCAGGTAACAATCAGCAAACAAGCAAGTGGTGTGGTAAAGGCACCACCTTCCAAAAGCATGGCTCATAGGGCAGTGTTGGCAGCAGCGTTGTCCAAGGGTACCAGTCGGGTGGAAAATTTAGAGTGGTCAGCAGATGTGCTGGCAACCTTACAAGCAGCTAGGGATTTTGGCGCAACAGTAACCATTGGAGACAACTGGGCAGAAATCACCGGAACAGGGCTGCCCCATACCCCAGCAGGTGCAGTAGACTGCAAAGAAAGTGGTAGCACACTACGTTTTTTGATTCCCATTTTGGCACAAACAGGCAAACCTGTAACCTTAGTGGGCCATGGAAGATTGCCCCAAAGACCTCAAGAGGTTTATGCACAACTGTTTGCACAAAGGGGGCTGCCTTTTGTGCAGACCCATCAAGGGGTGGAGCTTTGCGGGCCTTTGACGGGGGGCGAATATGTGCTAAAGGGGGATGTTAGCAGCCAATTTATTACCGGATTGCTGTTTGCCTTGCCCTTGGCAAAAGAGGATTCTATCATCCGTATTTTGCCCCCCTTTGAAAGCCGCAGTTATGTGGAATTAACCTTGCAAACCTTGCGCCAATTTGGTGTGGAGGCAAGCTGGCAAGATGAATATACCCTTGCCATTGGGGGAAATCAAGAGTATCACCCCTGCAATGTAGTGGTGGAAGGAGATTGGAGCAATGGTGCCTTCCCTGCGGTATTGGGGGCATTGACTGGTACCGTGGCAGTGGCTGGGCTGGACACAAACACCAAACAAGGGGATGCAGTGATTTTTGAGATTCTCCGCCGCTGTGGGGCGAAGTTTTCAACAAATTCTCAAAAGATTGTGGAATTCTCAAAGAAGAATTTACAGGGAATTTGCATTGATTTGGCAGATTGCCCCGATTTGGGCCCCATTCTTATGGTGTTGGCTTTATTTTGCAAGGGAACCACACGGATTGAGCACGCAGGCAGACTGCGTATTAAAGAAAGCGACCGTATCGCTGCCATGGCAGCAGAGTTGAAAAAGTTCGGTGCTGAGGTGCGAGAACTGGACAAGGAAACACTGGAAATTGAGGGCTGTGCTCTTTGTCAACCTACTCAGCCCATTGACAGCCACAATGACCATCGAGTGGTAATGGCTTGTACAGTGGCGGCTTTGGTTGCAAATTGCACCATCACCATACAAAATGCCCAAGCAGTTACCAAAAGCTGGCCAGCGTTTTTTGATGTGATGGAAACTTTGGGGGTTGAGGTGAACCGAACAGATGAATAACCCAAAACAGGTTTTAATTGTAGGTTTGGGCTTACTGGGTGGAAGCTATGCCATGGGTTTGACCAAAGCTGGATGGCAAGTAAACGCCATTGATGTAGATGAATATGCCATTGCCTATGCCAAAGAAAGAGGAATCATTGTTCAGGGGGCTACCCAAAAATTTGAATCATTGGTACAGAATGCAAAGCGGATTGTCTTTGCATTGTATCCTACTGCCTTTGTGGAGTGGGTAAAGCAATATAAACATCTGTTTCAGCAAGGGTTGATTTTCACTGATGTTTCTGGAGTGAAAGCAGGGGTTGTAGAGTCCATTCAGGAAATGCTGCCCCAAGGGGTAGAATTTATTGCAAGCCATCCCATGGCAGGCAGAGAGGTAAGCGGTGTGCAAAATGCAAACACCGAAATGTTTCGCCCTGCTAACTTTATCATTACCCCCACAGAAAAAAATACCCCAGCAGGGTTGGCATTTGCTCAAGTAGTGGCGGAGGATTTGGGCTTTGCTCGTATTTGCAGCCTTTCGGTGCAGGAGCATGACAAAATGATTGGCTATGTAAGCCAGTTGACCCATGCTATTGCGGTAAGCTTGATGTGTGCCAGCGACCGCACAGACCTCGCTTGTTACACAGGGGATTCTTTTCGGGATTTAACCCGTATTGCAAGAATCAATGAAACCATGTGGAGTGAACTATTTTTAGAAAATAGGGAATACCTCATGGAGGAAATTGACGCCTTTACCGACACATTGCAGAGGCTAAAAGGATACCTTGTTGACAACGACAGGGAGAGCTTACAAGAGATGTTCCACACCAGTACACAGAGGCGCAGTGCTTTTGACAAAAAGTAAAAAACAAAGCCCTCCCAAAAAGGGGAAGGGCTTTGTTTCTTACAATAGGATGTGTTTAATCAACAAAGAGGTAGTGCCATCCTCATCTTTGATAAACTCAATGGCAGAGGTATCCTTGTAGACTTCTACAGGAACCTGAATCTCTACGCCGCTGGAGGCTTTGAGTTTTTGTTTTCCCATACGACGCACTGCCGCCGGTAAGATTGCGATAGGCTCGGTAGGGGATAGGTCTTTTTCTTCCAAAATTTTGGTAAAGGCTTCTTTGGCATGGGGAACTTCCCCATATAAAGCCTCGCAAATTTCCTCGGTGGTGGGAATGGGTGACTCTGGTTCCTCACAGAAGGTTTCCAATAAAGTGGCAGAAACAGCAGGTTCATCCATGCCAAGGCTGCCATAAAATTGTTGGTTGACCTCTGCTGCTGCGGCTTTTACCACTTCCAGCTTTTCTTTTGGGGAATAGCCGCTGATTGCCTGCAAAAGGTGCTGACAGAGATAGGGGGATTTTCTGCCGTCAATATCATACTTTTTTTCAATGACCCGGCAGATACTGCCATCCAGTGCAGCAAAAAAGGCTTCGTCGGCTTTTCCTGTGTTTCCGGGCAAAGCAGATGGCTGCTGCACCAGCCGATTGGAAACACCACTTGTATGCTCAATTTGATGGAGCCATGTGGTTTTGTAATTGAGTTTTAGGGCAGCGATACAAGGCACATTGTCTACTTCTGCTAAAACAAAAAGTCCATCTGCACAAGGAATTGCAGGCCATTGCTGCATAAGAGAAAACCAGCGATTGGCAATGGAACGGCTAACCCCTATAAAATCATCCTCTACTTGTTCCAGCAAGGGCAACAACCAAGAATCAGGTCGAAAACGGCAATCTCGTGCCTCCTCGCTGGAAAAGGCACGCTGAAGATGACCGGAGAGATAGCGCAAGCATTGTTCCTCTGGCTCTAAAAGTAAATCTGCCAAAATGGGCTGGTCTGTGTGGGTGTCCAGCACATGAAGAATGGCAGAGTGAATAACGATTTCCATAAAAACCTCCCAAACCATGCCCGATTTTTCCAAAGAAAATACGGGCGTGACAGTGGTTAACAGTGTAACATATTTTTTTGAAATTTGCCATAGAACAAAGGCAAAAGGAAGGAGCAGTTATGGCAAAGCAACCCAACCAAACCGGAAAACTGCTGCATATTTTGCAGATTTTGTGGCGGGATACCGATGAAAACAATCGGATGCCCATACCGGTGTTGATTGAAAAATTGAACCAAAGAGGAATTGCAGCCGAGCGCAAAAGCATTTATGCCAACTTAAAGCAACTAGAAGAAGAATTTGGTTTTGATATTCTCCAGCCCGGCCGTGACCGCCGAGGTTGTGCCTTAGCAGCAAGAACCTTTGAACTGCCAGAAGTAAGTATGTTGATGGATATGGTGCAAAGTAGTCGATTTCTCACCAGTGAAAAAGCAGAGCAACTTCTGGAAAAACTGTCTACACAGGTGAGCCATCAACAGGCGGAAAAAATTCGCAGGCAGATTTATCGTACAGGAGCCGCAGCCAAAGGAGAAAATGAGCGCATTTACTATGCACTAGACCAAATCAATGAGGCGATAAACAACAATCATCAGCTTTCCTTTCAATATTGGGATTGGAGTTTGCAAGGCAAGCAGCCACGCCATGGGGGAAAGCGGTATTGTGTTAGCCCTTGGGCATTGATATTTCAGGATGAAAACTATTACTTGGTGGCTTATGATGAAGCAGCAAACTCTATTAAGCACTATCGAGTAGACCGCATGGAACAAGCTAAAGAGGAAGAAGGAAAGAAAAGAATGGGTCAGGAAGCCTTTGAGGAGTCCCATCCCTCTACCTATGCCAAACGGATGTTTGGAATGTATGGAGGCAGAGAAGAACGGGTGACACTTCGCTGTGGCAGCCATTTGGTCAATGCTGTAAAAGACCGCTTTGGGGCAGAAATTTCCATTATTCCACAGGGGGAGGGGAATTGGTTTACAGCACAAGTATTGGTATCGGTAAGCCCCCAGTTTTATGGCTGGGTTTTTGGATTTGGTCAGGAAATGGAAATTTTGCATCCTGTGCAGGTGCGTCAAGAATACCAGCAACGCTTACAAGAAACCTTGCAAAGCTATCAATCGGAATAATGTTGGGCAATGTGTAGCAGATGTTCCAACTGTTGTGGGGTGTCAGCGTCCTCCAATTCCCATGGATAAAGTGCCGAAACCACCGTAATATTTGTGGAATCTTTTGGCAAAGCCCCAGAACCTCCTGATTTTTCGGGCAAGGAGCGCAGCTTTCCGAAGGAGTGTGCAGGGAATAGAACGGGGCTGGCAGCGGTGGACTGCCAACCAAGGCGAAAAAATCCCTGTGGATGTTGGTAGAAGTGTTCCACAAGATTTTTATAGCTTTGTGGTAGGCAAAGAGGTTGGTCTGCTTGCACTACAAGACATCCTGCCATGCCCTCCATCTGCTCAATGCCCAAACGAATGGCATCCCGACGAAGGGACAAAGAGTGCAAAATGGGTGTAAAACCAGCATTTACAGCAATAGAACAACATTCTGGTGTGCGTGTTACTACAATACACCTAGAAAACAATTCTTTGGGAATTTGAGAAAGAGTGTAAGCCAACAACGGTTTTTCTCCAAATGGAGCAAGAAGTTTGTTGCTGCCAAAACGCTTGCTTTGCCCAGAGGCCATAACCAAACAGCCCAAAGGAAGATGTTGCATAAAAGGAACCTCCTTGTAAAACAAAGTAAAAGAAATAAACAATGGACACGGTTTATTCACAGGGATGTGGTAATATACTAAATATAATACAAGAAATGGTATAAAACCACACAAAAGGAGTGTGTTCCATGAAAGTGTTTCAAAAAAATCTAAATTGGATTTCGGTGGGGTATTTGCTGGTAGGCTTGGCGTTGATACTGTGGCCATCCTTTTTACTGCAAGCAGTTTGTTATGCAGTGGGAATATTGGTTTTGATTGCTGGCTTGTCCTCTATTTTTTCCTATTTAAAAACAAGAGAAGAACTGTTCTCTGCACGGTTTACCCTTGTTTTGGGGCTAGTGGTGTCTGCATTGGGACTATTTTTACTGTTGCAGCCCAAAACGGTGGCAGGGATTCTCCCTTTGATTGTCGGATTGTTTGTACTTTTCGACGGTTTGGGCCGTTTACAGACTGCATGGGGATTGAAAAAAGCTGGCTACGAAAAATGGTGGGGTCTTGCTTTGCCCAGTTTGCTATCTGCCATTTTAGGTGCTGTGGTTGTGTTTAATCCCTTCGGTACCGCTGCTTTGATGGTGCAAGTGGTGGGAGTTATTCTTTTAGTGGAGGGTCTTATCAACATTTCTACAGGGGTACTTGCCAAAAATGTTTTTGAAAAATTAGAAAAGGAAATGGAAGAAGAACAAGAAGAATTTGAGGAGTTTGTAGCAGACCAAGACCATACCTTTCATACTAATCAGAAAAAATCCATTGATGTGGAATGGAAGGAACTATAAAAAATTTTGTTGCATAGAAAAAGCGGCACTGTTTTTTGCAGTGCCGCTTTTGGTATTTGAGAAAAATTATGCCTTGTTTACGCTGCCAAACAGCTCCATTTTCTCCTTAACGGTTGCCTTGATTGCCTCAAAGCCGGGAGCCAACAGCTTGCGGGGGTCAAAGCCCTTGCCTTGCAGGTCTTTGCCAGCCTCAATATACTCACGAGTAGCGGCAGCAAAGGACAACTGGCACTCGGTGTTTACATTGATTTTGGAAACGCCCAAGCTAATAGCCTGCTTAATCATATCAGCAGGAATGCCAGTGCCACCATGGAGAACCAGAGGAATGCCATTGGTAGCGTCGTGGATTTTGCCCAGTGCCTCAAAGTCCAGACCCTTCCAGTTTTCAGGGTATTTGCCATGGATGTTGCCGATACCAGCTGCCAAGAAGTCAATGCCCAGACCGCTGATTTTTGCACACTCTGCGGGGTCTGCAATTTCGCCTGCGCCAACAACACCATCTTCCTCGCCGCCGATGGAACCAACCTCAGCTTCCAAAGAAATGCCTTTAGAATGTGCCAGCTCTACCAGCTCGGTGGTCTTTGCTACATTTTCCTCAATGGAATAGTGGCTACCATCGAACATAATGCTGGAGAAACCAGCCTCGATGCAAGCCTTTGCACCTTCGTAGCTGCCGTGGTCCAGATGCAAAGCAACAGGTACAGTGATGCCCAAGCTGTCTACCATAGCATTTACCATAGCAGCAACAGTCTTAAAGCCAGTCATATACTTACCAGCACCCTCAGAAACACCCAAAATAACAGGGCTGTTCAATTCCTGTGCAGTGAGCAGGATTGCTTTTGTCCACTCCAGATTATTGATGTTGAACTGACCAACGGCATAGTGGCCGTCACGAGCTTTTTTCAGCATTTCAGTTGCACTTACCAGCATGATTATTTACCTCCCGAAATTCACTAACGGAACATCCGTTATTTTTCTAACATACAGTATACTCTATCTGTGCTATAAAATCAATTCTGCAAAAAGAATTGTGCCTTTCGTACAAAAAAATAGTGGATAAATGCAGGAAACGCTGGTAATCTGGCGCATAGGAGAAAGATTTGACTGCATTGTTTGCAAAAGAGAAGGGGATTTTATCGGGAAATGGAATTTATTTCCAGAATGTATAGGGGAAATGTTGAAAACTTGGTTGAGAAATGTGGATAAGTGTGTTTAACGACAAGAATTTACAAAATAGAAAAAAATACTGGCATTTAGGAGAAAAAATTTTTATATTTGCGGGAAATAAACGTAAAAAAATTGTAGAAATTATGTATTGACACAGGAGGTTCAACAGAATGTTGAGTTTATAGTTTTCAACATCGTGTTGAAAAGACTGTTGATAACTTGAAAAATCACAGAAAAATATAGAAAAAATAAAACTTTCAACCTTTTCAACAGAGTTTTCAACAAGTGGAAAGCTGGGAAATAATAAAAAACTTTTACAAAAGGTATAATTATTCTTTACAAATCCTAAAAAAGTCCATCTAAAGAAAGATTATCCCCATAAAAAAGTGGCTACACTTAGGATAGGAAAGGCGGTGGAAAATTATGCAGGGAGTGCATCATAGAGTGGTAGAAGTGAAACCCCAGCAAAATGAATGGATTGAAAGCGTTTGGGTGGTGTTAAAGCCAGGGGCAGGAGAAGTTCACCTTGCTCAAAGTAAACAGGAGGCCGAACGATTTGCCAATGGTTTGATATGTTGGAAACGAAAAAAATCCCCTTGGGGCTGGTGTTTGGCAGCTGGTGCAGGGGTGTTGTTGCTGGGAGCGACCATGGTGTTCTTACTGATATAACCTATAAAATATGACGAAGCAAAGGGATTTTGCCATACATGCTGCAAAATCCGATAGAAACTTCCCTCTTTTTCTGGTATAATAATAGCCGTATAACTCTGCTTTTGGCGGTTTTTGCGGGAATGCCAAAAAAGATGTATGCAAGAGAAAGCCGCATGTTGGCGGCTATACATAAACGGGAGGCTATCAATGGAGCAAAACAATAAAAACGAAAAAGATACACAACTTGTATATGGAAAAAATCCTGTTGCAGAACTGCTGAAAAGTGGAACCGGAGTGGATACTGTATACCTTTCGGATTCCCTTCCACCACAGGTGGCAGCTTACTACACTGCACTGGCAAAGGAAGCTGGTGCCGTAGCAAAACAGGTGCGCAGTGTAAAGCTAAAAGCAATGTGTGGCACAGAAAGCCATCAGGGAGTTGCTGCCTATGCAAGCAGTATTGCCTATGTGGGATTGAATGACTTATTAAAGCAAGCAGAAGAAAAGCAGGAACCCCCCTTCTTGGTGCTGGCAGATGGAGTGGAAGACCCCCACAATTTGGGTGCTATCATCCGTACTGCATTGTTGTGTGGTGCCCATGGCATTGTAATTCCCAAACGAGGAGGGGCACCCATTACCCCCACTGTGATGAAAGCCTCTGCTGGTGCAGCAGCTCGTTTGCCTGTGGCACGGGTGGCCAATATTGGCGAATCCATTCGGCAGTTGAAAAAACAAAATGTGTTTGTATATTGTGCCGATATGGATGGCGCACCTCTACACAAAAATAATCTCACTGGCCCCATTGCCTTGGTTATGGGAAGCGAAGGCAGTGGAGTTTCCCCCTTAGTGAAAAAGCTGTGTGATGGCTCTGTAAGTCTTTCCATGGCAGGGGAAGGAACTGGTGTGGACAGCTTTAATGTGTCGGTAGCTGCTGGAATCATTCTATATGAGATTATGCATCAGCGCACAAAAGAATGCTAAACTCCTTGGGAGGTGCAAAGATGAAACAACATGTTTCCAATGCGGAAGTTGACCGCATTCTGGAGGAAATACATCAAAAGCAATCAGCGCAGGCAGTAAGCAACCAATTGGTAGACCAAGTATTACAAAGTATTCATATGGCAGAGGGAGGCACAAACACAACACAACAGAGTGTGCCCCCCGCCCAAGAGCCTGTTGCACAACCAAAGACAAAGGCTCACCCCAAACCCCAGCCACAACCTATAAAGAAAGAACAACATTCGAAACCATCCCAATCCCAACCAACGGAAAAGGTGCAGCAAAGCACAGAGGAATTTGAAATACCGGTTGTTCCACATGCTTTGGGAGAAGGCAAAGGAGTTGTGGTAGATGACCGTTTTCGGGATTTCTTTACACAAACCGCTTTGGAGATAGACCCTGAAAAGTTGCGAGCTGCCAAAAAAGAAAAAAAACCAACTCTGCGGCAACGGTTGAACCAAGTAAAAGAGCAACAAGCAAAGAGAGAAGAAGAAAAGCAACTGGAACAACAAAAAGCTCAATATGAAGAAAGCCAGTTGCAAGAGGATGTAGGGTTTTCGCTAGAGGAACAAAGAGAGCAAGAAGCAAAGGAAGAAACTGTTGAGGATAAACAGCCTACAAAGGCATTTTCCTTTTCCAAACAAGAAGAACCAGAAGAATGGCAGGAACAAACAGGGGAGTTTTCCCTCCAGTTAGACCAACCCATTTGGGATGAACCATTGGAACCCTTACACGAACAAGAACAGGAACTAGAACCAGAGGATTTGGAACAAAAGACCCAACCCTTTGAGCTAGAGCCAGAATTGCCCCCAGAGGAACCACAGGAAGAACCAGAGGAGCCCACACGGGTGATGGAGCAACTGGAAGAAAAGGAAGGGCAAAAAGAGGAATCAACCTCTGACCAGCCAGAAGAGCAGGTAGAGCCGAAAAAGAAGAAAAAAGGCTTTGGCCTTCGGCTATTTGGTGGCGAGGAAGAACCCGAAGAACCAGAGTCTGAGCAGGAGGAAGAGGAAGAGGAAGAAGGCACCTCCGAAAACCACGAAAAAAAGCAACCAAAGCCAGTGGTAGAAGACTATGATTGTCCAGAACAGGCAGCAGAAGTACAAGATACTCTCCTTGCCATGACAGCAAAGAACACTGTCAAAACCATTGTTTCCGCTTTGGTAGCGGTGGTTCTACTGTGGTTGGGCATGGGGGCAGCAAGGTTTTATTCACTGCCCGGATTCATTGACCCTGCCATTGAACCAATGCCATTTTTAATTGTGAACTTGATACTGCTTGTAGTTGTGATAGTGCTGTGCATTGGAACCATAAAAGATGGTATCGTGGGATTTTTTACAAAGCCCAGCATGGACACCATGCCTACATTGGCTTTGTTAGGGGCATTGGTGCAAGCCATAGCATTTGTAGCCTTCCCCAAAAACTTTGAACCTGCTACATTTAGCCTATTTTCTGGGGTAGCAGTGGTTTGTTTGTGCATGAACCTTCTAGGAGAACGGCTGCAAAATAGGGTGGTAAGCAAAAACTTTGAAATGGCCAGTTCGCAGTTGGAACACTGGGCTGCTTGCATCATTACCGACAGGGAGCGAGTGTCAGAAGTGGCAAAGGGTCTCCACGAACCAGAGCCAAGGTTGTTGGTCAGTCGCCCCACAGCACTGGTACAAGGATTTTTAAAACAGAGCTTTTCTTTGCGGGAAAGCGAGAAAAATGCACGCAAGTTATGCTATCTGATTTTGGCAACAGGCTTGTTGGCTGCTGTTGTGGGAGGCTGGATGGCAAACAGTGTGACTGTAGGTGCCAGTGTATTTGCTGCCACGGTGTGTCTTTCTACCCCCTTTGCCAGCACCTTGCTCTATGCAGTGCCTAGCCTGTTGATGCAGAAACATGCTGGTAGGGTGGGGGCAGTGGTTCCCGGCTGGAGTGCCATGGAAGAGTTGGGCAAAACCAATATGGTATTGGTAGGGGCAAAAGACTTGTTTCCTGCGGGAACAGTCTCTCTGAAAGGCATTAAAACTTTTGAAAAAGAACGTATAGACCTAGCCATTTTGTATGCTACCTCCATTTTGGTAGAGGGCTGCGACACAATGCGAGAAGTCTTTTCTGAACTGGTACAAGGAAAAACAGATATTTTGTATCCCGTGGAGAGCTTTACCCACGAGGTAGGTTGTGGGTATTCTGCATGGATTAACGACGAGCGGGTATTGATAGGCAATCGGGAAATGATGTTGCGCCATGGTCTAACTCCCCCCAGCGAAGAATGGGAAGCTCGATGCAGCAAGGATGGAGAGCGACAACTGTTGTATTTGGCTGTTTCTGGCAAGCTGTTTGGTGTGTTTGGGTTGGAGTATAAAGCAGATGATATGGTGAATGATGTGATTCATTCCCTCTATCGTCGGGGAATTTCTCTGCTGATAAAAAGCGATGACTGTTGTTTGACAGAAGAATTGATTGCTCAAATTTATGACCTTCCGCAAGAAAGCGTAAAAATTTTGGGCCAGCAAGAACGCAAGACCTTGGGGCCAGAGCTGATTTTCCGCACACAAAGCGAAGGTGTTATGACCCATTTAGGCTCCTTTGCCTCTTTTGTTGGTGGGCTGCGTGCCGCAGAAAATGCTGCCGCCGGAGAAAATCTTGCAACGATGGTGCAAACAGCCGCTGTTGTATTCAGTTGCGTGGTTTCTTTGGCACTTACTGTCAGTGGCGGACTAATTTCTTTGGCATTGCCAGCAGCTTTGCTGTATCAAGCCTCTTGGACGGTGTTACAGCTTGCCATGCCCTTGAGCAAACAATACTGACCACATCTCATATGTAAATAGCATAATCAAAAAGGCTCTGCCGTTCCCAGTAGGAACAGCAGAGCCATTTTTTGTTTGTTGTTTTGGTTAATGAGATGAAGAAAAGGCGGCTTGTTGTGCATACAGCTTTTTCAGCAAGAAAAGGAATAGAATTAAACAGAAAATTCCTTGTGCCATAGAGGAAATGGACAGACTCCACCAAATTCCGCACAATCCCAAAGCGGTGGTAGTAAGTACCATAGCCATGGGAATACGGGCTGCACTGAATACACCACATACCACGGCAGGGGTAAGGGTATGCCCCAAACCTGCAAAGGCACCCACAATCATAATTTGCCAACACATAAACATTTGGGAATAGGAAATAATTTGCAGATAGTCCACTCCCATGGAAGTGACAGAAGGGTCGGGAATAAAAATGCGGAAAATGGGTACAGCACAGAAGTACAGCAAGAAGGTTGTAAAAATACCCCATCCGCTCATAAAGGTAAGAGCTGTAAAAAAGCCCTTTTTCACACGATGGATATTTCTGGCACCCCAGTTTTGTGCCATAAAACTGTTGACTGCCACAGAAAATCCGTCTGCGATTACCCAGCTAACCGATTCAATCTGGCTGCCTACCTTTTGCACAGCAATGGCATCATCTCCAAAAGCGGCAACCATACGGGAAATTACCATGGCAATAAGGGGGAAAAGCATATTTTGAAAGGCAGCCGGCAGACTGAGCCGAAAAATATCCCCAATTTTTCCAAAATCAGGACGAGAAAAGAATCGAACGTGACAAAATAGGTGCTTATCTTTAAGTGCAGCCACTAAAAATTGAGCAGCTACTAAAAATTGTCCGGTAACAGTTGCCACACCCGCACCGGCTGCCCCCATAGCAGGCACAGGGCCAAAGCCAAAAATAAACAAGGGGTCTAAAATAATATTTGCCACCAACCCCACTGCATTGATATAAAAAGGGGTTCGGCTGTTGCCGGTAACGGTGAGGAAAGAGGTCATAATTTGGGTAAAGAATACCAGTGGCATACCTGCACCAATAATACGCAAATAGGCTTGTGCATCTGCGATGACTTTGGGCTGTGACAACTGGAAAAATTCAATCAATTGGGGAGCAAACACCAACAAAACAGCACTGTAAACCACAGACAAAAACAGACACAACTGCAAGGCAGATTGTGCATATTGGGCAGCTTCTTTTACATTTCCGGCCCCCAAACGGTGACCAACTCGAACCTGTCCGCCAGTGCGTGCCATGGTAACAAGTCCAGTGGAAAGCCAGTTGAACATTCCGGCAACACCCACAGCGGCCACGGCACCAGCACCAAGCCGACCTATCCAAATCATATCTGTCATGTTGTATGCCATTTGAATCAATGAGGTTGCCATCAGTGGCAAGGCCAGCCGAAGCAAGGTGCTACCAATGGAGCCACTGAGAAAATCAATTCGTTTTTCCATATATTCTCCTTTCGTCTAGTGGGCAAAACAAAAGAAGGTGTCACAGGCGGCACCTTCCTTTGTTACTATATCACACCATAAAGGGGAAGTAAAGAGGCCAAGGGGAGTTATTGCCAAAGAGGAATTTTGCTATATAATAGGAGAATAAGAAAAACCACTTGCAAAAAGCGAGAAAAAAGCAGAGGGGGAAAGAATATGTTCGCAAAAGAAATGGTAGAGCTGGGCAACCAGCGTTCTGTAATTCGGGAACTGTTTGAATATGGCAATCAGCGTGCCAAGGTAGTGGGAAAAGAAAACGTATTTGATTTTAGTTTAGGAAACCCCAGTGTACCAGCACCCCAATGGGTAGGGGATAGATTGCAGGAATTGCTGGACACACAATCTCCCATGGCATTGCACAGCTATACCAGTGCGCCGGGAGATATGCAAGTGAGAAATGCAGTGGCAACAGACCTAAACCACAGGTTTGGTACCCAATACAGTGGAGAAAGTTTGTATTTGACCGCCGGTGCAGCGGCTGCTTTGTGTGCTTGTTTTCGGGCATTGACCGAAAGCCCAACAGATGAATTTGTGGCCATTGCACCCTACTTTCCAGAATACAAATGCTTTGTGGAACAAGGGGCGGGGGCAACCCTTCGAGTGGCAGAGGCAGATACAAAGGAATTTCAGATTGATTTTGACCAGTTGGAACAATGCCTTAATCCCAACACAAGAGGGGTAATTGTAAACAGTCCAAACAATCCTTCTGGGGCGGTGTATCATCTGGAAACTGTGCAACGATTGGCACAACTGTTGGAGAGAAAAAGCAAAGAGTATGGACACCCCATTTTCATCATTTCCGATGAACCCTATCGGGAAATTGTTTACACAGAAGAAACCCCATTTTTGCCCAACTATTACAAAGACACCTTGGTGTGTTATTCTTGGTCAAAAAGTTTATCTTTGCCAGGGGAAAGAATTGGCTATGTGCTGGTTCCCCCCACAGTGACCAATGCTAAAGAGGCCTATGATGCCATTTGTGGAGCAGGCAGAAGTTTGGGCTATGTAAATGCCCCCAGCTTGTTCCAAAAGGTGATTGCCTGTGCAGGGGGGCACAAGGCAGAAGTTGAGGCATACCGCAAAAATAGAGATTTGCTCTGTGAGGGCTTGAAACAGGCAGGGTATTCCTTTGCTGTGCCACAGGGGGCTTTTTATCTTTTTCCCGCTGTTCCGGGAGGAAATGGGGAAGAATTTAGCAAGCGAGCTATGAAATATGACCTTCTGGTGGTGCCTGGGGAGGGCTTTGGTTGCCCTGGTCATATTCGTATTTCCTACTGTGTAGCAGAGGACACCATCCGGCGAGCTTTGCCCTTGTTTACAAAATTGATGGAAGAATACCAAAGCAGTGCAAAACAATAAATAGTTTTGAAATTTGTAGAAGCTGTGCTATACTTGAAACAAAAGCGCAGATTTTGCGGTGGCTAAGGGAGGTTTTTGCTGTGATTCGCCTGATTGCAAGTGATGTAGATGGAACTTTGCTGCAAAATGGAAACAGAGAGTTAAACCCAGAACTGTTTTCCTTAATTGAACGATTGGAGCAGAAGGGGATTATTTTTTGTGCTGCCAGTGGTAGACAATATCCCAATTTAAAGAGGTTGTTTGCACCTGTGTGGGAACGAATTGCCTTTATTAGCGAAAATGGAGCATTGGTGACCCATCAAGGAAAAAATATTGCTGTGCAGCCCATGCCAAGACAGGAGAGTCTAGAACTGATTGCAGACATTTTGGCACAACCCGGCTGTGAAGTACAGGTATCAGGAAAAGAACAAGTATACCTCAGCCCTCGCAACCCTAAATTTATTGACCACATCGAAAATTTTGTAAAAAATAAGGTGGTTTTGCAGGACGATTTCTCCCAAATTGAGGAGCCATTTTTGAAGATTTCCGCCATGATGATGGATGGTGTAGAGGATGAAACCCTAGAATATTTCAGCCGTCGATGGGCCCAAAAGCTAAATGTGGCTTTGGCAGGGAGTTGTTGGGTGGATTTTACTGTAGCCAACAAAGCGCAGGCATTGACAGAGTTGTGCCACCAACTAAACATTTCTTTGTCCGAAACTGCCGCCTTTGGGGATAATTACAACGATATGGAAATGTTACATATGGCAAAATATGCGTGGGCCATGGGCAAGGCAGATGATGTAATTAAACAGGCAGCCGGCCGAACTTGCAGCCGTGTGGAACCAGTGTTGCAAAGCATACTGGATGCTTTGGAGGGACTGAAACAATGACAGCCCCACCTATCAAAATGTTGGCTTTGGATTTGGATGGCACTGTCTTTCGCAATGACAAAACCATCTCACAGCATACTAAAGATGCCATTGCTGCTGCCATTGCAAAAGGTGTGGTGGTGATTCCTGCCACAGGCAGAGCATTAAATGGATTGCCAGAAGAAATACTGGCACTGGAAGGTATACAGTATGCCCTTACTAGCAATGGCGCAGCCATTTGGAGTTTGAAAGACAGAAAAAAACTGGTGGACTTGCCTTTTTCTACCCAAGATACCATTGCAGCCATGGAATTGATGGAAGCATATGACTGTATGCTGGATGTGTATCTGGATGGGAAAGTGTATACCAGCTTTTCTATGTTGGCAAAAGCCGAAACCTTTGCACCGCCCGAAATGCTGGAATATGTGCGAAAAACCAGAACTGCCATGGAAAACCCAAAGCAATATATTGTAGAAAATGGGTACAGAGCCGAAAAGATTACCATGTTTTTTCGGGATGAGCAACAGCGACAAAAAGCCATTGCCCAAACGCAGGCATTGCCTTGGATAGAACCTACTAGCAGTGTGCCGGGAAATTTAGAGTTGAATGCCGCAGGAGTGGACAAGGGAAAAGGTTTGGGAAAGTTGGCAGAGTTTCTACAAATTCCCATAGAGCAGGTGATGGCTTGCGGCGATGGTGGAAATGATATTGCCATGTTGCAAACTGCTGGATGGGGCGTTGCTATGGGAAATGCTCCTTTGGAGGTACAGCAGGCAGCCAAAGCGGTAACCCTTACCAATCAGCAAGATGGTGTGGCACACGCCATTGAAACCTATATCTTATCTATATGAAGAACTTCCCCTTGGTAGCAAATAACGCTGTCAAGGGGAAGTTTTTTGTGGCAAAAACAGGCATAAAATCGCCTTTCTGTGCAAAAAATAAAAAGAAAAAATGAAACAAGAAAAAAGGAATTGTGGCAAATTTGTTAAACTTAAAAAAACTTTTGAAAACCTATTGACAATTTGAAAAACAGGGAATACAATAGCATTAGCACTCAGGGAATGAGAGTGCTAAAACAAAAAGAAAGAAGGGATTTTCAATGGCAATAGATGACCGCAAACAACGGGTGTTGACCGCCATTGTTTCCCTTTATTCCGCCGAGGGTGAGCCGGTGGGCTCCACATTGCTCAGCCGTTATTTTGATATGGCGGTGTCCAGTGCTACACTTCGCAACGAGATGGCAGCATTGACAAAGCTAGGGCTTTTGGAACAGCCACACACCAGTGCCGGACGGGTACCCAGTGCAAAAGGGTATAGATATTATTTAGACCGTTTGCTGGAGCAAAAAAACGTTTTGGCAAAAGAAGATAAGGCATTGATTGATGGAATCTTCCGGGAGCTAGATTATGACCCTGACCGTTTGGCAGCAGGAGCCGCCAGAGCCTTGGCAGATTTGCTGGGATATGGAGTAGTAGTAACTACCCCCCGTGCCGAGGATGTGCGCATTGCTCATTACGAACTCATTCAGGTGGGCCGCAGCAATGTGGCAGTTTTGGCAGTGACCAACGCCGGAGGCGTTCGGACACGGGTAGCACGGTTGGATGCTCCGGTAAATCTTTCTCAACTGCAAAAGTTAGCAGGTGTGCTAGGGCGTCGGTTGGCGTTTTTAACGGCGGCAGATATCAACAGCGCATTGCTTGCAGGTATAGCCGCTGAGTTGGGAGCCAACGGAAAAATATTGTGGCCCATCGTCAACGCAGCAGTTACCCTATTGCAGGAAGCCAAAAAGCCCCGTATCTTCTTTGAGGGGCAGCGGTACCTGCTCCACTGGCCCGAAATAACAGGCTGTTTGCCACACCTATTGGACACACTGGCAGACAACACCACTGCAAGGGCCTTTATTCGTCCCGATGGAACAGGGGTTTCTGTTCGGTTGGGAGAGGATTGGGAACAATGCCCCATGCCCGGCTTAGCAGTGGCAAGCAAAAGATACTTGGCAGGAGGTGGGCAAACCGGCGTGATGGCGGTGATTGGTCCCACTCGAATGGATTACCAGCGGATTCTCCCCACATTGGAATATTTTTCTTCCTTACTGGGAGAGGGAATGTCCGGTCAACATATACAGGAGGACGATTAAATGGCAAAAGACAAAGAGAAGCAGCCTCTGGAGGAACAGGAGCAGGAGCAAAATACCCCTGAAACCGAACCTCAACAAGAGGAACAGCAAGAAGTTACCATTGATATGAATGCTATTTTGGAGGGGCTGAAAGCGCAAGCAGAGGCAGCCGAAAAAAAGGCAGAAGAAACAAAGGAAACCTTGCTGCGTACTGCTGCGGAATATGATAATTTCCGAAAACGCAGCGCAAGGGAACAGGCTGCCAGCTATTCCAGTGGCATGGCATTTGCCATTGAAAAGCTGTTGCCTGTATTGGATACCTTAGATATGGCAGCCAATGCTGCCACTGAGGACGAGAACTACAAAAAGGGCGTTGTAATGACCTTGGATAAATGTGCTGAGGTATTCAAAAGCATGGGCGTGGAAGAAATTCCCGCTTTGGGCTTGCCCTTTGACCCCAGTGTTCACTCCGCAGTAATGCAGCAGCCCAGCGAGGAGGCCGAAAGTGGAACCATTTTGCAGGTATTCCAAAAGGGCTACCGGTTGAATGGCAAAGTAATTCGCTGTGCAACTGTAATTGTGGCAGAGTAGCCATAGAGATTTTATAAAGTTCTTTATCGAAAAAACACAACATATACAAATAGATGGTATTATAAAAGGAGATTGATTTTTTATGGGAAAAATTATTGGTATTGACCTTGGTACTACAAATAGCTGTGTTTCCGTAATGGAAGGCGGCGAACCTGTTGTTATTGCAAACGCAGAAGGCGCACGTACTACCCCTTCTGTAGTTGGTTTTACAAAGGATGGCGAGCGTCTGGTAGGTCAGGTGGCAAAGCGTCAAGCTATCACCAACCCCGACCGTACCGTTGCTTCTATTAAGCGTCACATGGGCACCGACCATAAGGTTCACATTGATGGCAAAGACTACACCCCCGAAGAAATCAGCGCAATGATTTTGAGCAAGCTGAAGGCAGACGCTGAGGCATATCTGGGCGAGAAGGTAACCGATGCTGTTATCACTGTTCCTGCATACTTCAACGACAGCCAGCGTCAGGCAACCAAAAACGCAGGTACCATTGCTGGTTTGAATGTACAGCGTATTATCAACGAGCCTACCGCTGCTTCTTTGGCATACGGTGTAGATAAAGAGAACGACCAGAAGATTATGGTATACGACTTGGGCGGCGGTACCTTCGATGTATCCATCATTGAGATGGGCGACGGTGTAACTGAAGTTTTGGCAACTGCTGGTGATACCCATCTGGGTGGCGACGATTTCGATCAGAGAATCATTGACTGGTTGGCAACTGAGTTCCAGAAAGAAAACGGTATTGACCTGCGTCAAGACAAAATGGCTGCACAGCGTTTGAAAGAGGCTGCTGAAAAGGCAAAGATTGAGCTGTCTGGCATGACCAGCACTGCTATCAACCTGCCCTTTATCACTGCTGATGCAACTGGTCCCAAACATTTGGACACCAACCTGTCCCGTGCAAAGTTCAATGAGTTGACCGCTGACTTGGTAGAGCGCACCATGGTTCCTGTTCGTCAGGCAATGAAGGATGCCGGTTTGCGTGCTAGCGATTTGAGCAAGGTTTTGCTGGTAGGTGGTTCTACCCGTATTCCTGCTGTTCAGGAAGCTGTTAAGAAAGAAATGGGCGTTGAGCCCTTTAAGGGCATTAACCCCGATGAGTGTGTTGCCATTGGTGCTGCTATCCAAGGCGGCGTTTTGGGCGGCGACGTAAAGGGTATGCTGTTGCTGGATGTTACTCCCCTGAGCTTGGGTATCGAAACTTTGGGCGGCGTATGCACCAAAATTATTGAGCGTAACTCTACCATTCCCACCAAAAAGAGCCAGATTTTCTCCACTGCTGCTGACAACCAGCCCAGTGTTGAGGTAAATGTTTTGCAAGGTGAGCGTGAGTTCGCACGGGATAACAAGAGTCTGGGAACTTTCCATCTGGATGGTATTCCTGCTGCTCCCCGTGGTGTACCTCAGATTGAAGTAACCTTCGACATCGATGCAAACGGTATCGTTCATGTATCTGCTAAGGATTTGGGCACCGGCAAAGAGCAAAGCATCACTATTACTGCTTCCACCAACATGAGCAAAGAAGATGTTGAAAAGGCTGTAAAGGATGCAGAGCGTTTTGCAGAGGAAGACAAAAAGCGTCGTGAGGAAATCGACATCAAGAATGGCGCAGACCAACTGGTATTCCAGACCGAGAAAACTCTGGGCGACCTGGGCGACAAGGTAACCGCAGAGGAGAAGGCATCGGTAGAAGGAAAGATTAACGAGCTGAAAGAGGCTATTAAGAACAACAACATCGACGAAATTAAGGCAAAGCAGGATGAACTGCAAAAGGCATTCTATCCCATTGCTGAAAAGATGTATAAGGATTCCGCAGCCGCACAGGGTGCAGCACAGGGAGAGCCCGCACAGGGTCAGACCCAGCAAGGCCCCAACGATGACGGCGTAGTGGATGCCGACTTCAAAGAGGTTTAATTGTGCAATTTCCGCAAATTCCTTGATTTGCGGCTAACAGACCGGGAAAGCCGCATCCCTCTCTTTGCCGGGTATATCCCTGCAAGGGGAGGGGGCGGCAATTTCCGTTTTCCAATCAATCGTTACATTTGCCGTGGAAAGACGGCCTAAGGTGAGAATATGGCAGAAAAAAGAGATTATTATGAAGTGCTTGGCATTGCAAAAGGCGCATCTGATGATGAGCTAAAAAGTGCCTACCGCAAAAAAGCAAAAAAATACCACCCCGACCTGAATCCCGGCGACAAAGAGGCGGAGGAAAAGTTTAAAGAGGTCAACGAGGCATACGAGGTGCTAAGTGATAAAGATAAGCGTGCTCGTTATGACCAATTTGGCTTTGCCGGAGTAGACCCCAGCTATGGTGCCGGACAGGGCGGCGGCTTTGGTGGCGGCTTCAGCGGCGGTTTTGGTGGTGTAGACCTAGGGGATATTTTAGGGGATTTGTTTGGCGGTGGCGGTTTCGGCGGCTTTGGCAGCTCTCGTGCCAATCCCAACGCACCCCGAAAGGGTCGTGACATCCGCATTAGTGTGGGCATTAGCTTTATGGAAGCAGTCCATGGCTGCAAAAAGACAGTGACCATCACAAGACAGGATACCTGCCCCGACTGTGGGGGAAGTGGTGCCGCAAAGGGAACCACACCGGACACCTGCCCCGATTGTCATGGAACCGGTCGTGTAAATGTACAGCAACGCACTCCCTTTGGTGTTAT
Organism: uncultured Anaerofilum sp.; assembly: GCA_944385935.1. GTDB lineage: Bacteria > Bacillota > Clostridia > Oscillospirales > Ruminococcaceae > Anaerofilum. The sequence goes on from CALWZC010000011.1 coordinate 78,242, forward strand.
CCAAAGCCAGCAGCCCTGCTCCCGTTGTGGTGGCAAGGGTAAGATTGTAAAGACACCTTGCAACAGTTGCCATGGAAGTGGTCGAGTAAATACCAAAAAGACACTAGAGGTATCTATTCCCGCTGGTATTGATGATGACCAACAACTTGCACTGCGTGGCATGGGTGATGGCGGTATCAATGGCGGCCCCAACGGGGATTTGATTGTTATTGTAACTGTTCGCCCTGACCCCATGTTCCAGCGAGATGGCTATGATGTATATGTAACTGTGCCTATTACCTTTAGTCAGGCAGTAATGGGAGCAGAGGTAGTGGTTCCCACTGTGGATGGAAAGGTACAGTATACTGTTCCCGAGGGAACCCAAAGCGGAACAACCTTCCGTCTGCGTGGCAAGGGTATTCCCTATGTAGGCGGTAAGGGCCGTGGTGACCAGTATGTAAAGGTTAATGTGGAGATTCCCAAAAAGCTGACAAAAGCCCAGCGTGAGGCATTAAAAGCCTTTGAAGATACCTTGAAGGAAGAAAATTATGAGCAGCGCAAAGGCTTTTTCAAAAAGCTAAAGGATATGTTCCAAGATAAAGACTAAACTTGCTAAAAACAAAAACCGCACTGACAGCAATGCTGGTGCGGTTTTTTGTGTAAAGGAAAGGGGAAAAATGGGAAAGACAGTAATTTTGGCAGCAATGCCAGTGGAGTTTCAGTTAATTTGGAACCAGATGGAAAATAAGGAAAAAAACATTTTTTCTGGATTTCGGTTTTGGCGGGGAATATTAAACGGAAAAGAAGTTGTGCTTGGAGAATGTGGAGTGGGAAAAGTAAATGCAGCAATGGCAACACAGATAGCCATTGAACACTTTGCCCCAAGCAGAATTTTGCACAATGGAATTGCAGGAGGGTTAAAGGAGAGAATTTCGCATACAGACTTAGTTGTGGCAACGGATTTGGCATATTATGATGTGAGAAAAGTACAAATGGAAAGTTTGTTCCCGTTTTGTAGTTGTTTTCCCACAGATAAACAACTGAGTGAGGTGCTTTTGCAGGTGGCACAAAAACAAGAGGGAGCTGTTTGGCAAGGGCGAATTTTGACAGGTGATGATTTTATTGCAGACCCTGTGAAAAAACATCAAATTCAACACGAATGGGATGCTTTGTGTGTGGATATGGAAAGCGCAGCAATTGCTCATGCGGCATATATAAACAATGTTCCTTTTGCAGCAGTGCGGTGTATTTCGGACTTGGCAAGTGATGCAACCGGAGAGGAATACGAAAAATTTGAACAATTGGCAGCGGAAAAATCCGCAAGGCTGATGTTGGATGCAATAGAATATTTGGAAGAATAAACAAACAACCCCAACCGAATTGTTTTCGATTGGGGTTGTTTGTGTAAATAAAATTTTGTTCTAAAAAGTAATCAGGGAATTTCTTTAATGGCAGTTGCACAGCCATGTTGAATGGGTTTCCATTCCACCTTGCGAACCAAAGCAGACAAGGCAATGGGTACATAAGTAAACATAAATAGGGGGAAGGTAAACACATACAAAATCTTTTTATGTGTGGGGGCATAAATTTTTTTCCATTCGGAAATGGTTGTGGCAAGACCATACAACAGCAAAACCAAATAAAAATTGGAAAAAGCGGAAAAAATAAAGTTGGTAGTTTCGGCAAGAACCATACGGGCTTGATATGCGGGTAAAGTAAAGCAAGCCACAGCACAAATTCCATTGAGTAGCAATGCAGCCAAAGTTAACAGCATACCGGGAGCAACGGTCATCAGCATATCATAACAAGAAAACCGGCGTTTTCCAGAAAAACAGCGTTTTACCAAAGAGAAAGCATACTTTACATCTACCTGATAAAACCCTTTTGACCAGCGCAAACGCTGTGCCCAAGACTGGGAAAAGCGGGTAGGTTGCTCATCATAGATAACAGCACGGTCGCAATAGCCAATGCGCTGCCCTTGGATAGCGCAATTTACAGAGAATTGAATATCCTCGGTTAGCAAATGGAAAGGCCAGCCACCATGCTCCTTGACCACCTTTGTGGAAAGCAAAAAGCCGGTGCCAGAAATGGCACAGTTAGTACCAAGCATTTGGCGGGGGAAGTTTAAGAAACGACTTTCCCGCAAAAACCACAAAGCATAACCAGCAGAAATCCAGTTAGAAGCAAAGTTTTTGGAGTTGCGGTAACTGGTAATGGCGGAATATTCGCCACTGGTAAAAGTGTTGTTCATTTCAGAAACAAAGTTCGGGTCTACCAGATTGTCCGCATCAAATACAAAAAATCCGGCATAGTCCTCTAGTTTTCCTTCTTCCATTAACCGATGGAAAAAGTAATCCATGGCATATCCTTTTCCCACCTGAACCTTGTTGTATCTCTCATACACAAAAGCTCCTGCCCGGCGAGAAATTTGGGCAGTGTTATCGGTGCAGTTGTCTGCTACCACATAAACATCCAGTAGTTGCTGGGGGTATTTTTGTTGTTTGAGGCTTGCAATTAAATCTCCAATTACAGCGGATTCATTGCGAGCGCAGATGATAACACCATAGCGATTTAGCACACGAGCCATTTTTCGGCTGGCTTTGCGACGGTATACAATTCCATAAGCAAGAAAAAATAGTTGATAAGCATACGCTGCTGTGAGCACTACTGCCAATACTGTGTTGGTCAGCTCGATAAAATCCAGCATATCGTTGCCCTCCTTTTTGTAGTTGTAGCAATTTGTCAAGGGAAATACATGCACAAAATCAAAACAACACTTTTGGTCACTAAGTATACGATTTTCTGAGGGAAAATGCAACAAATTTCACGATGTTTTAATGAATTTTTTCCGAATTGTAATCAATTTCAAAAGGTTTACAAAATTGTATTTTTACCATACCACAATGGGAAAAACCACGCTATTGCAGCCAAAACCAACCCATGATACAATACAGGTAGCCTTGTTTGAAAGGAGAAATAGAACCAATGAATTTGAGTTTATTTGAAGTGTTGGGGCCAGTGATGATAGGCCCATCTTCCAGCCATACGGCCGGAGCTGCCCGATTGGGAAGGGCGGCAAGATTGATTGCAGCAAGGCCCTTTTATAAGGTGAGCTTTGGGCTGCATGGTTCTTTTGCAAAAACAGGGAAAGGCCATGGAACCCATGAGGCACTGCTAGCAGGTGCTTTGGGCTTGCGGGAAGATGACGAACGGCTTCGTCATGCTTTTGTATTGGCACAACAACAAAACATACAATGGGAGTTTGGGGAACTGGAACTTTCCGATGTTCATGAAAATACAGTGCGCATTGTCTTTTTTCATTTAGATGGAACCAGAACCGAAGTGGAAGGCAGTAGTATTGGTGGGGGCAGGATTGAAATTACCCGCATTGATGGTGTTACCGCTGGGCTTTCGGCAGAGGCACCTACCTTGTTAATTACCCAGCAGGATGTGAAAGGTGTAGTAAGCGAAATTAGTAAAACATTGGCGGAGGAAAATATCAATATAGGTATTATGCGTGTAAGCCGTGTGGCTCGTGGCAGACAAGCCACCACTGTGATTGAAACGGATTCGCCAATTCCAGAGCGAGTGAAAGAGCGATTGGAGCAGGTAAAGGAAATTTTGTCGGTAAGAATTGTGGACTTGGCACAAGAATAAAGGAGAAATGCTCATGTATGCGACAATGCAGCAACTGGTGCAGCAGGCAAAAGAAACACCACTGCATAAGGTAGTTTTAGAGAATGAATGTCAGCTTAGCGGATTGACACAACAACAAATTTTGGAAAAGTTTCGTCAGCGGTGGCAAGTGATGTATGCTAGTGCCCACAAAGCACTGGAAAAGCCTCAAAAAATGATAGGGGACTTAATTACAGGACAAGCCAGCCGACAGAAACAATATAGTAAACGAGAGGGCTTTTTAGGAGAAAGTACAAACCGCATGATGGCAATGGCTTTTTCGGGAAGTGAGGTCAATGCTTCTATGGGGCGGATTTGTGCAGCCCCTACTGCTGGAGCTTGTGGAATTTTGCCAGCTGTTTTGATTACTGCAAAAGAACGGCTAAACAGTTCAGATGAAGAACTGCTGCAAGCTTTGGTGGTTGCCACTGGTGTTGGCGCAGTTATTACAAAAAATGCCACTGTTTCGGGTGCAGAAGGTGGCTGTCAGGCAGAATGTGGGGTAGCTGCTGCCATGGCTGCTGCTGGAGTGGTATATTTAGCGGGAGGAAGTGCTCAGATGTGCGCCGATGCCTGTGCTATTGCTCTTATGAATTGTATGGGGCTGATTTGTGACCCGGTGGCAGGATTGGTGCAGTTGCCTTGTTCTTTCCGAAATGCTAGCCAAAGTGTAAATGCCCTTGCCAGTGCGGATATGGTGTTGGCAGGACAGACCAGTGTAATCCCAGCAGATGAGGTAATAGAAGCAATGTACAAGGTTGGAAAAAAACTTCCTGCCGAATTCCGAGAAACAGCCTTAGGTGGTATTGCAATTAGTCCTACTGCAAAAGAGATTTCCCAACAGATTTTTGGAGAAATTCCACAGATATAATGGTAGAAAAATAGAAAAAATCCCATTTGTTTTGCAAAACAAATGGGATTTTTGAATTCAAAAATCAAAAATATAAATTAGTGATTAGGATGAGAGCGAACCTGTAGAACGCCCTTAATAAGAGCATTATATACAGGTTTTACATCTGACTGTTGTACCATTTTTTCTGTTTCCTCTTGTGACAAAGCAACATACTGAGGGGCAAGAGCATTTAACGCAATAATAGTAATATCTTGCCGACAACGAGGGCAGCTGCAACAATTAAATTTTTTTATTACTTGGTCGATATGGTCTTGTACCAAAATCTCGTTAATGTTATGGGGCAAAAGTTCATTTTCAATGGAAGACTTTGGTGTTGGCTCTTCCTTGGGAGCAGGAGAAGATGGCTCTGTGTTTGTAGATTCTTGTGTGGATTCAGTAGATAGAGTGGAAAAGGGATTGCCAGCCAAAGCGGGCATCATCTTTTGAAACATCATATCCTTGTCCAATGTTTTTTTTGCCTTAGCCATGGTTAAAATACCCCTTTCCGCAAAAGCTCATCTGTCAAGTTGATATAATCTTGCACAGCAGTATTTTTGGGAGCATAATCAATCATATCACATTGCAGAGTAGTCATCACTTTGCTAATTACATTGCTGTGACGGATGCGAGTTTCTAGGAGGGGCAGGTTTAAATGCTGGGTAATGAGCTTTGCAGTTTCCCATGTAGTACGGGAAAGAGCCTCTCTGGGATAAAAGCGCACCAAGAACATTCCACCCAGCACCAAAGAGGGGTTTAAGGTTTGTTTGATACGGGAAATGGTTTCATGAACTTGAATAACACCTTGTAGGCTGTATCCGTCCGAAAGCCCGGGAATCAGCACCACATTGGAAGCTATAATGGCATTAACCGAAATGACACCCAATTCAGGAGGAGAGTCAATCAAGATATAATCGTAAAGATTCTGCACAGGAGCCAAGGCATCTTTTAGCAGTCGTTCACTTCCAGCCCCACTAAATTCATAAACAAAATTACCTAAAAGCCCATCAGCAGGGAGAATGTCTGCAACCTCGGTGTGTTGAATGGCCTCGGTGCAGGAAGCAGTTCCCCGTAAAACATCATACACAGTAGGAAGATTATGCTGAACCCCCATACTAAAGGAAAGATACCCTTGAGGGTCAAAGTCTACACAAAGAACACGGAACCCTTTATGCTTTAGGCAGACAGTGAGAGCATTGGTAGACGCCGTTTTGCCAGCTCCGCCTTTTTGTGTAATAAGAGAGATAACTTTTGCCATAAAAACCCTCCTGAACATATACATCTTAGAAAATTTCATAAACCATGCAGCGAATTTCTGCAAGGGAAAATACATCTGCTAAAAAAGTCGAATATTGGAGTATACGGGTATTATTCTAACAATGTGTGCAAAAAAATTCAAGAAGGCATGAAAAAAGCGCAATAAAAAATGTTTTCTTGTAGGGAAAGAAAAAAGCAATACCATTGGTGATTTTGGGTATAATACCATATGTTCCACGGTTATATGGCTATTTTTGTTGTAATTCGTGTAATTTTTTGGGAAACTAAAAACATTTTGAGAAAAATATGTGAATTTTTATGTTTTTGTGCGAGGATAGGAAATAAATTTGAATTTTGGTATTTCATTTGCAGGAAAGAGTTGGATAAAACTATATGATGAAGAAGTCTGCCGTGGTGTTTTACTTTACAGACAGAGGTAATGCGTATGATTACAATGAATCAAACAGGCAAAATGAAGCCAGTGTGCTCGTTGCCAAATACAATAAAAACCCGCAGCTATTCTGGACAGGAAGTGGCCGTAAACAGTAGCAAACAGCCTGTTGATAGCGTGGAGATTAGCGCAAAAGGTGCCTATCATGCCAGACTGGAGGCAATCCGAACAGAGGTTGTTAGCAAAATGCAACAGCCCATGGATGCCGACCGTTTGAGCCAACTGAAGGCAGCCTATGCGGGCAATCAGTGCCCCATTAGCAGCAAGGACATTGCCACAGCAATGCTAAAAGAACTTGTTGGTGAGGGGGCTTTTTGATGCAGAATTATATAGAAGCAATAGAAAAGTGCTTGAACCAGTGCAAAGAAATGCTACAGTTGGAAAGCGAAAAACGGAGAGCATTGGCTGTGAATTTGGGCAAGGACATTGAAGATGTTGTAAGGAAACAGCAAGCAGCTCTCATGAAGCTGGAAACCTTGGAGCAGCAAAGGATGCAAGCCCAACAGCAACTGGGATATGATTCCGCCGCCACTGCAACACAAATACTGGAGCAGATGCCAAATGGGCCCGAGAAAGACCGATTGGCAGATTTAGTGGCCCAGCTGCGACAGGTTGCCACAGACCTAAAGGAGCAAAATAAGGATAGCCTAGAACTGGCAAAATTGGATTTGCGCCTGATTGAAAGTCTGAGGGCAGGCGGTCAACAAAATACAACACAATCGGGTGTTTACAGCCGTTCCCAAGCGGCAAGACCACCGCAAGGCACCAAGTTTAATGGTAGCTTTTAAGTAGGCTGTAAGCCAAAGAAAGGAAGAACAACTATGAGACCAACATTTATGGGGTTTGAAACAGCAAAGAGTGCGATTTTTGTAAACCAAAAATCCATTGATATTGTTGGTACAAACCTTGCCAATATGAACACAAATGGATACACTCGTCAAAGGGTAGAAACCGCTACCATGTATGTGGCAAACCATTCCAGCCGCATTATCAATAGCCGTGTTGGAATTATGGGACAAGGCGTTGAAGCTTTGGGCGTTGGGCAGATTCGAGATGCCTATCTGGATAAGCGTTTCCGTGATGAGTATTCCACCAATGCTTATTATGGTGAAGCAGCTGATGTTTTGTCTGATATCCAAAGCGTATTTGATGATGGTAATGATGTAAGTAGCTTAACAGGTATTACCAGTGCTATGGAGCAAATTTTTGATAGTTTGCAGGATTTTGCAGAGAGTCCTACCACGGGCACATCTGCAAATGTGGTAATGTCTGCTTTCACCAATATGGTACAAGTGTTGAATCAGTTGGATAGCAAATTAACACAAGCCCAACAACAACAAAGTTTCGATATGCAGAATACAACTGCACGTGTAAACGAGTTGTTGGAGGAGTTGGCTCAGCTAAACAAGGCAATTAGCCGTGATGAAAGTGTTGTTGCTAACCCAGACAATGAGCACTATCGTCCCAACGAGCTGTATGACAAGCGAAATCTATTGTTGGATGAGTTGGCCGGATATGGAAACATCAAAGTTACTGAGAAGGCAAATGGTGCAGTGGATGTAGAGATGGGTGGCGTGCTTGTAGTTTCTGACAGCAGCAACAACCGTTTGAATTTCACCACTCATGAAGATGGAACTGTGGCTTTGAACTGGGCAGAGGGTGGCGAACCAGCACAGTTTACAGGTGGTTCCTTGCAGGCAAGCATGGAATACATCAATGGTCGTGGAAATAATGTGCAAAGTTCTAATGAAACACCTCAGAAAGGTATTCCCTACTATCGGGATAAAATTGATACATATGCCAATGCTATGGCATATCTGCTTAATAACTCTATACCAGAATATGACCCCAATACAAAAGAACCCTTGAAGGATGCACAAGGTAACATTGTATACAAAACTCTTATTGGTGCAAAGTTGGAGAATGGTAGCACAAGTTCTACTGTGCCAGTGACAGCTAAAAATATCTCCATCAGTGATGAATGGAGAGAAGGCGGTTCGGACTACTTCATCTATAGCAAAGACATTGCAGACCCCAGTTATGCACAATCCATTGTCATTAAGTTGACAGAGGAAGACTACACCTTTAAGTCTTATGGCGAAAGTTTTACAGGAAACTTTGAGGAATTTTATGTAGATTTTATTTCTGGTTTGGGCGCAGATTTGTCCTATGTACAGGGTAGAGCAGAGGCTAGTGCTGTTGTTACAGATGATTTTTTAACAAGACGAGACGAGGTATCTGCTGTAAGCCGTGATGAAGAAACAGCCAACTTGGTAACCTTCCAGAAATCCTACGAGGCTGCCGCTCGTGTGATGAATGTAATGGATGAGTTGCTGGATGTTATTATCAACCAGATGGGCGTGTAAAATAAGAGAGAGGAGCAATACTTATGCGTGTTACAGATAAAACCATTGGACGAAATTACCTGAAATATCTAAATGGTGCTCGTTATGATTATGAGCAGACCACAAACCGCATTGCCACTGGAAAGAGATTCACTCAGTTGTCTGATGATGTATCTGCTGGTTCTCGTGTACTGAGCACCCGTAGCGACCGCTACAAGGCAGAGAAGCAGCTGGACAATATCAAAGCTATCAATGAAGAGCTAACCAGTGCAGAATCCAGCATGACTAGCATCAATGATATTCTCACTAAAATAAGCAGTGAGATTTTGAACAAAGCTGTCAATGGAACCAACGACCAAACTATCAGAGATGCATACGCCAATGAAGTTCAGAACCTGCGTAATGAGCTGTTGCAATTTGCAAACTCCAAATATAAAGAAAAGTTTTTGTTTGGTGGTACAAATGCTTCTGGTGCACCTTTCAGTATCGATGAGGACTCTGGTCGTCTAAAATATAATGGTGTTCTTGTAGATGATATCAAGAAAGATGCAGATGGATATTATTACGAAGATGCCAATGGTGACCGCCAAGATATTCCTATGGATGATGATGTTTACCTAGATATTGGACTGGGAATCAAAATGGCTGGCACTGCTGTAGACCCTTCTACCGGCTTTAAAATTTCCTATTCGGGAATTGACATCATGGGATTTGGTAAAGATGGGGATGGAAATTCCAACAACCTGTTTAATGCTTTGGTTGACATTGAGGCAGCATTGCGCAGTGGTGATGTAGACAAGGTAGGCCAACTAAATAATAAGCTGCAAGAACAGCGCAATGACTTTGGAAAACACCTCACTGATATGGGCTCCAAAACACAGTATTTGGAGACTATGGAGCAACGTTTGACCAACACCGTAGATGGATATACCAGCCGTATTCAGGATTTGATGGGTACCGTTCCTGGTCAGGAAGAAACAACCTTGATGATGAACGATTACACACTGAAAGCTGTACTTCAGTTGGGAAGCCGCGTATTGCCTATCTCTTTAATGGATTACTTGAACTGATTGATAATTGCCTGCGTTAGATGGACAGCAGGTCATACTAGAGATGCCCAATCAAAATTATGCGGAAAATTTAAAAGAGAGGTGAAAGATGATGATTGGACAACTGTTAAAAATAACATCTACCCCAATACAGTACGAATTTGAAATTGAACCTGCGCGTTTGGAGATGAGGAATCGCCCATTAATCCCCTTTGCGGATGTAAAAACAACACCTCCACAGCAGCGGATTCATACAGAAAATACGACAGTAAACATTGATACGTATGAAGCAAGAAAGTCACTTGGTTTGTATAGTGTTGCCGATTTGGTTCGTATGGAAGCACAGAAAGGCCGGCAACAGGTTCTACAGGCCACTGCTAATGCAGCTCAAACTGGATGGGAAATTTCGGAAAATTACCATAAAGGTGTTGGCATTGCGGAATTGGCAGCACAGAAAATGTTGCAACAGCCAGGAATGGTAATGGAATTTTTGCCAAAGGGTGGAGCACAACTTTCTTGGAATCCGGCTGTATGTGATTTGAGTTACCAAATGGGTAATGTGGATTATAGCTGGGAAAGACCCGACACAATTTATGAATATGTTCGGGGCTCTTTCAGCATGAACATTATTCAGCGACCCTCTGTAGAAATTGAGTATGTGGGACAGCCCATGTATGTTCCCCCTTCCTCAGCACCAAATTTTGATGAAACAGCTTAATGAATGAAAAAGGCAACGGTAAGGTTCCGACAGGGGCTTTACCGTATTGCTGTTATTAAAGGAGGAATGGCAATGAAATACAAAACAAGAGATTTTGGAGAAATTGATTTGCTTCCAGATAGAGTATTGGAGTTTGTACAACCCATTTTGGGGTATGAACAATACACGCAATACACTTTGTTGTATGATGAAGAAATAGGGACAGGAATTGTATGGCTGCAAAGTTTAGAAGAACCAGGATTATGCTTTCTATTGGCAGATGGAAGCTTGTTGCCTGATTATCACCCAAGTATCACAGAACAACAAGTGGAACTGTTGGGAGATGGAGAATGTCTCTGTTTGCCAATTATGGTAGTTCCCGGAAATTGGAAAGATGCCACTGTAAATTTAAAAAGTCCTATTATCATCAATACAGACAAAAGGAAGGCTATGCAGGTGGTTTTGCAAGAGGATTACCCCATTCGTGCGCCGCTGTTTGGAGGAAAGGAACATGCTTAGATTAAACCGTAAAAAAGGGCAGTCTATTTTAATACAAACCCCTGAAGGACAGAAAATCGAGGTGCACGTTCTGGATTGGAATGGAAATCAGGTGCATTTGGGAATAGATGCTCCACGAGGGGTAGAAGTTTGGCGAGAAGAATTGTTCCATATTGTTATGGAAAACAAAAAGGCAGCAAAAACTCCCATTATCAGTAAAGAAGAGCTTGCTCAGCAGCTTCATAATAAGCAGTAGTTCATGTAGGAGTTTTTATTCTGAATAAAAAGGAAAAGGGCTGCATACAAATTGTGCAGCCCTTCTTAAAAAATATGTTTATTCATTTGTATTGCTAAAGTACTGGACAGGTTTCACCTGATTTTCTTTTAAAAAGGAATTTCGCAAGTCCAATTGTGTGTTACTCTCATCGCCAATAGCACACAAGTAAGAAGATGCATCTCCATAGGTGAAAACTTTTCGGACGGTAATAGTTGTATTGGTGAATAGGGCTGGCTCTTCTACAGTAAGCTGAAGTTGTTCTCCTTCTGCAAACGGCTCTGCTCGCTCTACAAGAATTTCCACCTGCGCTTGTGTCATAGCTGTAAGGCTAGCTGGCAGAACTTCGGTTTCTGTTTTCTTCTTTCTAAAAATTCCACCAGAAGGTATGGTAACAGTGTGAGTTGAAACAATTTGTGCAGGAATGGCAATATTTGTGCAGCGAACATCTAAGGCTTGGGGCATAGGGTGGTCTGTTACTTTGATGAGCCGCATCAAATTGGTATCAGATAAATATACCTGTCCACAAAATTGATGGATTTCTCGCTTACCATACAAGCGGTAAATTTCCATTGGAGTACCCAAAGGGTACAATGGAACAAACTCGCCCTTAAAATCGATATATTCTTCTTCTAGGTTAATTTCCGCACGGCCCTCAAAACATTCTCCCCCAGTAGGGTCTTTTAGGACAGCCTTAAAAATGAGAGAATCCAAATTTTGATTAAGGTGTACAGACATAATTGCAACAACTCCTGAATATTACACTGGATAAATCTTTTTAACAATACACAATAATGAATTATAACAGTAAAATGCCTAAAAGTAAAGATATAGCAGAAATGAGGGAAAAATATGGAGCAGCATAGACAAGAATTACTAACCCGCTTACAGCAGAAAAGGGAATGGTTTTTGCAAATAGAAGAAATTGTTGACAATATGCTTTTGATGGATGTGGAGGAGTTGGAAGCAGCTGTCAAACAAAGAGGAAATCTTTTAGAACGAATTGCGCAACAGGATGAGGTTATCCATGAGATATGCCAGCATGACACACAGGCACGAGAGATGTTAAATCACACCCGATTGCCTAATGATGAAGAGGAAAGACAGCTATATGATGCATCTCTTAATGTAAAAGCTGTTGCGAATCGAATTATTCAAGCAGAACCAGAAGTAGAACGATATATGAAGAAAAAACAACAAGAACTTTTAGATAAAATCCAAGACCTAAATGCCAGTGGTCAAGCAGCAGCTAAGAGGTATCGGCAAATTATTTCGGCATCTTTGGGCGGAGAAGCTAAAAATTTTTCGAGGAATTTTTAAAAAATACTTTCAATTTGTATAAATTCGTGGGATAATCCTTAAAAGGAGACCCATTTAGAATTTATCTGTTTAATAAGCCAAAAGGAGGGCTGTTTTTTATGAATATTAATACATCTAATTACTGGAGTGCATCCAGTGCTAGCAGCAATGGTTTTTCTGGAATGATTTCTGGTATGGACACAGAGAGCATGGTCGAAAAAATGCTTTCTGGAACTCAAAGTAAGATTGATGCACAAAAAGCACTGAAACAACAGATTACATGGAAGCAGACCATGTACCGTGACATTATTCAGTCTATCAACGATTTTCGTAATAAATATTTTGATAATTCCGTTGATGCATCTTCTACTATGAACTTTGCCAGCAATGCCTTCTTTAACGCAATGAAGGCAAGCCTGACCAGTGGTAGTGGTGTAAAGGTTATTAGTGCAGATTCTTCTGCTCTTACTGGTGACATGAAAATTAAGGTGCAGCAACTGGCAACTGCTGCAAAAATCGAGAGTGCAGATGGTCATGTAGTTAGCAGCAATACTGTTACTGGTAGTGCTGTTGACATGGAAAAGTTAAAAGAAACACTAAGTAAAGAAATGACTATCAAAATAGGTGACGCATCTGCTCAAAAAGAAGTAAAAGTTGACTTTACTGGCGTTACTACCCAACAAGAAGTTGCAGATAAGATTAATGAGGCTTTAAAATCAAACAGTGTAAGTGATGTAACCGCAAAGGTTGAAGATGGAAAGCTGGTTATTTCTGATTCGAAGAAGCAAATCTCTGGTATTGAAGCATCTGACTTAGCAAGCAAAATGACTGGTCTTAGCTCCTCTTCTAAGGCAGATGACAAAGGCACCATTGCATCTTCCACTGAAATAGATTTAGGCGTAGGCTTAACCTTTGATATAACATTAGATGGTGTGCAAAAAAATATTACACTGGACAATGTAGTTGGAACTGGAAATAACGGTGAGATTACACTGGATGATGTAGTGACTGCAATAACTACTAAATTAGATTCAGCTTTTGGCAAGGGAGCAATAAAAGTTGAGAAAAAATCCGCTGGTGACGCTTTGACATTCTCTTTTGGAACACTGGCTGGTGAAAAAGGACATAATTTCCGTTTAACTGGAGCAGACTTGAATAATTTGGGAATTACTCCTGGCTCTAGTAGCAATATAAGTACTTCCACAAAATTGGGAGACTTGCCTGGAGCAAACAAAAGCGGCAATTATGAGTTTACTATCAACGGACAAAAATTTTCCTTTACACAAGATACCACTGTGGGTCAAATGATGAATGAAATCAACTCCAGTGGTGCAGGTGTAAAAATTTCCTATTCTTCTTTAGCAGACAAGTTTGTGATAGAAAGTGCTTCTACTGGAAAAGACTTTGGTATCGAGATGAGTCAAGAAAAGGGAAATATCCTTACATCCATGTTTGGTGATGGTGTAATCAGTGCAGGTAGTAAGGCTGAAAGCGGACAACTTACAGTAGGAACCATTGATGGAACAGAGATAGACTCTGCAGCGGAAATTAGAGAGGCAAGTATTACACTGACTGTAAACAATGAAGTATACACTTTTTCCTTGCCCAGAAAAGAAAATGATACTACCTATACCAAGGATGAATTTAGTACAGAGTTTAATAAGTATTTAGAGGAAAAATTTGGAAAGGATTCCATTACATATGATGCTGCAACTGGTGATCTAAAAATAAAAGAAGGGTATACTGTTACAATAGGAGTTGCCTCGGTTGTAGGTAAAGATGGTAAACCTATTGATACAGGATTTTCTCTCTATCAAAACAATCTTGCTACAGGCTCTAGCAATCTGGATGATATCACCAACTTGACAGATGACGAAAAAGATGCTCTGAAACAAAAATATGGTGCAACCAAACTGGAGGATTTAAAAGGGCCAGATGTAACATTTGAGGATGGACGTCTTGTTGTGACTGAAACCGGAAGTAAGGATTTGCAAGACCTTATGGCTGGTGTTCAGTTTGGTAACGGTCAGATGGATCAGACTGTAAAAGACAATGCCAAAGGTAAAGATGCCATTGTGACTATCAATGGTGTAGAGACTAGTCGTAGTAGCAACACCTTTACTGTTGATGGTGTTACTGTAGAGCTCACTGGTGTGCACAAGAATGATGAAGAAGCTGTTATTGGCACAGTGCGCGATGTAGATACCATTGTGGAGGGCTTTGAATCCTTTGTGAAGGATTACAATGCGCTATTGGATAAACTTTATGGCTACACTGATGCGAAGGCAGAGTATCGTGACTATGCTCCTTTGACTGATGCACAGAAAAAGGAGATGAGTGACAGAGAAATTGAGTTGTGGGAAGAGAAAGCAAAAACTGGTTTACTCCGTCGAGATATGGATGTAGAGCATTTCCTGAGCCAAATGCGTATTGCTATGTATGAAAAACCTGCAGGCGGAAAATTTGGTATGTACGACATTGGCATAGAGACAGGAAAATATACTGATAAGGGCAAGCTAAATCTGGATACTACAAAGTTGCGTAATGCTTTGGCACAAGACCCTTCTTCTGTAGAGCAGTTGTTTATGGATGTGCAGGATGGTCTTTCTGACAAGTTGATTGATATCATGAAGGAAACTGCTAACCCCAGCAGTGGTAGTCCGGGTAGTTTGGTAAAGCTGGCAGGTATAGAAGGTTATGCTAGCGATGGAAACAACTCTCTGAGCCAGCAGTTGAAAGAGATTGAAGATAGGATTAAAGACTTGGAGAGCAAGTACGAAAAAGAAAAGACCCGCTACTGGAACCAGTTCAATACCATGGAGCAGGTTTTGGCAAACTTCAATAGCCAGAGTTCTATGATTCAATCTCAATTTATGGCATATTGATGCAGAATAAAAGGAGGAGTAAAGGGGTATGTTGCAAAATCGTTATCAGGCATATAAACAGCAGTCTATGCTAACAATGACCCAAGGAGAAATGCTGACAGCTGTATATGATGGTCTGCTGAAAGCGATTTACTCTGCGCAAAAAGCATTTGAAACACGAAATTTGCCGGAAATTAATAAACATTTGCTGAAGGCACAAGAGATTTTAGGTTATTTAAAAAGTACCCTGAATTCCCAATATGAGATTGCACAAAATCTGGAATCGTTGTATGATTACTTTATACAACAGCTTCGACAAGCAAATGTGAAAAAAAGTCCGGAAGGCTTACAGGATGTTGCCCAGATGATTCAAGAGTTGCGAGATGCTTTTGTGCAGGCGGACAAAAATGTAAGAAGTCAGAAGTAAGCTGTTGTGAAATTATTTTTTAGGAGGAACAAAATGTTTTTAACTTCTAAAACATTGCAGACACTAGAAGCAGGTGTTGCTGCCACATGGCAGCAACAACAGCTTCATTTGCAAAACTTATCTAATGTGTCCACTCCTGGATACAAAGCGAAGGGAATGGTATTTGAAGAAGTGCTAGAAGGCACTCGTCCAACAGGTGTTTTTAACGCAAAGATTGTAGAGGATACAACAACCAGCAATCGTTTGGACGGAAATAATGTAGACAGTGATAAAGAAAGCATGGAGCTGTATAAGGCGTATGTACAGTACTCTATGTTACTGAACAAGGTTACTGGCGAATTAGGCAACTATTCCCATGTGCTAAATGCAAATATGTAATAGTAGACAGGAGGGAATAAGATGGCTTTTTTGGGTTCTTTGGATATTGTAGGTTCCGCGCTTTCTGCAGAACGTTTTCGGATGGATGTTAGCTTGCAAAATTTAGCAAATGCCAACAATACTAGCCCCACTGCTGACGGCGAACCCTATCGACGCCAACAAGTGGTTTTTCAGGAAAGAGCATTGACTTTTGATGAAACATTGGAAAATATTTCCGGTGGCGTGCAGGTAGCAGATGTTGTGAAAAGTGACCGAGATTTTAAATCTGTGTATGACCCTAACAATCCCAATGCGGATGAGAATGGATATGTGTTGTATCCGAATGTAGATACTACAGAGGAACGGTTGGACTTGATGAGCGCAAGCACAGCATATGAAGCCAACTTGACAGCACTTTCCGTAATGAAGGCAATGGTCAATCGCACCCTAGAAATGAGCAAATAATGTTTTTGGTTATGGAGGAGAGGTAAGGAATGGATATGATGAACGAGCAGTTGCAAGATACATACGGTGAAGGCACCGATGAGATGAAAGACAAATATCTGACATTTTTGACAGATGGACAGGTGTTTGCTATTCCTATTGCAGATGTAATGCAGATTGTACAGATGCAAAAAATCACACCCATTCCAGAATTTCCTATGTATGCAAAGGGTGTAATTGACTTGCGTGGTTCTATGATTCCTGTGGTAGATTTGCGTTGCCGTCTGGGAAGAATGGAACTAGAGTATGATGCCCATACCTGTATTATTGTTATGAGCATCAATGGTTCTCTGGTGGGCTTAATTGTAGATAGTGTAGATGAAGTAGCTCGCATTGAACAAGAAAATATTTGTCCGCCTCCTGCATTGGGCACTGATACCACCAGTCGTTTCTTGCAGGGGTTGGGAAAAACACCAGATGGTGTAGTTTTGTTATTGGCCATAGAGCGTGTAATTGGAGAGGACATTTACAGTGCTTTCTCGGTCTAACAAGGTAGACATGTGTGAATAAGGTTTTTGGAAGAGGGGAAGCTGAGGATTCCCCTTTTCCAATGTGGTTGAGGAAAACAGGTTAAGGGAATTGAGGGAAGAGGAATATGCTGAATAAGTTAAAGATTCGTACGCGTTTGTTAGTTTCGTTCTCAATCATATTGGTGGGAATGGTTGTAATTTCCTTAGTAGGAAGTACAGAATTGAAGAATTCTTTGTATAGTTTACGGGATTACCGCAGTTCCGTTTCACAGTACAACTATATTTTGAGTGAGGTTGAAGCTCACTTTTTTAGAGTACAAATGCAAATGCACCGTGCTTTAGGTACCACAGATATGTCGATTGTTCAAGAAGCAGTTGCACAAGCACAGGAGAGTGCAGATATTGTAAGGACAGATATGGTTGCCTTAGAATCTGTACACACGGGAGACACTGAACAGCTAAAAACACTCAATAACTTAATTGCGCAAGCTGATGTACATTTGAATGAAATTTTGTCAGCAGCTACCCGTACTAATACTGCCGAAGAAAAAGAGCAAATATTTAACAAAGTAGAAAATGATTTAGGGCCGATATTGGAGCAGATGACTGAACAGATTGAAACTATGATAACTACTGCTAACGACCGCGGCACTGTTATGATAAAAGACATAGAAACTGCCAGTGTTGTAAGTATTGCAATTCTTTTGGGCGTAACAGGAGTAATGATTGTGGTGGCAGTTGCCATTTCCTTTAATTTGTCCAAATCTGTTGCAGAACCTCTAAGTGAGATGCAAAAGGCAGCCACAGAGATGGAGCAAGGAAATTTGAGTATCAAGCTGGAGTACCAGTCTGAAAATGAACTTGGAATGCTGGCAAATTCTATGCGTTCTATGGCATCAACTTTGCAACAGTACATTGAGTCCATTGATACTGTCATGGAGGAATTTGCAAAAGGCAACCTAACTGTTGTGCCCACCATAGAGTATAAAGGAGATTTTGCAAGTATTGGTGAATGCACACAAAAAGCTGTAGAGGCTATTAACGATACTCTTTGCCAAATTTCCCAAGCGGCAGACCAAGTTGCTTCTGGTGCAGACCAGGTATCTTCTGGTGCACAAAATCTGTCACAAGGTGCTACAGAGCAGGCATCCTCCATTGAGGAATTGGCAGCTACAGTAAACGAAATTTCTTCCCAGGTAAAAACCAATGCAGAAAATGCAAACAGTGCTTTTGCTCGTGTGGAACAAGTAAGTAGTGAGATGAACGAAAGCAATCACAAGATGCAGGAAATGATTTCTGCAATGAGTGAGATTACCAACAGTTCTTATGAAATTGGAAAAATTATTAAGACCATTGAGGATATTGCTTTCCAAACCAACATTTTGGCATTGAATGCGGCTGTAGAAGCTGCTCGTGCAGGTGCTGCAGGCAAAGGTTTTGCTGTGGTGGCTGATGAAGTTCGGAACTTGGCTGCAAAAAGTGCAGAGGCATCTAAGAGTACAGCAGTGCTAATTGAGCGTTCGCTGAAAGCAGTGGAAAATGGAACACAAATTGCAGACGAAACAGCTGCTTCCTTGGAACAAACAGTTTTGGGCGCAACAGAGGTTTCTCAGTTGATTTCTAAAATTACTAATGCATCCAATGACCAAGCAAGTGCTATTACACAGGTTACAGTGGGAATTGACCAAATTTCTGCTGTGGTTCAAACCAACAGTGCTACTGCCGAAGAAAGTGCGGCTGCCAGTGAAGAGCTTTCTGGTCAGGCAGCAATGCTGAAAAATCTGGTGGGAGCTTTCCGGCTAAAGGAAGATAGTGGAGACCTTGCATTGCCTATGTCAAGTTCAGAGTCATATCACAATGATTCCTATGGTGCACAATTTGAAGATGTATCCTATGGAAAATATTAAAACAATATAACTTTTAAAGCTTAAAGGGGTCACTTTTTTGATAGGTGGCCCCTTTGGTAATGAAAAAATACAAAAAATTAAAGAAAACTATACTGTGACCAAATTTTATGTAATATTTTTTGAAATATAAAAATATTATGTATAATAAATGACGATTTTGAGTTATTTTTTTATAATTGTTTAAAAATTACTAATATTTATGCCTAAAATTGCAGTTTTTTGATTTGTAAAAATATTCCCAAAACATTGACATATTACTTTATAAGAGAGTATAATTAATCTATAATCATCGAAAATGTGACAAAAACAGTTCAAAAAGGACAGATTTTGTTCATTTTTGGCCATAAATGGAAAATGATGTAAAAATAAAGGTTTTGCTGTGCTGTTTTTTGTTGCACTTGTTTTTGTTCTAGGAGTTATTTTAAGGAGAAGACAGCAATAGAAGATATATGAAAGGAAGAATCCAGTATGATGTTTACACCGATAGTTCCCATTCAACCAATGGAAAAAATGAGTTTTGGTCAAACAACACCTGTGACTGCAGAAAAGTCCAGTGGTTTTGGTGCCATTTTGGAAAATGCCATGAAGGATTTGGAAACATTGCAGGCACAGTCCGCAGAAGATTCCAGAAAATTGGCTTTGGGAGAAATTGATAACATTGCACAGGTGCAAATCAATGCTTTGAAAACTTCTACCATGTTACAGACAACTGTACAGCTCACTAGTCGTGCTGTGGGCGCATATAAAGAAATTATGCAAATGCAAGTTTAAGCATATTGCCAATTCTTTTTAGTACTTATTATAAAAAGAAATACATGGCCATTCTATCCCCTCGAACACTATTTTATTACAAGATGTATAAAATTGTGCGAGGGGGTTTTGGCTTGCGGATGAGTTGGCAACAGCAAGGTTGTAAAAAATCATTGGGGGCATCCTTGTTGCAGGCATAAAATGCCAAACCAATATTTAAGATAGAAGAAGAGGGCATACGCATGAAGGGTACAGGACAGGACTTGAAAGGGCAGTTCAAAAATGCGGTGGAGCATTTTAAGCAGATGCCAAAGAAGAAGAAAATCATCATCGGTTCAGTGGTTGGATTGGTGCTGGTTTTGGCATTAGGGGTTACAATTTTTTTGAATGCAGGAAAAAATGGATACAAGGTGCTGTATGAAGGGTTAGAGTCCGAAGAAAAAAGCACCATTTATTCCATGTTGCAGGAAATGGGCGTTTCCGCACAGATGAATGCAGATGGAAATATTACTGTTCCTGCAAAAGACTACGACCGATGCTTGATGGAACTGGCTATCAAGGGCTATCCTCAGTCCGGTATGGGATATGATTTAATGGAAAATCATACTGGTATGACTACCACAGAGTCAGAAAGCAATCAGTGGCGGATTTATCAGTTGCAGGATAGGTTGCAAAATACATTAAAGTATCTCCAACCAGTAAAAAATGCAGTGGTGACCATCAATGTACCTGAGCAAGGAAAGTATGTATGGGAAACAGAAAATGATTCCCAAAAATCTACTGCTGGAGTAGTGCTAAGTCTTTCTGAAAATTTGACAGCACAGCAAGTGGATGGAATAAAAACTTTAATATCTAGCCAAGTGCCCAATTTGCTGCCTGAAAATGTAAAGGTTGTGGATGCGGCAACATCCAGAGAACTTTATGGAAGTACTGGAAATAATACAGATAGCTTGTCCTCTGTTGATAATTTAACATTTGAAAAGCAAGTACAAAAACAGATTGAGGATAATGCAGAGCGCATTTTGGCCCAGAGATATGGTGCCAATGGTGTGGTGGCAGTAGCAAAAGTAGAACTGGATTATGATAAAATGCTCACCGAACAGATGCAGCTTCAACCAAAAGAAGATGGTGGCGGTTATGTATCGAATTTTTCAGAGAATTACACACTGGATGGCCAAGTAGCTGCAGGTGGAATTGTAGGAGAAGAAAATAATACTGATATTCCAGAACAGGTTGTTGGTGATGAAAATGCCGAGAATGGAGTAACAAATTATAATAGAGATATTCAATATGAATATGGATACATTAAAACCCAGATTGAAAAGGGAAATGCAGTACTGAAGAATGCAACCATCTCCGTTATGGTAGATGAAGATAATATGACTCAAGCACGCCGCAATGAGTTGATTGCGCTAGTTTCTACCAGTACTGGTATTGCGGAAGAAAATATTACTGTGTCGCCCATTGACCCAGATGCAGCTGTTGAGCCAGATGAAGAGTTGCCTGTACCCACTACCCAGGTTGTAGTTCCATTGTGGGTATGGATTGTTCTGGGTGCAAGCTTGTTGATATTGATTTTGGCGGCGGTAATTTCTATTTGGCTACGTAAAAGGGCAAAGCGTAAACAACAGCAGCAACAAAATGAAATTGACCAGCAACGTGCTCAGATGGAACAAGAAATTGCGGATTACAAAAAGAAACTTTCTGATGCAGCAATGGCAGCTACTGACCCGAAAGATGAGGCTATCATTAATGAGGTTAAGGGCTTTGCTAAGCAGCACCCAGAAATTACAGCAAACTTGTTGCGTGCATGGTTGAAAGAGGAGGGTGAATGATGGCTGCAACAAAAAACAAGCCGAAACTTTCACCAGCGGCTCGTGCGGCGGTAATTATTGTTGCATTGGGTGCTGATGAAGCCTCTAATGTATATAAATTTCTTCGCGAAGATGAAATTGAAATGCTTTCTTTGGAGGTTGCAAAATTAAGCAGATTGAGTCAGGAAGACCTGCAAGAGATTGTGGATGATTTCTATGGTCTTTGTGTAACTCAAAAGGTAATCTCCGAAGGCGGTATCATTTATGCTAAGGACGTTTTGGAAAAAGCCTTTGGTGCAGAGCAAGCAGGAGATTACATCAAGCGTATTTCCAGCGCAATGCAGACTCGTCCCTTTGATTTTATTCGTAAGGCGAATTATCGTAACCTAATGATGATGATTCAGAACGAGACACCTCAAACCATTGCATTTATCCTTTCTTATGCAAAGGCAGACCAAGCATCTCATATTATTGCTGAGTTGCCCAAGGAAACACAGTTGGAGGTTGTACGGAGAATTGCTACACTAGAGAGCGTATCTCCAGAAATTGTGCAGATTGTAGAACAAGTAATGGAGCGCAAGTTCTCCACCATTGTTAGCCAGGACATGGCAGAGATTGGCGGCGTAAACTATGTTGCAGACATTATGAACCACACCGACCGTGCAACAGAGAAGCACATCTTCGACGAGTTGAACAAGCAAGACCCAGAGTTGAGCGAGAATATCCGCAAGCTGATGTTCGTATTCGAGGATTTGGTTTTGCTGGACGATATGTCTATCCAGCGTTTGCTGCGCGAGGTGGATACTCAAGATTTGGCAGTGGCCATCAAGGGCTCCAACGAAGAGGTCAAAAATATATTGCTGTCCAATATGTCCAGCCGTGCAAGAGACAATCTTATCACCGATATCGAATATCTGCGTAATGTACGTATGCGTGATGTTGAAGAGGCACAGCAACGTATTGTTGGTATTGTTCGTGCATTGGAGGAAAGTGGCGAAATCATAATCTCCAGAGGCGAGGAGGACGAGATTATTGCCTGATATACTAAAGGGATTTCTTTGGAAGGAAGGCGGCTCGGTGGCAATTCCTGATTGGGATATGCCACAAGAGCCAGTCCAGCAAGAGCCGGATGAATTTGGGTTTATAGAGCAGCTTCCTATTACGGAGCAGCCAGAACCCGAGCCGGAACCTGAGCCAGAACCCGAACCGGAACCACTAACAGAGGAAGAGCTGCGGGAGTTGTATCGCCCACAATGGGAAGAAATGATTGCTGCTGCTCAACAAAAGGCATATGACGAAACAGCTGCTGCCTATAAACAACGGCTGGAGCAATGTGTAGCTCAGATGAATCAGTTTTTGCAAAATGGTCAACAGCAGTATGAAGAGTTTGTGCAAGAGTATGCTTCACAACTCAAATACCTCGCAGTGGATATTGCAAAAAAATGGGTTGGCGAGAGCATAGAACAGCAACAATCTCTGCTGGAACCCATGGTGATGCAGACAGTGGGCCAAGTGAAGGAAGCAAAATGGATGAAAGTAGAACTTTCGGACAAAATGCAACAATTGGCAGAGCAAATCCAAAAGGAATTGGAAAAGTCGGAATTTTCGGGGAAAGCACAAGTAATTTTAACAAATACTGACCCCACAAATTGTATTGTACATACAGATGCAGGGGACATAGATGCCTCTATAGAAACACAAGCAGAAAACCTTCGCAAAGCATTTAAAACTGAAGAATGATGGGAGGGAGAACCCAATGCAGAACAGTAAAAATGATTTGTTCCAAGTGAATCATTGCAGAGAAATTCTTGCAACACAAGATTTTTACACTCGCAAAGGTCGCATCAATAAGGTCGTTGGAATGACCATTGAAGCCACTGGATTGGTGTGTAGCATTGGGGATGTCTGCCTGATTACCCCCGAACGAGGCGGAAATGTTATTGAAGCCGAGGTAGTGGGAGTAGAATCTGACCATGTATTCTTAATGCCTTATCGAGATACGGATGGTATTGGATACGGTTGCCAAGTGGTAAACACAGGAAACCGTATGACTGTACGGGTATCAGAAGATATGGTAGGACGCACCATTGATGCATTGGGGCAGCCGCTGGATGGTGGCCCACCCATTGATAAAGGGAAGCCCATGCCGGTAGATAATGCGCCACCCAACCCCATGGAGCGACCACCCATTACAGAAGTTATCGAAATGGGCGTAAAGGCCATTGATGGACTTATGACCATAGGCAAAGGACAGCGTATGGGAATTTTTGCCGGAAGCGGAGTAGGTAAAAGTACACTGATGGGTATGATTGCGCGAAACGTAAAGGCAGACATCAATGTGATTGCTCTGGTGGGAGAGCGTGGCCGTGAGGTTGTGGAGTTTATAGAAAGAGATTTAGGAGAAGAAGGAAAACGCCGCTCGGTTCTTGTGGTGGCTACTTCTGACCAGCCAGCTTTGATGCGCCACAAATGTGCTCAAACAGCTACCGCCATTGCGGAGTATTTCCAGCAGCAAGGCAAGGATGTTTTGCTGATGATGGACTCCCTAACACGATTCTGTATGGCGCAACGCGAGATTGGTCTGGCAACAGGAGAAGCTCCAGTTGCTAGAGGATATACCCCCTCTATCTATTCGGCCTTGCCAAAATTGTTGGAACGGTCTGGAAATTTCAAACGTGGCTCTATCACAGGAATTTATACAGTTCTTGTGGAAGGTGATGACACCAACGAACCAATTGCGGATACTGTGCGTAGTATTATTGACGGACATATCTTCCTATCCAGAAAGATAGCCTCTCGCAATCATTACCCTGCTATTGATGTACTAAACAGCCTGAGTCGTTTGATGAATGGAATTGCAGATCCTCAGCACAAGGAAGCAGCCGGAAAAATGCGAAACATGATGTCGGTATATCGAGATAATGAAGATTTGATTTCCATTGGTGCTTATAAAGCAGGTTCAAATCCTGTTGTAGATGGTGCAGTAATGCACCAAAAGAAGATTAACCAGTTTTTGCAGCAAAGAGTGGATGAAAAGTTCGATTTTGCCCAGATGTTGACAGAGCTAAAAAAGGCTGTGAACTAAAAGCCATATAGATAGCAGTAAACTTGTAAAGTTTGTTTTCTGTAAAAAGGACTTACCTGTATGAAAAAGTTTGAATTTTCTCTAAAAAAGTTACAGCGTTATAAACAGCAAATTTTAGACAGAGAAAAGGGTATTTTGGCAGGACTGCAAAAAACAAAGCAGCAACTAGAACAACAAATAGAGGAGTTAGAACGATTTCGTGCAGAAAAGACACAGCAACTAAACGATAAGCAAAAAAAGGGAATGTCTTCTGCAGAACTGGCAGGTTATCGATTTTTTCAAGATAATATCCGCCATCAAATTGCTGGATTACAGCAACAGTTAAAGGAACTACAAGTTCAACTGGATGCACAAATAGAAATTGTGATGAAAGCATCACAGGAAATGAAAAGTATTGATAAGCTGGAAGAAAAGCAGCTTGAGGAATATAAACTGGAAGTTTCTCGTGCACAAAGTGAGGAAATATCAGAGTTTATTACCATGAAATTATAAAATAATCCATTGAAAGGAGGTGAAAAAGATGCAAATGAAGGTAGGAAGTCAATTTAATGGAAAGCAGCTAGGCATGCAGGCGAAGAAGCAAGAAAAGCCAAAAACAGACGCCTTTGCTCAGGTGATAGACCAAATGGCTCAGTCTGTGAACAAGCCACAATCTGTGCAGAACAACCAGTCTAGCTTTGAAAAGGTAGAATCTCAAGTGCCTGATTCGAAAGATAAAGATTGGACAAAGCTTCAAGAAATTGCCGTTTCAATGACAGCAGTTCAAGTACCAACAGACTTGTTGCAAAAGTTACCTCAAGAACTTTTGGAGGGTGTAAGTTTGGAGATGTTGGAAGAAATTTCGGCACTTCAGACACAGCAACCAGAAATGGTACAGCAAATTTTTGCACAGTTGGGTATGGAAAACCAGCAAGCAGTGCTATCAGAAGGGCTGGAAGTACCACAAACAGCAGTGCCATTGGATGTAGCTGTATTAGACAGTGGAGTGGTCAAAGAACAAACACAGTTGAATCAGCAAGGAAACCTTTTCTCCGAGATTTCTAAATCCCTTTCTGAAGTCCAGCAAAAGGAAACAGAAACATTTGTGACATTGCAAAATGTTGGAATGGAGGCCTCTCAGCAGGATACACAGACACAAGAGTTTGAACTGAGCCGTTCCTTCCGAGATGCAGTAGCCTTGGTGAAACAGCAAGCCCAACAGAAACAGCAGGATAGCAGTGAAGCAGAGCCTTTGGATGTGGATGCGTTGCAGATGCATGCCAATGCACAACGTCCCCAATTAGAAGGACAGGTAAAAATGCAACAGGTGCAGGCAGACAGCAATGAGCAGCCAGTAGACTTGGCAAAGCAAATCAGCGAAAAAATGTTGCTTCATCTGGAAAAGGGCGAGCGGGAATTTACCATGAAGTTAAACCCGGAATCTCTGGGTGAAATTACGGTAAAATTGCTGCAAAAGGATGGCAAAATAACACTGTCTATCGCAGCCGCCAGTGAAACTACTGTAAAGCTGTTGAATGGCGAGATGGAAGCCTTGCGAATGGCTGTAAGACCTATGCAGGTAGAAGTTCGGCAAGCCGTTGTGCAAACACAAGATGCAGATGGACAAAACATGCAGCAGCAAATGGATATGAGCAGCGGGCAATTTTTTGACCATTCTCAGCAAGCCCAACATCAAGCACAGCAGTTTGCAAATGGCAGAGCAAATGCAGTTCCTTTTGACTTGGAACAGATTTTAGAACAACCTGCCACTATGGAGCAAGCACAGCAAGCAGCCCAAACCATTGCAGATAATTTGTTGGATTTGTATGTTTAACAAAAGATGAAAAGAATGAAAGAAAGGAGGACTATGGTATGGCAGATGAAATTACCAGTGTTGGCATTACCCGTCCCGGTAGTGACCTTAACAATGGATATACCAATAAAACTGATAACAGTATCTTGGACCCTGACCAATTTTTGAATCTGCTTATCACACAGATGCAAAATCAGGATTTTATGAATCCTATGGATGACACCCAATATGTTACCCAGATGGCACAGTTTTCTAACATGCAGCAAATGCAACAAATGACAGAATACTCTCGCATGGGGTATGCCTTGTCTTTGGTGGGTAAAACTGTTACAGCCAGCCGACTCAATGCAAGCGGAGAGTTGGACACTACCACAGGTGTGGTGGAAAAGGTGTCTATGCTCAACAATGAGTATATACTCTATGTGGATGGCAAGCAGTATAATTTGTCTCAGATTATGACTGTGCAAAGTGGTGGTAGCACCAGTGGTGATGATGGCGAAGGAGAAACAAAGCCTCCCTTTGACGCATCTAAGATTCAGGTGGAAAAAGGTGATGTTACAAGCAATAGTGCAAAAGTTTCTTGGAAAGCCCCCACTGAGGATGCAACCATTAGCAAGGGTTTGAAGTATACTGTATACTATTCTGAAACTGGCCCATTTGATAAGTTGGAAGATGTAGAAAAAGGAACCAAATTTGGTAGTGCACAGGAGAACTTCTTTGCGGAAGAAATTACAGGGCTTTCTCCTGATAAAACCTACTATATCAACATTGTGGTAGAGGATGAAAAAGGAAATAAGTCTGTGTATAAACCTGTGGAGATAAAAACCTCTAAGGAAGAGGAGAAACCTGAGGAATAATCATGAATGATTTTAACATGAGGTTTTATACCCCTGTCGTCACAGGAACCCCACATATCGGCAGTGTGGGAACAGAATATAGTAAAACCCTTACCAAACAAACTGACACAACTGCTAGTTTTGAGGAGGTTTTGCGCAAGCAACTGTCCGAGAGTGAGGGAGTATCCTTTTCCAAACATGCCATTAAAAGGGCAGCAGAAAAAAATATAGAGATTTCAGCGGAGAGCCTTGAACGGCTGAACCAAGGGGTTCGGATGGCAGAGGAGAAAAATCTGGGAGATACCCTGATTATGGTAGATAAACTGGCCTTTGTGGTAAATGTACGCAATCAAACAGTGATTACTGCCATGAAAAGCGGAGACAAAGCAAGCATTTTTACAAATATTGAGGGAACAGTAATTGTATAAAAACCGGACCTTGAGAGGAGGTTTTTGCTGACCTTGAGTGACTGATAGGCAGCAGCTGTTTCCAGAAAAGAGAGGAAAAGCAAATGAATAGAGCGATGTTTTCTGGTGTAGCTGGCATGAAAGCGCACCAGACAAAAATGGACGTTATTGGTAACAATATTGCCAATGTAAACACTTACGGCTATAAAACTCAGCGTGCTATTTTTAGTGATATTTACTACCAGACTTTGCGTGCTGCATCTGCTGGTACTGCAAACCGCGGTGGTATCAATCCCTCCAGTGTTGGTTATGGTTCTTCTTTGAATGCAACCCAAGCACAGATGACCCAGTCCACCATGCAAAATACTGGATTTGGCTTGGATGTGGCAATCAGCGGTGAAGGATTTTTGCAGGTAATGGATGCTGATGGTAACATCTTCTACACAAAGGCTGGTTTGTTGGATGTAGACTCCAACGGCTACCTGATTGATGTAAATGGTAACTTTGTTTTGGGAGCTGCTACTGGTGATGGTGACCCCTCTACCCAAAAGATTCGTGTTAACAATTTGGGAGCTATTGAAGCAAGTCGTGCAAGTGTAACCCAAGAAATCAATGGCGTTACATATACAATTACTTCTGACAATGCCATTGAAGCTGCCAATGTAAGCCTGACTTTGACCTCCAGCGAGGCATTGCCTGGTGGACTGAAGGCAAAAGCAACTATTTCTTCCACAGGTGCTATTACTGTACAGCTAAACGCTTTTGAAAAATTCACCAGTTGGGAAGACTTGAACCAAGCTATCAATGACGCAATTACAGAGGCAAATGGTGGTGTAAAGCATAAGGCTGGTAACTTCACCATTAGTTCCAATGACCCCGACAAGTTGACCAATGGTGGTGCTGGTTTGACTGGTGCTCAAGTAATTGGTGCAAACTTTGGTGTTGACTTTGGTAAAGCAAATGGCATGGATAACGGTGTCTTTGGTGCTGCCGGAATGATTGTGCAAAAGGTAAGTAGTGATTTTGCAGGTAGTGGAGCAGCTACCTTTTCTGCTGATTTTGATTCAGCAAAGAAACAGTGGACTATTAAGGCTACCATTGGTGGTGTGGAGTATACTGGTACTCTCGGAGAAGATACCCTTTCCAGCACCTTGTTGCTGAAGAGCGCAAATGGCGACTACATGGAAGTAAGCAATCCCGGATACAAAAAGTTTAACAGTGCTTACTTAGCTACAAATGCTGGTGCAGATGCAGATGGTGATGGTGTACCAGATAACAACGTAAACTGGGCAAATGGTAACACAGACCCCAAAGGTCAGCCAGTGACTCCCACCTTTACCCCCTCCACTCCTTCTAAGGATTTGGGACTGGGTAGCTATCCTCTGGTATTGCAGGGAGGCACCGAAGGTGGCGTAATTGGTTTGAATGAGTTGAGCATCGCCATTGGTTCTGATGGTTCTGTAATTGCTTCTCATGCATCTGTAGGTGAGAAAGTTGTTGGAATTATTTCCTTGGCAAACTTTGCAAACCCCAACGGTTTACAGTTGGCAGGTAACAACTACTTTACCTCCAGTGCAAACTCTGGTGAACCTATCTTGTGTAAGCCCGGTGAGGATGGTACTGGTGCATTGAAGACTAGCTCTTTGGAAATGTCCAATGTTGACCTTTCCAGTGAGTTTGCAGAAATGATTACTACTCAGCGTGGATTCCAGGCAAACTCTCGTATTATTACTGTTTCGGATACAATGCTGGAAGAATTGATTAACTTGAAGCGATAATGCTTTTAACCTTGTTGGAAAAGGTATACCTTTTCCAACAAGGTCCCACAGGTACAAAATTTTTGTGGCTGTGGAGTTAGACCTTCCCTTGTTTAGACAAAGTGAAGGTTTAGCTCCATCGCCACAAGGATGCTGGATGAGGACAGCAACTTTGTGCGAAGAAGCGATTCTGATACCCTTTAAATCAAACAGTGTTGGAGGAAATTCTATGATTTTTTTAACAAAGCTAAATGGAGAAGAGTTTGCACTGAATAGTGATTTAATTGAAACGATTGTGGAAAAGCCAGACACAACCATTCAACTGACAAACACACGGTATTTAATCGTGAAAGAATCTATGGATGAAGTTGTGAAGAAGGTAGTGGATTTCCGGCGCTCTATCCAAAATCCACAGGCTTATTTTGGAACAAGACGTTAAAAAATGGGGAGAAGAGGTGTTGAAGGAACATGAAGGATAAGGGCAAAAGTAAAGCACGCATATTTGATATAAATAGTGTGTTGGGTTTAATTTTAGCGGTCTTTCTCATGGTTTTTGGTATTATCTTGACATCAACAACTGTGGATAATGTGAAAACATATTATGTCAATGTAAAACAGTTGGAGTCGTTCTGGGACCCACCAAGTGTGGCCATTGTTATCGGTGGTACCATTGCCAGTTTGATGATTTCGTTCCCCATTTCTCAGTTTGCAAAAATTCCTAAGCATTTAATGGTATTGTTTACCCCTCGCAAATACAACCCAGAATTTTACATTGAGCAGCTAGTTGCTTGTGCAAAAAAAGCTCGTATCAACGGTTTGTTGGCATTGGAAGAAGATGTAAATCAGATGACAGACCCATTCCTGAAGAGTAGCTTGATGATGGTTGTAGACTCAGTAGACCCTGAAAAACTGAATGAGCAGCTGGAAGCTAGTCTGGAAAATTTGGATGAGCGTCATAACCAAGACTGTTCCTTTTATGACAAAGGTGCAGCGTTGGCACCAGCTTTCGGTATGATTGGTACCTTGATTGGTTTGATTAACATGTTGAAAGACCTACAAGATATTGAATCTGTTGGTCCCAACATGGCGGTAGCCTTGATTACTACCTTCTATGGTTCTTTGCTTGCAAATATCATATTTATGCCAATTTCCAACAAGCTGCGTGTGCGACATGAAGAAGAATATTTGTGCATGAAGATTGTTTGTGAAGGTGTAAAAGGCATACAAGCAGGCGAAAACCCCAATTTTATTGAGGAGCGACTGCTGAAGATGCTTCCTGAGTACCAGCGTGTAAAGATGGCTAAGAAAAAGGCTGGAAAAGGGGAAGATCAAGAATAAAAAGCATAAGGGGGAGTGAGAAAATATGGCAAGGCGTAAATCGGGCGGCGATGGCGGTGGAGAAGGCACATGGCTGAATACCTATGCGGATATGGTTACCCTTTTGCTCACATTCTTTGCTGTGCTGTTGAGTATGTCTACAGTAGACCAACAAAAATTTGAACAATTGATTCAATCTTTTCAGATTGATACTAGTGAAACCTCATCCATGGGTGGGGCAGGTGGTGTAGGTGAGTTTGAAAGTGTTGTAAAGCCAGAAGAGGGCGAAATTCAAACCATTGATGAGTTATACCAATACCTGTCCAACTATGTAAACGAAAATCAAAAACAAGATGCTGTGTCTTTGTCTAGTCAAAATGATATTGTGTATATTCGTTTTGATACAGATTTGTTCTTCCGTCCAAATCAGTACACCCTTTTGCCGGATAGCTATCCAATTTTGCAATTTATTGGTGAGGGCCTAAAAGGTTGTGAAGATATTATCCGTATGGTGAATATCAGTGGTCATACCGCAGATGTTCAAGTGGAAACAAATGTTTCGGACTGGAGGCTGTCTGGAGACCGTGCTGCTACGGTGGCGATTTTCTTAGAGGATGAGATGGGATTCCCGCCCAATAAAATTAAGATTGAGGGATATGGTGACCAATATCCCATAGCAGATAACTCTACAGAAGAGGGGCGCAGACAGAACCGCCGTGTAGAGCTGGTGATAATAGGCGAGGATGCTGCCTTGACTACACCAGAAATTTACCAAAGTTTACAACAATTTTATGATGAAGGTTTGTATCCCACAGAGGGAACATCTGGAGACTTGCTAGTTCCACCAAATGGTCAGTCG
Organism: uncultured Anaerofilum sp.; assembly: GCA_944385935.1. Taxonomy (GTDB): domain Bacteria; phylum Bacillota; class Clostridia; order Oscillospirales; family Ruminococcaceae; genus Anaerofilum. The sequence goes on from CALWZC010000011.1 coordinate 109,801, forward strand.
CAGGCAAGTTCAAGTGCTTCTTCGGATGCGGGACAGACCAGTCCAGATGCTTCGGCTCAGCCTGCCTCGGATAGTGCAGCACAAAGCGCACCACCTCAGGAGGAAACACAGCCATGAGGGAGTTGAGCATACTAGGAAGGAATATCCCCATAGAACAGGAGGAAAACCCAGATGGCAGAGGCACTATCGCAAAGCCAGATTGATGAACTTCTTAACAAAATGCGTTCAGGCGGCATAGAGGAAGTGGAAGAAGAAGAAGTAGAGACAAAAAGCAAAGAGAAGGAATATGACTTTGCTTCTCCAAAAAAATTCACAAAAGACCAGTTAAAATCCTTAAACAGCTTGTATGAGAACTTTGCACGGGTTGCATCCTCTTATTTCACCAGTGTGATTCGAGATGTGTGTGAAATCAATGTAGTTCAGATTGAAGAGCAGAGATACTATGAGTATAGTAATGCTTTGCCAGATAATGCACTGGTGGCTATGATTAGTTTTAAGCCAGAGTCTCCTCAATATGATGAAACCATGCTTATGATGGACGTGGCAACATCTATGGGTTATTGTTTGGTAGATAGACTACTAGGTGGCACAAAAAAGGTGGAGCAGCCAAACCGAGATTATACGGAAATAGAGTTGATGCTGCTTCAACATTCTATGACACAGATTACCCGGTACTTAAAAGAGGCTTGGTGTAACAACTTTGCAGTAGAAATGAAGATGCAAAGCATTGAAACTAACGGACGGTTGCTGCAAGCTTTTGCACCACAGGATACTGTGGTAATTGTAACATTTGAAATAAAATCTGAAACCTTGGATGCAACAGCCAACGTTTGTATGCCGGCTGAAAATTTGGAAAAAATTATCAACAGCTTTAGCATTAAATATTCTAAAACTGTACGCCAGCACAACAAGGAAGAAGAAGAGCAAAAGCGGGCTGCTGTGTTGGAATACTTGAAGGATTCCGATGTAACTATGGAGGCGGTTTTGGATAGTTGCCAAATGGATTTGGGAAGTATTATGAGTCTGAAACCAAATGATGTGATTAGTTTGAACCGGAAAATTACCGAAAACATTACATTGATGGTGGAAGGCAATCCATGGTTTGAGGCAAAGTTCGGTAAAATGGGAACAAGAACAGCCGTTAAGGTTATTAATACTATTGAGAAGTAAGACGGAGGGACAGCTGGTGAGCACGGAACTAATACATTTGAGCAATGAGGAACTGGATACCATCGGAGAAGTAATGAATATCAGCATGGGCTCGGCTGCAACAGCCATTTCCACAATGTTGGATAGACCTGTAAATATTACAACTCCTCAGCTTCGGCAGGATAAACTTGCAAACGTGGACTGCTCGGAACTGGAACCGGCCATTATGGTCAAAATTAAATATGTAGAAGGCGTGGATGGAACTAATATTATCCTTTTGCGCAGAAGAGATATGCAGATTATCTTAAATCTGCTTATGGGAAATGATGATATTTCTGGAACAGAAGATTTTGAGTTTGATGACATGAGCATGAGTGCAGCCTGTGAGGTTATGAATCAGATGATGGGTGCTTCTGCCACAGCTCTTTCAGAAGTTCTAGGCTTCCCTATCAATATCTCCACTCCAGAAAGCATGTTGATTGACAACATCAATGATGCATATAAAAATTTTGGCGGAGAAAACAGCCTAGAAACAGAAGTAATTGCTATTTCTTTTGAGATGGATATTAGCAACATTCTGAACACAACATTTACTAGTTTCTGGCCCTTGGAGATGGCAAAGAAAATTGTAGATACTGTTACTCGTGGTGTTCATACAGAAGGTTCTGATGCAGCTCCATCTCAGCCTGCTCAGCAGGCTCCGGCTCCTCAGCAGCAAGTACCTCCCACAACTATGCAGCCAGACATGACTGCTCAGGCACCTGCTATGGGAGCACAACAACCAATGCAACCCCAGGCAATGCCTCAGCAGCAAATGCCTACCATGCAGCCAGACATGACTGCTCAGGCACCTGCTATGGGAGCACAGCAA
>CALWZC010000012.1 GCA_944385935.1 uncultured Anaerofilum sp.
GGTGAAAGTAATCAAAGTGTAAATGCCCTCAACCTCGTCGTTGATGGGGTAAGCCAGACGGCGTTTGCCCCACTCGTCAACAGCCTCAATTTTACCGTTTGCCTCAATCAAAGACTTGAACTTACCAACCAAAGCGATGGTAGACTCTTCATCCAGAGTAGCACTGGTAACCAGCATGGTTTCGTATTTTGCCATTTCGTAGCACCTCCTTTTGGACTTATGGCCCCGCTAAAACGGAGCAAGGATGCCGTGCGACTGCACAGCGGTTTTATTGTACCACCTTTTTCAAGAAAATGTCAATAGAATTTTCAAAAAACATTTTACAAAACAGGAACTTCCGTACCATTTACCAGTATTTTGTCTATTTCTTCCATTTCAATGGGCAAAGCAAACAAGTTTTTGCAGAAAAACTCATTGTCTTGTACCGAGCAAGAAGAACTATTGCTTTGAACATAAGAGCCATTTTTCAAAAGAATGTCCACCTGTGGCCCATGGAAATCCTGTGATGAATCTCCGTGCCCTTGCAAGGTAATGCCTACGGGAGAAATTGTAATGGTTTCCACATTCCAACCACCTAATTTTACATTGGCAGGAGTTGTAGTTGTTTGCAAAGAAGCATCTTCAACAGAAAAATTGGTCTGCCAATTTCCTTCTATGTGGTGTTCATATGTGGTGACTTGTGCAGAAAGAGAAATTTCCTCTAAAGGCAATTCGGATGGCAGCACAAGCACTTGTTCTTGTGTTTTGGTATACCGATGATGGTTGTCTGTCTCATAGCTTTCTAGCTCTAAAGAAATCTGTGAAGTATCCAAAACATTTCCTTGTGTATCGCTGAGGTATAGGGCCAAACGGTTGAACCTACCCATTTGGTCATCATAGGAAATTTTTCCATGCAATGTGTTGCCTGTTGTAATAGCCACCCCTTCTACATTCATCCAAGAAAATTGTTGAAAGACAGAGGGAACAAAACCGCCGCTTTGCAGCAAAGGCATGGTACCATTTTCCACCTGTTGAGACAGTCTCTCCATGTCTTCTCCAGAGCTGCTATACCCATCCACTTCAGACAGTGCCACCCACTGTGCAGAAGGAGCTTGGTGGGCAATCTCGGCAAGAGTAACGCCACAGTTTATCAGTGGAAGCTCATTTTTTCCTGAAAGAAAAGAATGAATATTCAAAGAAATTTTTTGGTCATCCAATCCACCAAAGGCTTGCCCCACCAACCGCAAGGTTGCCTTTTGGCTAGCAGAATCATACCACAAAACCTCCCCATGAGAGAATAAACATTGCTGATTGCCATCTTTTTTGCTCTCTGCTGAAAAATCCACCAATTCCAGTTGTCCATCCAGCCGATTTTGTTTTTGTATATCCTGCAATGTCAAATAGACCATAAGGACATCATTATCTCGCATTGCTGCCAATACTTCCATACGAATGCCTTCGCTGGTGCTGGTACCTTCCACCGGAGAGAGAAGCACCAGAAATTCTTGAGAAAGCTGGTTTAAGGTTTGTTGCAAAGAAGGACTTGCTGCAACAACACCAATTCCGCTTGTCAAAATAATTGCACAAGTAGCCGCCACAAAGCATACTTTTCTAAAAATTTTTTGTGTTGAAAATCTGGGCTTTGTGCTGCAACTATACTCAGGAGTGCATTGCTCTAAAATTCGCTGACGGTAGGCTGGTTCCAGACGCACATCTTCCAAACAGCGGTCTATAGAATCTTTGAAATTTCTTTTCTTCAATCCCAATCCCATCCTTCCAGTTGTTTTTTTAGTTGCTCTCTTGCTCGTTTTAGTCGTACAGAAATGGTAGACTCTGGCGTTTGCAAAATTTCAGCAATCTGGCTGATTTTCATATCTTGATAATAATATAGCAATAATACTTCTCTATATTTGGGCTTTAGCTGCATGACCTTTTCTACCAACAATTTGTCCTCAGCAGGGGGTGGGGAACTTTGTTCCAGCACATCTGCAAGGCTTTCTACAGTGGTCACTTTTCTGTGCCATGCACAGCGTAAATAGTCTTTACAAACATTGATGGCAATACGCAAAATCCAGGTTTTTTCATGGGCTTGCCCTTGAAATTGGTGGTAATTTCGATACACTTTTATAAAGGTATCTTGTACAGCGTCCTCTGCCAGTTGCTTGTCTTTTAAGTACAAAAAGCACATCCGCAACAGCGTGGTGCCATATTGCTCCACAATCCGTTCCATATCTGGTTGGTTTGTGGAGGATGTGCCCTCTGTATAAGGCATGTAAAAACTTCCTTTCTGTGGGTAAAGACGATACTATCCCCAAAAAACTTTCAATTTTTCCTGTTTTACAACTGATTTTTTCTTGTACATCTTCTAGAGAGATAGTCAAGTAAACTTTGGTGGTTCTCTACTATTGGAAAAAGTGGTTCCGTATGCTATGATAAAACCAATCTTCACAGATATCTGTATTATCTGTAATTATAGAAAAAAACATTGCTTTTTGCAACAATGAGGTGAATAAGAATGAAAACGCTGGTAGAACTATACGACAAAGAACCAATGGAAAATGTTTTGTCCAGTTGCATTTTTGAACCAGAAACCGTGGTGTATCTGTGCGATGTCAATGACAACTCTATGAGAAAAGAGAGAGCAGTCTATCGGTTGCTTCAGCGCAGAAAAATGCGCACTATGCCACGGTTTTACTATGTAGACACCTCGAATCCTCAGTCCATCCAGCGAGCATTGGAGGCTATTGTACGAGATTGGCCCCAGTGCATTTTTGACTTTACCGGCGGCAAAGATTTGGTACTGCTATGTGCAGGGGCATTTTGTGAAAGGCACCATATTCCTTGTTTTTATGTAGATATTTTTCGGCGTAGATTTATTTCCATTCAGGGATGTACTGAACTGGCAAAAAAATTTGCAATGCCTCAACTGCATGCAGAAGATATTTTAGGGGCAGCCGGAGCCGGAATTTTAGGTTATGGACATTTTCCACTGTCATGGATGGATGAAGAATTTGAGAAAGATGTATTTAAGGTTTGGGATTGTATTATGCAGTCACCTTTTCGATGGGGAAGCGTGGCGGGATATTTTCAGGCAGCCTTTCGCAATGGGCCAGAGGAGTGTCTAGAATATAGTTGTGCAAAACAGATGCAAGTTTCAGGCCAAACCACAGCAACTGCCGATTGGGATATATTATGTAAATTAGAGAAACAGGGGATTTTGGAAAATTTATCCCAAACGAAAAATGGCATTTCTTTTCGAGTGAAAAATTCTCTTCTGAAAAAGTGCCTTAGCAACCATGGCATTTGGTTGGAGTTGTATGGGTATTTTTGTGCCAAAGAAACAGGATTTTTTGACGATGTGCGTACCAGTTTATTGATTGACTGGGATGGAGAAAACAAGCAAAACGGAACCCGTAACGAAGTAGATATTTTTTTGGTAAAGGGAGTCACTTCTGTTTTTATCAGCTGCAAAATGGGCCCCCCAAGTGCATTGGCTTTGTCAGAAATTCAAGTGCTTAGTGCAAAGTTTGGAGGAGAACGAGCCAAAACCGTTTTACTAACAGCCAGTGCTGTCAAAGCGGAAAATCGGATTTTGACAGAGCGTGCCAAAGATATGGGCATATTTCTTATTGACCGAGGGGATTTGGGACAAAAAGATTTGGGTCAGCGGCTGATAAAAATTGCCCAAAGTTACCCCTAAAAAACGCAGAGAAATTTTTCTTGACACTGGCTAATTTTTGTGATAAAACGAGGATAATTTGAAACTGTGTTGTGTAAAATGGAGGTGTTTTTTATGTACCAAGCATCCGAAACTCGATATGATACAATGGGCTATCAAAAATGTGGACAAAGCGGTTTGAAGCTACCCAAAATTTCCTTGGGAATGTGGCACAATTTTGGGGATATATCTCCCTTTCAAACCATGAAACAGCTATGTTTTACCGCTTTTGATAATGGTATTACCCATTTTGATTTGGCGAATAACTATGGCCCAGCTCCCGGCAGTGCTGAAAGCAACTTTGGAAAAATTTTGTCTCAAGACCTGCATCCCTATCGTGACCAACTAGTTATTAGCACAAAGGCAGGGTATACCATGTGGGAAGGCCCTTATGGGGACGGAGGAAGCAAAAAGTATCTCATCAGCAGCCTTGACCAAAGTTTAAAGCGGATGGGTTTGGAGTATGTGGACATTTTTTACCATCATCGCATGGACTCAGAAACCCCACTAGAGGAAACCATGGAGGCATTGACTCAAATTGTCAGAATGGGAAAGGCGTTGTATGTGGGGCTTTCCAATTATGATGGGGAAACTTTGCAAAAAGCAGCAGAAATCCTCCATCAGTTGCGTTGCCCTTTTATCATTAACCAAAACAGATATTCCATGTTAGACCGCACCATTGAGCAAAACGGCTTAAAGGAAACCTCGGCAAAACTGGGAAAAGGAATCATTGCTTTTTGCCCTTTGGAACAGGGGTTGCTTACCGACCGCTATCTTGACGGAATTCCTTCCGATAGCCGTATGCAAAAGGATGCACGTTTTCTCAAACGGGCACAACTTACCCCAGAAAGAGTGGAGAAACTCAAGGCTTTTAATGAGATTGCACAGCAAAGAGGGCAATCCCTAGCGGAAATGGCTTTGGCATGGATTTTGAAGGACAGTGAAATTACCAGTGTATTGATTGGAGCTTCCAAACCGCAACAGATTTTACAAAATATAAAGGCTATGGAAAAAATCTTCTTTACACCCCAAGAATTACAAGCCCTTGATACCATTGCACAAAGTTGGTAAACAGGGGATATACACCACACCCAATAAAGTACATCAATGAAACGAGGAACAACCATGAAGGAAACATATATCAAACAAGCAGTAGAATATGCAAAAGAACTTTTGGCAATTCCCAGCCCTACTGGCTATACCGCAGAAGCAACAAAATACCTAATGAAAACCCTACAAGATATGGGTTACAACCCCATTGAAACCACAAAAGGTGCTGTTCAGGTACGTTTGGGAGGGGAGGGAACCGACGGTTTACTGTTGGCATCCCATGTGGATACATTGGGGGCTATGGTTCGTGCTGTAAAATCTTCTGGTCGCCTTCGAGTCAGCCCCATTGGCGGATTGAATCCTTCCAATACCGAAACAGAAACCGTTTGGGTTCGCACCCATTGCGGCAAACTTTACGAAGGTACCCTCCAACTTGAAAATGCCTCTGTCCATGTAAATGCAAAACTAAAGGAAACTGTACGCACATGGGACAATGTGGAAGTGGTTCTAGATGAACCTGTAAAAAATGCCCAGCAGGTAAAAGAATTGGGCATTGAAGCCGGAAACTTTGTGTTTGTAGAACCCCGAACAAAAATCACACAAAGCGGATATATCAAAAGCCGCTTTTTGGACGATAAATTGTCAGCAGCCATTCTGTTGGCTTTGGCAAAATATATCAAAGACCAAAATCTTACCCCAAAAAATCCCCTGTACCTAAATTTTACCACCTTTGAAGAAGTGGGTCATGGTGGAGCAGCCAACCTTCCTCAGGATATTCAAGAGTTTATCAGTGTGGACATGGGCTGTGTGGGAGATGACCTAAATTGTGATGAAACCATGGTTTCCATCTGTGCCATGGATTCCAGTGGCCCTTCTCACTATCAAACAGTAAGCAAGTTGGTGGAAACAGCAAAGCGGGAGCAGGTGCGCTATGCTGTGGATGTCTATCCATTCTATGGTTCTGATGCAGATGCTGCTTTGCGCAGTGGTGCACCTGTGCGCCATTGTGTCATTGGGCCGGGGGTATATGCTTCTCATGGTTATGAACGCTCCCATGTACAAGCAGTAGAAGCCACTTTGCAGCTGTTGGCAGGCTATGTGGATTTTTGTCCTGCGGATTGATAAAATATGAAAAAATTGTGAAAAATACCTTGTTTCTCTCTGTAAAATCTGCTATCATGGCAAGGATATTGTTCTCATTGCGAGAATAAAGGAGGAACGTATGGAAAAATCAAAACAAAAGCAACAGTCCTCTGTGATGGAGGGAATTTATGATGCCAAGCAATTGGGAATCCCCAAAATGCTAATTTTGGGCTTGCAGCATACCTTTGCAATGTTTGGCGCAACAGTTTTGGTACCCTTTCTCACAGGATTAAGTGTGCCCACCACATTATTTTGTGCAGGTGTGGGAACCTTGCTATTTCATCTTATTACAAAGGGAAAGGTCCCCGCATTTTTGGGTTCTTCCTTTGCTTTCCTAGGTGGTATCCTGTTGGTGGCCCCCAAGTTGGTAGACCCCAGCACAGGGGAAGCAACCTTGCCCAACACCGAAATGTTGCCCTATGCCTGTGGCGGTATTGTGATTGCTGGATTGGTTTATGTAGCAATGAGTTTACTTATCAGTGCATTTGGTATTCAAAAGGTAATGCGCTTTTTCCCTCCTGTGGTTACTGGCCCGATTATCATTTCCATTGGCTTGATTTTGGCTCCTTCTGCCATCACAAACTGCCAATCCAACTGGATTTTGGCATTGGTGGCATTGGGCATTGTGGTGGTTTGTAATATTTGGGGCAAAGGCATGATTAAGATTTTGCCCATTTTGTTGGGTGTAGTAGGCTCTTATCTGGTGGCTTTGGCAATGGGAGCAGTGGACTTCCAGCCAGTGCAGCAAGCCCAAGCCATAGGGTTCCCTGTGGTGCCATCTCAAATGGCAAAGTTCAGCTTGTCCGCTTGTCTAACCATTGTACCCATCTCTTTGGCAACCATGATGGAGCACATTGGCGATGTGGCTGCTATCAGTGCAACCACTGGTAAGAATTTTATCCGTGACCCCGGTTTGAATCGAACTTTATTGGGAGATGGTGTAGCCACCTCTTTGGCTGGATTTTTAGGTGGCCCTGCCAATACTACCTATGGCGAAAATACTGGTGTTTTGGCATTGACCAAGGTATATGACCCCAAAGTGATACGCATTGCAGCATGCTTCGCCATTGTCCTGAGCTTTAGCCCCAAATTTGGCGCACTGGTTAACACAGTGCCTGCTGCAATTATTGGTGGTATCAGCTTTATTTTGTATGGTATGATTAGTGCCATCGGCGTGCGCAATGTTGTAGAAAATCAGGTAGACTTTACCAATAGCCGCAACCTAATTATTGCAGCCGTCATTTTGGTAAGTGCTTTGGGATTCAATAGCATTGGAGGATTGTCCATTCCTGTGGGCAATGAATTTACTATCAATCTTTCTGGCATTGCTATTGCTGCTGTACTGGGGATTTTGCTCAATGCAATTTTGCCCGGCAATGATTATCAGTTTGACAATGTAAGCAACACTGGTGATTCTCTAAATTTTGAGATTTAATCTCTTTGCGCCCTCTATGGAAAACTGCCATAGAGGGCAGTATTTTTGTGAAAATTATCCTCAAATACAAAAAATGAAAAAAAGTGTTGACTTTTCCAAAAAAGCATGGTATTATAAACAAGCACTTGGCCCGGTAGTTCAGTTGGTTAGAACGCTAGCCTGTCACGCTAGAGGTCGTGGGTTCGAGCCCCATCCGGGTCGCCAAATTTGCCTCTGTAGCTCAGTCGGTAGAGCAGGGGACTGAAAATCCCCGTGTCGTTGGTTCGATTCCGACCGGAGGCACCAAATAAAAACCGCCGTAGATTGAACATCTACGGCGGTTTCGCTTTTGTCTGCAAGTTCAAGATATGATATTATTTTTTCTGTTGAGCAATTCCGAAATTTTCCATTAGGTACTGATAGCAACAATAGCATATCCCAAACACAATGCAATATAGCAAAATCATCATAATAAAGCCGCCTTTTTCTGCCAACAGCGCAGGAACATGAAATATTGTGTACACACTACACCATTTTGCCGCTGTAAGTCCCACTGTACTTAACAAAGGAGCAACACCAAATATCAACAAAGAAAGAAACATTGCGGCAAATCCATTTGCGATTTTCTGAGAAATTGCCATGATCACAAAAGCCATCAACAAAAATCCCAAAAACCGGCTGACTACCAATATACCTACCATCAAAAACATTGGAATTTCTGGTGCAGAGGCATATTCTGCAATGCTGTAAATGGGGGCAAACCATGCACCCAGACCATATTTTACGGAAATTCCAAAGCGGGGAACTAGACTAAAAACTGTCAAAATGGCACAAATCATGGTAGCCCATATAAGTTTATACCCCACAGTTTTCTTTTTACCAAGGAGAGTAGTGGAAATGACATAAATCATGCCTGTTTGTTTCTCCATAGAGAAAATACCCGAAAAGCAGATTGCTGCCAATATGCTGCACCAGAGAGCGTCCTGTATATCAGAATTGTCTTTGTTATCAAAAAGTGTTAGCCATCCAAATTCATATACTATCTGCATACGAGGTTTTTCCGAAAGCTGTTGCATACTCTGTAAAATAGTTTGTAGCACATTCATCTTTTCAGTAAGTTGACTATACAAACTCATTTGAGCCTCATATTCATCTTTGGTAATGGTATTTGCTTTCAATTGTCGATTTAAAGCAAATATAGGTTCAAATTCCTTTATTTCTTCTTCCAACCATTGCTTTTTTTCTTGGGTAAAAGTGCCTTCCAGATGTTGCATATAGTATTGATAGTAAATTTCTTTTACTCCCATATAAGGGTTAGAAATAGAGGCAGTATGCACCTGAAAAATACTAAATCCCAGCAGAACAAGGGCGATTCCTTGCATGATAAGAAGTTTATATCCTTCTTGCCGGAAGGGAGTGGTATAAGAGGGATTGTACCGGAAAATTTTCCAAGGGAGTACAAATTTTGTAGAATGGCGGAATATATGCCATTGGAATACCATAATAAAGGATGCTACAAACACCACAGCAAATAAAACGGCAGCAATGGACTCTACCAACAAAAGGGGAACAGGTGTGCCAAACCAATACAGATTTCGGTATTCTCCAAGAAGTTCATTGGTGTACAATAGACTAATCAAATTGGCGTATTTTATTACATTTAGATAACCGGTAGCAGGAATGAGCAGGCGAAGCAAAAAATGAACACCTAAAAATCCCAGCGTACCCAATACACCAAAAAGAAACCTTTTTGCAAGCACCATAACCAGCATAACACTAAGACCACACACAAAAGCCGCTGCCCATTTGGCAGCAAAAAAGTACCACAGATACTGCCCTACGGTCAAGTGCCAAGTGCTGTACAATAGCCTAGGTACACTTTGGATAGTTCTACCCAAAGGCCCCAGTCCATAAAGCTGACCACAATATATAAAATTCATACTATACAAAGCTGCCAAGAGAAAAACAATACTTACAGCCAAAGTTAAAATTTTTGCCACAGCGGTTTTTGTTCTGCCTGCACTGGTGGAGCGAATGAGAGCAAGCAAATTGCTATCTCGTTCCATTCTCACCAATGGTACAGAAATTAGCAACATTCCTAAAATAGAAAGAATATCAGTGTATTGAAACTCCAAAGCCATAACCAACCCCTTTTGGGGATAGTAGCTAAGGGGAACCTTTCTCATATTTTCAAAGGCTTGGGCAGTGGAGTTGATGTTTTTTGTATCATAACTATCCTGAGAAAAAATAGAGATTGAGGAAAGATCTTTTGCCTTTTGTGCAATGGAGTCTAAAAAGGCATCGTACCCTGCCACAGTTTGGACTTCTCCAGAAAGTTCCCGCAAAAATAGCACCTGTTGTTCAAAGGTATTACCATACTCTAAGGAATTCTTTGATTGGTACAATTCATAGTATTTTTCAAAGTCTTGGGCAAACTGTTCCCGCATGGCAGGAATTTTTTGTCCACCAGAGGATGCCTCTGTACGCAATACAAAATCAATATGCCACAGACCTTCCGCCTCGTCTAACGCATCCTTTAAAAATATATCAATTTCAGAAACACTCATGTCCTGTGTTTGCTGTGCAAATGTGCGGTAGGCATTGGGGGAAATGGAATTTGAAGCTGTATTTGTATGTAACCAAAGCAAAAAGAAATTGGTACATAGCAAAACGAAAAATGCTACAATAAAAAAGCGATTGCGCCACACCTTTTGCATTTCGGCGCAAAATAAATGAATCATGGTTGTTCCTCCCCAAAAATGGCAAGATATACATCCTCTAGTGTGCCTCCAGCAGCATATTTGTCAATAAGAGCTTGGGGAGAAGCCTTGTCTATAAGATTGCCTTCTTTTAGCAAAAGAATTTCCTTTGCCACATGTTCTACATCACTTACCACATGCGTTGCTACAATAACAATACAAGTTTTAGAAAGTTCTGCCAACACATTTCTTAGCCGTACTCGTTCCTTTGGGTCAAGGCCAGCAGTTGGCTCATCCAAAATAATAATATGAGGGTTGCCCAGCATGGCAGAGGCAGCAAGCAGCCTTTGTTTCATTCCACCAGAATAACTAGACAGTCGTTTATCTAGTTCCTGCGATAAATGAACCAAAGCGGCTACACGTTCTACCTCTTGCGCCATTTCTTTTTTGGCAATTTCCTTTAAAGCTGCCAGATAAAGTAAAAATCTGCGCCCCGTAAAGCTATCATACAAGTTTTGCTGTTGGGGCATATACCCCAATACTCTCCGAATAGGCTTATTATTTTTTAAAATGTTTTTTCCGTTCCAAAATACTTTTCCACTGGTAGCATCCAAGTTGCCTGTAAGTATGCTCATCATGGTGCTTTTTCCGGCTCCATTTGGCCCTAAAAGACCATAAAGGCCCGAATCAAGCGTAAAACTTACGCTTGACAGAGCCTTTTTTTGATTTTTTCCTGCGGTATATACTTTAGTTAAAGCATCCACCTTTAGTATATAGTTACTATTTTTCACATAGGTATCCTCAACTTTTAAGAAATTTCGGTAACAGCGCGCATTTGCTGCCCGCCATTCAAATAATCCTCTTTGTTTTGCAATGCATATAATGTTTTATAGGAGGAAACTGTAGTAGTTTTTCCTTCATCATCCAAAGAGGTAATAGAGATTTCTTCTTTGCTATCTAAACACAGATAGTCTTGTCCGGCAGATGCCAAAATCTTTTTGGGAACTCTCCCATTTCCTCCCTCGTAATAAGGTACAGAAAGTTCTGCTATTGTTCCACTTTGCAGGTCAACTCCATGAAGAACTTTATCAACGAAAATGATTTCCTCACCCTTTTCGTTAGCTTCTGTACGCATAGTAGTAAAAGTAAGGAATAGTTTTCCATCCTGAAGACCTTCAATCAAAAATTCTGTTTCAGGAGAAACAATGCCTGCAGCAATGACTTTTTCTTCTCCTGTGGACAAATCTATGGCAGCCAAGTCTCCCGTTTGTGTTATTCGGTAACACATGTTTCCTTCACAGCGTACATGCTCTATGTATGGGTGTGTTGCCACTTGAGAGCCTTGTAAACTGGATAGGGAAAATACCTCTATTTCAGCCTGAATAGAAGAAGCATCTGTTCCAACAATTTCTATACCTGAGGCATACTCAAGCACGATATTATCCGCAAATGCACCAATGATGCGGGGATTAGAATCCAACTCTTTCAGCATAAATACTTGTTGAGAGGAAATGTTGTAAGCACACAAAAACGGTTTAACCTCCACACCATTGGAGGAGTTTAAAATTTGTTCTGCAATGAAGTAGAGATTTTGTTCATCTTTAGCAAATGACCTTTTGTCTATGCCCAAACCGGTGGAAATAGAGGTAGTTCCATCAAATACATAGGGGATGGTGCGATTTGCTCCGTTTTGTTCCATCACTTCAATTCGTGCAGCTCCTACATTTCCTACCACATCAAAATTGAATGGATTTCCTCCATATAGCAAGATTAGTTTATCCCCTACAGGGATAGGGTTTACACCACTTGAGCCAAAAGGAATATATGCTGTACAGCTTTCATCTTTGTGCTTGCACTCGGGTCGATTGCATACCACCACATCTTTTGCAGAGGCATAGTCAACAAACCGTAATAGGGTGAAACCATTCTTATTTGTATCCACATGATAGTATCCAGTGTCAGAAGAAAAGCCTGTTGCGCCAATTTCCACTGGAAGCAGGGAAACTTCTCCCTGTGGGGAAAAACCGCCAATATCAGCAAATTGGTTTGTTTCTGGCACAACAACATTGTCTAATTTAGGAATATTGGGCGAAGAACAAGCAGCCAACACCCCTCCTAAAACACATATGGCTAGTGTTGTACAAATCATTTTTTTCAATCTCATAAAAATTTTTCTCCTTGTAATACCAATGTAGGACATATTGAAACTCCCGCATATTTATAGCAAAGCAGATTGAAAAAATCAATATGTTTTACATGAAATGCAGTTTTTATGTAGTGAATGTAGCAGTAAATGGATTTTTTTGGGAAAACAGTGTATAAGATGAACATAGTATCAAAATTGATAAATTGTATTTTTATGCAAAGCTAATTTTAAACAATTCTACAAAAAGTAATAAAACTTCTAGACAAATAGCTGGTAAGCATGATATAACTAATAGCGTTAAAAAGTTGATAGAGGCGCAGTGCGAAAAAGTACACCGTGGAGGGGACACTCAATGAAACGGTGGAAAGGTCAAACTGCCGAAACAGGTGCAGGGTATGGCACCTAGTTGGTTGTGGAGAAAATATCCCCTCAACTCCTGCTTTTTGCAGAGGAGCTATCGATGATAACCCATCAAAATCCCTTTGGAAATTTGAGAAGTTGCATCGGTAGGATGCAACTTTTTTATTTTATTCACAAAGAAAGGGAAGAAAAGGATGGAACAAAATCAAAGCAAAGTGCAGGTGTTAAGCTCTGAGGAAACCGAGCTGCGCCGAGAAGTAGGGCTATTTGGAGGCATTTCCGTGTTGGGAGGTGTCATGATTGGCTCTGGTATCTTCTATATTGGCGGAATTGTATTGCAACGCAGCGGAATGAGCCCCGGCCTTGCCATGCTGGTATGGATTGTAGGAGGACTGATTACCCTGATGAGTGGTATTTGCTATGCCGAATTGGGAGCCATGATGCCCAAAGCGGGGGGAAGCTATGTATATTTGCGTGAAGCATATGGCGAAAGAACCGCTTTTATGAGTGGATTTTCCAATTTTATTTTGGGTTCCTCTGGTTCTAATGCAGCATTAGCTGTAGCATTTTCCGCAGCCATTGCCAGCATGATGCCCCAAAGTATCTTTGCCCAAAGCCAATGGTTGCAAAAAGGCTTTGCCATTGCCATGATTGTCCTACTTACCACCATCAATATCTTTGGTATTAAATTGGGCAGTATGGTGCAAAGCATTTTTATGGTGTTTAAATTGTTGCCCATTGCTGCAATTCTACTGTGTGGTTTATTTATGGGAAAAGAGGTTCCAAATTTGACCTCTATTCCTGTTGAACATGTATCCATTGGGCAAATTTGCGGAATGGTTGCCTTTGGTGTTGTGGCAACTTTGTGGGCATATGAGGGATGGACAAACCTAAATAGTATTGCCGAGGAAATTAAACACCCAAAAAAGAATATTCCTTTGGCAATTTTAATTTCCATTATTGGGGTAACTGTGCTGTATGTGTTGTTTAACTTTGCTGTATTTCGGGTTTTACCAGCGGATACCATCCAGCAAATGATTGCAGAGGGGAATTATTACTTGGGTACTGCTGCGGCAAATTCTCTGTTTGGCAATGCAGGGGGCATTATTGTTGGTTCTGCTATGATGTTGGCAATTTTTAATTCTCTCAATGGCTGCATTATGGTATTTCCCCGCACATACTACGCCATGGCAAAGGATGGAGCATTTTTCAAGGGTATGGCAACTCTCCACCCTCGTTATAAAACCCCAGTAAATGCCTTGTTAGCCTCTGCGGTGGTTTCTATTGCTCTGGTATGTGCAAGAGATTTAGGACAGTTGACCAGCTTAGTTGCCTTTTGTGGGATGGTTTTTAACGGACTAACCTTCTATGCAGTGGTACGCCTTAGAAAAAAATATCCACAAATGGAACGCCCCTACAAGGTGTGGGCATATCCCTTTATGGTTATCTTGATTTGTGTGATTATGGTGGGATTGATGGTAAACACCTTTATGGAAGACCCAATCACCTCCCTTATCGGTTTGTTGGTTCCTTTGGTGGGACTGGCTTTGCATGAATTTGTAATAAAGAAAAATCAAGTGGTTTCGCTGGTTGCAGAGGAGGAGGTATAACATGGATACAGTCATCTATAACGGAAAAATTTATCTAAAAAAACACACCTTTGCACAAGCGGTATGGATTCATAATGACATCATCCAGCAAGTGGGAACCAATGAGGAAATTTTCTCCGCAGCCCCCCAAAATTGCCGCCGATACGATACACAGGGAAAAACCATTGTACCGGGATTCCATGATTCACACTTGCATTTGCTTTCTGCTGGGCAGATGATGGCAGATATTCAACTTTTGGGTGCTACCAGTATCGCACAGGTACAGCAAATTGCACGGGATTACATTGAAAAAACAAAACCAGCCCCCGGAACGGTATTACATGGAATGGGTTGGAATCAAGACTATTTTACCGATGAAAAACGATTGCTTACCAAACAAGATTTGGACGCAATTTCCACAGACTATCCCATCATTTTAGAGCGTGCTTGTGCCCATATTTTAACAGCCAATTCCAAGGCCATTGAAATGGCAGGAATTACAGAATCTACCCCACCAGCCCAAGGCGGAGCCTTTGATTTTGACCAAGATGGCAAACTCACTGGTGTATTCCGAGAAAATGCCTGTGAGCAAATTTTGTCTATTCGTGGAAAAGCCACTGCCGAAAGCACAAAGCAAGCATTGCGCATGGCAATGGACTATGCTGCACAATGGGGAATTACATCAGTACAAACTATGGATTTGCGCCCAGGAAGTTGGAAGCAAACTTTGCAAATTTACCAAGAGGTGCAAAAAAATCCTACCTTGCGGGTTTACCATCAATGCAGCTTTATGAAAAAGGCAGATTTTCAGGAGTTTTTGCAGGCAGGGTACAAAACCGGAGTGGGGGATATTTACAATCGAATAGGGCCTTTGAAACTGTTTATAGATGGTAGCTTAGGGGCTAGAACTGCTCTCATGCGCCAACCCTACCATGATGACCCTTCTACAAAGGGTATCTCTACCTTAACAAAAGAGCAGACAAAAGAATTGGTACAGTTGGCAGCAGAAAATGACTGTCAAGTGGTGGTTCATGCCATTGGAGATGGTGCAGTGGAACAGATGTTAGATTGCTATGAACCCTTGTGCAAAGAGGGGAAAAATCCTCTCCGTCTGGGCATTGTTCATTGTCAGATTACAGATATTCCTTTGTTGGAACGATTTGCTAAAAATGATATTTTGGCATTGGTGCAACCCATCTTTTTGCATTACGATATGCGAGTAGTAGAGGATAGGGTAGGAAAAGAGCTTGCTTCCACCAGCTATGCCTTTGAGAGCTTGCGACGGCTGGGGGTTCATACCAGTTTTGGCACCGATGCCCCCATTGAGGACATGAATCCTATTGATAACCTCTACTGTGCTGTAACCCGCAAGAATTTAGAGGGAAATCCACAGGGCGGTTTTTATCCCCAAGAATGCATGGATATTTTTGATGCAGTAGATGCTTACACATGGGAAAGTGCCTATGCCAGCTTTGAGGAGGATAAAAAAGGCTGTATCCAGCCGGGTTATTATGCAGATATGGCCATTCTTAGCCATGATATTTTTACTATGCCAACAGATGAATTGCGGAAAACCAAGGTAGATGCTACCATTATGGCAGGAAAATTTGTATACGAAAGAGATGACATAGAAAAATTGGTTGACAAAGACATATAAATCTGGTAGGATAGTGTTGCTCACTCGGAGGGCAAGTTATTCGTAGGAAATAGCGAGCCGGATAAGGTGATAGGCTGAAATGCCTATGGCTTTATCCGGCTCGTTTTGTTTTGGAGGAAATTATATGGATGTATTGCAAGAAAAAGTAGGAAGTTTGTATCTCAAGTTTTTAGCCGCTGCCTTTGGAAGTGCTCTCATCACCAGTATCTATGGATTGGTAGATATGGCAATGGTAGGGCAATACCACGGCCCAGTGGGAGTGGCTGCCATGGCGGTGATAGCTCCTATCTGGAATATCATTTATAGCTTGGGGCTATTGGTGGGGATTGGAGCTTCAGTGCTATATAGCATCGAGAAAGGCAGGAATACACAAACAGATAAAGCAAATGGGTACTTTACAGCCGCCATTTTCTGGGGGATTATAATAGCGTTACTGGCATGGATTGGTTTGTGGATTTTTGAAAAACCTTTGTTACAGTTTTTTGGAGCAGATGAAACCCTGTTGCAATTAAGTAGTAAATATGTTTTTTGGATAAAACTTTGTGTACCAGTATTTTTGTTTAGTCAAATTTTATCCGCCTTTTTACGAAACGATTCCAATCCCGCTTTGGCAACCAAAGCGGTACTTGCTGGAGGCATTGCAAATGTGCTGGGAGATTATGTCTTTGTTTTCCAATGTGACATGGGAATTTCAGGAGCAGGTCTTGCCACGGCACTGGGGGCAATTCTTTCTGTAATTGTTATGAGCAGTCATTTTCTGTCCTCAAAAAATACACTAAAAATCCACTGGACAGGTATTTCATTAAAGGGCTTTTCTAAAATTGTAAAAACTGGTTTTTCCACCTTTTTTATTGATATTGCTATGGGAATTCTTTCTATTTTGTTTAACCGCCAGATTATGAGCTATCTCAATACCGACGCTTTGGCAGTATATGGAGTTATTATCAATATTAGCACCTTTGTACAATGTTGTGCCTATGGCGTGGGACAGGCTTCACAGCCGATTTTATCCCAAAACTATGGAGCAGCGTTCTATTCTCGTATTAAACAGTTGGTTCGATACAATGTGTGGACATCGGCTGTGATTAGCATTATGTGGCTTATTCTTACCATGGCAGTACCCAATGCCTTTATTTATCTATTTATGAGCCCTACCCAATCTGTTTTGGAGATAGCTCCCTTTATTATACGGTGCTATTCTCTGTCCTTTCTATTTCTACCATTGAATATTTATGCCGCCTATTATTTCCAGTCTGTCATGGAACCAATGATGTCCTTTGTTGTTTCCGTTACAAGGGGAATGCTTCTTAGTGGTGCATTGATTCTTTGCCTACCAATCCTGTTCCATGGTCAAGGATTATGGTTTGCTATGCCCATTACAGAATGTATTGTTTCCATAATGGTAGTATTCTTTATGAAAAAGACCTTTGTCCAAATGAATTAAAACTTCAACATATGTACCATTTTTAATGGAATTGGTTGTATACTTGTAGGAATTTGCCTTGCAAGTATACAGCCCTTTTTTATAATAAACTGAAAAACAAATGTCGAATATTGGCAAGCTGTGCCCGTGTTTGGTTAATTTCAAAGAGGAAATCATTTTCATATTCTGGGCTGGCATAGGAGGGCAAAGCGGCAAGCCCACTTTGTAATTGTCGTAGGTCATCTCTACGTAAAAATAGTGCTAACAAATGCTCTCGGTGAGAAAAATCCGTGTTGGCTTGTTGGGAAATTTGTAATGCTTTGTTGTAGTCTTGCTGAGAACAAAAAACTTCTGCATTTATTAACTGGGTGTCCAAACGATGAAAAGAATCGTGCACTGTCCAGCTACCTAGCCCAGCAACAGCAATGGCGAATAATAGCAATGCCCATGCAATGCCAACCCGTTTCATACAATCTTGCCTCCTATCACATATGCTTGCGGGTCAAGGTGTATTCTTCTGTGTCATCTCCCATCAGCAAAAATACATCTGATAACCCTAGCCGATTTTCCTTCAACACCTGTTCCAGCCAAAACAAATCCTTGCCGCACCAACTCAAGTTTTTGGGCAAAATTTCCCCATCAGATACAAAGGGGAGAGAGGGTTTTTTTGCCCCAGTATTTTTAAGTTTTAAATCTTGTCGGTTGGGGCTGTCACATTCCCATTTTCGATAGACACTAATGCTACCATTCGTTTCTACAATGGCACAGGTTACCTCGGAAGGGTCAAAAATATCTTTGGCTCGCAATGCTTCCAGAACATCATCCAAGGTAAAACGCAGACGCCGCAGAGCATTCTGGTCAATGACACCATCTCTTAAAATCACAATGGGCTGACCAGACACAAGGCGGGCTGCTGTGCGATTTTTTACGCATAGGGCAGAAACAAGAATTTCAAAGGCTGCAATCAGCATGACTGGAAGAAAACTAGAAGTAAGGGGAAGTTCTGGAGATTCAATGGAAATAGAAGCTAGGTTGGAAATAAGGATGGTGGAAACCAATTCAGAAGGTTGCAGTTCTCCCAGTTGCCGCTTTCCCATTAGTCGCATCATGCAAATAATCAATAAATAAACCATCAATGTACGCAAAAAAATTACCAACATACACGGTTCATCCTCTCAATGGCTGTAAAAAATTTTTTGCTAAATCATTATGAAAGAATTCTGACCCATTCGGTTTAGAAATATACCCACTTGGACAATACTTTTTGCGAAAGAGGTGAAGACCATTGGAACAGATACTTTCAACATCCATGCTGGAAAATAAGTTGGCATTGCGAGAATTGTTCGGGCAGTCGGTGGACTTTTATACCAAAGATGTGCAACTGGCAGGATTTGACTGCTGCATTTGTATGTTTGAAGGGCTATCCAGCATTGAACGCCTATGGATTATGATGCTGGATGTGGCAAGCCATATCCAAACGCCTATCAACAGTCCCCAACAGCTATATGAATATTTGTTATGCCAAACAGCAATTCCCATGGAAACCAAAACAGTCAGTTGCATTTCTGATGCACAAATCTATTTGACAGCAGGTACCACTGTATTTTTCATTGATGGAGTAGACCGGGCATTGGTTATCTCCACCCAAAGTATGCAGTTTCGCTCGGTGGGTGAACCTTCTGGAGAAGGGAACCTGAGAGGAAGCCGAGAAGGCTTTATAGAAATTTTGCGTATGAATATTAGCCTGTTGCGGCGGTTAATCCGCACCGATTCCTTGCGCATTGAAACTATGACAGCAGGACAGCGCACCCAAACAGAATTGGCTTTGTGCTATGACCAAAAGCTATGCCCACCCCAACTGTTGCGCTATACAAAAGCCCAGTTGGAACAAGTAGACCTGCCAGTTTTATTAGATAGCGGCTATCTAATTCCTTTTTTGGGCAGGCGAGGTTTTCGCTTTTTTTCGGGCATTGGATATACCGAGCGTCCAGACCGAGCAGCAGCAAAAATCTGTGAAGGCAAAATTGTGGTGTTGGTCAATGGAAGTCCCTTTGCCCTTGTGTTTCCTTGGCTGTTTTACGAAAATTTTCAGTCTATGGATGATTATTCCTCCAAAGCATATTTTGCCAGCTTTATCCGGTTGTTAAAGTATGCCGCATTTTTTATTGCCATTCTCTTTCCGGGAATTTTTGTCTGTGCCGCAGGGTATACACCAGAGATTTTCCCCCCAGAATTGTTGTATAAAATTGCAGCAGCGGAAAAATCTACCCCATTACCGTTATTTTTGGAAATGATGCTTGCCAATTTTTTGTTGGAAATTATCCGTGAGGCAGGGTTGCGACTGCCAAAACCTATAGGTCATTCTGTCAGCTTGGTGGCTGCCTTAATTGTGGGGGATGCTGCCACCAAAGCGGGTTTGTTGGGAATCCCAGTGGTAATTGTCGCCGCCCTTACTACCATCTGTACCTTTGTGGTTCCTTCGGTTTATGAGCCTGTAACAGTCCTGCGAATGCTGTTTATTTTGGCAGGGGGGCTGTTAGGGCCGGCAGGAATGATAGTTCTGTTTTTTTGGATGTTGTTGGATATTTGCGGTTTGAACAGTTTTGGCATTCCCTATACAACGCCCATTTCACCCTTCCAATCCAATGCTTGGAGAGATGTACTTTTGCGAATGGGATGGCGTACACTTTCTAAAAAACCCTTTAGTATCGAAAAATTTGAGCAAGAAAGAGGGGATGACAATGCCACATAAAACCTTGATAAACACAAGACAGCTCATCATTGGGGTATATTTATGCTTGGTATGTGATTCTCTTATCCGTCCTCTGCCGGGAGGGGCAGCCATTGCAGCCTATGGCAGAATTTTTGGAGCATTTCTCTGTGCCACAGTAGTGTTGTTTTTGTTTGGATTTCTTTTAAAAAAATGTCAAACAGAGGGTTTTGTAGCACTGCTTGCAGCAAAAACTCCCCACAGTAAGTGGGTGTTATGTC
The DNA here is from genome assembly GCA_944385935.1 of uncultured Anaerofilum sp. Classification (GTDB taxonomy): domain Bacteria; phylum Bacillota; class Clostridia; order Oscillospirales; family Ruminococcaceae; genus Anaerofilum. The sequence goes on from CALWZC010000012.1 coordinate 20,170, forward strand.
TGCTTTCCTTTGCTTTTTTGCTGGGAGCAGCTCGCAGCCTTCAGCAAAGTGAAATGTTTTACCGTTATGCTACAGGTCAAACATTGCCTTTAACCTTGTTGCTACTGTTAATATTGGTTGTTTGTTTGTATGCAGCACACACTGGATTGGAGGTGCTGTTGCGTACAGGAACCGTATTGGCAATATTGCTTGCAGGCTCTCTGGTGCTCATTGCCATCGCCAATGCACCACAAATGCGCTTGCAAAATCTGCAAATTCCTCAGCAGCCCATAGAATCTATTTGGCAAAGCTGTATGACAGGCTTTAACCTTACACCAGAGTTGCTTTTAGTTGGTGTGTTGGGTCATTCTTGTGGACAGCAAAAAAACTTTGGTATTCTTTTTAAAATTTTGCTTTTAACAGTGGTATCCGATGTGGTTTTCACTTTAATTAGTGAATTGGTTTTAGGACAGTTTGAAGCATTGCAAGTTCAGCCCATTCACACATTGGCAAGATTGGGAGGAATTTCTGTTTTTCGTCGGTTGGATGCAGTTCATGTGTCTGTATGGTTGCTTATTGCTGTATTCCGCACAGCACTTTTGTGTGTGGGGCTGGGAGAAGTGCTGCGTCCTTTGTTGCCTTCAAAAGCAAAGCAAGCAGCTGTTTGGGTTGTGGCATTGCCTATTTTTGCTGTGGCTGTTTTGTTATACCATGTGCCGGAGTTGGTGCAGCAATGGGCAGAAACCTTTTTCGTTTTTGCAGCAGGTGCAGGGATTGCTTTTGCCATGAGAAAGGAGAAAGCTCATGAATAAAACCAAAGTGTTTGCACCATTCCTTGTGTTCTGGATATTAACATTTTGTGGTTGTAGCAGTGGTGTGGCATTGAGCCAACGGGGGATTGTAAAGGCAGTATTTGCCGACAAAACCATAACAAACTATGTGGTTGGATTGGTGATTGTACAGGGAAGTGAGAAAGAAGCAGGAAAAGAAGAAATCTCTTTGCAGTGGGGAGAAGGGGAAACCTTGGCACAAGCCATTCAACAAGCAGAACAACAAGGGCAAAGTGTAGTGTTTTATGGTCAAAACCAACTTTTGTTTGCTGGAAAACAAGCCTCTCAAAAAGGACTTGGAAAGGTGTTGGATTACTTTGGAACCGAGCAAGCCAGCCGCCCTAACATGGCAGTGTATGCTACAGAACAAACTCCTGAAGAATTTGAAGAATGGACAGAGCAAGAGGATTTTTTTCAGCAACTAAACGGACTGGAAAAAGACCTAGAAAAAAGCCATAAGCAAGCCCGTATGATTTATGAATTGAATACAGGCGAACAGAAGGCAGAAGGGCTAGTGCCCTTTTTGGAGAAAAAAGAAAATGGAACAGATACCTCTCAACTGGTATTATATGATGATGATACCCCCATCCTTTTACTAAAAGAAAACCAAGCACAATTAGCACGTTTGTTGCTTGGTACACCAGTTGTATTGGAGTATGTTACACAATATCAGGGCAACTCTATTGGATATTCTCTGCAAACACCTCGAATTACACACGAAATTCAGCTAGAAAATGGAAAGCCAATTTTGCATTTGACATTACAAGGAAGTGTCAGGGGAATCACCGCAGCAACAGCACAAATGCAAGCCCAGCTTTCTCGTTGGGAAAGCAGAAAGGAACTGTCACGAAAGTTTTCACAGCAAATTTCTTCGGAATTGCAACAGCTATTACAACAAACATGGCAACAAGGACTAGACCCCTTTGGGTTTGGTTGGTGGTTTGGTGTTTGGAACAACCAGTGGTATCAACAAAACAGTTCTTCTGGAGCCTTATGGCAATATCCTTCGGTAGTGGTAGAGGCAGATGTAGAAGTTGTATAAACACAAAAAACCAGCAACCTGTTTCAGGTTGCTGGTTTTGCATAGTGGAAGGAGAAAAAATAGTTACAAAACAACCACTGGTTTAATCAAATCACGGGGCTTATCTTTCATCAACATCAAGGCTTGCTCCATCTTGTCAAAGCCTTCAAAGCGATGGGTCAGCATCTTACCAGGGTCTATACGACCGGTGCTCATCAAGGAGGCAAGTTTCTCCATGCGCAACCGTCCGCCGGGCATCAATCCGCCGGCAACAGTCTTGTGACCCATACCACAGCCCCATTCTACACGGGGAATCTTCACATAATCGCCTTCACCTAGATAGTTTACATTGCCAATTCGTCCGCCAGGTTTCAGCATGGTAATAGCCTGAATAAAGGTGTCATTGTCACCACCGGCCACGATTACACGGTCTACGCCTTTGCCATGGGTTTTTTCCATAACTTGCTCTACAATGTCACCGTCACGATAGTTAACAATGTCAGTAGCACCGTATTCCTTAGCAAGCTCTACACAGTTGGGGCGAGAGCCTACAGCAAATAACTGGGAAGCACCACGAATGGCAGCACCAGCAACAGACATCAAACCAACAGGGCCGATACCAATAACACAAACACTATCACCAAACTGTACGTCTGCCAGTTCTACACCATGTAAACCAGTGGGAACCATATCACTCAGCATAACAGCAGAAGCAATATCCATTCCCTCAGGCAACAAAGCAAGGTTTCCATCTGCCTCATTTACATGGAACAACTCACCAAATACACCATCTTTAAAGTTGGAGAATTTCCAGCCAGCCAGCATACCGCCAGAGTGCATGGAATATCCAGCCTGTGCCTCTAGGGAAGACCAATCGGGAGTGATAGCAGGAACCAGAACACGGTCACCTGGTTTAAAATCTTTTACCAAAGAACCAACTTGTACTACACGGCCTACAGCCTCATGGCCCAGAATCATGTTGTGACGCTGACCAATGGCACCTTCCCAAACGGTGTGAATATCAGAGGTACAGGGGGAAACAGCAAGAGGCTCTACCAAAGCATCAAAAGGCCCACACACAGGTGCTTCCTTCTCAATCCAGCCAACCTTGCCAATCTCCAACATTGCAAAACCTTTCATTTCCTTCAATCTCCTTTCAGATATGGTATATCTTGGGGCAACACAAAATGGTGTAAGCCCTTATTTTTGCTCATTGGGTAAAAGTCTAAAAATAGTCTCAAACCTTAGTTTAATGCTATCACATTTTAACAAAAAGTCAATCAAAATATATAAAATTTTATATATTTTGTGTGTTTGCACAGCTTTGTATTGCTTTTTTTGGCATGAGAAAAATATTTATTCATAATCATAACAAATAATCAAAAGTATATTATTAAAAATATCAACTTTTTAATACAAAGTCTTTCATTTTTTAAAAATCATTTGAAACTATAAATAACAAAATAAAAAAATTTCTATGTTAGAGAAATGGGGGATAATTTATGGAAGAAATTTCTGCTACTCAACCAGTATCTATGTGTGGGGCGGTTTCTGCCAGAAGTGAACAGTCCACTGGTCAGGTAGGTTTTCAGGATAAAACACAAGAGTATATTTCCCAGCTTTCTCGTGAACACACAACAGTGGAAATCCATCTAGGCAATTATTCGCCACAAGAAATTGCAGGACTAATGCAACAGTACTGTTGGGGCAACCATATCTTTATCCATACCAAATGGCTAGAATCTATGGCGAAAAATATGGATTCATTTAGAAAAGGCAAGGCACTATTGGAAGAGGCCATTGGGGAGCTATTGCAACCAGCAGAACAAGGAATTGTTGCCAGAGGTATTTTGTTTTTGGTACAAAAGCGGTATCAATGGAATGTACAAATGCCAAAGCAAGCCGAAGCACCTCCCATAAAAACAGCCATGCAACCAGAAACACAAGAGGAACCAGTCCATATCTCTTTGGAAGGAAAGCTACATCTTTCCCAAGGAAAACCAACAGATTTCTTTGTGGGAGAGCGACTTGCCAGAGCAACCTGTTCTCCAAAACTTCGCAATTCCTTAGTAGACACTTGTATGAAATTGAACAAAGAAAAATTACAATTTATGCTATGGGGCCAACAGGCAGAACCACAGTTAAAACCTCTCATCACCCATCTACAAAAAAAGGTAATACTTTATCGTCATTTCATACGCAAAGAAAACCGAAATTACTATTGCCAGTGGGAAGCCAAGCATCAGCAAAGCCAACAGCATCAGCAACAACTGCAACAAAATAGATTGTTACACCAACAACAAACAAGGGGGGCACTATCAGGCAAAGCAGCATATCTGCGCCAAACGGCAATGGAAGCATATTTACAGCAACATAAAACGGTGCAACTTCCCATACAACCAGTACAAACAACTTCTCCTACAAAAAAAGATTCCGCGCAGCAAAAAGCTGGGGAATCTACCAATAGCAATAGTACGGTTGTACAACTTTCGTCAGGTTTACAAGCAGAAGTTTCTTCTAGTACCATTGGTTTGTAAGACATATAAGCAATGTATTGTAAAAAACAGGCAGTGTACAAAATAGTACAAACTGCCTGTTTTTATATATAATGGCTATTTAAGAATTGTGTTTATGCTTATCTTTATTTGTAACCTTTCGACGACTTAAGTCAATGCCATAAGCTGTCAAAGATTTGACAAGATTATCGGCACCCTGAAACTGAATTGCTGTAATTCCAAGGTCATAGGCTGCCTTTACATTGATGGGGTTATCATCGGTAAAAATTGTTTCCTCCCGATTGAGGTTATACCGTTCTAACAAGGTTTCATAAATAAGAGGAGATGGCTTATTTACCATCAATTCGCAACTGGCAACACCGCCATCAAATAAAGGCCAAAAATCTCTTTGTTCGATGATGTTTAGAACATCCCTTGAAATATTGGAAAGATAAAATACTTGATAGTTTTTTCGCTTCAAGGATTTAATAATGGATACAACATTGGATTTTGTGCGGAGCATGCTTGTCCAATCATCCAAAATTCCTTGTACCTCAAAGAAAAAGCCTGCTTGTTTGGCACGATGTAACATTTCAGCATAGGCCTGCTCTCGTGTCAGTTCTCCAGCATCCATTTTGCGCCAATGGTCGGAAGCAAAGGTAATTTTGAACAGTTCTTGCTCCAGTGCCTCATCACAAAAGCGGTCGGCCAAGTAGTTGAGGGGGTCAAATCCTACAACAACGCCGCCTAAATCAAAGACAATATTTTTATACATAAGGGTGTTCCTCCCAAACATTTTTGTTATCCTTTTGGCTGCACCATTATACAGCTTTCTTATTATTATAAATGTTTCTCAACCTTCTGTCAAAATTTCTGCCATTGTTTGCTATAAAATGTATATAGTACAAAGCATGTGTAATAGAATGGTAGTAAAGGAGGGATAGATATGACCCTGAAAGATTTATGTACCAAGGATATTATTGACATAAAAACAGGCACAAACTATGGAAGGGCAGACGATTTGGAATTTTCTCCCTCAGAAGCATTGCTGCAAAAAATGATTCTCCACGGACGCCCCAAATTGTTTGGTCTGTTGGGAAAAGAAAAAGATGTGTTTATTGATTGGTCTAAAATTGTAACCATTGGGGAAGATGCTGTACTTGTAGACCTGCCAATGGAGGAAAGAGAAATCCAACGTGCTGTTCATTTGAAAAAATAAATAATATACCGGCCATTGAAAAAACAATCTGTTTCTATCAATGGCCGGTAATTTATCCAAAGAAAAAACTACAAAAGAAAAATTATTTTACCAAAAATTTCCCTGCAATAGCCTCAAACTCTTCTTTATGAGTGGGCATCCATTGGGCATAGGCAGAGTTGGCTTGTTGAATAGCAGTGCCCAACTCAACCATAAAGGAAGGGATGTCCTTTTCCAACATGGCTCCCACAACAGTGCCAAACTGTTCAGCACTCTGTGCATCCTCTCCACCAATCATCACAGTAAAAGCTGGATGTGCCACTTTATCAATCATTTTTACACCACCAACAAAGCCCATGGAGCCAATTTGATGAGTACCACAACTGGAAGGGCAACCAGAAATGTGAACCTTAGGCAAAACACCATCTCCAAAATTCTCCTTGGAAACAGCTTCCACCATAGCAGCCAGCAATCCTTGAGAATCTCGAACACCTTGCTGACAAACAGTGGCACCAATGCAAGAAACACTGGTTTCAAACAAGGTCTTTGCACCATCTGCGGTAATCTTCAAAATGGATTCTGCCTCTTCAGCAGTAAGATTGATGATATATAAAGTACCATCCGGCCCAATGCGCAGTTCTGCACAGGGAATATCTTTTAGAGCATTGTACAACTCTTTGGGCTTTTGTGGGGCAAGATTTGCACCAATGGGATGATAAGAAACGGCATACAGACCAGCTTGTTTTTGGGCAATAGCACGAGGATGAATGAGGTTACCGGTACCAGTTTTTTCACACACAATGGGTTCTGGGAATACCTTTAAATTTTCTGCGGCAAAAGATTCCTCCAAAGCCTTTTGGAAAGCCTCTTTTAATCCATCTACACCCAAAGACTCCTGTAGGTAGCGAGTACGAGCCTTTGCACGGTTCTCATAGTTGCCATAGGTGGTAAATACTCGAATCATTGCATCGGCATAATGCAGAACATCTTCAGCCAAAGCAGATTGGGCTACACAAACGCCAATTTTGGGGTTGGGGCCAAGGCCACCAGCACAGTATACAGCAAAAGTCCCGTCTGCTTGTGCCACAAAGCCCAAATCACGGAAGGTAGCATGTGTGCTATTTGCAGCCGAAGAAGAAAAAGCAACCTTCAGTTTGCGGGGCATGTGCACAGTTTTTACACGGCTTAACAGATAATCTGCCATAGCATTTGCCCACGGACGAACATCAAAGATTTCCTCTTTGTCCACACCTGACAAAGGACTTACCATTACATTTCTGGGGAAGTCACCACCACCACCACGGGTAACAATACCATATTCTAAAGCCTGTTCCATAATGGCAACAGTGGCATCTGCCGAAAGATTATGCAACTGGATGGTTTGACAGGTAGTCATCTTCAGTCGGTCGATGTGATAGGTGTCTACCATATCAGCCACAAATTTTAGTTGTTCCATAGAAATGCAGCCGCCAGCCAACCGCAGCCGCAGCATGTTTCCGTTGCTGCGTTGGGCGTAGCTACCAAATCCACCGGAAAATCCTTTGTAGGCTTTTTTGTCAATCTCACCTGCTTCAAATGCACGAATTTTTTCCTGAAATACAGGAATGTCCTCACGGAAGGACTGCACCAATGTTTTGTTCATAGCATACTCCTTTTATTCTTTGACGGTGTAACACACTTTTTATTATAATACCTTAAAATTCAGTAAAATACAATAAACTTAAAAATTAAAATACAATAAAATAACATCTTGGTACAACAAGGTAAAAATCTACTACAAAATTATTGCCTTTTTATGATATAATATGACACAAGACAGAAAAAGAAGTTGATGGAAAAGGGGAACAAACATGGAAAATCCAGTAAGTCATTCACAAAAACCAAAGGTGGCATTTGTGTGTGTCCATAATTCCTGCCGCAGCCAGATGGCGGAAGCCTTGGGCAAACTATTGGCGGGGGATGTATTTGAAAGCTATTCTGCCGGTACCGAAACAAAACCGGCCATCAATGGGGACGCTGTTCGCTTGATAAAAAAGCATTATCATGTGGACATGGAGGGAAGCCAATATTCTAAATTGTTGCAAGAGATTCCACCAGTGGATATTGTGGTCACTATGGGATGTAATGTGCAATGTCCACACCTTCCTTGCAAACATAGGGAAGATTGGGGGCTAGAAGACCCCAGCGGAAAAACAGACCAAGATTTTGAAAAGGTGATAGAATCTATCCACAAAAATATTTTGGACTTAAAAGACAGAATCAGTAAAGGAAACTATCTATGAGAACAATCATAGTGAAAAGTGCTGTTCCCACTCGATTGGACAAGTATTTGATGGAACAATTTCCAACAATTGGTTTTGGTCGGTGGAGCCGTGCTGTCAAAGAGAATAAGCTGAAGGTGAACGGAAAAAAACAACCCTTGTCTTTTCGAGTGCAACAGGGGGATGAGATAAAAATTTTTTTGCAAGAGGAAATATTCTCAGAACATCCAGCAGAAGCACCTATCTTTTTACAGGCACGGAAAGAACTGACTGTAGTATATGAAGATGCAAATGTGTTGATTTGTAATAAACCCGCAGGGCTGGAGGTATATGGCAACCAGCCAGACACCTTGCTTCACCGTGCACAAAGATACTTGTGGGAAAAAGGAGAATATTCTGACAAAGATGCTTTTTCCCCTTGTTTATGCCATCGCTTAGATGCAGGCACCAGCGGATTGGTGCTGGTGGCAAAAACTGCCCATGCAGAAACTTTTTTTGTGGATATGATTCGTCAACATGCACTGAAAAAGGAATATCTATGTGTGACCTACGGTAAGCCTTCCCCGGCACAAGGCATTTTGAAAGATTACCACTTCAAGGATGCAAAGCGGGGAATTGTTACCATTTCTCCAACAGCAAAACCGGGGTACAAACCCATTGAAACCCATTATAAAACCCTTTGTACATCCCACAGTTTGGCTTTGTTAAGGGTGCAACTAATTACAGGAAGAACCCATCAAATACGGGCACACCTTGCAAGCATTGGATGCCCCATTTTAGGAGATAGCAAATATGGCAATCAACAAATGAATCGCCGGTTTAAACTCAAATATCAAGCCTTGTGTGCATGGAAGTTGACCTTTCCAACCATCACGGAAAAGCCCTTTGCCAGCCTTTCTCAAAAGGAAATTGTTGTCGAATATCCATGGTACTATAACCAAATGTTGCAGAATACACTAGAACCGTAATTTCCTGTATACGACACAACAAGTTTGCTTTTGTTTGTAACATCATACTTTTTACTTGTTTTTGTTGCATTGTTTTTGTGAAATTGGTATAATTGTGTCAATAAACACTGGATAGAAAATACCAGTGTAGCATATCTCTGTTTTGAAATATGCAAAGCAGAAATATAATTCTACAAAGTGAGGTGTTTAGAGTTATGTATCAGGTATCCAACTTCTTCCAAAATGAAAACATTAAGACAGTGGACAGCTTGGGGCCTTTCACCGTTTTGGAATATCAGAAAGACTTAAGTGTTATGCCCAGCAATGCAATGGCAGCCTATTACTGCAATGAAATGAATGTACGCAAGAGGCAGGTTGTTTGTGATTTATCCAAAGCACAAATTACCCTGCAAGCGGGAGCCATGCAATGGACGGTAGGGGATGTAAATGCCACCACAGGTATCAAAGGTGTGGGGGATTTGTTTGGAAAGGCATTGCGCGGCAGTGTAACAGGTGAGTCTGCCATCAAGCCCGAGTACAAAGGAACTGGCCTGCTGGTTTTGGAACCCACATATAAATACATTATTTTGCTGAACACGGAAGAGTGGGGCGGCTCTGTTGTGCTGGATGATGGACTATTTCTGGCTTGTGACTCTAAGCTGAAACAAAAGGCAGTGGCTCGTTCTAACTTTTCCTCTGCGGTAGCAGGAGGAGAAGGTTTGTTCAATCTGGGCATTGTTGGAAATGGTGCGGTATGTCTGGAATCCCCTTGTCCCAAAGAGGAACTGATAGAGATTTCCTTGCAGGATGATGTGCTGAAAGTGGATGGCAATATGGCAATCGCTTGGAGTGGTAGCCTGAACTTTACTGTAGAACGCTCTGGCAAGTCTTTGATTGGTTCCGCTGCATCGGGAGAAGGATTAGTCAATGTTTACCGAGGCACAGGAAAAGTCTGGATGGCACCTGTTACAAAGGGCCTTGCCTAAATACTTTTGACCAGATTGCATCTTGTGCAAAAAGTATTACAGCAAATCTTGATATCTAGGAGAACCCAGTTCCATGAAAAAACTTTTGCTTTTGTCCACAGGGGGAACCATCGCCTCTATGCCCACCAAAAATGGATTGGCTCCCGCTGCCGACACAGGAGCGATTTTGCAGTATCTTCCACCTTTGGATGATTTGTGTACCTTGTCCATACAAGAGGTATTTAATATTGATAGCACAAATTTTCAGCCAGAGCATTGGCTAGCATTGGCACAGCGAATACAAGAAAACTATGACCAGTACGATGGCTTTATTGTGACACATGGTACAGATACAATGGCATACACAGCAGCAGCTTTGTCCTATCTGATTCAAACCCCACAAAAGCCCATTATTCTTACAGGTTCCCAAAAGCCTATTTTTGCGCCCATTACAGACGCAAAAAAGAATCTGCTGGATAGTATCCGCTTTGCCTGCAAAGAAGGTGTATGTGGCGTTTATATTGTGTTTGATGGTAAGGCCATTGTGGGAACCCGTGCCCGAAAGGTGCGCAGTAAAAGTTATAGTGCCTTTGAAAGCATCAATTATCCTGTGGCTGCATTTATTGATGACAAGCGAATTTTGCGTTATGTGGACATAGAGCCGGAGGGAGAAAAGTTACACTTTTACAACAAATTGCACCCGAAAGTGTTTCTTTTGAAGTTGATTCCGGGAATAAACCCCGAAATTTTGCGCTATATCGGTCAACACTATGATGCTATTGTCATTGAGAGCTATGGAGTGGGGGGCATTCCCTTTCACAATTCCCGTAACTTTCTGCAAGAGGTGGAGCAGCTTTCTAAACAAGGCAAATTGGTGGTAATTACCACACAAGTAATGCTAGAGGGCAGCGATGCAGAAACCTATGAAGTGGGAGCAAGAGCCATTCAGCAATACAATGCTTTACAAGCCTATGATATGACAGTGGAAGCGGCTGTGGTAAAACTTATGTGGATTTTGGGACAAACAAGGGATACCCAAGGAATGCAAAAACTGTTTTATACTCCTGTTCATCATGATTTGCTTTCATAAATAGTCTAAAAATACTAAGCCGGTGTACTTTCCACAATAGGGAGAGAGTACACCGGCTTATTTTCAGTTAAACATAGGCTTTAAAATTGTACGCATAGGGGACAGGTTCTTCTTTGCCCAATGCTTTGGTAACATCAATCCAAAGTTGTGCAATGGAGTCTTCTCCCTCTCGGATATCTTCCAATACAAAACCTTCAGGATTTTTCAGCAACTCAAATGCTTCTTTATCCTTTCCAACACGATGCAATGCAAGGGCATAATAGAATTTTAAACGGCTATTCTCTTGGAGCTCAGTGGACAAGCCTTTATAGAGTTCAAGGATAGAGGAAAACCCTTCACAAGCAACAATCAGTTTAAAGCCATCCTTTAGATAGGACAATTCCGAAGGCTGCAAAGCAATTCCCTTTGCCATATAGGAAATTGCCTTTTTGGGCTTTCTCTGGTTGTATTTCAGGCAGGCAAGGCCATGAAATGCCCAAGCATTTTTTTGCAAATCTAAAGAAGTGCGCAATTCCTTTTCTGCTTTTTTGTATTTTCCCTTTGCCAAAAGCCGAACACCCAACTGATAATGGGCATACCAGTTGTACTTATTGGAGGTGTTGATAGTTTTCTTTAAAAGTTGCAGGGTAGCTTTGTCGGCAAAAAAATAATCTGGGCGAACAGAAGGGTCTGGCTGATGCAACACACCAGTTTTTAAGAATTCTGCCCATGGTTCAAGGCTTTTTTCACAGCAGGTAAATTCCAAGTGATTGCTGAGAGTACCTTGTTCCATCAAAGAACCATAGCCGCTGCCTTCAGCCACAATTTCTGCTTTCTTTTTGGACATGGGGATGGTGTCAGTCAAAATCTGCTCTAATTTTTGGGTACGGTTTTGGCGTTTTAGTTGCTGATTGATTGCCTCATATCGCTCTGGATGGGAAGCATTCATCAAAGAAGAGTCAATCTTTACAGGGCCGTATTGCTCCACCCATTCCCATACGGTATGAGGAGCCATAGGAATACAACCATATTGGGTTTTGCCCAGACCTGCCTGAATTTCTATATATCGGCCAGCCTTTTGGGTCAAAAACTCTTGCCAATGGTCAGATGCAGAATGATTTCCCCAACAGAATAACTTCCGGCTTACCAGTCGATTGCTGGATACTTGCAAAAGACCATACCCATCGGCGTTTACATTGGCAATATATTTCGGTGCCTGCTGAGGAATATCAAAGAAGTAATCAATAGAGGTTTTGATATTTTGGTAAGCGGTAACATCAATGCCATCTACCATAGGGATATCCGCTTTGTATACACGCATATTTTTTAAAGTATACGCTTTTTCTGCCGGCACTACAATTCGGCCGTTTTCATACTCAGGCACAGCAATATTGCTCCACCAATACATAGGTACCAGCTTTTCACGCTCGTTTATTAGCTTCATGCGGCAGTTTAAAAAACGGTCAGTTTTGCCCAGCCAAAAATCCATTTGGAAATATACCTTGCGAATGCGCTCATATTCATACATCCGCAGCACAGGGACACCCTTTTCTTCCAACTGTGCAGTGTACAAAGGAGCTGTGGTAAAGGGGTTATGTCCAATAATACCCATGTTCCACTCGACACCACCACTAAACCACGCATTGCGCACTGCCAAATTGCTAAATTGCAAAACATCATTGGTATATAAAAGGTTGGTGTTGGTAGTTTTGTCAATGAGGCTCCAAAGCCGACCACCATATTGAGGAAGGAATGTTGCCTTTAGGTATTGATTTTCCAAAACAGCAACATCTACCATACAGTTGGAGAGTGTTCGGGTATAGGTGTTGTACTGTCGGTAAGGGTATGTATTATGACACTTTCCATAGCCTTGGAAAATTTCTTCATGCTCATCCAAATCAAAAGTAAGTTGGTTTTGCAGAACCGCCTCACCCATTAGGTCAGGGACACAAGATTCTTTTCCCAAAGATGCCACAGGCATTTCCATTTGTTCAAACTTTAATGTAGGTTGCATGACATAACCTCTTTTCTAAAATAATTCTAGGGGTAAAGAAATAAGGAAAATAGAAACGATACAGACCTAGACAATCCTTCCTCAAAACTTTTTGCAGAAGGATTGTCTAGTCATACACTTATAAGGAATTGTACACAAAAACCAGAAGATTTACAAGACTGCCATTACCAAAGCTCTTTGATGTTGGTGGTCTTTTTGCAAAATTTCTTTCAGCAAGGTGTTGGCTTTCTCCTTTTCACCCAGCCCCAAATGACCCAAAGCACGCAGGTAGTTACAGTATTGTGTATGGCGCAAAGCGGTATTTTCCTGATATACCTCAATCTCGGGCAAAGAAACAGCAAAGAAATCATAACCAATCTGGTCAAATAAATGTTTTTCTCCATAGCTGATAAGCTGATGGAAGGATTTTTTGGCAGCAGCCTCGTTGCCCAACATCCGATATGCCATACCTTGATAGTAAATGAAGTCAGAAGGTTGGTCGTTGTAATACCGTACAGGCTGAGGTGTTTTGTCACCTGCGGTGGCAAGAGTAAACATTTCATCTGCTTTCTGTTTTTGCCCTGCTTTCAGATATGCAATGCCCATCAAATAGTGGAGGCTATTGTCAGGCACATTGGGCAACTTGCCTTCTCCCAAATTTTCTGGATATTCAATGGCTTGTTCCAACAACTCAATAGCAGCAACAGATTCTCCAGCAGCAATTTTGGCAACTGCCAACTGGGTCAAAGCAAAGCGGTATTGTGTACTTACGGTGCCTTCACCACCCTCCCATGGATGGAACCGGCGGCTTTGAATGCCCTCCAAAGCCTTCTGGTATTCTCCTTTGCAATTTAGCAGAGTGATATACCGCAAGAATAAATCATCACGTTGCTTTACCAATTCAAAGTTTTCATCCAGCACAGCTAAACGTTGCTCGGTTGTGTGATTCATACGGGCAGCCAGCTGGTCATATTCCAGCAAGAAACGTGCAGAAGGGGCTTTTGGCAGGCAAACTTTTTCCATAGCTACAAGGGCTTTGTTTCCATTTTGGTGTTTGTTGTAGTAAGCAATAGACAAATTTCTCCATGCCATAGCAAAGGTTGGTTTTTGCTGTGTGGTCTTTTCCCACAATGCAATGGCTTTTTCATACTGTTTTTTGTCATACAACAAATTTCCCAAATAGTAGCATGCCATAGGAGCAGTAGACAAGGTATGTATGGCATCCGAAAGGATTTCAATTTCCTCAATGCGGTTGGGGAAACAATAGTCAGGGCAAGCTGCCTCACCAGCTTGGAAATACTTAACAGCATCTTCTGGGCGATTTGCAGCCAAAGAAATGCTACCCTTGTAGTAGTCCAACAGGGGAGAACCACTGTCACAAGCATCCAAAATGTTGATAGCATCCTCATACAAACCAGCCAAACGATAGCACAAAGCCAAAGTTAGATAGTTGTGGCAGTCCTTGCGCATTTGTTGTTTCCATTGTTCCAGAGTGCCTTCAGACAATGCTTTTTCATACAAACAACCCATAAACAGGGGGTCAATGGAAAGAGAGTCTTGCAGGAATTGGCGATTGTCTTTTCCTAAAAGACGAAGCAAAGCGGCTTTTAGTGTGCGGGTTTGCATATTGTGCCAGTTGCGAATTAGGGATTTTTCTGCAAATTCCAATGCTTGTGCAAATTCTCCTTTTTTGGCAGCAAGGCAAGCCAGATGATAGAATCCACTGCTTTGGGTTTCTGCACTCCATGTGGATTTAAAGAAAGCATCATAGGCTTTTTCATCTTGTTTGGTGGCAAGATAAGCCAAACCTAGATGGAAATATCCTTCTCCATGGTAGGGGTTGGGGTTACGCCATGCTTGTTTTTCCACAGCAGCTTTGAAATGAGCAAGACTTTCGTCAAACTGACCACGACGGTACAACAGCATACCATAGGAATCATTCAAACGGATATCTGTCGCATCTCGGCGCAATCCTTCTAAATAGTAATCTGCTGGCTCAAAGGCAGCATGGCGATACTGTTCCAGACGGGTTGCAGCTAGGTACAACTCTTCAGTAGACTTTAGCTGTTCAGGAGCGGGCAACGCCATAGCAGGTTCTGGCACAGGTTGTAACTGGGGAACATAAGTGGTGTATTCTGCAAGCAGTTTTTCCCCAGAATATACCGAAACACAGCAGTCTTTTTCCAAAGCGGCTTTTGGTAATTCTGTTTCAAAACAGCACAAAGGAGAAAGGTTCCCTTTGTGGGAAAATAGAGTAGTGTCACCATTTTTCACCATTATAGAGCAATTCTCATAAGGGGCGGTTACATATACCTTTAACAAAGCTCCTTCCTCTGTGGCAGAAACACCAATGACAGCATCTTTAGTGGCATTAGAAACCCGTCCTACTCCCTTGTAAGGCATAAAGTATTGCACAAAGGTTTTTTCTTCATGGGGTTTTAACCATGTAAAGTCCGGCTGATTATCGGTGAATACACCAGTCATCAGTTCAATGTAAGGGCCATCCTCATCGGTAAGGTTCCGATCCCATGCACGGCCAAAGTCCCCATTGCCCCATGTCCATTGTTTTTTACCGGGAGAAACATGATGGTCTGCAATGTGTAACAAACCTGCTCCAATGCCTTCGTCATAATTTCCTACAAAATCCGAGTGAGCTGCCATGTAGGAGGTAGGCACGGGAACATTTTTATAACGAGAAATATCTACACCAGCAGAGTAATCATATTTGTAGTATTCTCCTGTTGCAATGGGGAAGGTGGAAACAGCACGTTTGCCATGGTCCATTACAGCATTTACATCTGGAGGAAATACAGAGAAGGTGTTGTCGTTTACAGGTACAGCAGGGTTTGCCCACCAAAGGAAGGTTTGTGGCAGGTCAGTGGGGTTGTAAAGTTGCCCCTTAATCTCAATGTATGCCTTATCGGGATACAAGGAAATAGCTGCCATTCCCTTGGTTCCATACATTTTGTCAATTTCACTTAGATATACTGTGCAGGAACCATCCTCGTTTTCAGAGAAGGTGAAATCTACAGGAGAATAGGTAGAGGGGCGATGGTGCTGGGGCCAGTTAAATTCAATACCTCCAGAAATCCATGGCCCAGTTAAACCAACAAGGGCAGGTTTTACAACATGATTGTAGTATACAAAATCATAGCCATTGGTTTTGTCATAGGCACGATGGATTCTTCCACCCAGTTCTGGTAACAGCATTACCTTTAAATAGTCATTCTCTAAGTATACAGCTTTATAGGTAACGTCTTGCTTTTCGTCGCAAATACGCTCGGTTACAGGCAGAGGATATACCTTGCCTGTGCTGCCTTGGTAGGCGCGTTTTTCCAAAAACATGGGATTTTTTTCGGGGGCAAGGGTGGGGTAAGTAGGCAATACAACATCTTCTTGCCAAACGGTTACTTTTGCCATAACGATTTTCACTCCTAATTTTATAAAGTTATTTATAAAATTGCTGCACAGACCTTTTTATCTATAAATCCTGTGCAATGTTTTCGTTGTGGTCATTGTATCACCAAAAGCATCAAAGGAAAATGTCACATTTTTAAAAAGAATGGACAAAATTCCACTAATATGATACACTTGGCCCTATGGAAAACTTTTGTGCAAAACAAGATGGTTTTAAGTGAGAACGGATGATAGTTCTACCAACCGAAGCCCTAGAAGAATATATAGAAAACCCATTAGTAAAACGATTGTATCTAACAGATGTGGGCTTTTTTCCCATGGCAAAACATCATGCACGCATACGCAAGGAAGGGATTGAAGAATATATATTGCTATATTGCGTGGAGGGATGTGGACATATTTGGGTAAAAGAAAAGGAATATTGTTTGCAAAAAAATCAGGCATTTTGCATTCCCAGTGGTCAACCACATCGCTATTGTGCTTGTGAAAACAACCCATGGAGTGTTTTATGGGTGCATTTTAAAGGAACAGATACTGCTTTCTATCCCTTGGAAGAATGTAAGGTAGTTTTACCACCTCCCGCCGAAGAAAATAGAATGTTGTTTTTATTTGGTCTGTTATTTTCCGCTTTGGAGGATGATTATTCTTTAGGCAATTTTGTATATATCTCCCAAGTCCTAAGTTTAGCATTGGCAGAACTGTACCAACGAAATTACAGCCCATCCAATAATGGACTAAGCATCTTACCTATGCTATCCGCTATATGTACCAGCACCTCAACGAAAACCTAACATTGGCACAGCTTTCGGAGGAATTAGAGCTATCAAAAAGCTACTTAAATGTAATTTTCCAAAAATATGCCCACCATGCACCATTGGAATTTTTTATCCATCTAAAAATGACAGAGGCCTGTAAACTGTTGAAGGCAACAGATTATTGCATTTATGAAGTTGCCCAAAAGATGGGATACGCAGACCCCTACTATTTTTCCCGACTGTTCAAAAAGGTTGTGGGGGTGTCACCAAAGGAATACCAAAAAGGTAGCTATTGCTATGACCAATCAACAGAACCATTTGACCAATCTTCTCCCATTGGCAATGGAAAGATGGGTTAAAGAAAGGAATTTCTAGTTTTATGATAACTATCAAATAGATTGCAGATATGGCAAATGTAAGCACAACAACCGTTTCTAATGTAATTCATGGAAAAACACAGCGGATGTCGCCGGAAACCAAAAGCAGAGTTGAACATAAAAAACCTTAAATGTATAGATATTTTGAATAAGCATAACTAACAGTTAGACATATTGAAGGGTCTATCCTGTCATGATATACTGTTCGCGGGGGTGCTGGTATGGAACTTCGTGTACTGAATTACTTTTTGGCAATTACAAGAGAAGAAAATTTTACAAAAGCTGCGCAACAGCTCCATGTTACACAGCCAACATTATCACGACAGATTGCAGATTTGGAACAGGAACTTGGAGTTAAGCTGTTTGTTCGTAGAAATCATAATATTATTTTAACAGAGGATGGAATGATATTAAAACGCCGTGCACAAGAAATTTTATCATTAGCGGACAAGACAAAACGGGATTTCCTGCAAAAAGATGAGGCACTTTCTGGCACAATTTCAATCGGCAGCGGTGAATTTCATTCCACAGAATATTTGGCAAAAATTATTGGAGAGTTTCGTAAAAAATATCCCAATGTAAAGTATGAAATATATAGTGGAAACGCAAACAACATTCGGGATTATATCGAAAGAGGAATTTTAGATATTGGGCTAATGTCAGAGCCTATAGATATGCGAAAATATAACTTTGTCAATATGCCTGTCAAAGAGCAATGGGGTGTGTTTGTACCAAAAGATTCTCCACTTTATGAAAAGGAGTATATCGCTCCTGAAGATTTAAAAGGTATGTCTATTGTTACTGCAACAGGTGACTTTAATCAAAGCCGTATCGGAAAATGGCTTGGCGAGTATAAAAATCAGGTGGAGATTACAGCGACTGCGAACTTACCTTACAACGAAGCTGTATTGGCGAAAGAAAATATAGGAGTAATGCTTAGTATAAAACTAAATTGTATTTATGAAAATCTGAATTTTATCCCATTGAATCCTGTTTTGGAAGTTTCAACGGCCTTAGGGTGGAAAAAGGAGCAGATATTTTCTGCCACAACATCTGCTTTTATAGATTTTGCAATACAATACTTAAAAGGCATATCTTACAATAACATATGAGTATTAGACATTTTATGTGTCTAAATTTATAATAAAGGTATTCCAATATGGAGCACCTTTATTTTTCTCCCTGTTGGAAGGAAACAAGGCATAATTAACATATTTTTGAAAGATTCATTAATAACAAAAATTTTTAGTGTAAATTTGAAAGAAGTTTTCATAATGAAAAAAAGTATTTTCATTTTTTATGATTCTTACTTTGCTGTTCTCTCTTCTAGCCTGTGGTAATAGCACAACAAATGAGGAATCGTCCTCTTTCACACAGCAATCAAACTATCAAAATTCTATACCTGATAGAGAACTAAATAATCAAAACCATTCTTCTACACCCACCGAAGCAGACTCTAAATCGTTAAGAGAACTAAATAATCAAAACCATTCTTCTACACCCACCGAAGCAGACTCTAAATCGTTAGATGTTTATTTCTTTTGGTCGGGTAACACTAAAAATGTTGCCAAGTCTATCCAAAGCCAAACAGATTCCGACATTTAAAGTAGATGAAGTGAAATACCTTGCATTTGATGCCACTGTAACAGAGGAACTTCATGATTAAAACAAATTGATGAAAATTGGAGGAAACTTTTATATGAAAAAACTTGTAGCATATTTTCTGCAACCGGTGTTACCAAAGCTGTGGCTAAGCGGTTAGCAAAAGCAGCAGGTGCCAATCTCTTTGAAATTAAACCTACTGTTCCCTATACTCCTGCCGACCCTGACTGGACAAACAAAAACAGCCGTAGTTCTATTGAGATGAGCAATCCCGATTCCCGTCCCGAAATTGCAGAAGGGCTTGCCAATATGGAAGATTATGGCACCATCTTTATCGGCTTTCCGATTTGGTGGTATGTTGCGCCAACCATTATCAATACATTTTTGGAAAGTTATGACTTTTCCGAAAAGACTATTATTCCCTTTGCAACCAGCGGTGGTAGTGGAATGGGTAGTACCATAGAAGTACTGAAACCACTTTGCCCCACTGCAAATTGGAAAAAGGGAAAAATATTGAATCTGATATCAGAAGCTGAATTAGAAACTTGGTTGAATAGTCTTTGAACAAGAGAACAGAATCATAACAGAAAAAGAAAAATGCCGAGCAACCAGTTTTAGAATACAAGAAATTCAAAGATTGGTCGTATGAGAAATCACACAGAGGATAAGAAATAAGACTGACAAAAATTTGTTTCGATGTGAATTGAAGATGTTGAAAAGAAAGAAGAGGCTGCCCATGTGGAACACTTGCAAAACAAAAAGATGTTTGTGGCACTGAGTATATAAGGAGAAAATCATATGGAATACACAAAATTAGGAAATTCAGACCTTAATGTGTCTCGTATTTGTATGGGATGTATGGGCTTTGGCGACGCAGAGAACGGCCAACATAGTTGGACAGTTGATGAAGAACATTCCCGAGAAATTATCAAAAAAGGTTTAGAGCTTGGTATTAACTTCTTTGATACAGCAATTGCCTATCAAAGCTGTACAAGCGAACAGTATCTTGGTAGGGCAATCAAAGATTTTGCAAAGCGTGATGATGTTGTAATCGCAACAAAGTTTCTACCTCGTACCAATGAGGAGATTGAAGCAGGAATTACAGGACAGCAACATATTGAAAGAATGCTCCATAAGAGCCTTAAAAATCTTGGTATGGATTATGTGGATTTGTATATCTATCATATGTGGGACCATAATACGCCCCTCTATGACATTATGGATGGACTGAATAATGTCATCAAATCAGGAAAGGCTCGTTATATTGGTATTTCCAACTGTTTTGCCTATCAGCTTGCAAAGGCTAATGCACTGGCTGAAAAAGAAAACTTTGCAAAATTCATATCCGTGCAGGGACATTATAACCTAATCTTCCGAGAGGAAGAAAGAGAAATGGCAAAATTATGCTGGGAAGATAATATCGCAATGACACCATATAGCGCACTTGCAGGCGGACGCCTCTCTAAACATCCTGGTGAAACCTCAAAGCGTCTACAGGAGGACAGCTATGCTCATCTAAAATATAATGCTACTGCCACTCAAGACAGTATCATTGTTGATCGTGTAGCACAACTTGCCAGCAAGCACAGCGTTTCTATGACTGAAATATCACTTGCTTGGCTACTAACAAAGGTTACTGCTCCTGTTGTGGGGGCAACAAAGATTCACCACATCGATGGTGCAGCAAAAGCTACTCAGCTTACCTTGACCAACAATGAAATTGCCTTTTTAGAAGAACCTTATGTTCCTCATAAGCTAGTGGGAGTCATGGCACAGAACACACCTGCCACTGCAAAAAATAGGCATGTGTGGTCTGTTGGCAATCAAAAAATCTGAGACAGGTTGTAAATACAAATTTGCATAAATTTGGGACTTCATTGGAATATATAATTATGGGACTTTGTATCTTTATTGCTCATTATAGTACAAAAATCATAAGGAAATTGAAAAAGGAAATAAAGAAAAGGGTGTAACCTCATTTTTTTAGGTTACACTATCACTTTTATAATAGTTTTTATTACCCTAGGAGAAACCTCTCAGGGCATTTTTTCTTTTTGTGTATAGTAGATTGAATTTCCATCTTTGCTGTGGTAAAATGAAGGCAATACAACACAGGATTGTGTGAAGGGGGACTTGAAATGGACGAAAATACTAACCTGAGCACCGGTTTTACCTTAACCTTGGAGCCAGAGGCAGAAACACAGCTGCAACCTCAACAGCAGCCAGAGCCAGAACCCCAGCCTCAGCAACAAGTGCAGTTGACACCACAAGAACAAAAAATGGTAGATGACTTTGCTGCAAAGATTGACCTGACCAAAAGCGAGCAAATTTTTTCCTATGGTGCAGCAGCTCAAAAGAAGATTGCAGCTTTCTCGGAAAGTGCTTTGAATAATGTAAAAACCAAAGATTTGGGCGAAACAGGAGAAATGATTGCTTCTTTGGTAATGCAGTTGAAGCAAGTATCCGAAGATGAAGAGGACAAAGGCTCCATTTTCGGCTGGTTCCGCAGTCAAAAGAACAAGCTAGAGGCAACAAAAGCCCGCTATGCTAAAGTAGAAAGCAATGTAGAAAACATTGTTTCTGTACTGGAAAACCACGAAATTCGATTGAAAAAAGAAGTGGTCATGCTCGACCAGATGTATAAAAACAATTTGGATTATTTCAAGGAAATTTCCATGTACATTCTGGCAGGAAAACAGCGTTTAGAAACTGCACGAAAAGTGGAATTGGAAGAGTTGCTCCAAAAAGCCCAAACAAGTGGATTGCCAGAGGATAGCCAAGCTGCAAACGATTTCTCCGCTATGTGTGACCGCTTTGAGAAGAAGATTCATGATTTGGAGCTTTCTCGCATGGTCAGCCTGCAAATGGCTCCACAAATTCGTATGGTGCAAAACAATACCACCATTATGGTAGAGAAAATCCAATCCGCTTTGGTGAATGCCATTCCTCTATGGAAAAGCCAGATGGTTATCTCTTTGGGCTTGGCACATTCTCAACAAGCACTGGAAGCACAGCGAGCTGTTACCGATGTTACCAATGAGCTTTTGAGAAAGAATGCAGCAGCATTGAAACAAGGCAGCATTGAAGTTGCAAAGGAAAGCGAAAGAGGTATTGTGGACTTGGAAACCCTCAAAATTGCCAACGAGTCTCTTATCAGCACCTTGGACGAGGTTATGCAAATTCAAAAAGAAGGCCGTCAAAAACGCCGGGAGGCAGAGGGCGAGCTAGCTCGTTTGGAAGAACAACTCAAACAAAAATTGCTTAATGTAAAATAAATGTTGATATCAGACCACCATGCTTTTGCAATCTAGCAAAGAGAAGGTGGTCTGTTTTTTGTAAAAATACACAAATGAATTTTGGTAAAAAGCATGGTATAATAAAGGTCAAACAAAGTCTGTTGCAACCTATAGGCAACAGTATTGTAAGAGGGGTGTATATAGATGATAAAATGTAGCAAAACAGGAGCCTATTACATAAAAGGCAAATGGGTGTTTGCCGATGGAACAGAGGACACGCAACTGACGGGCTTGGGTATGAATCTTGACCAAAAGCAAACTGCCAAAGAAAAGACCATTGCATATTCCATCCTTAAAAAGCACAATCATGGAAAAAATATGCAGCAGTTGCAACTGAAATTTGATGCAATGGCAAGCCATGATATTACTTTTGTAGGAATCATTCAAACAGCTCGTGCATCAGGTTTGGAAAAATTTCCAATTCCTTATGTACTTACCAACTGCCACAACAGTTTGTGCGCCGTAGGTGGCACCATCAACGAGGATGACCATGTTTTTGGTCTTTCTGCTGCCAAAAAGTATGGCGGAATTTATGTGCCTCCCCACATGGCTGTTATCCATCAATATATGCGAGAAATGCAGGCAGGCTGTGGCAAAATGATTCTTGGCTCAGATAGCCACACTCGCTATGGCGCATTGGGAACTATGGCCATTGGAGAAGGCGGCGGTGAGTTGGTAAAACAGTTGCTTTGCCGTACATATGATATTACCTACCCCGATGTGATTGCCATTCATCTCACAGGTAAGCCAGCCATTGGCGTTGGCCCACAGGATGTGGCTTTGTCCATTATTGGGGCAGTCTTTGCCAATGGATATGTAAAAAATAAGGTGATGGAATTTGTGGGAGATGGTATTGCAAATTTGGATATGGAATACCGCAATGGCATTGATGTTATGACCACAGAAACCACTTGCCTTTCTTCCATCTGGTGCACAGACGAGAAAACCAAAGAATACCTAAAAATCCACGGCAGAGAGCAGGACTATAGCCCCCTAGAACCACAAGATGGTGCTTATTATGACGGTGTTATTGAGGTAGACCTCTCTCAAATAAAGCCCATGATTGCATTGCCTATGCACCCCTCCAATGTGTATTCCATTGAGGAGCTGCAAGAGAATCTAGAGGATATTCTGTACCGCACCGAAATGCAATGTATGGATTTAACAGGCAAGAATGGACCCAGCCTAAACCTGCGCTCAAAAATTCGAGATGGTGCCTTATGGGTAGACCAAGGAGTGATTGCCGGTTGTGCTGGTGGTACCTATCCCAATATCAGCGAGGCAGCCCAGATTTTACAAGGGGCAAGCTGTGGAAATGGAGAATTTGCACTAAGTGTATACCCAGCCAGTCAGCCAGTAATGATGCAGCTAATGAAAAATGGCGATTTGGGTACCTTGATGGCTGCCGGTGCTACAGTACGAACCGCTTTTTGTGGCCCCTGCTTTGGTGCTGGGGATGTTCCTGCCAATGGTGCTTTGAGTATTCGCCATACAACACGCAACTTCCCCAGCCGTGAAGGTTCTAAACCTGCCGTGGGACAGTTGGCAGGAGTGGCTCTCATGGATGCTCGCAGTATTGCAGCAACCAGCAAAAATGGCGGTCGTTTGACAGCAGCCACCCAACTGGAGGATTACACTCCCTCTACACCAGCCTACCACTTTGATAGTTCCAGCTATCAGAGCCGTATCTATATGGGATATGGTCACCCAGATGCAAATACAGAGTTGAAATTCGGCCCCAATATCAAAGATTGGCCTGCACAAGTTCCCATGGCAGACCACCTTTTGATGAAGATTTCCAGCTTTATCACAGACCCTGTAACCACTACTGACGAGTTAATTCCCTCTGGTGAAACCAGCTCTTACCGTTCCAATCCTTTGGGTTTGGCAGAGTTTACCTTGAGCAGAAAAGACCCCAAATATGTGGCACGGGCAAAGGCTGTGCAGCAGTTGGAGCTGCAACGGCGGAAAGGGGATACTACCCAACTGGATGACCAGTTAAAAGCCATCCATACCATTGCAGGCTGTGAGCAAGTGCAATGGGAGTCCATCAATTTGGTATCCTCTATCTATGCAGTAAAACCGGGAGATGGTTCTGCCCGTGAGCAGGCTGCAAGCTGCCAAAGGGTGCTGGGGGCTGGTGCCAATATTGCAAAGGAATATGCAACAAAGCGGTATCGTTCTAATCTGATTAACTGGGGTATGGTGCCCTTCCAGATAGATGAACCTTCCTTTGGGCTGAATGATAGTATTTTTGTGCCTAATATCAAACAGGCATTGGAAAAGGATTTTTTGCAATCCATTCCAGCTTATGTACTAAAAGAAGATGGTTGCCATGCAATTTCTTTGCACATTGCCCCCCTGACTGTGGACGAAAGGCAAATCTTGCTGGATGGCTGTTTAATCAACTACTATAAAAATCACTAATTTCTAAAATTTTGTGGGCAGTTGCTCATAGTCCCTGTTTTCTGCTACAATGGGAAGTATAGACTTTTCAGCAGGAAACGGGGACTTGATTTTTATGCAAAAAACTATACAAACCATTGCTGTGGTAGGTGGTGGAGCCTCTGGGCTGGCAGCCGCTATTTCGGCAGCCCAATATTCTGGGGAAGATACCAGAATTGTTGTATTGGAACGATTGGACAGAGTAGGAAAAAAACTGTTGGCAACAGGCAACGGAAGATGTAATCTGGAAAATATTGCCGCAGAAAAACCATCTTATTATTTCACCCAAAACACCAAAGCATTGAGCAATATGCTACAACAAATTTCGGTGCAAGATGTTCTGCAATTTTTTAAAGGCTGTGGATTGTTATATCGGCAAGAAGAGGAAGGCAGAATTTATCCCTCTTGCAATCAGGCAGCAGTGGTTTTGGATTTGCTGCGAATAAACGCACAAGCAAAAGGGGTAGAGGAGTGGTGTAACTGGGAAGTAGACAAGATTCATCCCCAAAAGAAGGGCTTTTTGCTACTTTCGTCTGAAGGAGAATCCCTTTTTGTCCAAAAGATTATTTTAGCCTGTGGTGGAATGGCAGCCCCCAAACTAGGCGGTTCTCAAAAGGGTTATGAATTAGCAAAAGCATTGGGACACACAGTGTTACCTGTTTATCCCTGCTTAACAGGTCTTTGTTGCAAAGGAGAGCAGTTTGCTACACTCAAAGGTGTTCGGGCGGAATGTGGTGTCAGCCTATGGCAGGGAAAAAAGCAGATTGTTTCCTTGGAAGGAGAGGTGCAATTCAATGAGTATGGAGTATCCGGCTACCCCATTATGCAATTTTCTGGACATTGGAACCCAAAAGCAAAAATGGAATTGTGTTTTGATTTAGTACCGCAATTACAGCAACATCAACTGGAAAGTATCTTGCATCAGCGGAGAAAAAACAAAATGTTTGGGCAAGAAAGCTTTTTGTTGGGGCTTGTTCATAAAAAATTGGCAACCTACCACCTGCGCCACCAAAAAATAAATTGGGCCAGCCCAACCCCACAAGAGGTATCAGAACTGGCCCAAAGGCTAAAATATTGGGTATTGCCCATCAATGGAACCCCCGGATGGGATACAGCGCAGGTTACAGGGGGAGGAGTGCCCTTGCAAGAGGTACAACCACACAGTTTTGGCTCTGTGATTCACAAGGGGTTGTACATCACAGGAGAATTGCTAGATGTAGCAGGGCAGTGTGGGGGATTCAATTTACACTGGGCATTTAGCAGTGGAATCCTTGCGGGCAGAGATGCAGCTCAATCATTACAGAAATAAATCATACGTCTAAGAATTATCGCGAGCGGCAGAATTACAAGAATTCTGCCCTTTTCTTTTGCCCCATTGCCCACAAAATCCATTTGTCTGTCCAGAAAGAGCTTCCATCAAACTATGAATTTCTGCCATGGTCATTTGCGCCACTTGCTCAGGGGTAATGGTAGGGTCGATGGATTGTAGTTGCAAAAAAGCCCGATATTTTCCATAAGAAAGACCAAGAGAATGGGCCTCTGCAACCTCGTTTTTGCTGGCAAGATAGCAATAGGCATTTTGATGATTGGCAGTACAAGACTGCAAAACGCCTAATATTTGTTGGTCTTTTTGGTGATTATCCCCAATGACACCAATGGAAACAACAGAATCTTCCTGTAGGTATTGTTCCATTTCTCCACTAGACAAAAGTTGTTCTACTGCTTGTGTGTAGTGGAGAAATTGAATTTCCGCAGAATTTGCCAACTGTTCTCCATCCTCATGGTATCCCTTTACAGAAATTACCTGTTCCAGTTGGTTTACTGTTAATTCCAAGGAAGGGTTCACATCAATACAAATCACCGCCATAGGCATAAAGTAGAGGAAATAGCCTCCAGCCAACACAAACAACAGCATAGCACAAGCAACCACTGGACGGAGAAGGATTGTTCTTCTCCTAGAAACAACAGAGTGATGCATTTTTTTTGCAACACGGTGATAGGTTTGGGATTTTAATGACTTTTCTGCTTTTATCTCTGCAAAGGCTTGTTTGATTTTATTCTCCATAAAAATCCCCTCCCAGCTTTTCCTTTAGCATTCCTTTAGAACGTCTTAGCAATGTATAAATTGTGTTCAAATTTTTCCCCAATAGCTGGCTGATTTGGGGGGCAGTATAGCCTTCATAATAGTGTAGATATACCACTTGACGGTACTTTGTAGGCAAAGAAAGCACTGCTTGCAGTACATCTTGATAATCCTCAGAAATAGGAGCTGCAAGCTGCAATGCCTCATCAATGGACACTGTACGACTGTGAAAAAAGCTTTTTAGCAAATCTTTACAAGCATTGATTGTTACTCGAATTATCCACGCCTTTTCGTGTTCAGGTGTTTCAAAGACAACAGGAGAAAGGACATATTTCATGAACACCGTCTGAAATATGTCCTCTGTATCAGCATAGTTTTTTAGATGAATCATACAAAGCCGGCGAACAGTATCAGAATGTTGTTCTATGGCTTGGTTTAATTCCTCTTCACTGCGCATACTCCACAGTTCCCCTTACTGGTTGATGTTTCTTCCACAACGTCCCTGACCTGCACCTCTGCCACATCCACTACCCATATTGTCACAGACCCCGTCTCCATTGGAGTCCACAAAATTTTGGCGGTTTCCTTGTCCATTACCTCTGCTAGTATTGCCAGAAGCAAAGTTGTCACAAATACCATCGTCGTTGTTGTCTACAAAATTTTGCCCTGCTGCTTGTGAAGTGCCGGAAGAAAAGTTGTCACAAAGGCCATCTTCATTCTGGTCTACAAAGTTTTGAGCAACAACGGGTTGCACATCTGTGTTCTGTGTGTTGGTGCTGGTAGCTTGTACATTACCCTGTGCAAGTACCATGCTACCCGCAGATAACAAAACAACACTAGTGGTCGCAATTCCTAAAAATAATTTTTTCATAGCCATTATCCTCCAGTGTATGAAAAGTATTTGTGCTTTTTTAGCACTTTCACTATGAATACGACTGGCTCAAGAAAATCCGTTCAAAAATTTTTTCAGGTTTTACAAAAATTTTCATAGAAATAGAAAAAGACTGCAAACCTTTTAAAAGGGTGCTTGTTCCTCAGAAGGTTCTTCTGAGGAAGGAGAATAGGGCACTTGGTCTAAAATTGTCAAAGGCTTTTCAATGTCATCCATGTTACATTTGCCGAATTCTTGTTCCAGCCATTGCCAAGCCTGCTGCAATCCTTCTTCTGTCAAAGGGAAATTGGTTTCGGTTTTGTCTTTGGTTTTCTGGTAACAGTAAACGCCCATCCAATGACTAACAAGCAGACTATCTTTTTCAGGAAAAATACGATAGTTAAAATTCCCAATATTGCCCGAAGTGTGATTCTTCACCTTATACCAGTGAAAGGGCATTTTTTCTGGCTGAAACTGTAGCATATCAGTAGCTCCTTTTTGATAGTGGGGTTAAATTAAAACCCCATTGCAGTGGTCAATTTCATGTTGGATAATTTGTGCTGAAAATCCTCGAAAGGTCTTAAAGCGCAATTGAAAATCTGTTGTGAAATACAGTACCTTAATGTACCGAAACCGTTTTGTCTTGCGAACACCCTCCAGCGAAAGGCAAGCTTCCTCTGTAAAATAAGGTTGACTCCATTTTACAATTTTGGGGTTAAGCATAACCAAAAATTTCCCCTCATCCTCAATGGCAATGATTCGCTTGGACACACCAATCATATTAGCAGCAAGTCCCACACAACGGTCGGTATTTTCTAGCAGGGTATCCAGCAAATCTTGTGCTGTTTGTAAATCTTCTTCCGTAGCAGGAGTGGAGGGAATCTGCAAAAACGATTCATCTTTTACGATTTCTTTTACCATGAATTTGTTCCTTTCTTTGTGAAAATGCAAAAGATAAAAGTATTACAACAGTTTTTCCCATTCTTCTGCCTTAAAGCCGGGGAACACTCCTTTTTCTGTCACAAGGATAGGCCGTTTTACTAGCATACCATCTGTTGCCAATAGTGCAAAAAATTCTTCATCAGGCAGACCGGGCAGCTTTTCTTTCAGGTTCATTTGTCGATATAGTTGACCGCTGGTATTCACAAACTTTTGGCGAGGAAGCCCACTCGTCTGGCACCACTCAGCCAATTCCTGTGCTGTGGGATTTTGTTCTTTGATAGCTCTGCTTTCAAAGGGAACTCCTTGCTCCTCCAACCAAACCTTTGCTTTTTTGCAGGTGCTGCATTTTTCATAACAAATAAAAGTGTTCATCTTGTCCCATTCCTTTCCCATCATTCAGATAAAATCTATTTGGCCCTTGTTGATTCACCAAAAGCCTTGTGGCATAATAAAACAAAGGTCATTCAACAAAAGATAACTATTTTCATCCTACAGGAGTTTATATGGAATTGTCAATCCCTATTAAAATTATTGCAACCATTCATACCGATTTTCCAGATAAATTTGGTATTCCTCGCCAAAGCGGAATTGCTGATAAATTACAGGGAACCATTGTTTTTCAGCCAGAATATCGCAATCCCGATGCTTTGCGTGGCTTGGAAGATTTTTCCCATATCTGGTTGCTTTGGCATTTTTCAGAAGTACCAGCGGACAAGAACTGGTCTGCTACTGTTCGTCCCCCTCGTTTAGGTGGGAACACTCGTATGGGTGTATTTGCTACCCGTTCTCCCTTCCGTCCAAATCCTATTGGGCTTTCCTGTGTCAAAATTCAGTCTATTGAGCAACATCCCTCTTTGGGGCCTGTTATCCATGTGCAGGGAGCAGATTTGATGGATGGTACCCCTATTTTGGATATAAAACCCTATCTGCCCCATGCCGATTGTCACCCAGAGGCCGCAAGCGGTTTTGCAGGGCAGGTAGAGCAGTATTCTTTGCAGGTGGAAATTCCGCCCCATCTGCTAGACAAAATCCCAGATGATAAGCGGCCGGCACTGATTCAAGTCCTTGCCCATGACCCACGTCCTTCCTATCACAACGACCGCAGTCGTGTATATGGAATGAATTTTGCTAATTTTGAGGTGCATTTTACCGTGACAGGGGAGAATCTACAGGTGTGTGATATATCCTTTTTGAAAGAAAAATAAATCTATTTTGTGGGAGAGTAAGAAAAAACGGATATGAAGAAGGAAAAGACATACAATACAACAGCCAAAAAAGTGGGAATTTTAACAGATTTTTATTTGTTTGAAACAAAACGTATTCTGCTTGGTGGTATGGGGATAGCTTTGTGTATGTTGTACCTTTTTATCTATGCAAAATTGCCCATGACCATTTGGCTAATTCCCATAGCAGTGGTGCTGTTTGCCATGTTAAAAATGCTGTTTGTTGGCTCGCTGCAATTTCGGCGCAGAGTAGACCATATGGGAGAATTTTATCAACAAAGAATGCAGGAGGACTTTCGTAAACCACATACAGTTTGCAAATTGTTTTCTGGATGGGTACATTTACTCCCAGATTGTCTTGTTTGCCATCGTCGTGGAATATTGACCTTGATTGTGTTGGAAGATGTTATCCAAATGCAAAATATCCAATACAGTGCCCCAAAAAAGATGGCTCGAAGCCTAATTCTATATACAGATACAAATAAGTACGAACTAGAATTTGCTGGTTTTCATCAAAAAGAAATCAAAGTTGTTATGGAATGGATTGAGAAACAAAACCCAAATGTAGAAATACTAGGCGATGCAAATACTGCTAAAAAAGAAGCAACAGAAGAATAATTTATAAATTTACATACAAAGAAGGAAGTGGCAAATATGGCGATAATTGGAATTGATTTGGGTACCACAAACAGCCTTGTCTGTGTATACCAAGATGGTCAAGTGAAGCTGATTCCCAATTCCTTTGGGGATTACAAAACTCCCAGTGTAGTGCATATTAAAGGAAATCAGGTACAAGTGGGAAAACTTGCAAAAAATATGCAGGTGTTACAGCCCAAAAATACCGCTGCTTCCTTTAAGGTTTGGATGGGAACAGAAAAAGAAATTTATCTAGATGGTAAGACTTTTTTGCCAGAAGAGCTTTCTGCTTTTGTACTAAAGCAACTGGTGCAAGATGCAGAAGCCTTTTTAGGTGAGCCGGTAACCGAAGCCATTATCAGCGTACCTGCCTATTTTAATGATAACCAACGCTGTGCTACAAAAATGGCTGCTCAAATCGCAGGCTTAAAAGTAGACCGATTGGTCAACGAGCCTTCTGCGGCGGCTTTATATTATCAAACCGCCCAGCAAAAACAAGATGGTGTAATGATGATTGTGGATTTTGGTGGCGGTACTTTGGATGTAAGTATTGTGGAAGCATTTCAAAATATCATTGAGATTGTATCGGTGGCGGGAGATAATCATCTAGGGGGAAATGATATTGACCTTGCCATTGTGGAATATTTTTGTAGCCAAAATGATATTTCTCCTCAGCAGTTAAGTCCTGAGGCATACTCTGGATTGCTCCATCAAGCCGAACAAGCAAAAATTGCCCTTTCCAACCAAATGGCAACCATGATGGTTTTGGCATGGAAGGAAAAAGAGTGTAGCTTGATACTCACACGAGAAACCTTATCCGAAATTTGTCAACCCATTTTTCAACGAATTACCAGAGTAATTCAGCAGGCAATCAAAAATGCCAGCCGAAGAATTGCCGTGGATGATGTGGTAATGGTGGGAGGTTCTGCCCAGTTGACTGTACTTTCAGACTTTTTGGAAGAAAAATTCCGTCGCCGCCCTTACACAGCTCACAGCCCTGACCAAACCATTGCTTTGGGTGTTGGGTTGTATGCTGGAATCAAAGAACGTGCGGAAGAAGTGCAAGACTTGGTAATGACAGATGTGTGTCCTTTTTCCTTAGGCGTTGCAGTATATAACCGCAAAGATGAAACCATCCCTCACATGTCTTTTTTGATTCATCGCAGCACAACCCTTCCGGCGGTTCATACCGAACGGTATTGGACATTGCAAGATGGGCAACAGAAGATTACTTTTCGCATTTATCAAGGCGAAAACTATTATGCAGAGCAAAACCTGAAATTGGGTGAAATTAGTGTAAGTGTGCCAGCAGATTTGGCAGGAAAATCATGGGCAGATATATGTTTTGCCTATGATATAAATGGTATCTTGTGTGTTTCAGCAAAAAGCTGTAATGGGGAAGTACAAGAGCAAACGATATTGAATCCCAAATTGAAGTTAAACTCCAAAGAGATGCAGCGAGCGCAAGAAAAATTAAAAGAAATGCAGTTGCAACAGCAAACCGTACAAACAGAAGAACAAGCACTTATGGAAAAATTGATACGCTTGTATGAAACTTCTTCAATAGCATTGCGCCAGTACATTATAGAAGGATGGATTGAGCAATATCAGCAAGCACTGGAGAGTAAAAGCCCCATTATAAAAAAACGGGCATTACAAGAAATTTCCCAGCAAGTGGAACGCTTGCAGGAAGTACAGGAAAGTGAAATTTCCCTTTCTGAAATTTGGAAAGAGCAACCGGATTTTGATGATTCTGATATAGATGATATGCAAGAAGATTGGCAGGAGGAATAAAAATGGAGTCCATTTGGGAAATATTAGGAATAGAACCTACACAGGATATTCAGCAGATAAAAGCAGTCTATGCGGCTCTTTCAAAAAAATATCATCCAGAAGAAAACCCAGAAATGTTTATGGAAGTGCTTCGTGCCTATCGGCAAGCAATAGATTTAGCAGAAAATAATGAACCCCTTTTGTGGGACTTTGACGATTCTGAGCAAAAGCCACAACAAGAACAAACACAAAGCATTCACTTCCAAACAGAAGAGCAAATCCAAGACCAAGATTTTTGGGAAGAACAAGTACAACAACAAACATGGGATTTTACCCATTTGTCCGATGAAGAAGAACAAATTGACTATGAAAATCAACCAGTAGGTCAAGCATTCATCAATCTTTATCAGGACAGTCAGCGCAGTAATGCAAAAGCATGGTTGGATTATTTTACATCTGAAGACTTTGTCAAGGTATGTGCAAAAAAAGAGTTTACCAGCTTTCTAAAGGAACAAGTTCTAAAAAGTGAACTGGAGTTGCCAAAAGAGTTTATTTCTGCACTGAACTGTGTATATGGATTTTATCTACACCCATCCCTAAAATGGCTTTCTTCTCAGGACAGTATAGAGAATCCATCAGATATTCTAAATATTCTGGATGCTGCTAGTAAAAATATTTCCATGAAATATCCTGTTGACAATTATTTTGCCATACAGACCAGCTTTTTGGAATATTTTCGCCTTGTTTCTATCTGTAAAATGGCAGATTGGCAACCAAAGGTGATACAACATGTGCAAACAATTATAAACAGATATGATGCTAGCTATATCAAAGAACGCTGTGTGTCCAGACAGTATAGCGAAACCGAGCGTCACCCCATGGGATTAAAGCTGTTGGCCTATGCTTTTCAGTGGCTGAGCTTTCCAGAGGAAATTTATATTTATACTTGGAAATCTTTGGATTTAAAAAGTGCAAAATATGGAAGAAAACAAATTTGGTATGGTGGAATCCGTGCAGCTATTTTGGAAAAATGCCCTTCCATAGAGGAAAAAATGGGGCCTAAATTTTTCCATCTAAAACGACTTTATGAAGAATATCGCCAAGCTTTTAACAATGAAATTACAACGCCTATTTCCCAACAACTTCAGCAAGCACTGAACCGATTTTTTGAGGAACCATCTTTGTTAGCAGCATGCGAAAGTGTAACATTCTCTTGCGATACCATGGAATATTGGTTTGCTTTTCCCCAGCATCCAGAATTTTTAAAGCAGCTAGAGAAGTTGTATCAGGAAAATCCTCAGTTTTATCAACGAGATATTTTGCTAGAGGAATTACAGGAGAAGTTGGAAACCATTCGCGTTGCACAAGAACGAGAGGAAGATGATGTTGCTCCTGCAGGGCTGGATTCCATACAACTGTCCTATCGTCCTTTTTTCCGTTATTGGCTAAACATTGCATACTATGACATGATGGAATCCTGTCCAGAATTATTTTGCCATTATTTGAAGAATAAAATGTCCTACTGTAAAAATTGGGCATATCAATTTACGAAGCAGGCAAAAAAATACCGGCACCAGATACATCTATTCGGCAAGGATATAATAGAAGTTGCTTTTTTCCCTTTGCACCAAGAGTATTTTATCAACAATACACCTTTATATCATCGCTGCCTTTCCTGGGATGATATTGCAAAAATAGCTGACAATACAGACTTTTTATTGTTGCTCCCTTTGGTAGATTGGGAACCAAACAGCTATAGGGAAGATGAAATTTTGTCCCAGATTGTTGCTCGTTTTCAAAATGCTCCTATTTGCGAAAAAGAAAAATACTTCCTCGCTCGATATTTTACATCGGATATTTGCTGTCGTTTTGAGGAAATCCAAAAACCAGAAAGCACACCTATTACTGTATACAAGGAACATAACGAGGAGTTGTATGGCTGTTATTGGACAAAAGAGCAAGGGGAACTGGTCTTTTTTAAACAAACCTTTGAAGGCATTCGCCCTGTTCCAGAACACCCTGTCCAAGAACTAACCCAACAGCAGAACAACTACCAAACGGTATTGAAACTGATAAAGCAGGGCTTTGGTCTTTTGTTACAAGATAGTTTTGTAAATCTGTCTACCCTAAAAATTCTTCCTACAAAAGTATTTATAGAAAATCCATTGCAACATCCAACATTGGTGTTGGAACAAGAGGATATTACTAGAGAAGGGCTGCAAGAGGAAATAGAACGCTTTGTAAAAACAAAAGGCCGGCGGTTAGAGCTCTATTGGGAACAGATGGGAGGACAATCCTTAGTCATTCTACGAAATCCCTATAGTGAAAATTGCTATGCATGTTTGTACTTTTTAGATGGTGAGGATTCTTATGCTGCCTTACTTTCCAAACCAGAAATTTATGAAACGGTAGACTCTGAATGGGTAGAATATGTTCCTTTTGGCCGTGGGAAATTGCCTATATACAATATTTTTGAAAACCCAATTTGGATGGTGAAACAACTCTGTCCGCTACTGTACATGATAGGTTTTGGTAAACTACCACCTGCATCTGTCACGGTAGGGAATGGGAACCCAGAATATAGTAGCAGAAAATATGTTTGGTCAACAGAGGTAAATCTCCACAAAGGAAAACCTACCTATCGTTTGCAAAAAATGAAACTAGGTGGATTTGGAGTAGACCGAATGATTACAACACAAGCATCCCTGCAAGCAAAATTTCTAATGCCAGTTCCGCCTATGTATATGGAAAAAATATCTACAGAGGGAACATTATCCAGCATGAAAATTTCTCCTGTGAATCAACATTTGGTTCATCTTGCTTTGGCGCAATATCTGCAAAATGACATACAAAAACTTCGGTTAAGTTGGCAATGGATGAATGACCAAGGAAATACCTACCATACCCATATTGTTTTGTTAAAAGAGGAACAAAATTATGCAATGTTGTACTTGAATGATGATAGGGAAGAAGTGCACACATTGGTAGGGGATGTATATCAGTACATTAACTGTGAACATACCCCGAAGAAAACGACTATACAAAACTATACCACACCTGTTTATAACATTCATTACGATGTTGTTGCCATCCGCTACTATTTAGATTTATTGCTGGATTCTATGAAAGAACAACCAGTATTGGCAATGCAAAACTGTACCAGAGGACACACCTATGATTTTTCCGATGGGCTAGATACAGGAAAACGTAAAAAATCCTATCAAAATATTCGTGATTTGTTTATTCCAAAAGATTAAACCAACCAATAAAATCGTTTTAGTTTGTAGAAAAACCAGCTTCAGTTTCATTCCTGAAGCTGGTTTTTGATGTAGATAGGAAAACGAATAAAAAATAAGAAATTTTGGATAGATTATATTGTGGATATATGCCATCAGTTTGTTTGTTCTGGCCATATAAAATTGCAATTTCCTGCTTCCAATCCGTCAATTAAAATATTTTGTCCAGTACAGAATCGATTAGTGACAGAAATAAAATAAACCCATTCCGCAGCTTCCTCCACGCTCATCCATCGTTTTAAAGGGGTAAGATTCATAATCTCATTCCACAAAGCGGGATTCTCCATAACAGGTCTGTTCAATTCTGTCATAACACCTCCAAAATCTAAACTGTTGCAGGTTGCCTGATACTTTGCAACCCGCATGGCAACATTTTTGGTGTACGCAAGTACACCACCTTTGCTGGCAGCATATTCAGGAAATTCTGAACCAGTATGTCCACTAGCAGACCCAATCATTACAATGGATTTAATTTCTGGATGTATCCCATAATGTTCTGTTATGGATATTGTACCCTTTAGATTGATGTCAATGTCATCGTTATTTTGTACACCTGCATTGTTGACAATAATGTTCATAGCTGGAAGTTCTGGATAGATGTCTTTATTTCTAATATCTAGGCAAAAATGTGTATAATTTTCATCCACAACTGTAGAGTCTTTCCAATCGAAGCCATACACACGATGTCCTTTTTTTAGGAAATATTCGGCGCAGCCCTTTCCAATTCCTGAACAGGTTCCAGTAATCAATATATTCATTTTGAAAACACTCCTTTAATTTCTACGGGTTGCTTTTACTAGTGCTGAAACAAAATAGAGGCATATAACACGGTCAATATAATCTGTAACCACCTGAACTACAAAAGAGCTTCCAACCATTCCAAGTGGTGTTTGTGCAAGCAACTGAACCAGAAGGGATGAGCCAGAAGAAGTAATACCTCCAAATAGAAACGCTGTTATACACGCACTTGCAATGGTAGATGGAATGGTAATTACAGCAGCAGCAATTAGAATCCACCATTTTTGAGGATTGTATTTTTTGTATACCAATCCAGTTATAAAGCCCAGTATAATTCCTACTGGGGCATAATATAAGGAGTAAATATCCACTGTCACACCCATTAAAAGACCACTTAAAACACTGGGAAGCATCCCATATAGTGGGCCAAGGCTAATAGCTATAAACATGGTTCCAATGCTATCCAAGTAGATAGGCAATCTTAAAAACAGTGCAATTTGGCCCCCTATGAAGTTGATACAAATTGCAAAGGCAACAAAACAAAGATTACGAACCGAAATTTTTCCCGTTTTCATAAAAATTGAAACACCCCTTACACAATATCCTGCAATATGTCAAGTTGCTCTACATCAATTTCCAACACTCTTGAAAAAAATAATTCAAAAAAGCGTTTGGTGTCTGTCTTTGTGAGAACTTTGGCATTTGCTTTTTTTCTATAAAAATTCATGGCATCTACTACAGTTTGTCCCATAGAAATGCCCTGTGTTTCTACCTGCACAAAAGAGTCAAATCCATCACATATACTTTTATCCAGAAAATAAGCTACAGCAAGTGGGTCATTGATAACACATCCAATAATGTGTTCCCATTGCCAGTGAAAATCAAAATAGAATTTTGTAATTTTTCGGACAAACATACCTATCTCTTGATTTAGGCGGCACATATACTCCAATATTGTGGGGGTCAAAACAATTTCTCTCGTTACATCTAACCCAACCATATGAATTTGTTTACCTGCTGCATACATGGTTTCATAGACAAGTGCTGCTGCATCTGGGTCGCACCAATAGTTGTACTCTGCAACAGGTGAGCAGTTTCCATGGCTCTTATAGGAACCACCCATGGAAACTAGTTCATCAATTTGCAAAAATGCTTCTTTGTCTACTTTAATCAGTTCTGCAAGGTTTGTCATAGGGCCTAAAGCAATTATGGATATTTTATCTTGCTTCAATGTGTGTGATAGAAATTCTGCTGCACACATTTCCTGATGATATCCGGCCACATCGGGAAGAAAACTTTCTCCAAGTCCATCTGGGCCATGTGTGTCCAATGCATTAACATATTCCCGCTTTATTGGCTTATCTGCGCCAATATAAACCGGAATATCCAAGCGTCCCATCTGCTGCAAAACCTTTTTTGCATTTTCAAATCCCATTTCTACTGGTGCATTTCCGCATACAATTGTGATGCCAACTACTTCCATCTCTGAAGACTGTAATGCTAGCATAATTGCAAGGCTATCATCAATACCCGGGTCACAGTCAATAATTACTTTTCTTTTTCTCATTTTTTCCCTCCATAAAAAAATGCTTTTGTTTATCCTCCCAATAAACAAAAGCATCAACAAACAGACCTACTTTCGTAGGTCTACTATTTCATGATTCATTTTGCCTAGTTTTTTATACTGGGAGGTTTTCGAACCAGTTGCCATTTCATCATAGCATAGTTTATCTGATAATACAAGTTTAAGTTGAAGCGAAAGTAATATGATAAAAACAGCACATAGGGGAAAGTAGAAATGGTTGTTTTAGCTCAATTTGTTAACAGCTTGCAATTTATCTCAAACTTCCATCATCATTAAAAATTTTTTTAAGAGCATTTTCTGTTAGAATTATAGACAATAGCAGTGTTACTGCCTGTACGGATATAATCACCAAAGAAAAAAATCCAATTTCATCTACACTGCTATTTGTAAATGGCAGTTGTACCAAAGCAGTTAGAATAGCCAGAATCCACCCAGCTTTCCAGCATAGCCGCCCACAGTAGTTATGAGCAAACTTCCAAGTGTCCATATTTTTCATAGAGCGTTTTGTGCGATAACCAGAAATAGGGTTAATATTATGGGGACAATGTTTCCACATCCTATAACCTGCAATAATCATTGTTGCAGGAACAAGCATATTGCATACAAACATAAACCACCAAAAACCCATAGTTTTCATCCCTTCTATTTTAAGGTATTAAAAAATCTTGATGTATCATTCACTTTAACGAAATAAATATTACCATAGATTTGTGAATAATTCTATCCCTAAAGGCAGAAGCCACCTGAACAGAAACTGTTCAGGTGGCTTCTCAAATATAAATTATTTTTGATTTAATAATTTTCTTAGTTCAATTTACTATATTCCTCTTGGTCAACGGCCTCTAGCCATTGATTGGAGCAGCCCTCACCAGGTACCTCGATTGCCAAATGAGAAAACCAACTGTCAGGAGCAGCACCATGCCAGTGTTTCACCCCTGTTGGAATATTTACCACATCCCCCGGATGCAATTCTTGTGGAGCTTTTCCCCACTCTTGATAGTAGCCTCGGCCAGCTACACAGATTAAAATTTGACCACCACCTTTGTCAGCATGGTGAATATGCCAATTATTGCGACATTTGGGTTCAAAAGTTACATTGAAAATCCCTACCTGACTGCTGGAAAGTGGTGCAAGATAGCTTTGTCCAACAAAATACTGTGCAAAGGCATTATTGGGCTGTCCAATGGGGAAAATCATACTGTTTTCATGGGCAGATTTTCCGCCATCATTGCCATCTTCTTTGTAAACCTCTTTTGCCATGTAAAAAGCTGCCCATGCTTTGGGCCAACCAGCATAGAAAGCAGCATGTGTCAAAATTTCAGCCATTTCTGTTTTGGTTATGCCATTTTTCTTTGCATTGAGTAAGTGATATTGAAAAGAGGAGTCAACCAACCCTTGTGACATTAAAGATACAACTGTAACCAGTGACCTATCACGCAAAGAAAGCAAATTTTCCCGACTCCAAACTTCACCAAACAATACATCATCATTCAACTGTGCAAACTTGGGTGCAAATTCTCCCAAGGCATCCCGTCCAGCTGTTTGTTTTACTGCCATAAAAAAATCCTCCTATTCTTTTGTAGAATGTTTAAGATACAGAATAATAAATCATCATCTAACCAATTTACTCCTGAGTTTCAAGAGAAAAAGTTGCTTCAATAGTTCCTGTTCCCAGTTTATCCTTTAATCCAGAGGAATCACTAATTTTTGCCAATTTGGTGAAGTTCCAAGAATTTACCCCATAGTAAATGGTAATTTGGTTGCCTTGATATAATATTATGTCTCCCGGCTCAGTTGTAATTTTTGCATCTGTGCGGGTTAGTGTTGTTCCGAGAGGGCCAACCTTTTCAAACCCACCATAGTCCTTCATTGTAATTGTAATGGGGCCTTCTGCAAGCAATTCTCTAAATTCTTCCGCTGAAGGATTATCTGCAAAAGCTGCATAAAATGTATGTTCACCAATGGTAATTTTCAAAGAGCAATCCTCCTGATTTAACTCTGTTGTTTCTATGTCCTGACTAATAGAAGATTCTTGTTCCAATGCCGCAGAGGATGGGGAAGTGGATTCTTTGACAAAATTGCTTTCCTCGCTATGGCAACCAGAAAGTGTAAGAATCATAAAAAGAATGAAAAGCCCTTTTATCACCAGAATCATACCTCACATTCTTGGCTCATATTTAGTGATTCCATAGAAAAATCCTCCTTTATATATCGCATAACTTTTGCAGGTACACCACCAACAATGGTATTTTCAGGTACATCTTTTGTGACAACAGCACCAGCTGCAACGATGGCACCATCACCAATGGTAACACCGGGAAGAATGGTTGAATTGGAACCAATCCATACATTTTCCCCAATGTGGATAGGTTTGGGAATCATTGTACTTCGCTGATTTGGTGACATGGCATGATTCAAAGTAGCCAAAACCACATTGTGTCCAATTAGCACACCATTTCCAATAAAAATACCCCCTTGGTCTTGGAATTTACATCCCATATTGATGAACACACCTTTGCCAATAGTAATATTTTTTCCGCAATCGGTGTAGAATGGGGGAAACAATCCAAAACTTTCGTCTACTTCCTTTCCAATTAGTTTGGAAAACAGGGCTCGTAACTCAGAGGGCTCATGATACCCTGTGTTTATTTCTGTGGTAATCTTCAATGCCTCTTGACTTACAGTATGCATATATACATGCGTATCGCTGCCGCCTATAACTGGTGTACCACTATTCAAATGCTCTAAAAATTCTCTAAGCTCCATTTTTTCCTCCAGATATATTTCTTCTATAAAATCAGTATATCACCGCTGTTTTTCTATATCAAATACCTATAAAGAATAGTGAATTATGCTTGATAGGCATAGAAATTTGTGGTACTCTCTGGTTGTAGGAGGGATACTTATGGAACTAAGAGTATTACAATATTTTCTTGCAGTGGCAAAAGAGCAAAATATATCAGCGGCAGCACAGTCATTGCATCTTACACAGCCAACTTTATCCAGACAACTAAAGGAATTGGAAGAGCAATTAGGGAAGCAGTTGATGATTCGAGGCAATCGAAAGATTACATTGACAGAAGAAGGAATGCTTTTACGAAAAAGAGCAGAGGAAATTCTCGACCTAGTGGGGCGTACTGAAAAAGAGGTTATGCAATCTGGCGATACTATAAGTGGAGATATTTATATCGGCACTGGTGAAACAGATGGCATGCGACAGATTGCAAAAACAGCAAACATCCTTCAACAAAGCTATCCCAATATTCATTTTCACATTGTCAGCGGAGATGCTATGGATGTTTGTGAACGCCTTGACAAAGGATTGTTAGACTTCGGCATTCTTTTGGGGGATATTGATAAGGTAAAGTATAACTACATAGAATTGCCTATGAAAGATACATGGGGTGTTTTAATGCGCTGCAATAGCCCTTTGACAAAAAAGGAGTGTATTTCACCAGAAGATTTATGGGATAAGCCTTTAATACTTTCCAGACAAGTGGATAATAAAAGCGGCCTGTATCGGTGGCTAAAAAAAGAACCCAACGAATTGTACACCGTAGCTACTTACAATTTAATCTACAATGCCTCTTTGATGGTGGATGAAGGAATGGGCTATGCCTTTGCTCTGGATAAACTCATTAACACCACAGGCAGCACCCTTTGTTTTCGCCCTTTAAAACCACAGCTGAAATTGGGAATGTATTTGGTATGGAAAAAGTACCAGACATTTTCCAAAGCTGCTGAGTTGTTTCTGGAAAATCTACAAAAAAACCTAACTGATTATTCAGATGAATCATAGGATATACATTTTGTAATGTGATTGTATAAGTGAATTCTTATAAAATATTTAGCGAAATTAGTTTATATATAATTTTAAACATCACAAAGCTGAATAATCCAGCAAAAAATTCCCATACTTTTCCACACTGGGAAAGGAGGAAAACTACTATGAAAGAAAAAAGACTACTGTGGGTATATGGGGCTTTTTTGCTTTTATTTTTGGGAATTGTAGCAAGATTATACTTGTTAGCATCCAACCAAAACTACGCCGAAAATGCAAGAAACCAAACCATAACAACTTTAGAGCTTCCCAGCAAAAGGGGACAAATTTACGATGTAAACAAAAATCCACTTACCGGCATTATACAGCAGTGGTATGCTTTAGCTTTGCCCGGAGATGATAGCTATGTAAAACTATTCCGCTATGTTCCTTATCAAAGCCAAACCGAACTATATCAACGAGCAAGTACAGCAGCCACTCCTTTTCTAATTCCAGTACAACAAGACCTAACACAAAAGGGGATTTTTTCGGTAGCTGAAAAAAAGAGGGAATTTCCCTTACCCATTGCAGTGCACATTTTGGGATATGTAAACCAAGAGGGACATGGAGTGTCTGGAGTAGAACAAGCATTTGATGATATTTTATACCAGCCCCAAGGAGATGTAGTTCGTTGTGCAACTACTGCTAGAGGTTCTTTGATGGAAGATACCAGTCCTTTGCTTCAAACAGTACCAACCAGCCAACAGGGAGTACAACTTACCATTGACACAGCTGTACAAAGAATTGCAGAGGGAGTAGCAACGGACAAAATGCAGCAGGGGGCAATCCTTATTTTAGATACAGCCACATCAGAAATTCGGGCAGCCGTAAGTATGCCCACTTTTGACCCTTTGAATATACAAAAAAGCATAGAGGCAGAGGATACATCCCTTATCAACCGCAATTTCTCGGCGTTTAATGTGGGTTCTGTATTCAAACCACTATTGGCAGCACAAGCATTGGAACAAGGATGGAATCCAGAGGACGTGTATGAGTGCAAAGGCTGGATAGATGTAGATGGTCAAATTTATCGGTGTGTAGATGGTGTTGCTCATGGTACCATCAATATGTCACAGGCGATTGCACAAAGCTGCAACTGTTATTTTGTGCAGTTGGGTCAATGGCTTGGTGCAAATCAGGCCTTATCCATTGCACAACAGGCGGGATTTGGAAAACCTTTGTATTTTGATGCAGCTCTAAAAAGTGCTTCGGGAACATTGCCTACTATGGAACAACTGGAATCCAGTGGTGAGTTGGCAAACTTCAGCTTTGGACAGGGAAAATTTACAGCTACCCCTGTACAGGTAGCTGCAATGATGAATGTTTTTGCCAATGAGGGGATGTACCGACAACCCACATTGATAAAAGGCTTAATCAATGAGGGGACTGGAACATTGGAACCATCTTTGTATTTTGAGCAAGAAAAACAAATCATTTCAAAAGAAAGCTGCAAACTGGTAAAATCTATGCTGCAAGGTGTAGTAAATGAAGGATTAGGACAAAAGGCATCACCCACTTTTGGAGGTGCCGCAGGAAAAACAGGCACTGCCCAAACAGGTCGATTTAATGAGGATGAAAAAGAACTGACAGATGTGTGGTTTGCTGGTTTTTGGCCCGCAAAAACCCCACGATACACAATTGTTGTTCTTTTGGATTCCACATTGCAGGGAAGTGCAAAAGCCGCCGAGATTTTTGCAGAACTGTGCAATGCTTTGGAATATTTACAACCATCTTAAAAACTTTTATTGTATAGCAAAACAGCAGGCTATTGAAACTCAATGTTTCAATAGCCTGCTGCTACATGATTACAGATAAAAAATTTATTCCAATTCAAATGCACCAGTATAAAGCTGGTAGTATTGTCCTTTTTGTGCTAGCAATTCCTCATGATTGCCACGCTCAATAATGCGACCATGGTCTAAAACAATAATTACATCGGAATTTTTAACAGTGGACAAACGGTGTGCAATAACAAATACAGTCCGGCCTTCCATAAGTGCATCCATTCCACGCTGTACAATCGCCTCGGTTCTGGTATCGATGGAAGAAGTAGCTTCATCCAAAATCATAACAGGAGGGTCTGCCACAGCAGCACGAGCAATGGAAAGCAACTGCCGCTG
The DNA here is from genome assembly GCA_944385935.1 of uncultured Anaerofilum sp. Classification (GTDB taxonomy): domain Bacteria; phylum Bacillota; class Clostridia; order Oscillospirales; family Ruminococcaceae; genus Anaerofilum. The sequence continues at coordinate 63,907 of CALWZC010000012.1, forward strand.
TCCTTGAGAAAGGTTTGCGCCGTTTTCGGTCAACATGGTTTCGTAACCATTTGGAAGCCTTGTAATAAAATCATCTGCACCTGCTAGTTTTGCAGCTGCGATACATTCTTCGTCAGTAGCTTCCAATTTTCCATAGCGAATATTATCCATTACAGTGCCAGTGAAAAGATTGGTATCTTGTAAAACAACACCCAAAGCACGGCGAAGGTCACTTTTTCGGATTTTATTGATGTTGATATTATCGTATCGGATTTTACCATCTGCAATATCATAAAAACGGTTCAGCAGATTGGTAATGGTTGTTTTACCTGCACCAGTAGAACCTACAAAGGCTACCTTTTGGCCGGGTTTTGCATACAGGGAAACATTGTGTAGAACAGTCTTTCCTTCTTCATAGGAAAAATCTACATCAAAAAGCCGTACATCACCTGTCAGCTTTGTATAAGTAACGCTGCCATCTGCCTGATGGGGGTGTTTCCATGCCCATACACCTGTACGCTTTTCAGATTCTTGGATTCCGTTGGGGCCTTCAATGGCATTAACCAAAGTTACATAGCCATTGTCTTGTTCGGGTTGTTGGTCCATAAGGTTGAAAATACGCTGTGTACCAGCCATACCCATAACAACAGCATTGATTTGGTGAGAAACTTGACCAATATTTCCAGCGAACTGTTTGGTCATATTCAGGAAAGGAACCACAATACTAATTCCAATGGGCAAACCGGAGAGGCTGATATTTGGAACTTGTGCCAAAAGCAAAACGCCTCCTGTAATAGCAACCAACACATAAAGCACATTTCCTATGTTGTTTAGAATGGGGGCTAAAATGTTCGCATAACGGTTTGCTTTTTCAGATTCTTCAAAAAGTGCATCATTCAATTTGTCAAAATCAACTTTGCTTTCCTCTTCATGACAAAATACCTTGATGACCTTTTGACCATTCATCATTTCTTCTACAAAACCCTCTAGCTTACCCAAAGCATTTTGCTGGCGGAAGAAAAATTTTGCCGACCCGCCACCAACTTTTTTGATGATTGCGGTCATACAAATTACACCTAACACAACAACTAAGGTAAGCCAAGCACAATAGTATATCATAATGCAAAATACAGTAAATACAGTGATACCAGATACCAACAGCTGAGGGAAACTTTGAGATACCATCTGGCGCAAAGTATCTATATCATTGGTATAGTAGCTCATAATGTCGCCATGGTTGTTGGTATCAAAATATTTAATAGGCAATCGTTGCATACCATTAAACATTTCTTCACGCATCTTTTTTAATGTGCCCTGTGTGATAATGGCCATCAGTTGGTTAAATATAAATCCTGCTATCAGAGAAAGTAGATAGAAGATAGTCAAAATAAGAACCAAATTTAAAATCTTTCCACTAACAGCGTTCCAATCTCCACTTTGCCAACTGGTTTCCAATGTGGCAATAATATTTTGCATAAAGATAGAAGGCAATGAGCTAACTGCTGCATTAAAAATAATGCAAAAAATTGTCACTGGCAGCATTACAGGATAAAACCCAAGAATGGTTTTAAAAAGTCGTCGGATGGTAGTTGATTGCTGCTTATTCAATATTTTCACTCTCCTTACTTTCCTTATTTTGGGAGATGTAGATTTCCCGATAAATACTGCTGCTCTTCAAAAGTTCCGCATGAGTTCCGACATTTGCTATTTTTCCCCCGTCCATAACAATGATTCTATCTGCATTTTCTACTGAGGATGTACGTTGTGCAATGATAATTTTAGTAGTAGATGGGATGTACTCAGCCATTGCTTTTCGGATTTTTGCATCTGTTTTAGTGTCAACCGCACTGGTAGAATCATCCAAAATTAAAATTTTGGGCTTTTTTAACAGAGCCCTTGCAATACAAAGCCGCTGTTTTTGTCCACCAGATACATTGGCACCACCTTGTTCAATGTAAGTATCATATCCATCTGGGAATTGAGAAACAAATTCATCTGCACAGGACATTTTACAAGCCTGTATCATTTCTTCATCTGTAGCCTCTTTGTTACCCCAACGCAAATTTTCCTTAATGGTGCCAGAGAAAAGAATATTTTTTTGCAAAACAACAGCAACCTGGTTGCGCAAAGATTCCAAATCATATTCTCGCACATCTCTACCGCCCACTTTTATGCTGCCATCGGTAACATCATATAGGCGAGAAATAAGCTGAATTAAAGAGGACTTAGAAGAACCCGTACCGCCAATGATACCAATGGTTTCGCCAGAACGGATATCTAAGTTAATATCCTGTAAAACCATTCGCTTTGCATTTTTAGAATATTTGAAGTTTACATGTTCAAAAGAGATAGAGCCATCTTCCACTTCACGGACAGGATTTTCAGGGTTGGACAAAGTGCTTTTTTCAGAAAGAACTTCTGCAATACGTTTTGCAGATTCTCCTGCTAAAGTAATAAGAGCAAACACCATAGACAGCATCATCAAACTACTTAGCATCATAAAACTGTATGTCAAAAGAGAAGAAAGTTGCCCTACATCCAAATCCATTCCACGAGAAGTAACAATGGTGTAGGAACCAAAGGAAAGCACAAATACCATAACTGCATAAATGCAAAATTGCAACAGTGGATTATTCAATGCCAAAATGCGTTCTGCCTTTGTAAAATCTGCACAAACATCCTCTGCCGCATGGTTGAATTTTTTCTGTTCATAATCCTCACGCACAAAGGATTTCACCACTCGCATACCCTTAATATTTTCTTGTACAGATTGATTCAAAGCATCATACTTCTTAAAAACTTTTTTGAATAGGGGACGAACTTTATAAATAACTGCTGCCAATCCTGCCGCTAGTATTGGTACTACAACCAAAAAAATCCAAGCCATTTTTCCCCCCATCACAAAAGCCATTATAAAAGCAAACACCAGCATCAATGGCGCACGAATTGCCATACGAATTAGCATCATATAAGCAGTTTGCACATTGGTAACATCTGTGGTCATACGAGTTACCAGCGATGAGGTCATAAATTTATCAATATTTTCAAAAGAGTAACTCTGGATGCTGTAAAAAATATCTTTACGTAAATTTTTAGCTAAACCACAGGAAGCTGTTGCGCAGGTAGAACCTGCCCAAGCACCAAATAACAGGGATAATGCAGCCATTACAACCAAAATTATGCCATATTTTAATATGACATCTATGCTACAACCAGCTTTAATTTCATTAATCAAAATTGCAATGACAAATGGAATTATACATTCCATTACTACTTCACCAGCAACAAGAATTGGTGTAGCAATGGAAGCCGCTTTGTACTCTCGAATGCTTTTTGCTAATTGACGAATCATTTTATCCTTCCTTTCCTAAAAGTAAAACTCTATTGGTTTGTTTCCGAATCCTTCTGCTCCAAAGACAAATTTAATTCCTCCCAGTGATTCAGCATTTTTCCTAATAAGATGTGCAAATTATCTAACTCCTCAGGAGAAAGACAATCCATCATTTTAGAAATTTTTTCTTCATAAACCATTTTTAGAGATTCTGCTTCTTTTTTTCCATCAGGGGTTAGCCTTACAGTAAGTTGACGACCATCCTTTCTACTTCGAACTTTTTCAATCAATCCATCGGATTCCAATTTGATGATTACCTCACTCAAAGAACCAGACTGAATCTGTAAGATTCCTTGCAAGTCTTTTTGTGAGATTTCTGGGTGTTTTAGCAAAGTAACCAAAATACGTTGTCTGCCAGCTTTTCCTCCCATGCGATAGTACAGAAAATGTCCACAAGCTCGCAATTGTCCCACCACTTGGTGGATAAGAGAATCTGATTGCTGCTGCATAAGCCTTATATACTCCTTTCCATAAGATAGTATACTGTCGAAAAAAATAAATGTCAAGGCACCTTGATACTTTACTTATAGAAAGTTTTAATAGGTACACTTGAATGCATATAAAAGTGAAACAACTACTTGTAAAATGTGAACATTTGTGGTAGAATATAAACCAATTGAAAATGCGTTGTAAATGTTGATGGGGTTAACAATCATAAAGCAGTATCTCCAGAGAGAAACTTGTTCGGTGTGAAAGTTTTGTTCTGTTGTGGTTGGATGCCGCCCCGGAGTTTCCTGCGAGAGCAGGCGTAGGCGGCGTTAACGCAACGAAAGTGGTGCAAAAGGGTTGCTTTTGCACAAGCTGGGTGGTACCACGGAGAGCAAAGGCCTTCGTCCCTATGGTGTATAGGGGCGGAGGCTTATCTTTTTGAAAAAATGCACGTATTTTCAGAAAAAAGAGTAATATAAAAGAGAAATGGAGAATTGTGTATCATGCAATGGACAGGCTTAAATGAACTGCGTGAACGGTATCTAAAATTTTTTGAAAGTAAGGGACATCTGCGGCTGGATAGCTTTCCTCTGGTGCCAAAGGATGACAATAGCCTTTTGCTAATTAACAGTGGTATGGCTCCCATGAAAAAATGGTTTTTGGGACAGGAAGAACCCCCTTGCCATCGTGTAACTACTTGCCAAAAATGTATTCGTACCCCTGACATTGAGCGTGTAGGCATTACTTCTCGTCATGGAACCTACTTTGAAATGTTGGGCAACTTTAGCTTCCAAGATTACTTTAAAGAGGAAGTAATTCCATGGGCATGGGAGTTCCTAACGAAGGACTTGCAGATTCCTGCTGACCGCTTGTATATTTCTGTGTATTTGGAGGATGACGAAGCCTACGACATCTGGACAAAGAAAATTGGCATTCCAGAAGACCATATGGTTCGTTTCGGAAAAGAGGACAATTTCTGGGAGCATGGTTCTGGCCCCTGCGGCCCTTGCAGCGAGATTTATTTCGACCGTGGCGAGGAATACGGCTGCCATAAGCCCACCTGTAAGGTAGGTTGTGACTGCGACCGATATATGGAAGTTTGGAATTTGGTATTTAGCCAGTTTGATTCTGATGGGAAGGGAACCTATACTCGTCTAGAACGCCCCAATATTGATACAGGCATGGGTTTGGAGCGTTTGGCTTGCGTTATGCAGGGGGTAAGCAATCTGTTTGAAGTAGATACTGTTCAATCTACTTTGCATTTGGTAGAAAAGATTGCAGGAAAAACCTATGGTCAAAATGAAAAGGATGACATTTCTATCCGTGTTATCACTGACCATATTCGTTCTACCACCTTTATGGTAAGTGATGGTATTTTGCCTTCTAATGCGGGCCGTGGGTATGTTTTGCGTCGTCTGCTTCGCCGTGCTGCCCGTCATGGAAGAATGCTGGGCATTGGTCGGCCCTTCTTGACAGAATTGGCAGATAGCGTAATTGAGGCAAGCCGTGCAGGCTACCCTGAATTGGCTGAACATGCGGATTATATTAAAAAGGTTATTGGCACTGAGGAGGAGAGCTTCTACAAAACCATTGACCAAGGCATGACAATTCTCAACGATTTGATTGAAGAAATCAACAAAAATGCACAAGAGGGAAAAGAAAAAGTCCTTGCTGGTGCAGACGCTTTCCGTCTGAATGATACTTTTGGTTTCCCCTTGGATTTGACCAAAGAGATTGCAGCAGAACAGGGAATTTCTGTGGACGAAGAAGGATTCCATGCAGCTATGAAAAAGCAAAAAGAGGCTGCCCGCGCTGACCGCATGTCCCGTGATATTTCTGGCTGGACTACCGACCTCTTTGCAGAAGCAGAGGCAGAGCCTACCCAGTTTGTAGGCTATGACTGTTTGGAAACTACCTCTAAAGTGGTATCTTTGTCTGATGGCGAAAGTTTACAAGATGCAATTGCAACAGATGATGGAGAAAAAGAAGGGGTTCTAGTGGTTTTAGACCGTACCCCCTTCTATGCAGAAAGCGGCGGACAGGTTGCTGATACTGGTGTTTTAACCGGTGAAAATGGGGCAAAACTGTTGGTGCAAGCTGTAAAGAAAACTCCCAAGGGATATTTTGTTCATTCTTGCACATTGCAGGAAGGAACTATCAAACAGGGTGAAACTGTTACAGCCAGTGTAGATAAGCTGCGTCGGGCAGCTATTGCACGCAATCACACCTCTGCCCATTTGCTGCAAAAGGCTTTGCGTGATGTTTTGGGTAGCCATGTACATCAGGCTGGTTCTTATGAGGATGATGAGCGTGTTCGTTTTGACTTTACTCACTTTAGTGCCGTAACTGCCGAAGAGTTGGCAACCGTTGAAAAAATTGTAAATGAAAAGATTTTTGAAGCATTGGATGTTACTGTGCAAAATCTTCCCATTTCGGAAGCCAAAAAGATGGGTGCAATGGCCCTGTTTGGAGAGAAATATGGGGATGTTGTACGAGTAGTTGACATCAATGGTTGGTCTACAGAGTTTTGTGGTGGTACCCATGTTTCCAATACTGCACAATTAGGCTGCTTCAAAATTCTCAGTGAATCCAGTGTTGCTGCGGGCATTCGTCGTATCGAAGGTACAACTGGTTTTGGTGTTCTGCGTCTGCTGGAGGAACGCACACAGCTTATCCAAGATACTGCTGCTGCTTTGAAGGTGCCCAATCCCAATGATTTGGCACATCGTGCAGCTGCTATGGCAGGAGAAGTCCGAGCTTTGACAAAAGAACTATCTGAATTGAAGGCTGCCGCTGCTGCTTCTCAGGTAGAAGGACTGTTTGAAAATGCACAAGAGGTGGAGGGAGTTTCCATTATAACAGCTTTCTTTAGCGGTACAGATAGCGAAGCTCTGCGCAGCATGTGTGAAAAAATTCGTGACCGTGCTCCCGGTGCAGTGGCTGCAATCTGCACCCAGTCCGAGGGTAAAACCACTTTGGCTGTTTCTGTGGGCAAAAAAGCACAGGAAAAAGGCTTGAAGGCTGGCGTACTGGTAAAAGCTATTGCTGCTATTGCCGGAGGAAACGGCGGCGGTAAGCCAGATATGGCTATGGCTGGTATCAAGGATGCCACCAAAGTAGATGAAGCACTAGCCGCAGTTGCTGGTATTGTTGCCCAAAATATTAAGGCATAAAAGAATAGGGTGCTAGGTCATTTGTCTATTTTTCGTGGGCAAATGACCTAATAAAAATTTTGTAAGGAAACGGAGTGAACACCAATGGATTGCCTGTTTTGTAAAATGGCAGCAGGGGAAATCCCTGTAAATAAGGTGTTTGAGGATGAAAGTGTTCTTGCATTCCATGACATTGACCCTCAAGCCCCTGTTCATTTTTTGGTAATTCCCAAAAAGCATATTGGTTCTCCCGCAGAAATTCAACCAGAAGATGGAGAGCTAGTAGGACACATTTTTGCTGTGATTGCCCAAATTGCCAAAGAGATGGGCTTAGAAAAAGGATATCGTGTGGTAACCAATAGCGGAGAAGATGCAGGTCAAAGTGTACATCATCTGCATTTTCATGTATTGGCAAAAAGAAGTTTGGCATGGCCTCCGGGCTGATAGACAAAGAGGCCACATTCTAAAAAGGAGAGTTTCGCAAAATGCAAGAAACATATACACTACATGTAGCAGGACTAACACGTCAACTTCCTGTTTGCAAAGTAAATGATAAGTTCTCTATCGCAGCATTTATTATGTTTAGCGATGTGGAGTTGACTGTAGCTTGTGCTACAGCTTTGTTGAAGAAATGTCCAGAATTTGATGTTATTGTTACAGCAGAGGCCAAGGGAATTCCTTTGGCTTATGAAATGAGCCGTCAAAGCGGTAAGGTGTATATCCCTGCTCGCAAAGGCCCAAAGCTGTATATGCAAGAGCCAGTAATAGTAGAAGACCAATCCATCACTACCGCTGCAAAACAGCGATTGGTGATTGACAAAAAAGACCTTCTAGCCATGAATGGCAAACGTGTTTTGATTGTGGACGATGTAATCAGCACAGGAGGCAGCCTGCACGCTTTGGAGGCACTAGTAGGCCGCAGCGAAGGAACTGTTGTGGGGAAAGCGGCTGTTTTGGCAGAGGGTGATGCAGCCCAACGACAGGATATTATCTATTTGGAAACCCTGCCTTTGCTTTTTCACGAATAAATGAGAACAAGACCGCTGCTCTGTTTGGGAGTAAGTGCCTTAGTAGCACAAATAGCGGCACTAGTAATGCCGTCAGCAGCGTGCTTTCTGCTGGCGGCTTTTTGTGTTATGCTGTTTTTTGTGCTTCTTGTTTGGAAAAGGGCTTTTCCTTTATGTATAACTGCCACTGTTGCTATGGTATTTTTCTGCCACGGTTGGACGAAATTTTATGTAGTAGAACCTTTGCAATCTTTGTCATTGGATTATGAGAAAACCACATTTCTAATAGAAGAAGTTTCTGCTGGTTATTCTCCAGAAACTCAGCACGCAACAGGGCAAATTATACAGCATCCTAAAGAATGGCTAAAAGGATATCGTGCACAAATTTTGGTGCCTGCTGGTATGGTTCCGGGAGAAATTATAGAAGGAGAAATGCAATTTTCTTTACCCCCAGCAGATAAATTTGCATTTTTTAAACAAGCAGATGGAATTTTTCTGGAAGGGGAAACAGGAGATATTGTTGTAGTTAATAGTACAAGCACACCCCAAATATTTTTTCAGGAGATTCAAGAATCCTTAAGTGCATCTATCACCCGATATTTGAATCCAGAGGTCGGGTCAGTGGCTGCGGCTATTTGCATTGGGAATAAATCTGCCCTTTCATCCGAAACAAAAGAGGTATTTCAAAAAGCTGGATTATCTCATGTGTTGGTTGTATCTGGTTTACATCTTAGTATTTGGTGTGGCATTTGGGCAGCATTGCTGGGTAGGATCCGTTTTCGCAAAATGGGCATTGTTGTTGGAATTCTTCTGTCCATTCTTTTTGCAATGATAACAGGGCTTTCTCCCTCTATGATTCGTGCTCTCACTGGTGCGATAATTTATTCTTTGTGTCAGCTTTTTCTTCGCAAAGCAGATGGATTGAACAGTTTGGGATTTGCTGTTTTGGTACTGGTTCTAACCAACCCTTTTGTTTGTATGGATGCCTCTTTTTGGTTGAGTATATCTGCCACAGCAGGAGTTCTTTTCAGCGATATTGCTTTACATCGGCTGAAAGTTAGGGAAAAACAGGCATGGGGCTATCCATTGAAACACAAAGAAGCCCTTTTCCTAAAAGCCCTTCAAGTTGTCAGTCCTTGCTTTTTTGCATCTTTAGCAACCTTACCAGTGCTGGTTTTGTTGGAAAGTGAAATTGCCATCTTTTCTATTTTGTCCAATTTAGCAACGGGATTTTTACTTTTACCATTGCTCATTTTTGGATGGATTTGCATTTTTATGGGGCAGTTTTTGACAGGTTCATTTTTTCATCAGATGGCAGCCTTTTTTGTAGGGATTTTAGCAAAGTGGTTGATACAAATTGCAAATTATTTTGCAGATTTACCCAATGCAGTAGTAACAATACAAGGAATGTATCCATTTTTAGTGATACTAATATTGGCAATATTGTGGATTGTTTTATGGAATTTTCGCCGTAGTATCTGGATGTTTTTTGTAACTCCTTTGGTGGTGGTAATCTGTTTGGTGATGAACCAAATGATTTTGGCTCCTACTGTTACATTGGTCTTGATTGGAAGCAGAGATAATCCCTGTGTTGTGGCATATCATCAGAAAGAAGCAGTAGTATTTTTTCGTGGAAATAGCAGCAATCAGCAGGATGTAAAAGAGTTTTTAAATCAACACCATTTACGCGTAGAACTACTGGTGGATATGCGAGCAAATGCAAAAGCTTTGCCAGAAGTAGACCAAGAAAAAAGCATTGAAATTTCCCAAACCCCAATAGAAGGCGAGAAAGTCTTTGCACTCAATGACACAATGACAATAGCTCTGTATCCTCAAAAACAAGCAGCCTTAGCACTGGCAGAAGTGTATGGCCTTACCGTTGCAATTCCTTATGGAAAAGGATATTGGTGGGAATTACCAAAAGTCACCTTTGCTGTTCCTACAAAAAGCCAACCCCGTGGTATAGAAGCGGAATGGTTTCTCTCCAAAGAAGCTCATTCATGGTTGCAGGAAAATTCAGTAGTAGGAGAACAACCGGCTGTGCGTATTTGGCCCGGTAGAGGGATAAGATTGGAAGGAAATCTAAAATGATTGTAAATGAAAAAAAACTAGAACAGTTTTTTAAAAAATTGCCAATACATTCTGTGTACTATTTTTATTCCACAGAACTTTATTTAGTCAATAAAGCTGCAAAAATGTTGTTGACTGCCCTTTCAGAAGAGGACAGTGAACCACCAACCGTATTGGCAGGGCCTGCACCTTCTGTGGAAGAAATTGTGCTGGCTGCGGGAACTATTTCTTTTTTTGGAAACAAACGTATTGTGGAAATGCCTCTGGTACAACCATCTGCATTTTCCGAAAAGGATTTTAAGGAATTCTGCCAAGTATTAGAAAGCACTGAAAATGCTATTTTTGTTCTGACATCTACCTTTGAGGATACCAAGGCTATGGGTACCAAACGTGCCAAAGCATTGATACAAGCCATAGAAAAAATAGGCATTGCTATGGAGATTGCGCCATTGGGTAGTTCAGAATTGGTACAGTTTGTAATGGATACCGCCAAAGAATTAGATACTTCTATTGATAAAAATGTTGCTCAAACATTGTTGGATAGATGCGGAACAGATTTGTTTTTACTCAAGGAGGAAATACAAAAATTAGCCGCAGCCAGTGGTTATACAACCATTACTGGACAGCTTGTAAGTGACATGGCTGTACGAAATATAGAAGCAGATGTATTTGAAATGGTTCGTATGGTTCAATCGGGAAAACAACTGCAAGCCTTTGAACGGTTACAGCAATTACTATTCCAGCAAAATGACCCCATTGCTATTGCAGGAGCATTGTCCAGCAGTTACATTGATATGTATCGGGTAAAATGTGGGCAGAAGGTGGGACGGAATTATACACAGGTACATAAGGACTTTGCCTATAAGGGAAGCGACTGGAGATTGAAAAAGGCCTCCCAAACGGCTAGCACACTAAAAATAGAACAGTTGGAAGAGATTTTGCAGATTTTGTTGGAACTAGATACAAACTTGAAGCGTTCTCCCATAGAAGAATCCATCCTGTTGGAAACAGCATTGACTCAAATCATTCAAGCAGAAAGGAAATACTAATGGAGAAACTTCGTATCAAGGAAACCATTGTTGTAGAGGGAAGATATGATGCTATAAAGTTAGCGGATATTGTGGATGCTCCCATTCTTACAACAGGTGGTTTTGCCATCTTTAAAGATAAGGAAAAACAGTTGCTATTGCGTCATTTGGGGCAAGCACATGGAATTATTCTGCTCACAGATGCAGACAATGCAGGCTTTCAAATACGAAAATTTATTACAGATATTGTAGGAGAAAAGTATGTCCGGCATGCTTACATTCCAGCTGTTATTGGAAAAGAAAGAAGAAAGACCCATGCATCTAAAGAGAGAACACTAGGGGTAGAAGGTATTCCCAGCCATATAATTCGGAAAGCATTGATGCAGGCAGGGGCAACCTCTCGCCCTCAAAGAGAAGGTAGAGAAATTACATATACAGATTTGTTTGAGTGGGGGTTATCTGGAGGACAGGGGAGTGCTGATGCTCGACGAAATCTTTTGCAACGCATTGGACTTCCGCCTCGTCTTTCCAAAAAAGCATTGTGTCAGGTACTAAATACCATGTACACTTATGAAGAATTTTGTACGGTGTTACAAGAAAAACCAGTTTTGTTTTGGGATTTTCATGGAACCTTGACCGAGCCAGACCAAATCTGGTATTTGGCAACACAAGAAATTTGTCAGGAATATTTCCCAGAAAAAGCAATTGCCTTTGAAGCCATCCGAAATGCTTTTCATCATTCAACTCTACCTTGGTGGAATCCTGTTAACCGTGTAGGCTGTGAATTATGCTCCCCTGACCAATGGTGGAATCAATTCCAAACGCAGTTAGAGGAGGCATTTGCACAGCTTGGATTATCTTTTCCCCAATGCCAGTTGGTTGCCAAAGAAATTCATACAAGGATTGTGCAGTCACATCGCCATCGCCTAAAACCAGATGCAGAATTTGTGCTTCAGGAGTTTCAACGCCGTGGGTTTCGACAGTATCTTTTGTCAAATAACTTTCCCGAAACCATCCAAGTTGTTCAACATTTGGGGATTGCCCCCTATTTCAGTGGAATGATTGTTTCCGCTTTGGTAGGATATGATAAGCCGCAAAAAGAAATATTTGCATTGGCTTTAGAACAAGCTGGGAATCCAGAGAAAGCCTACATGATAGGGGATAATCCAACAGATGACCTAAAAGGGTGTAAACAAGTAAATATGATTGCTATAGGTGTAGGAAGAGCTTCTGATTCTTTCAATGCTGACATTTCTGCTAATTCATTAACAGAATTATTAGACAAAATCCCATAAATATCTAAAATTACTTGTATTCTTTTGCTTTTACTTGTCATATATAAACAAATATTGTACAATAACAAATGGAATCAGGAATTTTATGGAAAAATAGGAGGGATTTTGTATGAAAAAATGCTTTCGCTGCAAAAATCGCATTGCCAATGATGCTAGCTTTTGCCCAGTGTGTGGGGTGGATTTCACAAGGCTATCAGAACCAAATTCTCTTGTAATACCCACATTAAAGAAAATGGCAACTTCACCATTATACTTGGCTTGTGCCATTGCCTACACCTGCCAAATTGTATTTTCTATTTGTTCTCTTATATGGGATAGAGCAAGTGTCATCAGTATGTTACAAGAGTATTTAGGCTCTGGATCAGCTTCTTTGGAGATGAGTATGGCAGTAAATTCGCTATCTCAAAATTTTTCTGAGATAGATGTTGCTTTTTTTCTAGCCTATATTCCCACAATTCTAATGTCAGTTGGAATTTGGATGTTATTTTTGTCTGCCAAGAATGAAACGAATGATACATTGAACCCATCTGGTCTTACTTTCGTTAAGGTGTCCACTATTATTTCTATAGTCTGCCTAATTTTAACAACTTTGTTTGTGGAATTTATATTCTTTATATTAGCATGGGCCTTTAAAGGGATTGCAGATGATTTAAGTTCTGTTGTTGTTACACTTATGGTAATGTTTGCTGTCTTTATGGTATTTCCCATTTTTATGTATATCAAAGTAGTTACAACAGTAAACACAATGAAACGAACCATTCAAACAAAAGTACCATCCTATAAAGTTTCTGTATTTGTGGCAGTGATGAGCATTGTGTCTGGTGCTGGTCAAATCATATTGCTGCTAAACTCTATTTCTCTGTTTTCGGTATTAAGTAGTGTATCAATGGCTGTTGCTTGTATTGGCTTTGGAGTATTTCTATTCCGTTATCGAAAAGAAATGCAGATGCTTATGGCAGGAAACATCCAGCAAGATGGTTATACAATGAAATAATCTTTATGGCTCTGTTTTTATCTGTAAAACAGAGCCATAATACTATTAAATTTAAATGAAAGGAAATTTTGTATGGCATACATAAATATACGACAGGAAAATATCAATGTATTTGAGGATACTCGTAAATGGTATACAGAAGATGTAGAATTACAAGAAAAAATACATCAATCTCAAAAAAATACCCAGTTTTACCCTTTAGGAAGTATAGCAGTTGACAAAAAAGACTTGGTTCGCTTTTCAGATAAGGCTTCCATTGTTGTGTCCCAAAATAGAACACTACAAGCGGCAGGGCAATATACGGGGAAGAAGGTTACTGTGTTAAACTTTGCTTCTGCCACAAACCCCGGAGGAGGGGTTGCCTTTGGAAGTTCAGCGCAGGAAGAGGCTCTATGTCGTTGTAGTACACTGTATCCTTGTTTACTTACAGATGACCTTGTGCAAAAATACTATAAAATGCACTACGATAGACATGATACAACTTATACAGATGCTTGTATCTATGTTCCAGATGTCTTAATTATTAAAACAGATACAGATTCTCCCCAACGATTGCCAAAGGAGAAAATGCAACCAGTAAATGTGATTACTTGTTCAGCTCCTAACTTAAGAGGACGTCCCAACAACCGTATGAATCCCGGAACGGGTGCGGCTGCTCGCTTGACAAAGGAACAAATTTATTCTCTTCATTTGCAGCGTGCCCAAAAGATATTGTCAGTAGCTGCCCTTCATGGCACAGAGGTACTGATTTTGGGAGCATTTGGATGTGGAGTTTTTTGCAATCCTCCCGAAGTGGTTGCAGCAGCTTTCCGAGATGCTTTACCTGAGTTTGCCCATGCGTTCCAAACTGTCGAATTTGCCGTTTATTGTCCCCCTCACAATATGACCAACTATCAGGCGTTTCAAGAAATATTGCAAAATAAAGGAAAATACAGTGAATAACAATAATTTTAAGCAGCATTTTATAAATGCGTTATTAGACATAGGCATTTATGACTACAAAAATAGAAAGATAGTGGTAGAGCCTATTTATGAAAAAGATAAATGGACTTTTCAAACCTATGATGATATTATGAGGCTACAAATACTCCCTAAAACAAGGGAATTGACATTTCAGGAGACAATTGACTTATTTACGTTTTGGGAAGGTTACTATCCTTGTTGGATAGAAATAAGTACATTCGGTGATAAAGTATATCTGAAAACAAGTTTGCGCATGAGAAAAGTGAATAAGGTTCATTGTGATAATAATGAGATATACCCATTTAAAAAAATTTATCAGCCAATACATGAATTAAATAAATAATCAGTAACAGAGAGAATTTGCTGTGTGCCAAATTTTTGCACTTCTTTGATAAAGATTAGGAGGGCTACATATTGGAAAATTTGAACGAATTTCAAATAAAATTTATGAAAACACTTTCCAGTATTCAAGAAAGTTGTGTGCAAATAGCGTTGATTCAAAATGACAATAGTTCATTGGAGGACAAATATTATAATATCACCTTTGAAACCATTGTAAAAATAATGGAAACTATTGATGGGTATGGCAATGGAAATATGGGAAAGTTAAATGTAATTTGTGAGAAATCAGGAGAAAGTTTAAAAGATAATCCATATATCGAATTACATGATGTAGTATGTAACTACCTAAAATTCTAATTAATAACTTCATCTTTAAACAAAGTGCCACTGATGAGCAGGTCTTTTGTAGTAAATGTCACATGCTTTATGTTTGATTGCTTTAGAATGTAAAACACTAGATTACAGTTTAAAGTAGTCTGGTGTTTTTTGGCTGTTAGGTTTTCCTTAAGGTAAAACTTATCCAGTAGATGCAAATATGGCAGAGAAAATGAAATTATTTTTATAAAGTATCAGAATTGATAACAGCTTGGCTTTTATAAGGAGAAAATGTTTATGGCAGTAAGAACAAAAGGAAGGCGAAAAATTATAGTAGAAAATACATTGTATTTATGGTACATAAGTTTAGACAAAGACAGTCCATATTATATGTGCAATATTGTGTCTGAGGATAAATCTGTAATTGTGTCCTGTCCTTTAAAAACTAAAATGCCATATGTGATAAGCAAAGGAAAAATATTTCAAAATCTAAAGACAAATGGATGTTGGAATAGATATTTATTGCCTTTTGATATTCCAGAGACCATCACACCAAAGTTTGTTTTAAAAGTGATTTTATGGTCAATAAAAGACAAAGATGCTATAAAAATAGAATGAAAGTAACACAATGTATCAGTGTGAGCTATATTTCAAAAAGGAGAAAATAAGTATGAATTCTTTAAATAAAAATCAAAAAGATAATTTTTATTTTCAAGCACATGTCACACTAGAAAAGTTAGATAATGTGGAAGATTATATTACATTATGCGAAAAATATAATGTGAAACCCGTTTTAATCAAGCTTGCAAAAGGCAACTTTGTAAATCAGCCAATGTATACACAACGTGTTGTCGCTAAAAGCCTTGAAGAGGCGTTGTTTGAAGTGGAAAAAGTAAAAAATATTTTTACAGAAAATGGATTACATATAGTTAGAACAAAAATCGAAATAAATGCAGAAAGTGTTGTAGAGTATTTTCAAATTGATGCTGATAAATGGGGAGATACGCAATATAGAAAAAGCTGCATAGATAAAATAAAAGACAGCTATTTTGAAGTACATATTAAGGTAAAATATAACAACATTGCCCTGCTTCAGGAAATAGCAATAAAAAATAATCTTTATCTTTCACAAAATGATAGAGAACCTAATATAAGATTTTTATCTGTCAGAAAAAATTTAATAGATGCGCTTAACATAGATGATAAAACAAGCTTTGATATAAAAAAGTTTTATTTACATGATAAAAATTTGTCAAGAGCATTTGAAAATGATTTAAAAGCAGCTAATATGGAAATTGTAAAAGAAAAATATGAGTGTTGTATTTATGACACCAACAAAAATCTTGATTTAAATTGGGGATTTAATGAAAGGTAAAATAATTATACAAAGGTGATTATTATGGATAATAAACAAATTAACTTGGAAATCAAAGAAGAATTGATGATATACATTGCTAACAATTTACCTTTTATTGTAAAAGGCAGTTTTCTAACAAGTCAATATCATACAGACCCTCAAGCAAGGCTTTTAAATGGGGGAGATATTGATTTAATATACAACAGTGGTGATAGAACAATAGAAACACCTGATGTTTTTGATTATGATACCTACCATGAATTTATTCGGAAAATTGAAACATTGCTAAAAAATGAACTAATTGATATTTTTTATAAATTAGAAGAGATTGTGACACAAAAACTGAATCTTACTCAAAGACCAAAGTTTATTTTAGAATTTGAAGAGCTGGGCTACGATAGAGTATTCAAGGATGGCGTAGAAATTTATCTTTTTTTAGTAAACTATGCTGCTGATGGTGATTTTACAACTGTTGGTCTTGAGATTTGTGGCCGAGAGTTTGATATTGAAATTGATATTGCTATTGATATGCCAATTCATTTTCAGCCTGAAACCATTTTATATAAAACAACTACTGGAAAGGAGGTTACACTGAAAAATACTACACCAGTAATTTACCAAACAGCATGGAAAATGCATCAAATTCTTGTAAGGCCTCGCTTAAAAGACTTAGATGATGTTATACATTTTTTACCACATATAGATTTTGAAGATAAAAATAATATTGAAATATTTTTCGATGAAATCATATCAGAATGTGAGTTGACAGATAGAAAAACCTGCAACACCTTAATTGACACTTTAAAACAGATATTTGTCAAACAGAATGGAGCACAGAACTTTTTAAAACAGCTATTTGTCAAACAGAATGGAGCACAGAACTTTATTGTTGGAAGAATTGCTGATTATAATGATAGAACACAATACTATAGCAAACTGTACAATATATACTATAATCCCAACAAATTGGCAAATGAGGTTTGTGCCAGTTTTTTAAAGATTCTACATAGTAAAATTGATTGTGACACTGCTTTAAAATATATTGACGAGCATTTTGATGATGTTTGTACTATAGAACATTAAAGTTTGTTTAAAATAGAAAGGCTTTAAATGGAGTTTCATAACAAATTAACAAATGAACTATATAATGCAGTAAAAATGATTTTAATGGATTTATTTACTAATAAAGAACACTACTACTATGTTACTTTAGTTACAGATGGTGGTGCACATACTCCTTGTATCTCAGCGTGGTCCTATGAAGCATTATGCCAGAGTAATGCAAACAAAAAGGAACAAGCAGTAGTAAAATGGTATTATGCCGATTCGCCCTATTGCTGTTGGCAACAAGAAAAGCTTGAAAAAGCTGATAGGTTGCTGTTGTCTAGAAAAAACATATGGGAGTTAGATGCAGAAGGGTTCGGAAAAGAACATACATTAAGGCTCAAAGCCATGGAAAAGGCTGTAAAACGTTTGGATGAAGAAAGAATATTTGGTATAAACCAAAACAGAAGTGATGTTGTTGTACTGGTAGAAGTCATGCCGCCAGATTATACAAATACAAAGCGAGCTTATAGAATGAATTGTGCCAATTCCAAGGTTTTCACTGAATGGTTGAAAGAAGCGGCAGAACCTCTTGAAGATTACTAGTAAATTCTTTTTATAAATTGGGGGAGAAATAGAATCCAAAAGTGAACCGTTCTATGAAAAATATGTTGCTGTAGTCACAGAAACTCTTTGCCATTAATATCAGTAAGTTTATAAATATCATGTTCAAGAAATTGGTAAATATCTTTTGATATTATATGTAATCTATTCTGTATCTTGTTTCGGAAATAAATTAGGCCTTCTTCATCAACAAGCCAATCACCAATTATATCATAACCAATTCCTATGAAAGCCACTCTTTTCCAATATTTTTTTGAATAGATAGCAGTTCAGGCACATTATATTCATCATAGTTAAAAAAGGAAAATTCAATTGTATCACAATAACCTAATTTTAAGCTTGGATGCAAATTTCCAATTGCTATTCCTTCTAAAGATTCTATGATGTCTTTTACAGCAGGGAATAGTTCTTCAATTGACAGTTGTAGGGAATACCCATCATGGTGAGCTAGTCTATAATATTTTTCAATATTCACTTTGTATGATGGACTCCAGCCATATTGAATGAGCAGTTGGTTTGATGATAACCGTGTGATATCCAACATATATATCCCTCTTTACAGTAGAATTTATTCTCGCTTTTTATTTTACTACTGAATGTGCAACTTTGCAATTTTGACAAGATTACCAGATAACAAGATAATCCGGGAAAGCTGTGGAATGTATATATCAAACGATTTGATTCATGAAATCAATACAGTTTTGATACCACACGATGGAATATTGCCAAATAAGGAAAAAATACCAATAAGGTAAGATTATATGTACATAGCTATCAGACATTATTCTTACCATATCTACAGCCTTGCGCTACAATGCATAAGGCTGTATTTTTGTTTAATGAGTGGAAAGCAACCTAATAACACAGGATGATGGATAGACAACAGGCTAATTATTCCGAAGTTAGGATGAAAATAATACCCTCAATTCAACTTGAAGTAGTGTAATCTATGTAACTATATATGCAAAGTATTCTTTATTAGTTGAAACCAGTTTTGATGATAGTTTATACTCTAAACAGAATAACTTTTATGCTTAAGTAAGGAGGTACCAGATTGAAAGTAAAACTGTCTGTCAGTCAAGAGCATTATCAAGAAATTAAAATTGCTCTCATAGAACATGGAATAGAGATAGATGAAAATTCAGATTTAATATTAAGCGAAAGTAATCATTATATTGACAATCTTATGGTAAAAGACAAACAGACAAATGAACAAATTTATCTTTCGGTAAACCAAATTGTTTCGATTGAATCTTTTGGGCACTCTGTTGAAGTTTTTACAAAGGATGCTTCATATCAAGTAAAGGAACGATTATATAAAATTGAAGCTTTGCTTAACCCGGATAAGTTTCTGCGTGTTAGTAATTCGGTAATTATTGCGAAAGATAAAATCAAAAAAATATCACCAACACTTTTCATGAAATTTATTTTAGCTATGAATGATAGCAGAAATATTGTTGTAACAAGAAGCTATTATTACATTTTTAAAGAATCTTTTGGTATCTAGAAAGGAGAGTGATAAGATGTTTCCAGTATACATCTTTGCTATTTTGGGACTTATACTTGTTCTCATTATTTTTTGTGTAGTTTATTACCAAATATATAAGCACAATATCAATAAGGTTTTAAAAAACTCAACTCATTCACATAAACCTATGCCAGCCCCTTTTCATATTGCACTCATCACAACCATAATTTTTTTGTTGATTGCTGTTGTAATCAGTTTTGTTATCGGATTTGGAATGGGTTATCGTACCCTTGATAATGACAGTGAAGGGGAAACGGATGTCAATACTATTTATGCACAGATAAAAGAGATTCAAGAAAATATTACTCCAGTAGAAAGTATGATGACAGTAGAAACCATAGAACTTAACTATGAACCTTATCACAAAGAATTGACCTTTCGGTTATACAAGGGACTCATGATTGAACAGAATGACCAGTCAATTTCTCTTTCTGATTTGAAAGCAGGAGATTTTGTATCAATTGTACTTTTCACAGATTTGGGTGGTGTTGAGGATATTATTAAAATTGAACTGTTGGATGCTGAATAATACAAAATCTAGCTGAATCATTCAACGGTCAAAATGAGGGCTATACTTGCTATTCACAACAGTATTTGTTTTGGATTGTGACTAAATGAGTGGCGATAACATGAATAGTAAATTGAGTATTGGAGGATAAAATGGAATATTCAAAAGAAGATTTGATAGAAGCAAAAAGGCAGATAGATTCTACTTTGCATAAGTTAAAAGAAACAGTAAAAACATTGGAAGCGAAGGAAAATGCAACAAGATACAAGTCTCAAATTACATTGGCTCAAAGACGAATTAAAGCATTTGAAATTGCAAACCATTTTATACAAAATGAAATTAGCAAGGAACATTAACTCTAGTTTTGCTGACACCATATTGAAAGCAGAGTAGATTTTTATTGGTTAATAACATAATGAGCAGTAAGTCTGAAAAGATTTACTGCTTTTTTATTGTTATTTTCCTGTTTTTGGATTTTGAATTGACTATGATGGCAAGCATATTTTAACTTCAAATCCTCCATATTCGCTATGCCTTATTTCTATTGTCCCTTGGTGAGCGGCAGCGATTTGTTTGACAATCAGCAACCCCAATCCATGACATTGCTCGGATGTATTTTCATCACAAACCATGTAGTGGGGTGAATTATTCAGTTTATTGATTTGTTTGTCTGTAGCACCAACCCCATTATCAGAAACAATAATATTACATCTTTTATTACATTCTTTAATAGTAACATAGATTGTGCAGCCATCTGCATTATGGTTTATACTGTTTTGTATTAAATTGCTAACGGCTCTTTTTATCAAATCTTTATCCGCTTTTATGATAAAGGTATTTAAGTCGCTATCGGTGAGCCACTCAATAGGATATTTGCCATCAATATCCAAATTAATGAAATCTACAACTACTTGCCGAACAGTAGAAATAATATTAATTTGCTCAATATGTATGGGCTGCATATTATATTCCAATTTTGAAGCAAGGTTAAGGTCATTGATAAGATTTTTTATCCTTTGGCTTTGCTTAACAATAACCCCAGCTTTTTGTCGTTCTTCCGCTGGTAATTGTTTGTTGTTTTCCAACTGACTTGCATAACCCATTACCATTGAAAGAGGTGTGCGTATATCATGAGATACCCCAGCAATCCAATTTGCTCTTGCTGTTTCTTTTTTCTTGAGTTGATAATTTTGGCTTTGCAATACTTCAGAAGTTTGGTTGATGTTTGCAGATATTTCTGAGAGTAGTCCTTTTTCTTTAAGGACAACAGGTTGTCCTGTAGATAATGTTTGAATACCATCTGCAATAGGCTTTACAGACTTCAATAACTTAGTGTTTGCTATTATATAAATAAGAAAAATGACGAGAATATTTAAGGTTAAAACAACAAGAACAGTTTTGGGCAGGTTGGCAATAAACTGATAATCCCAACTTGGCCACATATGCTTCCAATAACTATCTTTGGGATAACCAAGAATGATTAACCCGTTTTCGCCTGCTCCTGTAAATGTGGGATATCCATCAATATATCCGCGGGTGACACTAGCTATATCGGAAAAAGTATATTCCAAAGGTACTGTATCAGGAAGATTGTCCGAATACCACACACATTTTCCTGTTGTGTTATCAAGGTAAAGGGCCCATACATTGTGGAAATTCAGTTCCTCAATCATTTTATCAGACATAATGTAGCCTTGTTCTGATTTTTCTATACTTTCTACAGCTTGCTCCGCTGTTTTCCATGGAGAACCATTGGGTGCTTGTGTAGCAGCTATAGTTGCCAAAGCGGTAAAATTTATGACAAGAATTAAAAAGGAGCTTAACATCAAAATGCCCACAAAGCGTTTGATTAACTTTGGTACGCTTTTCATATTATTTGTCCTCCAACAAGAGCTTATATCCTAATCCCTTAATCGTTACCAAAGAAACAGGCTGTGAAGGATTGATTTCGATTTTTTCACGAATACGGCGGATGTGTGCCATTAGATAATTTTCATATCCAAATGGATTGTCACCCCAGGCAGCTTCACATAGAGCATCAATGGTAACAATTCGTCCTGCATTTCGGTATAATACAGCAAGTATATCGTGTTCTTTTGCCGTGAGTGCAATATGTTTTCCATTTTTTATAACTTCAGCACAGTCAAAATCTATCAGGCTACCGGATAATTTAACAATTGGATTTTCGCCCTTGTAGCTTCTGCGAAGAATTGCATTTACCCGATAGATAAGTTCTTTTGGTAAGAATGGCTTAACAATATAATCGTCAGCTCCAAGTCCAAAACCAAGAAATTTGTCATCATCCTCTCCACAAGCCGTCAAAAATAAAACAGGGTAGTCAGATGTGTTTTTTAGTTGTTTCATAAGGTCAAAACCATTACCATCTGGTAGCATTACATCAAGAATCGCAAGCTCTGGCTGAAATATTTCTGATATACAAAGAGCTTCTTTCATCGTTTTTGCCATTCTGAGATTGCAAAACCCCTCATCTGCAAAGATAGAAGAAACCATATCTAAAAGTTCTTGTTCATCATCCACAAGCAAAATGCGTTTTTGCTTTAGAAAGTTAAAATCCATTTTTATACCTCCTTTGCGTTTATCATTATAACATATGTCTAATAGCTGTTTTAATGTGTAAATCAAAAGTAAGGTAAATGTAAGGTAAAGAAAAGGATATTGCAAGGTTAGAAAGTTACAATACATTTGCAATAATGAGAGAGGAGCAAAACACTATGAATATCATTGAAACTCAAAATTTGACGAAATCGTATGCTGATTTTACAGCTGTATCAAATATCAACCTGCATATTCCCAAAGGAGCTATATATGGATTTCTCGGCCCAAATGGTGCAGGAAAATCCACTACAATGAAAATGCTTTTGGGACTTACAAAACCTACAAGCGGCTCATTTATCATTGATGGAAAAACGTACCCTGAATCAAGGGTAGAAATTTTGAAAGAAATTGGCTCATTTATCGAAGCCCCTGCTTTTTACGGGAATTTAAGCGGTGAAGAAAATTTAGAAATTATTTGCAAGATATTGGGCCTGCCAAGGTCGGCTGTTTCTGAAGCACTTGAATTAGTGGGGCTTACTCAATTTAAAAAGCGTCTTGCAAAAAAATATTCTCTTGGAATGAAACAGAGGTTAGGACTTGCTAGTGCTTTAATTGGGAAACCGCCCATTTTGATTTTAGACGAGCCAACTAATGGACTTGACCCTGTTGGCATTCACGAGATAAGAACGCTTATTCGTTCTCTGCCCGAAAAGTTTGACTGTACAGTTTTGGTATCATCACATCTGCTATCAGAAGTCGAACTGATAGCGGACACCATTGGCATTTTAAATCATGGTCGGTTGCTATTTGAAGGAACACTTGAACAGCTTCGAACTGTTGCCACTACACAAGGGTATCCTATAAATAACTTAGAAGATACATTCCTTGCTCTGATTGATGCTGATAATCGCCAGAAAGGAGTGATAAAATGAGTGTATCTTTGGAATATAAGAAAGTGAAAAGAACAGGATTTATTCCAGCATTTTTATGGGGTGGTACTCTAGCAGCAGTGGTTCCTGTTATCAATATGGCTGTTCGTTCCGAAATGTATCTTGGACAGCCAAACTCCCCGATACAAATTTTAATGGGAGCAAGCTGGCAAATGATTGCAATGCTTAATATTTTGCTTGTTGTTGTAGGACCCTGTCTGTTGTATCATCTGGAGTTTGCAGATAATGCAATGCAAAAAATGAAGTCTCTCCCTATCCGAGAAAGTTCTATTTTTTTAGCGAAATTTATTTTAACTTCTTTTATGTGTATTATCGTGCTTACAACAGAAGCAATTTCCATTATATTTTGCGTTTCTTATTGGTTTGAAATAGGAAATAATTTCTGGTTGGAATTGGCTAAGAACTTTGGATATTCGTTTTTGCTGACGTTGCCATGTGTACTGTTATCATTACTGATTGCATCGACCTTTAAAAATATGTGGATGTCTCTGGGAATTGGTGTTGTGTGTGTGTTTACTGCAACAATGTTACCAACCAATAACTTTGTTCTTTCTCTCTTTCCTTTTGCCATTCCATTCCAAATTTTTGTAAATACAGAAACGACACAAGCAATGCACTATATTTACGCAGCAATAATTGAAATTGTGGCCATTGGTTTTGCAGAGTTTGTATTCATAAAGGTTAGGAGGTCACTTGAATGAGTTTTCTATCTTTGGTGGGGGTTGAGTTTAAAAAAATAAAACGCTCAAAGATATTTGTTATACTATTTATTGCAACAGTCATTCTTTGGATACCTTCAATCCTCAATGCTGAAATGAACTTTAATATGCAAGCAGAGGGGATTTCCCCTGAAAACAATTTTTTCATTCAAGGGTTTATGGGAATGGCTTGGTTTATGTTTCCCGCAAGTATGGTAGTTGGTACTGTCCTTTTGAGCCAGACAGAAAGGACAAATAAAGGTATCTTGAAAATGCTTGCTTTGCCTATTAGCACAATAAAACTTTGTTTAGCAAAATTTGTAGTGTTGCTTGCTTTAGCAGTATCACAGATTTTAATGATGGTGGGTATGTACTATATTAGTGCTGCTATTGTAACAGCAACACAAGATTACAACTTTATTTTATCCCCAATTTTTATCTTTAAAGAAATTAGTTCTATATCTATCTCAACTATTCCAATGCTTGCGTTTTTCTGGATGCTCTCGGTATGCATTCAAACTCCAATTTTTTCCATTGGAATAGGATTGGCTTCTATTGTACCATCAGTTTTAATAATTAACACAAAGGTCTGGTTTGTATACCCCATGTCATACCCATTTTTCGTAATCACTTCAGAATATGGAAAACTTGCAAAAAATCTGACAACTGCGCAGGTTGAGTTTTTTCCATGGATACCTGTAGCAATTTCCATTACCATTGTTTGTTTGTGTATTTCCTGTTTCCGCTTTGGGCAGGTAGAAAGGGAATAAATATTATGAAAAACAAAATTTTAACTACTATAAGTACTATTATGCTTTTTATACCGTGGACTATCCTTCCTTTGAGAACTTTTCATTGGGCATTAGAGTCACCTATAGCAGAAATTATAATTTCCTGTTATGCTACATGTATGATTTTTAGTGGGATTTTTACCATTGTTTCCTATGCAAAAGCTAAGGTACAGAATAACCTGATGAAAATAAATGTAGTGGTAAATAGTCTGTATGCTGTGTTTGGCACTTGTGCTTTTATTCTGATGACTATTACAAGGTTTTCTTAAGAGGGGGATTACCTTCCTTTATCTGCTAACAGATAATAATAGAATTTTGATATTTCTACTAGAAGTACCATATTATGTTTATCTAATCCTATATACTTTATTGACTTTAGTTATTTGATGTGGTAATATTTGGGTGTAATAAATACTGGAAATAACTTTCACTTTTCATTATTTATGGAAACTATTGATATATTTTGTATAAAAGGGGTATTTATAATCCCAATAAATAGAGAAGATGTATAAGTGGTATGGTTTCTAAATGGAATATATTTTCTGAGAAAGAGTGTGTATGATTATGCAAATAGGAAATAGTCAAAGTATGTTTACACTATCTATGCAACAAGGATTGAGTTTACCAAAAGTGATTGGAAAAATGCAAAATTTAGGATTGCAGAAAGTAGTGGCGCAAGTGAATGCTGCGTTTGCTAATAAAGAAAATCGTGATATTGTAGAACTAAGCAAAAAGGCTCAATCGCTTTTGAATACCAATACAAAAGAAACAGAGAAAGAGGAAACTTTTGGCTATCAGAAATATCCCGAAGGGATACCCCAACAAAAATGGGCAGAAGGAGCTCTAAAATGGCAGCAAACAGGAGTAAATACCTTATCTGATGCAATTGGATACGAAAAAGAAAAGTTAAAGTTTACAATTTCAAAAATAAATGAGCTGGAAAACTTTTTGAATGGTACAGGTTCACACAGTGACCCCAATATGACAAAGGAGCTAGCCGCAACATATTTGCAAAACTATAAGCAGAGTATTAAAAACAATTATGAAGATATCATCTCATCAATAAACGGTTTTAAATATTTTGCAAATGAATATGATGATTTGTCTGGTGGAATGGTATCTGAAATGATAGGCAATGTACTTGGTTCTGTAACATTGGAATCATTGGGACTGGACAATTTATCTGATAATCCCGAAGAAATCTTGAAAGCATTAGAAAGTGCATCAAAAGTACTAGACGATATGACAGAAAAAATCGGGAATGCTTATTCTCAAGTAAGTGGTGGTGAAAAACTAACCGCAGGAAGTTGGCGTCCGGGAGCAAACGCTTTCAATAAAGAATATTTTGCGTCTAAAATGGAGTGTGCTTCAGGTGATGTGAATGGTATTGCCCTTGGTGCTGATAAGATAATTACAATTGATTCCACGATTCATTTTGATAAGGGAACATTGGATTTATACTTGTAAAATAATGAAATTAAACCAATAAGCTGAACCAATCCCTAAGGTTAGATTTTAATCTAGCCTTAGGGATTGGTATTTTTATATGACTAGTCTATTTTCATAAACTCTACGAAACGTAGGTTGTAACATAGAACATCTTTTTATTATAATATGGGCAAAGAATCTTTGGAGGAATGTATATGGATTTATATGTCACAGGAACAACTATTAAGTATTTACGAGAGCTAAAAAATTGACTCAAACAGAATTGGCAGAAAAAATTGGTGTAAGCAGTAAAACAATCTCTAAATGGGAAACTTCGGTCTCCCATAGTTAAGGATATGGATGCAAGTTAATCAATTTTGCCGATAAATCGGTAGTAAATCTCAATCTCCTGATCTC
>CALWZC010000013.1 GCA_944385935.1 uncultured Anaerofilum sp.
TTGCTATACCTTTTTTGAGCTATCCTTTTTCACCACCACCATTCATTTTGGGGCTTGACTTTTAATAGTTAATCTTTAATAATAGAACCTTGCGGATAAAAATACTTATACACTCCTTGTACACTTGTTCCTATAGGATATTTTTTCTTAGTTTCTTCCCATAAGTTCACATATTTTCTTATGTATTTATACCATAATGAATCAAATTCTTCTTTTGATATTTTACTTATGGTGCCTTCTAGATCAGCCTCATCAACTGAACCTTCTGCCAAACAATCTTCTAAACACGAAATATGTATTTCTCCATACTCATCTAATAAAATTTGTCGAGTAGCATATCTCTCATTAGTTAACTCATACCAATATTTTTCTGTATCGGTTTCCAATAACAAATATTCCATAAAAATTTCCCTCGTTTACTTTATACCAACTAAACCTGTACTAACAATGCTGTTTTTAAATCTAAAGGATTTTCGTTATGTATTTACAAAGACACCCTTTCTTGTATAACCTTCAAATCCATCACATCAATTTCGACATAATGTGTGTATTCATACTTGTTCGCATAATAAATAAATTTTGCAACTAAACTTGTAAGCTTTGTAGTTTCTGGCCTTATATCTGACAAATATTGACCATTACCATACCTAACATCTTTGGGATTATTTGCTTTTAGAGATGGATTCCACTTCTTTGACTCTACAATTCCATTCATTCACTTTTGATTAGTATAATGAAAAAGCGTTTTTGTACCTGAGGCATTCTCTGCAGCTTCACTATTCCCATCTTTTTGGAACTTACCATTTTGTCCATTACACTCCACTGGGGGTATAATAGGTTGCCGGCTTGTTTTTGCAGTAGGCATACAGGTTTAAGTCGTCTCCTTGGTATACATCCTCTTACATAAATTTTCCCAACGGGTTCTTTTCGTTATAAGTATACTCCTTTTTTCCTTTTTTATCCAGAACAGTGTTATTATCTCTTGTTAGCTGTTGATAAAATAAAAGCAGGGTAGCTTTGCGCTACCCTGTTTTTAGGCTGTAAAGAATAATACAATTTTTCCTAAAATTAGAGCAAATTATCACAATACCACTCTGGTTTTAAAACTGAGTAATCATCTATATACTTTTTTAATTCTGATTCAAGTGCTGGGATTCCTTTTATATCATCATGATAAATTTGACTTGCTAAATCATCTTCTGTTACATCCCAACCATTTATATAGTATTCATTAGATATCTCATAACACCGCAACTCAAAATATATCTTGTCTAGAGTACTCTTTTTCAAAAACTTTTCAAGTCTAATTACCTTTCCATCTTCATTATAACTATAGCCTTGAATTGTTAAAAATTTTCTCAGATTAGGATTACTTGATTTCAATTCTGTAGCCAGTCTGACGCCTGTACACAAATTATTAATCTGTCTTATGTCTAATTGCAAGTTAATTACCTCCTTGTGTTCCAAAAAAAATCCTAATTACACTTCCCTTTTCGGGATGTATTTGAAGATGTGCCATTTTTGCATCAGGATTATCAGTTCCATGTTTTAATAAGTATCCATCTGAACCAAAAATATCATCCCAATGATAAGTATTTTTTTTACCACTCAGTAAATTTTTTGCAGACATAGCATCCATATTCGTCACATTTGTATAACCCTCTCCTTGGTATAACCTTAAAAACAATTCTTCAGCTTGACTGCGAGATTTCACAGTCGCTGAACTTTGTCCGCGTTGTAGTTGCCTTGCTGCATCCGAAACCACTCCTGATGACCATGGTATCTCATTTTCATGTACAGTTTGTCCTTTTTTGTTGGCTTTATCACTCTGTTGTGTACACTTATCATCATCATACCCACTGGGGTCATAATAAGTTACAGGGTTGTTTTTGCAGTAGGCATACAGGTTTAATCCGTCTCCTCGGTATACATCCTCTTGCAGGAATCTTCCCAACACTGGGTTGTAATATCTTGCCCGCAGGTAATACTGCCCTGTCATTTGGTCATACTGCTGGCCTGTATACAATATACGGTTCTCTATTCCCTGTTGCCTTTCCTCTACTACTCCAAAGGCATCATAGTGGTAGCTATTCTGGATGGCTCCCTTTTCCCCTGTAATGTACATGGTACTGTTCTGCTCATCCAGATGATAGGGGTTGTATCCCTCCTTTCCTTTTCTCCATCCTGCTGCCACTCCATACCCTAGAATATACCTGCCTTGGGCTTCTCCTTGACTGTTCAGTTCTGCAACCAGCTCCCCATGGTGGTATAGGAAGTTGATTATCTTGCCATTTTCTTTGGTTTGGGCTCTTAGCTTTTCCGGGTCATAGCGGCTCTCCAATCTATCCCCATTTGCCATAACAACAGCAGTTTGTTGGTTAAAAGCATTATAAGAATAGAAGGTGTTGCCTTCTGTTCCTGTTGCTTGCAGCAGGTTTCCCTGTTGGTCATACTGGTAGGTTGTGTATCCTCTGGCACTTTTCCAGCTTACCAACTGGTTCTTTTCATTATAAGTATACTCCTCTTTTCCTTTTTTATCCAGAACAGTGTTATTATCTCTTGTTAACTGTTGATAAAATAAAAGCAGGGTAGCTTTGCGCTACCCTGCCCCTCAATCCTCATTTGTAAAAAATAGGTAAGTAGCTATATGCTTTAAAATCCCATTTTATCAAGCCTTTCAAAAAACTTACATTCATACAACTGATTAATTGTTTTGGAAATTTCTTCTTTGGTTACATCTTTAACTATTACCATGTTTGGTTCTGAATAATAATACCCTACATCTTCAAATTCTGTTTCAAAATCTTGTTGTAATCTAATCATTGATGTAATGTATACTTTGTATTTTTTTATCCCTATTTTAATAATCACATCTTTCCTATATCCCTTATTTAATGCTTCAAACTCAGCCAATTCTGTATCATCTTGATAAATAATTTCTAAATTCATTTTTCCTCCTGTGTTTAATGAGGTCCTGAAACCACTACCTGATTTAATAATCCTTGAAATATTTCTAATGGCATTTCATATTTTGGCACAATTTCAAAGTGCTCAGGTCTTACTCCTCTTTGAATAATCTGTAAATCTTCAGGCAATGATTCAATCTTATATGCTCCTCCAAACTTTGAAACTGTTCCCGGATTTACATCCAATGAAACTCCATGTGTTGTTTTTACATTGCCTGTTTTCGGATTGAGCTTCACCTCATTACTTTTAACTGTAAAATCATTTCCTCCTCTATATACAGGTCGTTCTTCTCCTTTGTAGTCTACAGTTGGAGCTTCACTTCCCCATCTTTTGTTCACCCACAATTTTGTTTATCATTATACCCACTGGGGTCATAGTAGATTACGGGGTTGTTTTTGCAGTAGGCATACAGGTTTAATCCGTCTCCTCGGTATACATCCTCTTGCAGAAATCTTCCCAACACTGGGTTGTAATACCTTGCCCGCAGGTAATACTGCCCTGTCATCTGGTCGTACTGCTGGCCTGTATACAATATTCGGTTCTCTATTCCCTGTTGCCTTTCCTCTACTACTCCAAAGGCATCATAGTGGTAACTATTCTGGATAGCTCCCTTTTCCCCTGTAATGTACATAGTACTGTTCTGCTCATCCAGATGATAGGGGTTGTATCCCTCCTTTCCTTTTCTCCATCCTGCTGCCACTCCATACCCCAGAATATACCTGCCTTGGGGTTCTCCTTGGTCATTCAGTTCTGCAATTAGCTCCCCTTGGTGGTATAGGAAGTTGATTATCTTGCCATTTTCTTTGGTTTGGGCTCTCAGCTTTTCCGGGTCATAACGGCTCTCCAGTCTATCCCCATTTGCCATAACAACAGCAGTTTGTTGGTTAAAGGCATTATAAGAATAGAAGGTGTTGCCTTCTGTTCCTGTTGCTTGCAGCAGGTTTCCTTGTTGGTCATACTGGTAGGTTGTATACCCTCTAGCACTTTTCCAGCTTACCAACTGGTTCTTTTCGTTATAAGTATACTCCTCTTTTCCTTTTTTATCCAGTTTTTTCAAACGATTGCCACACAAATCATACACATAGCCGGTTGTTTGGCCGTTCTTTTCCTCTTGCAACAATCGCCCCATGGTATCATAGCTGTAATGGATAATGCTTTGTCGCAGCCCTTCTCCTTCCATTCGGCTGCCAGATTTTACTGTTCTGTTTCCATTTCCATCATAGCAATACTGGAAGTCGGAAATGGTCTGTCCATCCTTGCCTTCCAACCGCAAACGGATGACATTATCTTCAGTGTCATATTCATAACTGGTATGGGTTCCATCCTCATACCCAATAGATAGAATTTCGCCCCACGGGTTATACTTGTAGTGGGTTGTTGCCTTATAGATGCTGTCAACAGTATTAGTATTCTTTGTTTACTAGCTATAAAAAATAAAGGCAGGGTAGCGTTCCGCCACCCTGCCCCTGGAATATCATCTGAAAGAGTTGTGTGAATAGCACTATTTTTTGTTGTATTCTTCCAAATCATCTGCTTGATTATATAATTTCAAAAATTCATCAATAATCAGTTGATGTTTCGCAATACATAAGGTACAGCTACTATCCCATGCGACTATTTCAATTTCTGCTAAAGGGTGCTGTAAAGTAATCGGATTTTCCCAAAATCCTAGATATCCATCAGCATAAGGTAATGGATATTTCAAAATATCTTCTAATAAAATGTTTTGAGGAAAACCTGAAAGTACTCCCCATACCCACTGAAAATCCTCTAAGCAAAATATATCTTTTATTTCTTTTCCTGATACCCATAAATATTTTTTTTGCAATTTCTTTTCCAATTCTTTATCACTCGGATAACACTCAGGATATGATATTAGCCAATTATAACTTGTTGATAATACAGAGATTTTATCAAAAATTTGTTTAAAATATGAATATCCCTTTTCTCCTTTGTTTAAAACAATACCTTTCACTCACATTTCACCTCCCTAATTTCTTCTAGGACTTCCTGTACTCCAATCCCAAAAATGTTCGTGAGGCCATTCTGGATGATGTTTAGGATTTCCATGATCGGTCATATCTACATCTCGATATACTCGCCCATTTTCATCATACCAACGCCTTGTTTTTATACTACCATTGTCATCAAGAATATCTACACTTGACTTTTTTCCTCCAGTTGTTCCTGGTTTTGTTGTCGTAGATGTATGATTTTCTCCAGGTGTTATGTCTATTTCATTACCTAGATTAGTAGTTACAATCTCTTTTTCTCCATCTTCTTTGCACTCATACCCACTGGGGTCATAGTAGGTTACGGGGTTATTTTTGCAGTAGGCATACAGGTTTAAGCCGTCTCCTCGGTATACATCCTCTTGCAGAAATCTTCCCAACACTGGGTTGTAATACCTTACACGCAGGTAATACTGCCCTGTCATCTGGTCATATTGCTGG
The DNA here is from genome assembly GCA_944385935.1 of uncultured Anaerofilum sp. Lineage (GTDB taxonomy): Bacteria > Bacillota > Clostridia > Oscillospirales > Ruminococcaceae > Anaerofilum. The sequence continues at coordinate 5,421 of CALWZC010000013.1, forward strand.
CCTGTATACAATATACGGTTCTCTATTCCCTGTTGCCTTTCCTCTACTACTCCAAAGGCATCATAGTGGTAGCTATTCTGGATGGCTCCCTTTTCCCCTGTAATGTACATGGTACTGTTCTGCTCATCCAGATGATAGGGGTTGTATCCCTCCTTTCCTTTTCTCCATCCTGCTGCCACTCCATACCCCAGAATATACCTGCCTTGGGGTTCTCCTTGGTCATTCAGTTCTGCAATTAGCTCCCCTTGGTGGTATAGGAAGTTGATTATCTTGCCATTTTCTTTGGTTTGGGCTCTCAGCTTTTCCGGGTCATAACGGCTCTCCAGTCTATCCCCATTTGCCATAACAACAGCAGTTTGTTGGTTAAAGGCATTATAAGAATAGAAGGTGTTGCCTTCTGTTCCCGTTGCTTGCAGCAGGTTTCCTTGTTGGTCATACTGGTAGGTTGTGTATCCTCTGGCACTTTTCCAGCTTACCAACTGGTTCTTTTTGTTATAAGTATACTCCTCTTTTCCTTTTTTATCCAGAACAGTGTTATTATCTCTTGTTAGCTGTTGATAAAATAAAAGCAGGGTGGCTTTACGCTACCCTGCCTCTAAAACCTTGCTTCCAAAGTCTTTCACATAATTTAGTTATGCAAAAATTCATCAATGTATTCTTTCAAATCATCTTCTAGTTTACTTTTTATTTTAGAAATACCACTCCAATTTATTTTTGATGATATTTTATAGTTTGAAACTGCATCGCATAGAACATGTAGAATTTCCTCTCGTGTTTTATATTCCATTGCCAAAAAATCTACCTTTAATAAACAACTAGCCAATGTCACTACTTGATGCTCATCATAGCCTTTAAAAGCAATTTTATCACCTATTTCTTCCACTATTTTAATCATTTCATCTTCGTTTTTACAATTTTCTATTCTATTAACTTCATCAACACACATATTTTGCTCCTGTTACTTTTATAATTTATATGGATCTTTGATTGGTATATGTGTATTATTCATTATAATTTCATCAAAAAAATCTCCTTGGGGATTTGTATATCTAGCTGGCTGAAAATCATTAATGGTAGGATCATAATATTGCTTTCCTCTTTGTATACGAACTACCCAACCATTTGATGCATTAGAGCCTACAGGTGCTCCTGGATCGGAACCATGTACCCTAACTCTATAAGTTTTCCCATCTTGAACCCATTTAAACTCGAATCCTTCCGTTGCACCTCCCTCTACAGGATGTAATTCTCGCATAATAGCATCGTCAGGTATTCTATCTAAAATATCATCTACTGTACTTCCTTCGAGATTGGTAAAATCGCCTATTTTAGTCCCACTATCCCCATCTTTTGTGCACCCACAATTTTGTTTATCATTATACCCACTGGGGTCATAGTAGATTACGGGGTTGTTTTTGCAGTAGGCATACAGGTTTAATCCGTCTCCTCGATATACATCCTCTTGCAGAAATCTTCCCAATACTGGGTTGTAATATCTTGCCCGCAGGTAATACTGCCCTGTTATCTGGTCATACTGTTGGCCTGTATACAATATACGGTTTTCTATTCCCTGTTGCCTTTCCTCTACTGCTCCAAAGGCATCATAGTGGTAACTATTCTGGATGGCTCCCTTTTCCCCTGTAATGTACATGGTGCTGTTCTGCTCATCCAGATGATAGGGGTTGTATCCCTCCTTTCCTTTTCTCCATCCCGCTGCCACTCCATACCCCAGAATATACCTGCCTTGGGGTTCTCCTTGGTCATTCAGTTCTGCAATTAGCTCCCCATGGTGGTATAGAAAGTTGATTATCTTGCCATTTTCTTTGGTTTGGGCTCTCAGCTTTTCCGGGTCATAGCGGCTTTCCAATCTATCCCCATTTGCCATAACAACAGCAGTTTGTTGGTTAAAAGCATTATAAGAATAGAAGGTGTTGCCTTCTGTTCCTGTTGCCTGCAGCAGGTTTCCCTGTTGGTCATACTGGTAGGTTGTGTATCCTCTAGCACTTTTCCAGCTTACCAACTGGTTCTTTTCATTATAAGTATACTCCTCTTTTCCTTTTTTATCCAGCTTTTTCAAACGATTGCCACACAAATCATACACATAGCCGGTTGTTTGGCCGTTCTTTTCCTCCTGCAACAATCGCCCCATGGTATCATAGCTATAATGGATAATGCTTTGTCGTAGCCCTTCTCCTTCCATTCGGCTGCCAGATTTTACTGTTCTGTTTCCATTTCCATTATAGCAATACTGGAAGTCGGAAATGGTCTGTCCATCCTTGCCTTCCAGCTGCAAACGGATAACATTATCTTCAGTGTCATATTCATAACTGGTATGGGTTCCATTTCCATGGTAGATTTCCTTTAGCTTGCCTCCTGCTGTGTGGGTGTAGCTTGCCAATTCCTTGCCTTCCTCGTCCCGAACACTGGACAGCTTACCCCTCCAATCATACCCATAATACACCGTTTTTCCGCTTACATCTGTCAAACTTTCCAGACTTCCATCGGCAAAATAGGTGCAGGAAATAAGCGTCTTTCCACCGGAGGATTTTTTCAACAATTTTCCATCTGCTCGATACTGGTAACTATAACACAATCCCCCACAGATTGCTTTCTTCACATTTCCGGCAGTATCATACTCCCAGCTTCTGGTGACTGCCTGTTCCCCACTGGAATTGATAGCAATTTCCCGCACAGGATTTCCATCCACATTGTACTGGGTTCTCACCTGATTCCCATTTCGGTCTGTATGCAGAATCATCCTGCCTTCTCGGTCATAGCGGAAAGTTTCGCTGGCTCCCTCTTGGTCTATAATTTCGCAAACCTTCCCCATGCTGTTGTAGCGGTAGGTGATAACCCCTCCATTGGCATCCTTGGTACTGGTAATATTGCCGGCATAGTCGTAGCTATATTGTTCCTTGCCACCATCGGGGTTGTTAACCTCTCCTATTCTTCCCCATGTGTCCAAGCTGTAGCCCGTTTCTACACCATTTCCATTGATTACCCCTATTATCCGACCTCGGCTATCGTAGCGGTACTGTTGGGCTGGTTGCTTTGCCTGTTTACTGCGGGCTGTATGCAACTCTTTTTCTAGGGCATTGGCTCCGTAGGAGTATTCTACAATGTTGCCATCCGCCCTCTTTTCATGCAACAACTTTCCATCTTTGGTATAGGCTCGCTGCTCTTGTAGATTGCCTGCTCCATCCTCTCTAGACAACATCCTGCCATAGGGGTCATACTGGTATGTATCCCGGTTTTTGTATGCCATTTCCTGCTCTGGCTGAGGCAAAATGGCTTCTTTCAACCAGTCATTTTTATTATATTCATAGCCAAATACCGGCCCCATACAATCCTTTACATGGGTAATTCTGTCCTTTAAATCATACCCATAGGACACCTGCCATGGGGCTTGTCCTTTGCCCTGTCGCACAACTTTGGTAATGTTTCCTGCCAAATCGTAGCATACCTGTACCTTGCGATGAATTCCATTTGCCTTATCTATGGTGGTTTCTTCGACAATTCGGTCACACAGGTCATATTTTCTTACAATTCGGTAGCCTTCTGGGGTTATAACCTCTGTTTGATTGCCGTTTTCATCGTAACAATAGCGAGTGATGGCATATTTTTCCTCTTTCCCTTGGGGGACAAGTCCGCTGTTGAGTTCCTCTTTTTTCTCGATAAGTCTACCTGCTCGGTCGTACCCATACCGCACAATTTGACTTACTTGCTCCGAAATGCGCTTTTCTTCATACACCAGTTTGCCTTGTACGTCGTACCGGAAACGATTCACTGCTCCCAGTCCGTCCTCTACTCGGATTCGCCGGTTTCGTTTGTCATAGTAGAATTGTAGCTTTAGGTCGGCTCCTTCCTCTTTTTCCAGCCTGCCTTCTTTGCTCCAATAGCCTCCATGTCTACATTCACACACCACATTCCCCACAGAATCATATTGCCATGTAGTACGCTGGTACAACATTTGTCCATTTTCTTCTGTGGCTGGGGTTAGCAGTTCTCGCACTTCACCAAAGGCAGTATACTTCCGATAGCTGGTTCTGCCTGCTGCATCTGTTTCCTCCACAAGGTTGCCCATTGTGTCATATTGATAGCAACTTTGGACAGTTCCATCTGGCCCTATGATTTTGGTCAGGCGGTTTTCCTCGTCATATTCGTATATCCAGCCCTCTCCATCATCCTTTTCCTTGTGGTAAGATTCTGGTAATATATGGCGGATTCGGTTTCCCTCTCCATCATAAAATATGCGTTCACAACCGCCATCTGGGTGGTGGATGCGGATGGGGTTTCCATTACTGTCATACTCATAGATAGTTCCTTCTCCGTCGTCCAAATCCGGGTTGTAGGAATTGGGATGCACCTGTTTTATGATATTTCCTTCTCCGTCCCGCATTTGTCGTTGATGGCTGCCATCTGGCTGTTTGGTATCAATGAGGCGGTCTAAAAAATCATATCGGTAGCTATACTCTCCCTTTTGCTCTTTCCATGCCAAAGGAGAATATTTTGCTAAAAGCCGACCCATACCATCGTATAGCCAACGGCTTTCGTTTCCTTCGCCATCTCGCACCAATGCACGCTTGTTTCTTGCATTGTATCCATATTCTACCCGCCCACATTGGTCTTGCTGTGCCATCATTCGACCAGCTTTGTCATATTCAAAGTGACATTCCTCACCATCTGCAAACTGGATGGTGGAGGGTTCTGCCAGCCCTTCCTCATACTGGTATCGTGTTCGGTTTCCTGCCCCATCTGTGGTTTCCACAACCCTACCCATCCAGTCATACACAGAGGATTTTTCTCGTTGCTCTGTTTCATTTCCTCTTTTTTCAAAAATACAATTATGCTGCTGGTCGTATTGGTAGATGGTTTGGAGGCCTGCATTATTGCACTGCAAAATCAGATTGTCTGCTTCATCATATTTACTGGTAATTTGCAGCCCACCACAACGAGTTTCTTCTATCACTCTGCCCATGTGGTCATACTGCCAACTGGTTTTTCGGTTTAGACGGTCTGTTTCACTAATACGATTGCCATTTTCATCATATTTATAAAGGGTTTGGGTTCCATCCTCATACCCAATAGATAGAATTTCTCCCCACGGATTATACCTGTAATGGGTTGTCGCCTTATAGATGCTGTCAACAACAGACACCTGACGGCTTTCTGGATGATATTCTGCTTGATAGGTATCTCCATTTGCTAAAGTTTGCAACACTACCTTTCCTGTGTCGTCATATTCATTTTCCAGATAGGTCACATTTGCTTGGTCTATGGCCCTGATAAGATACCCTTGGTCGTCGTAGAAATAGCGAGTAACACCTTCATCCATGTGCACCACATGAGACAATCGTCCATTTTCATAGCGATACTGCATAGTTCGGCCGATGTTGTCTTTCATCTGGGTCAGTCTTCCGTTTTGAATGGTAATATCCAGATAATAACCCAATGGGGCGGTGATACGGGTGAGTTTTTCTTCATCGTACCACAGCCGCAAACTTTGGCCATTTTGGTCTTGCACAGCAACAAGCAACCCCTGAGCGTTATAACAATGGGATTTGTGTTGTTTGTGGTCGTAAATTTTCCAGCCATCCTCTTGCTTTGTCAATTCTAACCACTGGTGCCCTCTGGTAAGGTTGACTGCTTGGGCTCCATCCCACTGGAACATTGCGGTAATGCCAGAATCCAGCATTGCATACAAGCGGTCGTCCCATTTGTACAACCGCCCTTCATAGGTAAATCTCCATCCTTGCCCCAAAAGACCAATATCTTTGTTGGTAGAATTATACTTGCGCTGTACTAGAATATTTTCCCGAATGTCCGACAGCACAAAATCTGTTGCAGTAATCAAGAAAGCACCTGTAACAACATCAATGGGCTCTCCAAAGAATTGTCCTAATCCACTTTCAATTAGATTCTGTTGCAAAATTTGCAGAGGGTCAACCTCTCTGCCAGATATTGCATTTACACCAAGGTCTACTATGGTTCCAAAAGCTGTACCTGCTGCTGTTCCCGCCAGCTTTTCTAGCCATTTATTGTCTATCTTTAGCAATGCTTTTAGCTTTTCTGTTCCATAAGTGCCCAATGTTCCTTTGGTAAGTCCTGCCAGTGTATCTAAACACATGTTTCCTATATCCACTCTCCCAGTGGCCATATAGTCATTGAATGCACCAAAAAGCACTGTTCCGCCCATTTGAAAAGCAAAATTAGCCCATTTAGTTTTGGAACAAATTTTAGTCCAAAAATCTCCAACTTTCTTTACTGCACTAGAAAGTTTTGATAGTTTTCCTGCACTAGAAAATCCCTTTAGTATGGCTTTTCCAGATACTACATCAAATGCAATATCCGAAATCATAGAAACAATATCATAGGCAGCCTGATTGCCTCCAAACACAGTATCTCGCAAAAAGTTTGCTGGTTGGGAGGCATCCAAAGCATTCATTTTGCTGTATCCATCGAATCCTTCCGCAATGTCCGCAATAGCAAAAGTTGATTTTACTCCAGCTGCAATTAGAAGTGGGGCTGTAGCACCTCCAGTTGCCACTGTCAATGCTGCCAAACCTACTGTAGTTGCTAGACTCAAAACACCATTTATTATTTTTTTCTTGCTTTCCACCTTTTTGGTGACCATATCATCTTCTACCGCTTTATTTTCGGCATCGCGATATTCTTGGTCAGCAGCTTCCATTTCGCTCAGTAGCTCATCCCCAGAAGGTACAGCCGGAGGGAATGCACTTGCTTGCTGAATAACAAAAGCAGATTTTATGTCTGTTGCTGTTTCCATTACAATGGAATCTTCCCCAGCATCTCCAATCTGCATGGTAAGTTTTTGTTCACCGCATATCATCAGTTGCTTTGCAGGAGTATTTTTGTTTGACATCATTCCCATCTGAGTTTTAATGGTGATGTTCATTCCTGTCAATGACAAAAATCCACTGCTTTTCATATGTAAAACAGTGGCTCCACTGGAATCTGGTGCAAATTGAAGGGTTTCGGGGGTCATATCCATGGCACTGCCACTGGGACTAGAAAAGCGTTTATTATTTGGGTTGCTACATGCTCCCGCAGAGGTGGGCTCTGTCCGAATGGCATGAACAGCAATGGCACTTTGTTCGTCATGATTTGGAAAATAAATGTGTACTTGACTTCCCTCTTCTGGCATACAATAAAAACTGCTGCTCTCTATGGCATAGGTGAAATATTTTGTTTGTTCTCCAGCTTCATAACTTGGGTCAATGTCAAAATGCACACGTATTCTGTTTCCACTGCGCTCCATAACGGTGGCAGGAATGCTCATGCCAAAAATTCTTGGATTCTTTTCTTTTTCTCTACGAATGCCTGCCGACCGTGATAGGTCATAAGAATAAATCAGTTCTCCTTTGTGGGTATACAGCTTCATCCCTGTAGCTACAACTTCAACACCATTTAGTGTTACTGTTTCCCACATATGTAGAAAATGCTCTACTCTTACCTTCCAACAGGATACTTCTTGGGAAAGAATCCCTTCTTTTTCTAAGACGCGTGCATGATACAGCAGGTCTTTTTCCAGTATATAGTTGTGTTTTTCCAACTGGGTTCTATACTGGATGTGTGGCAACCCAAAATATACTTTGCCACTGGCATCTGTTGCATCTGGAAACAAATAGGAACCAAAATGGCTGGCCAACCGCCGTAAAAATACCCAGTCTGTTTCTTCATATTGCAATAAAAATTCTGGGATTTTTTCTCCATTTGTCACTTGGTCTTTGATATCCGCTCCATGATATGTAGACAACAATTCTTTGGCTACTTGGGCATAGGTCATTGCCCCATTTTGAAAACTGCGGCTTTTTTCTACCCTATCCCAATCTTTGGTATGGGCAAAAGCCTCAATATGTAGCCAAAATAGTCCGCCGCTTTTTTCAATGGAGATTGTTTCCACTTTACCTTGAAAAATAAACTGTCCATTGGTTTTTTCCATTTCACAAACAGTTATTGGCATAGCAGAAGCCATATTGACCAATTGAGAGCCTTGTTCTTCCTCTATTAGGATTTTTAGTATAAGCTTTGCATGTTGATTTAATCCTTGTGTTAGTACAAACTCTTCTACGGCCAAAAGCCCAGACATTCCAATTTCAATTTCTAATGCTTTGTACTTTAGTTTCACACCCCTGCCCCCTTTGGTTATTCTCCTCCACCTTGTGTTTGACCAGAGGTGATAATTTCAATTTCACCTCCATAGATACACCTTAGCTTTGCGCCTCCCAATAAAGGTTGTTGCCCATCGGTTTCCACACTGTCTTTTCCATTATCCCATTTTGTTCCTACTGGAATATTGGGCACACACTCTCCAACAACCCTTGGAACACCTTCTTGCGCCTGCTGCGTTTCTACTTCTTTTTTATTTCCTGTAAACCATTTTAGGACGGAATCTAAAAAGGTATCTGGACACCTTTCTTCTACTGCTCTTTGTATGCTCTCTGCTTGAGCTTTGGTAGCTGGGTTTTCCATACTGTAACATCCTCCAAAACAACGGACATTGACCCCTGGGACACTATCATTTACTGTCATTTGTGGCTGTTGACGAAGAAATACACCATGGGTATTGTCTAGCACAAGGTATGTTTCTCTCATTCCCATACTGCAACGTATGGTGGCTGTATGCACTACATATGTTTCATTTAACTCTGCCATTTAGTGCACCTCCACTTCTTTAAAAATAATTCCCACCGAGTTTCTGCGCAAAAGGCTTTCCACAATTTCTAGGCTTACAAAAGGATTCCGAAACCTTTGTGTGTCCAAAGCAAAAATTTTATGCTCTCCGATTTTCTTGCTATCCAATACCAATCTTTTCACACTGCCGTTGGGATAGTATTCTGTTTGGTTAGACAACATATCTTTTTCATCCAATAAAAGTGTATGGTATAAAAAGATAGTTCCTTTTTGTTTGTCTACCAGTGAAACCGAACGAAAAACCATATCATCCTCGTAAATATCCAACACTTTTTTAACTGTATCAGAAACTAAAGCAATAGGGCTTTGGATGAAATCTGGCAATGTTTCTCCAGTTTTTTCCGCAAGATAAAGGGTGGTTGTTGGATTTATAATTGCTGCATCTTTTTTTAGAAAAATATGTCTTGGGCCGCAAATATCAAAATCTCTCAATTTCGCCATATCTGGCAATAGCTTATCCTGTTCCATCGTAAAAAATCTCATTGCCACTGTCCCCTATCCACCAAAATAACCTGTAGCTGTTCTGGTTCTAAATGAATAAAGGGCAACTCATTCTCCATAAAAACAGAATGAAGCATATCTGCCCCTTTAAATGTATTTTCTTCCCAACTACATCCAGAAAACTCCCCTTGATGTATTGTTGCATTGCAAAAACTACAATGTCTAATCTGGCAATTTTTAAACCTTGCACCAGTCAAAATAGCATTATCAAAGGATATATTTTCTAGCACACATTCTTCAAATTGCACAAAATACAACTGCTTTCCTTTACAATCAGAATGTTTCAATTCTGCTTGATACCAAAAACTTTCTACCATACTTGTTTCATCGTTTTTGGTTTGTCGCAACGCTCGCTCCCAGTCCAGTTGTTCTTTTTTCTCCCGATTTACATAGGCAATTCGCTCTGTTTTATCTCGATATTCTCCCCAAAATATTCCCCATGTGTTCCATTTGTCCATCTCTATAAAATCTGGATTTTCCTCAATATCCCGAAACATAAACCGCAACAATTGTGCCAGCATAGAATTGCATTCCATAATGGCCGCTGCAAGCTGGTGTTCCACATCGTATCTATTGACCCTGCCCAAATACTTGCGGCTACTTTCTATCAACGTTTGACGAACATTTCCCCACATTGAAAACAGAAAATTCAAATCAAATTCTACTTCTGCTGGCTCTGTATCCAGATACCATCGAGCATCCATCCCTTGGGCTAATACTTGATATATATTTTTTTCCAAACCCACACGAAGCAAAGAAAAATGAATAAACATAATTTTTTCCTTTTGCAGGCGAACCATTTCCAACCGTAGTTTGTGGATAACATCACACAATACTTGTGAGAGTTCTTCTGCTTTTGCTTGGGCATTTTGATAAAAATTTTGTTTTGCTTCTGTTAGAACAGGCTTTATTTCTTCTACAAAAGATTCCATTGCTTCTTGTTTTGTCATACTCCGCCCTCCTAATCTATCTTTACCTCGGTTCCTTGCACAAGCAAATTTCCATTCTGCTGCATCTGCAAACATCCGCCCATAGCACATGCCACAACGGCTGTATCTTGTGCCAAAAACTCCATCTCTGTTTCAGCTACCAATTCCACTGTATCAGATGCCTGAATCAACAAAGTGTCTTGTGCATATAGGGAGATATCTCCACTATTTCCAATGGTCACGCTGGCAGCTCCTCCTTTACAAGCAAGCATTATTCCATCTGCACCCATCCGAATCTCTTGCCCAGAAGGATTGCTCAGATATTTTGTAGAAGGATTCACCATTCTATCTGGGGCAGAGCTGTTTTCTTGCTCATAGGCACTGATTGCACTAATTGCCACAGCATCTTTTGTGTGTTTTGTGGGAAAGTACACCCGAACTTTGTCGCCCTGTTCTGGCATGTAATACCATCCACTTCCATCTTTGGATGCAGATAATGTAGAGAAAGGAAACCAATAGACATCATTGCTATTTGCACCATCTATGGCTAAATGCACACGAATTTGAATTCCAGATATTTGGGTAACAGTTCCTTCCAATGCCGCCCCGATTAGATGCACGGGATATTCTGCTTTTGCAAGGATTCCTTCTTTTTGTTGTAGAACACAAGTTGTTTCTATTCTTCCTTGCAACAGTTGGAAACCATGTTCCTTTACACAAAGTTTTTGACTATATTCTTCCATTTGAGCAAAAAGCTCAACAAACTCTTGTGTATTTCCCTCCACAAGAAAAAAATGTTCATCTTTTACCTGTTCCCCTAACTGTTTCCAGTAATAATAACTTCCCAATTCTTTGCGAAATGCTACTTGTTCAAAGTTCTGTTCTATACAAGGAAAGGAGGGTACTCCTGCATATAATTTTAGAGTCGAGGAACTGCATAAACAGGTTAGGGGTGCTTTTACAAGAGAAACCATTCTCTTTAAAAATTGCCAGTCTGTTTCTTGATATTGCACAGCCATGGAACCAATGGGGATGTCTGGAAATGCAATTAAAATATCGCTTTGCGAATACTCTTGCAAAATTACCTTTGTCAATTCTCCATAGGTCATTGCAGTATTTTGAAAAGAACGGCATCGTTTCTCTTGGTCCATTAAAATGCTTCGTGTATAGGCTGTTACTTCCACCCAGCTTGTTTGTCCTTTTCCAGTTACTAAAAATTGAGTAATAACCCCTGAAAAGAGAATTTTGTCTTTTGCTCGAATGGTAAGAGGCGAATATTGTGGCAGACCATACAGAAGGGCTTCTCCATCTTGGGCCTTCACATACCCTTTGAGTTGAACAAAACCATGTTCTCCCGCTTTTTCTGAAAATTTTATGTATTCCACCTGTTCCATGGGAATACCTTCTATTGCAATTTGGTCTGCTGTATATGCCATTTTTATGCCTCCTGAATCAGTTTTCTTGAATTAGTACTCCATGCAATGCTATCTTTCCCTTTTTCAATTCCACATCTGCACCCTGCTGATTGGCCACCCGAATCGCCGTTTGAGATTTCATGCTAACCTCATTTGCTGCCACAATATGAATTGCATTTCCCGCTGCTATGGAAATATCTTTCACCGCATCCAAAACAACTTGTCCGCTTTTATTTAACAGAATACTTCCTTGCTTATTTCCTGCTGCAATTACCACACCTTCTTGTGTAAATTTCACCTGATTTCCTTGGGCTGTTTCAATATTGCGTACATTTGGGTTTCCCATAGGGTCGTCTGGATTTCCTTCTTGGGGCTTATGTGCTTTTATATTTGTTACAACATAGGCTTCCTTTTCATCTGCTACCGGAAAATATACCCGCACACTTTCCCCTACTTCAGGCATACAGTACCAACCGCTTCCATCAGAAGAAGATGCCACTGTGGAATAGGGAAACCAGTAGCAGTTTTCATCATTGCTACTACCACTGTCAATTTCCATCTTCACCTGTACTCTATCCCTTTTGGAGGCTGTAATTTTTCCATCAATGGATATTCCTGTTAGTCTTGAATTTAAATAGGGTATAATCTGCAATCCCGCTTTTTTGCGCAAAAAATACGTGTTTAGTAAAAGACCTTCTTTCAGATGTCTTTCCACACCTTGGACATACCATAGGCTACCTTTGTACGAAACTTCGTTGCCAAGAGAAGCAATATCATAGGTTGTCACTTGATATTGCACATTTTCTGTTTCCAAAACATTTCCAGTTCCATTCTTTTTATGCCGATTCAACTGTTCATAATCTTGTAAAAGGCTGTAAGGTAGTTTATCCCAATGGATGTTTTCTGTGTCCGGAAATTCTCCTGCTAATAGGTGGATGGAATCGAACTCTGGATTTGGATAAAGCGGCTGATGGTATCGGGAGAAAAACCGATTTAAAAATTCCCAGTCTGTTTCCTCATACTGCACAATAATCTGATTGATTGGCAACTCTGGAAGATTTAACTTATAGTCTGCCTCTGGGTAAGACTCCATCACCTCTGCCATAATTTGATGTGGTGTGATATTAGGATTTTGAAACATTCTATTTTTTCTTTCTATATCCATTAAATGCGTTGCATCCCAAGCTTCCAGATATAGCACCGCATCTTTTCCATCTTTGCTGATAAAGATTTTGTCAATCACCCCATAAAACAAAGGAACTTCTTTCTTGTCCATTTGATACATCAATGTTAGAGTTTTGGAAATGTTTTGAAATTCATTTTCCTGCTGTTCCCCATCTAATAGGGCTTCTAAATATAAGCTGGCATGGCTGCCCGGCTTTTGTAGAATATCCAGTTTACGGATATACAAAACATCAATGGACTGTAAAAACAAATCCTTGTATGTAATACCATTCCATTCTGCGGTATTATTTTCCATCTACATCCATACCCTCCTGTTCCATTACCCATTGATTCAACTGTACAACCATTGCTTCCAACAACATCCCATATAGTGGAGTATCTTGCTTTAGGCAGTTATAGTTTCCGTTAAAGTTTAGCCATTTGTCTTTAAAGCGAAAGATAATATTCCATACCCATTTTTCTGCTGCTGGTACTTCAAAGCAAATATATTCTACCTTTTCCAAAGATACTTTTTTTAAAACTTTGGCATACATACGATTGGCTGCCATTCCGTTCACAAGTAGGTTTGCCCATTGGTCTAATGTTTTTGCTACTCGCTCTTGTGTAGACAAAGTCATAATTTGACTAACAGCTTTGTCGTGGTTAACCAGAATCAATGCCTCCTTCTCTTTCCGAGAAGCCTGATAAAAATCTTTAAAGCACACAAAAGGTATTTTTTGTGGAAAATGTGTTTGCACTTCAAATTCCAACATGCTGCCATCTTCCAACTTCAATTTTCCATTGGAAAGTGATTCTAATGCCTGTTCCATTGAGAGACCCTTGTTTTCTTGTGGTACAGCTTCAACTTCTTCCTGTTCATTCATTCTGCGCATACGGTCTAAAAGAGCGATTCTTTCATCCAGATACATGCAATCCTCTCTCCTTCTATATAAGAATTACTTGACGGCTGTTTTCTCTACTGGTATTCCACTCTGAAGTATGGCTGTTGTGTGTTTCGAGTATCTTTTTTAAGCCTGCATATAATCCCTTATTTCCTTTTTTGGCTGGACATCCCAACCGATTTTTTATATAAATCTGAATGGCATCTGCTGGCACAACACCTTGATTGACCAAAACATTCATAGCGAAACCAACATCTATATTATCTGTACTATTGTGTTGTAAAATTTCTGTTGCATACTGTTTTAAAATTTTCGGGTGTAATGTTGCTGTTGTAGGAGCAGACCAAGGAACATCTATCAGATGGATGGTATCAAACTGAGTTGTGCAATCAGAAAAACTTTCATATGTGTTTCGCAACCTTGCACCATCTTGCAAACGAAAGCGGCACAGTTCCAATTCGCAGGCTTTGTCTGGCTCTTTGTCATCCAGATAAACCCTTGTATTCCCTACCACCTGTTCATTTTCCGAAACTAACGCCAAAAATTGAACCTTTACATAGCGTATTTTATCTTCTGCTTTGCACTGTATATGCAAAGGTTCTTTCATAAAATAGAGTTTATTTTTATAGCGAATGATACCACTTTCTACCGTTAAAACATCTTGATTCCATTCCAATTCACAACCACACAAAATTCCATCACTATACCCTGCATATCGGATTTCTAAGTAATCCTTTGGATAATCTCGAAGCTGTTCCAGCATTTCTGCCCGCAAAAGACGCTTTTTTTCAAAGCGAGGTTGTTTATAACAAAACATGATATTTCTCCCCTAACACAAGGCAATTTGGTCTATTTTCATGGTTGTATCCACACCAATAATTCCAAAATGATGCTGATAATAAATGTCTACATGGTATGGCAAATCCACAAACATTTTTATAAGAAAATCCATTTTACAAGTGATGGATTTTTCCTTTTTTGCTCCTATGTATACCAGAATTTCATAGAAATTGTCATTGCTGCGATAAATAATATTGTTAGGAATCAACTCTTGTACCATATCATTAAAAATATCCAATGAGCTTCCTGTTTGGTATTGTCGCAACAATCCACTAAGTACAATTTCCCGTTCCTGTTGATTCAAAAAACAGATGGCTTCTGCTGCTGTTTCTCCAAAGGCTTTTTGTTTTAAGTCTTGGTACAAAAGTTTTTTGTAGTATTCCTCTTTCGTCATGCCAGATAGAGCATCATTTTCCGCCAGCAAATGAAACACCAAGTTTGTTAGACTTTCTCGCAATTTGGGAAATTCTTTTATTTCTGGGCCATATATTTCCCTAAAAATATCAAAAAATCGATAATAGGGGTTTACCTCCACTGTGTATCCATCTGTTAATTGTTGCTGATTTAAAAACACATTGGATATTTCCATATAGGCACTGTAATTTTTTGCTGCAAGAAACCGAATACTTTCCCTTGGAATTTCCTGTGCATATGCCATTACAATGACTTCCCACAAATAATTCATAAAATTTGACCCTCACACTGGTATTCTGGGTATAGCTCTTGCACTTCTGAAACAATAAAGCTAGCAATATCCCGAAGCAACCAGATTTCCTTTCCCTTCCCTTTAAAAGACAAAATCAACCTTCTTCGGCCTTTTTGGTCCCGAATTTCATCCTTGATAAAGAAGTTCATGGAATAGGTTTCTGGCATTTCTTTACTTTCATCCTCCAGTCTGCAATCTTGGTACTCAATATAAGATTCCAGTGCAAAGCCTCGGATAAAGCGTTCCAATTCCGCTTTTGTTTTCACTCTTTGCCCGCTTTTTCTCAAAAACCTCTCTGTAAATCCATCTTTTCTCAGATTTTCCATAACAGGATATTGATGACGCTCAATTTTTTGTTGTTCACCGTTGCGAATCATATAGACATCCCATTTTTCTGCATTCCTAATCTCACCTGTTGCCAGCAAGCGATCTCCGTTTTGGCGCACACTTCTCAGCCCTGCTTTTTCTCCCAAAAGGTAGGCATGTTTTATGCCATAATCCTGAATGGAAATTGTATGTTCAAAGTTCTTGTAATCTCCACAAGGAATTGGAAAACCAATGCTTTCCAATTGCAAATGCCACACATTCCAGAGAGGCACCATATCATAATGGATTATAGAAGTGTACTCCTCAAAATTCACTGCAAAGCCCTTGACTGTTTGCTCTTGTAAAATTTCTTTGGGAAAGTCATAAATCATAACATCCATCATCTTAAATAGATAAGGTGCATTGATGGTCTGCCATGGAACACCATTTTTCATAAATAAATGGTAAAGTCGCTCCATTTGTTTTAGATATCGACGGGATGGCTCTAAACGAACAGAAACAGAATACTCTTTCTCACCCTGCAAGATGCCAGAATAAACACCATCTTTTCCCAGCAGCTTTTGTATTTCCATAGAATCCCCTTTGACAAATACGGTGGACAGGCACGCTTTTCCGTTTCTTTCAAGCTCCTCCCAAATATCAGAAGTGCTTAGTACACTTGTTTGCATATCTTCTTTACAAACGGCAGTTAAAACATGATGTGTGGTATCTAAATATGTTTTCTCCACCAATCCTGTACGTATCTGATACCGATTAATATCATAGGCAAGGTCATCCATAACCCTTGTTTCTAGCCTCTTGTACATTTCCTCATTTTTCTCGTACAGATTCAAAAATACCCCTTCCATGATATCTTTGAAAATAACTCGTTCTTCCAACGCTGAAATAGAGCGAATCTCTCTTTGAATCATTTCTTTTATATCTATGTTTTTTTCCATAGCCATACCCTCAGTTGTCCTCTATATTCCATAGAAACCTTTAGTTTTTCCCATCAAAAAAGTTTCGTTCCCATGTGTCATCCTCGAAGTCAAAAAAGGTTTCAGGGCCTTTGTACAAAAGTTGTCCATCTCTTAAAATTGGCAAAACTACAATGCCCCACCGCTTTCTGGACACCCACACAAAGAACTTCATTTCTCCCTCTACAATGGTATCGGTTTCCTCTTGGATGACAGTACCCTCATACATTTGGTCAATTTCTTCCTGTGTTGTTTTTGTAAACAGAGAGGTATTATATTCATAACAGTAGGTTTTTAACCTGTTGCCCTGCTCGTCATTCAAATATAAGTCCAATTGATTTCCAATTCTAAAGCGGGATATGTAACCGATATGATTTTCAGAATCCATGCTATGCACCAATATTTTCTCTTGGTTTTCATGGGTAAAAGCTGATACCTCATAGGGTAAACTTGCCACCTGATAATCTTGTATTACATTTATGTATCCCAATTTACAATTAAAGAAATAGGATAAAGCACCTTGCAGACAGCACATCTTTAGTTCTGTTCCATCTTTCTGCTGTTTTGTACTTTTAATCAATTTGCCCGGAACATATTCTTTTAGGGCCTCTGTAAACAGCTTTGATTTACAAGATTGACCTGTGAGTTTAATCATGTCATAATTTTGCAGTTGGCCTTGTTGAAATTTTTTCTCCAAAAATCGCTCCATCAATCCATAAATATCTGGGCGGAGAAGTTCCTCCACCTCATTTCGGTAAATGGAAAATGCAAGGGGCTCTTTTATGGTTACAAACTTTCCATTTTCACAAACAGACAACCTCCATTTGTCCAGATAGATTGGGCTTTCCTCTGTTTGTTTTTCGGTAGACAGTTTCAACTCATAGCAAAGCTCTTTTTGAAAAAACTTCTTTTTCAATTCCTCTGCCATACCAAAAAGATAGTAGTAGTTGTTTTTGATAAAAAAATATTCCTCTCTGCTTTTTTCCTGATAGTTGAATTGTGTTGGAAGCCAACACTCCGCTTGCTGGTACAATTCCTCTATCTTATTTGCAGCAGATTGTTCTATATCTGTTGTTCCCTTGGGAAAAAAACCTAATTGTTCTACAATGCGAACTTTTAGCAGTTGCAAAATACGATAGGTTAAATTATTTCCTCCAAAATTTGTATCTCCGTTTTCATAGCGTGTTTCTAAGCGAATGACATAAGATACACGGTTGTTATCAATATAGAATCGCCCTGAAGTAAGGTCTGTGGTACCTCCTCCACAATCAATAATCAATGCTTGATACCATCGTTTTCCTTGGTAGTTTTTTTGTGTAATCATAGTATCTATACTATGGAACAGCACTGCCATACCCTCATCCAGCTCACAATGGATGTCATACTCTGGGAGCAAGTCTTTAAAAAATTCTTCAAATTTTTCTCTCTGTCGAATGGGTGCAAGCATTTGAATACTGGTAAAACTACATTTGAATTGTTGTTGTGCCAGATTGAACAAATACTCCAAATAGGCCCGTAACATCTCTTTTCTGGAAAATTGATACTTGTATCCATCTGGAAGAATCACTGCCTCTGACCGGTTGGGATTGCTAATCCATCGCTTAATATCATAAAAAACCGCAATATCGTTATCCCGGTAATTTTCCTGAAAAAGTGTTTTGGCATCATGTCCAAATACAAACTGTGCTTCCTCTCCGGCATTTCTGCATACCCCAATCAAACTTGGAATAATTTCGCTGGCCTTTACTGTGGCTATCTGCATGGTTCCATCAGACAAACAAATTCCCATGGTGGTATTGGAGCTGCCCAAATCTATTACGAGGGGAAACTCGGCGGGTAGAATGCTCTTTTGCTGAACATCCAAAAGGGGAATCCGAATTGACTCCAATATACCGGGGCTAATACAAGGATTGTTGTGGTAGCAATCATATAAAAATTCGGAATCTCGCTCCTTTGGAAGATACATAAGAAAATATTGGTGTTTTTCTATGGGGGAAACCAAAACATCTTTTCCTTTAAATAGGTATGTCTTTTGCTGTATTTTTTGAAGATAGAAACAGGTATAAATATGCAATGTTTCATCTACTAATAACAGGTTTCCCTCATAGAGATTTTGTTTAGAATGTAGCTGGTATCCATCCAACTCATTGATTTGAGTTTGTTGATACAGAGTTAATATGCCGGGTAGTTGAATTTCCATCTGGTTGGAGAATTGCACTTCATGGGAGTGGAGATATTGTTGTATCCTTTCCAACCCACCTTCACAATAGGTTTCAATATGACGATATTCCTTTTGACCCCGAAAACGCATAATCAAGCGAACCAGTGCTTCTTTATCCATTCTTTGATGGGAAGGCACAACAAGCCGTTCTTTTCTACAAATTTCCTGCAGATGAAATGTAGTCATTTTTTCTAATTCATTTCTTTTGTAGAATGTTGCAGGAGATTCCTCTCGTACTGTATGTAGTATATAGGTATATTGGCTCATCTGTACCATTCCTCGCTTTTATGTTATTGCTGCCCTGTTTGTATTTCTATTGATTGTGCCTCACTGTATTCTGTATCAGGTTCTTTTTCAGCAATTTCTGGCTGTTGCTGTGGGGTGGGTTCCGGTTCTTTTGCAATAGCCTCCATCCCTGCTTTTGCTGCCTCTATCTTCGGGTTTAGGTTTTCTGCCAAATCCACAAGTCCCAAACGTTTATAGATAGACTGTGCTGTTTGGTAGAAGGTAATTGCATTTGCATACTGTTCTTGGCTAAAAAGTGTATTGCCCTGATTTTCTAAATCAATGGCATTTTGTTGGTCATTTGCCTTTTGCTGATTTTCCAAAGCAAGGGCTGCTTCTGCTTCTTGTTGCTGCTTTGCTGCCTCGGCTGCCATTGCTTCCTGTTGCTCCTTTTGTTTGGTCTCTTCTTCCATTTTTGCTTTTTCCAGTTTTTCTTCTGCTGCCGCTTGCCTTTCTAATGCCTCTGTTTTTCCCTCATTGTAATATAAATTTGCTGCCTTTTCTCTTGCCGCTTTGTAGGCTTCAATGGCACCTTCCAAATTTCCGTATTCCTCTTTTCCCTCTCCTAGTGCAATAAGGTCGTACACTTCGATGTAGTCTTTCGCTTGTTCTAGCTGATTTTCTATATAATTTTTACCTACATTTCCCGCCTGTACAGATAAATCCCAAGCAACCATATATATTCCTTGGGCTTTTTGGTATTCCTTTGCTGTCAGTGCTTCATCTGCTAATACAATTTGTTCTGCTAATTTTTTATATTGTTCTGCCTCGGCAGATTCTTTGCTTCGTTTTAGGCTTTGTGCCAATTTTTGGGCTTCTTTATATTCCTCTACTGCTTTGGGGTAATTATCATATTTGAGATAGCTTTCTCCGTTTTTTATAGCAGTCACCAGATTTTGCTCTTTGATTTGTATACTTCTATGACGCAAAAATAAGGTAAGGCCAATGCCGGCTGTTAGAACTATCACCGGAATGGCAACCATAAGTACTTTTTTTAGTGTTATAGGCTTTTTAGGGGAACGATAGATTTTTTTTGCAAAGGTAACTGCCATGGTGTAGTTATCAATATCCGCAGTTTCTTGTTCCTTCAAAATACAATCTTCTGTATGTTGCAGTATCTCTTCTGGCTCTTTTGCATCATTGATAATCTGCAAAAGTGCTTCCTCTGAACAGTGCTCCCATACCCCTCGGGTAAGCAGTAAAAAAACGTCTCCATCCTCTAATTTTCTTTTGGGAGATACCTGAATTTTTGGTGTTCCTCTTTCTCCTAAAAATGAATATAAGTTATTGCGTTCCTCGTGTTTTGCCGCTTGGTCAAGGGAAACTTGTCCTGCATTGGTCAATGTATTGGTCAAAGACTGGTCTATGGTTCTATCCATAATTCTTGCATTGCGAATTAGGTAGTAGCGGCTATTACCTACATAGACATACCAAATATTTTGGTAATCAGTAACTGCCATAACAATGGTTGCTTTTAGGTGCATACCTTTCTTTTGGCGCAAAAGTTCCTTATGTGCCTGCCGAACCATCTTTTTTAAATGCCCTTTTTTACAGGAAGGTGTTTCTGTAAAATCGCGAATAATGCTGTCTACCACAATTTTTGCACTGTTTGTAGAGGAATCTTCATCCAAGCTGTCTGAGAGTACATAGCAAGCAAAATCATCCATTTCTACATATCCAAAATAATCCCGATTTGATAGCTGTTGCCCCTCTTCTGACATGTTGGCGGTTTTAAATTCCGAGTTTATTTTCTTCATCTTTTTCCTCCACACACTCTATGCTTTATTCACTTTAGGAACTTTTACCAGAACTACACTTCCATTTTCTTTTTGGGTAGATTCTTTTTGTTCTATTATGGCCATCATTTCTTCTGCCTTTTGTTGAAGTGTTGCTGGTTTTACTAAAATATCTTCTATCTCGCTCCAAGATAGCTCCTCAAAAACACCACAGGTTGTTAGCACAACCACATCTTCCGCTTTTGTAGCAATGGGTTTTTCTTCTATCTCAATAACAGAAAAACCATCCATTCCCACATAGTTCCATTGTCGTTTTTCTTCTATACTCCATAGGGCTTGTTGGCGAGAGATTTTTCCATCTTTCCATGCTTGTTCTGCCAAAATATCCAGCGTATGCCCTTTACTCAATGGGATAAGCTCTCCCCCACGATATAAGGCAATGCGGATATTTCCCGCAAGGGCATAGTAAAGATGGCTGTTATCTATAAAAACTGCACCGAGGTTAACCCCTCCCTTGCGTTCTCCCAGTGTCATCTGAATCCTGCGGTTTACTTCATAGAAAGCTGTGCGAAAGAAATAATCTGGTTGGCTTAAAGAGGAATAGACTTCATAACGGTCTATCAGTGTATCGGTGGCAACCTGTGCACATACTTGCCCTGTGTTGCTTTTTCCAATTCCATCCGCCACAACTGCCAGCAGCCCAGCCTTATTTTGGTAGACCTGTGCTCTGTCAGCCTGCAATTCCTTGTTTCCCATAGTTTGATAGACTGCTGACTCCACCTGTAAAATACCATCAATTTCTAATGTATTTTTTCGTTGTACTATCCCTGCCCAAAGCCGAACAACAACCGCAGCCATAAAACACACAAAAGCAACCACTGGAATGCTCTCTGCTATACCCATCTTTGGAACCCTTTCTTATTTCACATCATCCCATGAAAAGTTTGTTCCACACAAAGGAACAAATAAAAATCGGCTGTTTCCCATATTTATAACATCATAGGGTTTTAGTTCGGTGGGAACATACACCGGTTCATCATTTAAGTAGGCTAGACCAGAAGAATCTCCGGGAAGAATCATAGTATTTAGCTTTTTTGCATCGTATACAATGATGGTATGGTTTTTACGGTTGATTTCATTGTCCCCCAAAATTTGAATATCCATATCATCTCCACGGCCTACAAAGTTTTTTCCTTTAAAAATTTTATAGTCCATTCCAACTCTTGCCCCTTCAATGCACACCAACCACCCACATACAGGGCGTACTTCCTCTTGTAGTACAGATACTGGTGGCTCAAAATCCACTGGTTTTACTGCTTGCGATTCTTCTTGTACTTTCATGCTGCAATAGGGGCATATTTTGCCATAACGCTTTGCATTGTACACATGTCCATTGGGGCATCTTACTAAACTCATCTATTGGATTCTCCTATCTATACCACACATTGATTTGTGCTATATTTTCGCTTGTTTTATCAGGACAAAAGCAACTTTGTATTAGCAATGTACAAAATATCTCCTGCTTGAATACGGCAAGGACGACCCAGTATTTTGTAGCATTGCCCATCCTCGGCTTTTTGTATTTTTACGCCATTTTGAGAACCAAAATCTTCCACATACCACTGTTCCATAGAAAAATTAAGGGCTGCATGTTGAAAATCTATAAATCCACTGAAAGCACAATCCTCTAAGTTTACATCTACATCATCTTCTCCCCCAGCCCTGCCAATAACCATAGAAGTTCGGCCTGCCATATCCCATGACTTTATGGGGTTGTTCTCTTCATCCAGCAAAATTAGCCTTTCAATTCCCTGTTTTTTTAACCTATCTTGTTCTTGTATTCTTTGTTCATCTTTTTGTGCTTTATATTCCCATAGCTGATATATACTATCTGCCAAAGCAAGGACAGCACAGACAATCAGCACAGCAAAAAACCAAGTGGGCCATTGTGAAGTTTGTGAGCTAATATACATGACACCGCACATCACCGCACTACACAAAAAAATTGTCATATCTGCTACAATTTTCACCCTAGAGTTTTTTGTCATACTTTCTGCCTTCCTTTTCTTTTTCCTGCCGCCCCAAAAAATTGGGCAAACATTTGTTCTGGGCAGATTGGGCCTTGCTGATTTTTGTTTAAAATTTTTTGTTGGTTGGTCTTTGTTTGGTTTTTGGGTGAAAACCCGAAAAAACGCTCAAAGTCATTTGCATAGGAAGGCTGACTTTGTGTGCTCTTTCCTTGGTGAGAAAAAGCAGTGTTCCTCTGAGCAGAAGAATTGTTCGCTTTTCTTTTTTCATCATAGCGTTTTCTGCTTTCTGCATCTTTTAAGCATTCATAGGCTTCCTGAATTTCGTACATCCTACGAACCTTTGCAGCATCATCTTTGACAATATCTGGATGATACAATTTTGCCAGCCTTCTATATGCTTTTTTTATTTCCTGTGCATCTGCGCCCTCTGCAACTTCCAATATGGAATAGTAATCTTTCATCTTTGCACCATCTGCATCCTTGTTCTTTGCAAAAGGGCCGCCCAAAAACAGGCAGCCCCTTATGCTTTTCTTACACTACACTTGCGGAAAGCCTGTTAGGATACGCTGTATCCGCCTTCTACTGCAACCTGTGCCATCTTGTCCTTTTTCTGTTTGATAATGAGGGTAAATGTTCCCACACCCTCTACATCTCCATAATCCTCTGTATAATCCACTACAAAGGCATTGGGGTATGTATATTTGCGGACAACCTGAGAAGCAGCAATCACCTCTATGCTAACCTTTCTGTAGCAGTCAGACTTTTCTGCTGGAACCAATGCCCACAGACCCAGTTGTCTGGTGCTGTCAAAGGGGTCGCCATCTACAGCAGTCAAAATTTTTCCTGTGATGGTCACAGTACTGCCCATATCCGTAGACCGTGCATTGCTATCATGGGGAATATCTGTACGAAATTTTACCCCAGTAATAATTGTTGTACCCAACTCGATTGTGGAAGGCCCTTCCACCTTTAATTGAAAGCCCATACTATAATCCCTCCTGTGTATTTTTATGTAATAAACAACAAATTTTGATTCCTACCAATTCCCTTTTATTCTCCGCTGAAGCCACCTTCAAATTTCAGATTGACCATTTTGTCCTTCTTCTGCTTAATGAGAAGATTAAAGGTTCCAGCACCACTATCATCGGTAAAGTCTTCCTCGTAATCCACCACAAATGCGTTTGGAATAGTAATTTGCCGAACAATCTGAGATGCGTTAACAACATCAATCTGTACATTGCGGTAACAGTCTGCATTTTCAGCAGGAACAAGAGACCATCTTGCCAGCTTGCTGGTATCATCGGCAGCTTCACCATCCACAGCAGCCAAAATTTTTCCTGTAATCAGTATACTTGCGCCCAAATCTGTGGAGCGTGCATTGCTATCGTGGGGAATATCTGCCCCAAACTTTACTTTTACAATACTTGTTTCTTGCAGCTGAATGGACTCGCTACCTTCTACCTTTAAACGTAATCCCATATTGGTTTCCTCCCCTGTTTTTCTTTTTATTGGTTTCTAAATGCAACATGCTGTTGTAATATGTACCATTTCCTTCTATAGTAAAAACACCTCCTTTTTATCGTTTTGTTTTATAAACAAATGAGAAAATGACATTACAAAAGCAATATTGATTTCAAATTTTGCAACCTGTACAAGATTTAGCTTCCTGCTTTTTCTCCTGCTTTTCTTGTAAGTTGTACTTTTAGATTTCTGGTTGTATTTGCAAATGTAACCTGTACATTGCAAATTCCATACTTTTCATCAATGCTATAATCCAGTTCGTCTCCATCCTGCAAAATAGAATTAATATGCTTTCGGTCGGCATCCCATCGGCTTTTTTGGCTATTGGGATTGCTGCTAAAGAATTTTAGGATTTTATCCTGTTTAAAATCGCCACTATAAAAGCGGAGCATTCTTTCAATGTAAGTGACTACCAGCGTTTTATAAATGGGTTCAAACTCTGCTCCATTGCTCAAGAGATTGCGAGCCTTGTACACTGTAATATTTTTAATTTCTTTTCCTTTGTGCTGGGCATTATCTGAAGAAAATACAAAACCAAAACCAGTGTGATTGATAGAATTTTTGATTGCATTGGTAAAGCCAGATATTTCTTTTGTCATGCTGGTGGCTGCCAAAAGTGCATTGTCGTCTGCCTCTACATCAAACCGTACCCCGGGATATTCACCACTGGTATTCTGGAACCGCTCTTTCAAATATTCAGGACATTGCCATGCAGCTGTGATTCCTGCTGCTTCGTAAGCGGCACCCACATAGATACCCTCCAGCCACATTTTCATCACGTCTTCTTTTTCATTGGAAAGGGTAACATTTCCTTCCTCATCCATTACCATCTTCTTATCTAAAATCAGACCAGATTTATCTTTTGGAATAATGGTTGCATTGGGAATGCAGGGAACAGCAAACTCGCTATAATCTTTTTTCATAAGAGGAGTACATTTTTCTTTAAACAAATTGATACCCTCTGTTGCAATGTCGTTGAATGTGGTTTCCTCTCCTGTTTGGAAGCTAAAAAATGTGGTAATTCGATAGGGTTGGATTGCATTCATTAAAATGGACAGATTTTCCATTGTGTTGGTTCCGGGCTTTTCCTGCTTTTGGTTACCTGCAAAGCGAACCCGTTGCAGTTTTCCTCCGCCGCTTTGGTTCAGCTCTACATCTGGCACAATGGCAAACCATACGGTATTTTCAAACTCATTTTTGTCGTTGGTTGTATTGAGGTAGGTTAAAAGTCTGGGGAGATTGCTGGCTTTTACCATCATGTCCAAAGATATATTTGTAATAAGAAGTTTGGGCTGCATTCCTTTTTCTTTTACTTGGTACTGGTCAAAGAAAACTTTTACACCTAAGATTTTTTCAATTAAAGGTTTCACAGCCTTTACAAAGTCATCCTTGCTTTTTTTGTAAAACTCCAAATAGTGATTATAATTTCGCACCTCTGCCTCTCGGTCAACTTGACTTTCCATTGTGGAACTTAAAGGGCAGAATGTTCGCACTACCAAATCTCTCACATATCCGGAGGGGGTTTCATTCAAAGCATCGTAATCTTCTCGAAACGCCTCAATCAATCCAGTGTTTACTTTGTCATCCACAACAGCAAGCTGGGTATTTTCCTCGTGCTTCATTTCCAAAATTTTCAGCTCGCCATCTTCTCCCATACTGAGAAGTCCAGCTTTAAATTCTTGTCCACTCTGCTTTGCTTCTCCATCTCCTAGCAACAGCCTTGTTTTTGCATCTTCAATGGCAAGAGGCAACATAGCAAGAACATGATTATAATTTTGGCTTGCTTGCTCAAACTGGGCATTTAATTTGTCTCCAAGGTCTAATTTTTTAGGGTCTTCATCATCCAGTTGAACATACTTTTCGTAGGTATATTGAATTTCTCTGCGAACCTGTCGAATATCTTCCATAATCTTTTTGGGAGAAATCATGTCCAACACATTGCTGAATGTAAAATCTACATTAGCAACTCCTTGGGCACTTTTTGCTTCCAGCAAAGTAATTAGCATATTTAGCAGGTCATTGTTTTCATTCAACAAAATTTCTGTAATGCAGTTATCCGGCATGTTCTCTGGACGAACAAGACTGTATTTCATTTCCCCTGTATTGGCATCGCAGTAGGAATAGACAATCGGACACAATTTTTCCAGAAATTCTTCAAAGCTGGACACAAGCAACTTTTCATTAATTTCTTTCATTTTGTCGTCATCCAAGCTGTTCTTTCCTCTTACATCTCCAATCAATGTAAGGATATTGTCCCTTTCTGGATTTATTTCTGCAAATAACAGTGTCCGGTTGGTTTGTGTGATTGTTTCCATAAATTCTGATATCCTCCTTTTTTTGGCTGTTTATTGAATCACCGCAACATAATGGATTTCTATTTCATAGCGTCCTTCTGGAGGTATAATGTAGATTACATCTCCAAAGCTCACACTATACTGTATCTGTTTGCATGCGATGGAATTCCCAATCATAACAGAACTATTTGATGTATGATACAAAACCATGCGTCTGTCTTGGTCTGCTACCAAATGTATATTGTCCAACTCCATTGCTTCCACTGCTTTGGGATATTCTTTCAACAGTGCGCCTAACTCAACATGGTTTTCCCTAATTTTATAGAGCTGAAAGGACAAAGGGGGAATTTCTTCCTCTTCTTGAGGCTGTGCGGTTACATATACATCCAACCTTCCACAAAAGTGGTTTTCTTTTGTGTCCTTTGTTAGCTTTTCCAATTTTGGCTTTGGTTGGTTCTTCCGTTTCCACACAACAACGGCAACAACGCCCCCAACAGCAACAAATACTATCCACCAGCATGTTTTCCAAATTGGTACTACTTCTATGGTATAACTATATGTGCGAACCTCTTCCCCATCAGATACTTCCAACAAAATTGTTTGTGTACCCGATTTTACAGAACCGATGGTTAAGGTATTATCTATAATTTCTGCTTGCAATAGATTATTTTCCTTCACAAGATAGGTCAAAGCATCTCCATCTGGGTCGCTAAAATATTGATTGAGAGGGTAAGAGCGTTGTTTTGTAAACACTGTAAGCGTTTCATTCTCTGGCAGTGCACCTTGTGGAGCTCGATTTTCCACCGTAATGGGAATGGGGGCAAAGGTGCTGTTTCCCATACTATCCTCCAGATAAAATTGGAAAAAATACTTTCCAGATTCCTTTATTTCCACCTGTCCTTGCATGCACCCATTGATATATGCAATCTCGGTATTTTCCTGCCCTGTGTTTTCCAGTGACAAGTTTTCTTGCTCCTGATGGCTTATGGAAGAATGATAGCTAAAATTTTCATAGAATGTTTCGTCCCCTACTAGATTGCCTTGCTTATCCTGAAAATACACCCTATAGCCAAGTGGCTGATTTTTATAGGTGGAGGTATCCATCTCTACTACTGGCACAAGGGCACGATAACTAATGACATATAGCTGTAGCTCTTGATTTTCCAATGTTTCGGCTTGTACAGTCAATTCTTTTATGTTGTTGTCTATCTCTGTAATTTTGGCTACTGCATAGTTTCCCAGATTCACAGCTTCAATAGTTTGTTCTCCATAAAGTATTTTTACATCTCCAATTTTTTCAGGTGAAATTAGAAGAACATCCACTTCATCTAAATATTTTTCTTTCAGCCCCACACGAATGTTTTGAATTCCTGGTGCAAATACACTGTTTGTAATTTCCTCAATGCTGTAATCCATGTTTGTTCCAAAAATTCCATACAATATCTCAATCAACTTTTGGGGTGTTTCTGCCTTATACATCTGTGCAGATGTGCGTTCAGAGATATTTTTTAAGGTTTCTATATTACCATCATAGTTTCCAAAAGCTATGGTGTATATTTTTACACCATTCTGCTCACATAGATTAGTGGCTTGTTCCATATCCATTTGGGAAACAGCCATTGTACGGCCTGTGTTGGAACCATTCAAATCAGTTTCACCATCAGAAATTAGTACAATTACTTGTTTCCTTTCGGAATTTTCTCCCAGCAGTTTTACTCCATAGGATAATCCCAGACCAATATCTGTACTGCCACTATACTTTTCTTGGTCAATCAAGGTTTTTAAAGCATTTCTTTGCTCTGTGGTTTGTATTTCCATGGGAGATGTGGAGGTAAGAATTTTATCAGTATATGCTACAAATCCCACTCGAATATCTGCACTATGCACAGTGTCAATAAATGCTTTTACCATTCCCTTTGCAATATTACTGGAATCATTTGTGCTCATGGAGCCACTATAATCCATCACAAAAATAACGTCCAATCCTGTTTTTATACTAGTAAATTCTTCTGCATATACCACAAAGGAGGAACAAACGCTCAAAAATAAACATAGGATAAACACCATTGTATATTTTTTCATCCTTCATCCCCCTTGATTCGTTATCACTATGATAGTGGCTTTTTTGTTTTGCCATATTATCCCAAATTATTTTTTTGAGTACAACCCTTTTTACACCATCAGTAAAGTTTCGACATAATCGGTAATTTTTCTACAGTATTTTTCATAAAATAACAAAAAAAGACTATGGTATCCAAAGATACTCACAGCCTTTTTGTTACTTCATAAAAGTAGGATGGAATATGTTTACAAGCAAGACACATGCCTTCCCTGTTGAACAGATTCTACCAACCCTTTAATCTCTTTTCTTCTGTTTTTGCCAATATCCAATTCTGCCCCATCTTGCATGCGAACAGCTCTATTTCCTATTTCCTTCACATACTTTGCGTTTACCATATAGTTTTTGTGAACACGTATAAACCCATAGGGACAAAAACTTTGTTCTAAAGATTTTAAGGAGCCATACAACTGATGATGTCCTCCATAGATTGTATAAATCCAGAGTGTATGCCCTTTGCATTCTATATACAACACTTGGTTGATGTACACCAGAACATCCCGCATTCCTCCCTCATATTTGCACCGAATTTGCATCTTTGCTTCATTTTGGTAAAACTTGCGCAATGCCTTTGTTATGTCTTGCCCTATAAATTTCTTCCTTACAAACCACAATGGTGCATATTCATAGGCATCAAATACCATGTTTTCATGGTTTGACACAAAAACAATTTTTGTTGTGGGAAAAGTTGCACAGAGTTCTGCTGCCAAAGCAAACCCTTTTTCTTTTGGTGTTTTTATGCTTAAAAAAACTAAATCTACCCTTTGATTTTTGCAGCATTCCATCAAGCATTTGCCTGTTTCACAAACAATACAGATTGCTTCCTGTTCCCTCAACAACTTTATGGACTTGCAAATTTCTTGGCGGATTCTATGGGCTTCCTTTGGGTTATCATCACAAATCCCTATAACCAGCGTTTCCTTGTTCATTTATTGACCATCTTCCAAAATATCAGTATCTCTATATTGGTCTCTGGCATTTTTACAGCATAAAAGAACTAACTGATTAAAGGACAATCCTTCTTTTTCGCTAATTTCTTCAATCCAATCATATAAAACTGGTGTAAATCGCACTGTTCTTGGAATGTTAGGTTTTAGCAAGGTTTTATCTATCACAAACATACCGCACCTCTTGTTTATAAATTTTTAAATATTATAACTATTTTCGGTGCAAGCTGTATATACCCTAAAATATAACCGATTTTAGTTATTATTTTATAAAGAAAGAAGGTGTAGAACCCATTTTTTAGATACAAAAAAGAAAAAACGGCACAGAAAAAACTGTACCGTTTCTATGGTTTATAAAACAATCCCTCAAAGATGATTTTGCAATTTTCTGTTAAGCCAGAAAAGCATCATGAATGGCATTCACAGCTTTGTCTGCCTCTTTTTTATCAATCAATACACTAATTTTAATTTCACTGGTAGAAATCATATGGATGTTGATATTGCTCTCATACAACGCCTCAAACATGGTGGAGGCAACTCCGGGGTGACTTTGCATTCCAGCACCTACCACACTTACCTTTGCAACATCATCCTGCACTTCTACCTTGCTGCCACCAAAGCGGCTGATATTCTCCTCCAGTACCTTGCGAGCAACTTCCATTTCGTCCAATGGTACTGTAAAAATCAAATCCTTATAGCCATCATCGCCAGAGCTTTGCAGAATAATATCCACGTTAATATTCCGTTGTGCCATTAAAGAGAACACCTTGAAAGACATTCCCGGTACATCGGGCACACCCAAAATTGAAATTACCGCTACATTTACATCCTTTGCTACGCCCTTAATCAGCATACCTTCCACATCAACTACCTCCTTCACCATTGTGCCGGGAACATTGTTCATCGAGGAACATACTTCAAGGTTCACTCCATATTTTTTGGCCAGTTCTACGCTGCGATTGTTCAACACCTGTGCACCCAAACTTGCCAATTCCAGCATTTCATCAAATGTAATTACATCCAGTTTGCGGGCTTTTTTTACCACACGAGGGTCGGCTGTATACACCCCATCTACATCGGTGAAAATTTGGCACAAATCTGCATGTAGGGCCGCTGCAATAGCAACAGCACTGGTATCAGAACCACCACGGCCCAATGTAGTAATATCATCCTGTCGGTTGATTCCCTGAAAACCTGCCACCACAACTACACGATTTTTTGCCAACTCGTTGGAAATTCTCTCTGCTTCTATACGACGAATTCGAGCCTTTGTATGGGTTCGGTCTGTATGAAATCCTGCTTGCCAACCAGTGAGACTAATGGCAGGGCAGCCAATTTCCCCCAATGCCATAGTCAAAAGTGCAATGCTGATTTGTTCACCAGTAGACAACAGCATATCCATCTCTCTTTGGGAAGGATTATGTGTAATTTCCGCCGCTTTTTGCAGCAGGTCATCGGTGGTATCTCCCTGCGCAGATACTACCACCACCACATCATTTCCCTCGTTGCGGGTATTTGCAACAATTCTCGCAACATTAAACAGGCGGTCACGGTTGGCAACAGATGTTCCGCCAAATTTTTGTACAATTAAGGCCATACTCTTTCCTCCTCTGCTATGCTCCCGCCTCTGGGCGGTTTGGGGACAGGCACTGCAATTCACCTTTTATTCTCTGGTGTATCAACACACCATATCTCTCACCCTATACAGTACCTTTTATTCTACCACAGCACCATGGTTGGCTGCAAGTAGATGATGTACTGCAAACGCTCCCGATGGGCTTGCTTTTTGCTTTTGTTCACAAAGCCATTGATTTGCACTAGCAAAAAAGGCTTCGTCACTCTTTCGCACCACTGCCATAATGGTGGGTCCAGCTCCCGAAATGTACACTGCCAATGCTCCCAGCTCTCTGGCCATGGAAAAAATTTCTTCTCCGCCGGGAATCAATCCTAGACGGTATGATTGGTGCATGGCATCCTTTGTAGCCACCTGCAACAGTTGATAATCACCATCACAAAAGGCAGCAGTTGCCAAAGCAGCTCTTGACAGATTATACACTGCATCCTTATAGGGGATGGTTTTGGGCAGCACCCCACGAGATTCTTCTGTCAGCAAAGGGAAGTCTGGCACAAAGGCGGCAAATTCCAACTGGGTACTAATCTCTTTTTTTACGCTGTATACATTTCCCTCATCCATAACACTTGCCACAAATCCTCCTAACAAAGCAGGTGCTACATTGTCTGGATGCCCCTCAATGGCTGCTGCCAACTGGAGCATTTCATGAGAAGAAAGAGGCGAACCCATTAGGGCATTTGCCCCTAAAATTCCTGCCACAATACAGGCAGAGCTAGAGCCAAGACCCCTCGCCATGGGGATGGGATTTTCCTGCAAAATCCGCATAGGTGGCACTGGTCGCTTGCAAAACTCAAAGGTCTCCTTTGCAGCTCGATACACCAAATTATCTGTACCTGTGGGGATGGAAGTTCCATCTGTGCTAGAAATAGAAAGTTCTTCTGCCAGTTCAAAATGAACTGTATTAAACAAGTTCAGGGCAAGACCCAACGCATCAAATCCTGCGCCCACATTGGCACTTGTAGCAGGTACCTTTACTGTAATCATTGTATTCCCCCACTTTCTCAGTTTGTCATCACTCGCATACAAAGTTTTACTGTCCAGCCTAAGTCCTGTACCTTTTGTTGCATTTGCTCCAGTCTTTGGTCAGTCAAATCCGGCAAAATACAGTAAGGCCCAATGCCTGTTTCCCCTACCTGTGTACTCTCTGGGAATGCTTTTTCCAGTTCCTTGCAGCTACAGCCCTCTACTCTGATATAATATGCTGCCTCTTGAGGATGGGTGAAGGGCTGGTCATTGGGCTGTGTTGGCTCCCAATATAGACTGTCATGGACTGTGGAACCATTTTTCAAAGCGTCAATGACATCTGCTACCACTGCACTGGCTGTGGGAAGTTTTCCGGCACCTTTTCCATAGAAAATTACATCCCCCAGCATATCTCCATGCACCAGAACCCCATTGAATACATCTTCTACCGCTGCTAGTTTGTTATCTCTAGGCACTAACATTGGCTCTACTCCTACCGCCATATCTTGGCCGTTGCTCTTTGCCCATGCAATCAGCTTAATGGTACAACCCATGGAAGCGGCTGCCTGCATATCTTCCGCAGTAATTGCCCGTATGCCAATGGTGGGAACATTTTCTGGGTGCACCTGTTTTCCAAAGGCAATGCCTGCCAAAATGGAAATTTTCCGGCAAGCGTCAATGCCATCTACATCATCAGAGGTGTCTTTTGTTTCGGCATAGCCCAATTTTTGCGCTGTTTTCAACGCTTCTTCAAAGCTCATTCCCTCTTGTTCCATTTTGGTTAGCATAAAGTTGGTAGTACCATTGACAATGCCTTCCACTTTGCTGATAACATTAGCTGCTAAACACTGGTGCATGGGGGTGATAACAGGCATCCCACCGCCTACACTTGCCTCAAACAAGAAAGCGGCATTGTTTTTCTTTGCCAACTCCATCAACTGAGCACCATGCATGGCAACCATTTCTTTGTTGCTAGTTACCACACTAATGCCCTTTTCTAAACAGCGTGTTACAAAACTATATGCTGGGCGGATTCCTCCAATGGTTTCCACCACAACCTTAATTTCTGGGTCATCTAGTATCGTATCCAATTCTTTTACAAAAAGTGCTGCATCGGGATGGGTGGAAAAATCCCGAATATCTAAAATATATTTCACCTCTACAGGCTCACCGGCTCGCTTTAGCACAGAGGCGGCATTTTTTCGCAGCACCTCCAGTACACCACTTCCTACGGTTCCAAAGCCCATGATTGCAATTTTCGCCATAAAAAACTTTCTCCCCTCTGCAAAATCTTCTGCATTCCGATAAATCCCACTCAAATTCCTCTGTGAATTTCCACCACTGTTTTTTGTCCTGCCAGTCGCTGCAACATTTCTTCCACACTCATTTGCATGGTTCCGGTACGAATGGAAACAGCTACTTGGGCAGTTCCATTTTCTGGTGTGGATTGGTTAATGGTCACAATGCTTGCTCCTGCTGCCGAAATTCCTGCCAGCAATGCCTGCAATGCACCGGTTTTATCCAGCAAAGTTGCCATAACTGTTAATACCTCTTTGCTGTTCTCTGCATCAAAAATACAGTCTTTATACTTATAAAAGGCACTGCGAGAAATCTCCGCTTTGCGAGTAGCTGAAGAAATATTTTTTGCCTCTCCGCTTGCCAGCAATTCCTTTGCTTTCAACACCCGCAAAAACACCTCTGGTAAAACACTTGCTTCCACCAGAAAAAACCGCTTTTCCATTTTGTCCACCTCATATGTACAAATGTTTGCATAAATCAAATACACTATACCACCGTTCTGGGGCATTTTCAACCCCTTTTTCCAAAATTTTTGTCACTTTTGTACAGATGATAAAACCAGAAGGAAAATTTTATCCCATCTTTGACCATTTTTGCAAAAAAATCCCACAAAGACCAATTTGTCTTTGTGGGAAATTCTTTTAGGCCGCTGGTGCTGCAACCTCATGAGCACCAGTACATGCTTCTGTCAGGGTATAGTCAGATGTGTAATATCCTTGAGAAGTGGGGCAGCCTGGCCCTGCCAGCAATCCAGTAATGGTACAGAAAGATTGCCTTACTACATTTTCCGATGTGGGGAATGTTTTTGGCTCCAAACCTTCCTGAACAGTTGTCATATACTTTTTAAAAGCATTCTGAGGGAATTTGCTGTATTGCCGGTTTTCTGCATTGTTGTGAGCAATCATGTTGGGCTCGTCATAGCCATACCACACTACTGTTGTATAGTAGGGTGTGCCACCTACAAAGGTAAAGTCTTTCCAGTCTTGGGTCGTACCGGTTTTTGCAATTACCTCCATGCCAGCAATCTGTCCACCAATGCCAGCTGCGGTACCCTCAGAGTCTATTACAGGGTTGCGCAATAGACGGTTCATAACCATAGTAGCTTCTGGGCTTAATGCCTGCACAGTGGTGGGAGTAGATTCCATATACACTTCACCATTGGGTCGCTGAATAGAACTAAAGAAGGTAGGTGCATGATACTGTCCACCATTGGAGAACATTTGGTAGGCGGCTGCCATCTGCAAGGGACTTACACCTTCGGTCAAACCACCCAAAACCAAGGGAGACAATGCCGCATCGTTATTTTTGGGGTTCTCTGCTGGTGTAACCAAATCTGTCATATTCAAGGTATCATGCAAGAAACTAAAAGCAATGTCTGTTCCTACATAATCTCCTACAATGTGTACAGGAACTGTATTGTAGGACTTTGCCAAAGCCTTGTATACCAATACATTTTGGTTGCTTACGGTTCCACCATAGTTCATGGGCCACTGCTTCATCCGTCCGGGATGTTTAGGGTCTTCAATTTCCTGATAAGGTGTATCCAGCCAAGAATCAGAATAGTGGGTCAATCGGTATTCAATTCCCAAGGCATAGGCAGCTAAAGGCTTCATAGTAGAACCCATTTGGTGCTGAATCAAAGCACGGTTCAATACACGGTCAGCGGTTTTTTCTCGCAAACCACCCGCAATGGCAAGCACTTTACCAGTAGCATTGTCTATGGTTACCATTGCCGCATTGGTTTTAATTACCTTCAACGGTTTGCCGCTTTTACTGTATTTCTGTGCACCATTCTCATCCAAAGCCCATGTTTCCCCATCCTGCAAAACACCGTCTGCATCTTCTACCTCAATGGGCAGGTCTTTAAAGGTTTCGTCAGTGTTCAACATGAGCTTTTCCATTTCTTCCTGCATAAAGGGGTTTACATTCAGGTAAACATTAAAGCCCTCAGTGGTAAAAAAGGAGTAAGCCTCTGCGTCGGTTTCAAAACCTTCTCTCTCTTTTACAAGAGGGATAATCTCATCCAGCGCAGCGTCCAAATACCACGAGTTATGAGAAGTATGGGTAGTAACTTCCTCAGGCTGTTTTTCGGTGAGAATCAGAGGGTAATTTTTTGCTTCCTGATACTCTTCCTCGGTAATTAGCCCTTGGTCACGCATAAGCATCAACACATGATTACGACGCTGCACATGGTTGGCGGGGTTTGTAACAGGATTGTAGTTTGTGGGGCTTTTAGTTACACAAGCAATGCTGGCACACTCTGCAAGGTTCAAATCCTGTACATTCTTTCCAAAGTAATACTCTGCACCTGCTTGTACTCCTGCCAAGTTTCCTGTCAAGCTAATGGTGTTTAGGTACGCTTCTAAAATCATATCTTTGGAGTACCGATTTTCCAAACCAATGGCACGGAATACCTCACGGATTTTCCGCAAAGGGTCGGTTTCATCATCGCCTGTAATGTTTTTGATAAGCTGCTGGGTAATGGTAGATGCACCCTGCATACTGTCATATAGACCAAAAGCACCACCACTCACCTTGTGCAACACCAAGTTCACGGCAGCAGAAAAGGTACGTTTGTAGTTTACACCATTGTGCTGTAAAAA
The DNA here is from genome assembly GCA_944385935.1 of uncultured Anaerofilum sp. Lineage (GTDB taxonomy): Bacteria > Bacillota > Clostridia > Oscillospirales > Ruminococcaceae > Anaerofilum. The sequence continues at coordinate 41,527 of CALWZC010000013.1, forward strand.
GTCCTTATCCTCTACCGCAATGAAAGCATTTTGCAGATTTTTGGGAATTTGAGGCAAATCCACCCATGTTCTCTGCTGTTGGTTGTATAGGCTAGCATAGTCCTCCCACTCTCCTGTTGTGGGATTCATGGCAAAAAAGCGAGAAGTATAGCTTAGCTTTATTTGGTCTAGATTCAGCAAATCTGCATCATTGGCTGTAGCAGTAACTACATATTGGCTTAGCAGAACCGCAAACACAGAGCCAATCATCACCATTACACAAAAAATAATGGTGATAAACTTTAAAATGCCTTTTAATCCACCACCAAGAACGCCCCAAAAAGTAACTTTTTTCTTTTTCTTCCGCTTTGGCGTGGAAGAAGTGGAGGTGGGAGAACTTTTTGCGGACGAACTCGCCCTTGCTGCTGGGTTTACCCTTGTACCCTGTGCTCTACTTGTATTTGGGCTACGGGGTACGCCGGGTCTTCTATCGTTGGTGGCCATTTCAGTACCGCCTCCTTCGTTTGGCTAATTGGCAAAGCCACAACTGCTGCAAAGGTTGCGTTGCAGTTTTAGGGCAATGCCTTGGATTGTAATAGGGCCTATTGCTGCCCTACTCTATAAAAATCACAGCTTTAAAAAGACAACAGACCGTTTTTTTCACAGAAATCCATTTTATCAGTATACCACATTTTTGCAGAGAATGTCACCCCTGCTTTTGTTTTTTGTACGATAAGAGGATTGACTGGTAAAATCAAGTCCATACTAAAGGAAACAACAATTTATAGGGAGGTCTTGTTATGTCCCTTCGTCGTGTATTTTTTCTGCTCATTCCCCTTTGCCTGCTGGGCCTTGGGGTTAGCCTCTGGCTACTGTTGCGCCCTGTAACAACTCCATCCCCTGAACCCCCACAGCCTTTGTATATTCTTGGCCAGCAAGAGGGGCATGTAGCTGTATTTTCGCCGGACGAGCCTTTGGATGGGCAACCTTTGCGCGTTTACCCTATTTATACTCGACTTTTGCCCGAAACCGACCAAAGGCGACTACAAGCAGGCTTGGAAATTTACTCCGAAGTGCAACTCCAACAGCGACTGGAGGACTATGGTTTGTAGTGCAAACCATTATTTTGCGGGAATCACTTCCAGCCAGTACCCATCTGGGTCACTGATGAAATAAATTCCCATGGAAGGATTTTCATAGCAGATACAACCCATTTCACTATGAAGTTGATGAGCTGCCTCATAGTCTGTTGTGGTAAATGCAAGATGAATTTCATTATCCCCTAGGTTATAGGGCTCTGTGCGGTCTCGAAGCCATGTCAATTCCAGTTGATGAGTGCCAATGCCATCCCCCAAATACACTAGTATAAAGCTGCCATCCTCTGCCTGTTTTCGGCTTACCTCTTGCAACCCTAGGGCCTTTTTATAAAAATTCAGGCTTTTTTCCAAATCCAACACATTGATATTGTTGTGTACAAAACGAAACTGCATACTCTAAAATTCCTTTCTTTCCTAGCAGAGGATTGTTATTACACAACCGCTGCTCTCTTGTCTTTGCTACAAAGCAAAGCTCTGTAATATAAACGAATGAACAAAGCAAAATACTGCATCAATTTCTTTATTTTCTGCAGGACAGCTTGTAATTATATCGCACAGGGGCTATTTTGGCAAGAGCACACGGAATTTTCAAAAATCCTACCTATACTTTTGTAGCGTGCTATGGTATACTGGTAAAAAATCACTGTTTTGTACAAATTTGTATGAAACTTTTAAGATGTATGGCTTTTGGGCGTATGTCTATGTAATTTTGTGCTGTGTCTTGCAGCTATGTTTAGGAGGTATAGTTGTGAATCTGCTGGAGTACCCTTTTGACCCCTCGCTGATTCTTCAAAAAAAGCGCAGTTTAAAGCGTGAACTTTCCAAAAAAGAGGGCTTAATTCCTAAAAAAATCGCTTTGCTCAGTGGCAGCACCATTGGCGAAGTAAAAAATATTTTGGAACTTTTCCTGCTGGAAAATGGCATCCAACCCACCTTTTATGAGGGTGGTTATTCCCTTTTTTACGAAAACATTGTATTTGATGATGGTTCTTTAGCAAACTTTCAACCGGATTTTATTTATATTCACACAAGTTGGAGAAATTTGAAGAATCTCCCTTCACAAATGGATTCTCCCGAACTTTGCCAACAAAAACTGGATGCAGAATACAGCCGCTTTGAACAGGTTTGGAAAGCTGCCCAAAAATTTGGCTGCCCCATCATCCAAAACAACTTTGACCTTCCTGTCTACCGCGTTATGGGAAATCTGGATGCAGTGGATGTTCATGGCAAGGTGCGTTTTATTCGCAAACTCAACGATAAAATGGCTGAGTATGCTGCTGCTACCCCCAATTTTTACATCAATGACTTGGCATATTTGCAGGCAGTATATGGCATGGAGCAATTTTCCAGCCAAACTGCATGGTATGCCTACAAATATCTGTGTTCCATTGATTGCATTCCCTATCTGGCACAAAGTGTGGCAAACATTATCAAAAGCTTGCTGGGCAAAAACAAAAAGTTGGTTGCCTGCGATTTGGACAACACTCTTTGGGGCGGTATCATTGGAGATGATGGAACCGAAGGTATCGTAATGGGCAACGAAACTCCCACTGGTATGGCATACACCGAGTTCCAGTCCTACTTAAAAGAATTATCTGCCATGGGTGTTTTGCTGAGCGTTTGCAGCAAAAACGAGGAAACCAACGCCGCTGCAGGCTTTACCCGTGGGGACAGTGTACTAAAACGAGATGACTTTGTTTCTTTCAAAGCCAACTGGGATCCGAAACATTTAAATTTAGCACAGACCGCCAAGGAAATCAATATTTTGCCTGACAGCTTTGTATTTATGGACGACAACCCCGCTGAAAGGGAAATTGTTCGCCGAGAGCTGGCAGGAGTATCTGTGCCGGAATTGACCGCACCGGAAGAATATATCAAAGCCATTGACCGCATGGGATATTTTGAGGTCACTCTGCTTTCTGCCGATGACCGCAAGCGGGCAGAGATGTACAAGCAAAATCAACAGCGTGCTGTATTGGAACAGAGTTTTGGCAACTATGAGGACTATCTGCACAGCTTGGAGATGGTTTGTGATATTGGTGCTTTCTCCCCTGCCCACGCCGAACGCATTACCCAACTTATCAACAAGACCAACCAGTTCAACCTTACCACTCGCCGCTACACTGCCGCAGAGGTAGAAACTGTTATGAACAGCCCTGAGTATATCACTCTGTTTGGAAAATTGGTGGACAAGTTTGGCGATAATGGTATTGTAACTGCTATGATTGGCCATATTGTAGGGGATACCCTAGAAATGGATTTGTGGATTATGAGCTGCCGTACCTTTAAGCGTCAACTGGAACATGCTATGTTTGATGAAATGGTACGCCAAGCGGCTGAAAAAGGAATCCGCAAAATTGTGGGCCACTACTATCCCACTGCCAAAAACTTGCTGGTAAGCGATTTTTATGCTACAATAGGTTTCAATGAGGTTTCGGAGGACGAAAAGGGTAACAAAACCTTTGAGTTTACCGGATTTGAGGGCTACCAACCCCAATGCAATGTGATGAAAATTCAGCGGGTATAATTTCCGCTTAAAAAAGGAGAATAAAAAATGGATAAGCAGACTATTTTTGACGCCGTACAACAAATTTTCCGTGATAACTTTGATGATGAAGAACTGGTAATTACCAGAGAAACCTGCGCCGACGACATCGAAGATTGGGATAGCTTAGAGCAAATTAACCTGCTCAGCGCAATGGAAAAGAAGTTTGGCATTAAGTTCCAGCTTTCGGATGTACGTGGTCTGGCCAATGTAGGCGACCTGCTGGATTTGATTGAGCGCATGACCGCTTGATTTTATACACACCCAAAAGCAAAGGCGGATTTGTCTTTGCTTTTCTTTTTGCAATTTTTATATGAGGTGCCGCTTATGAACAGCTATACACTATATCAAATGGAAAAGGGATTGACAGAATCCTTTACCATTACCATCACAGAAGAACACATGCAGCTTTTTTGTCAGCTTTCTGGGGATGTTAGCCCCATTCATATGGATGCACAATATGCAGCCCAAAGAGGATTTCCCGGTAGGGTCTGCTATGGAATGTTAGGGGCTTCCTTCTTTTCTACTTTGGCAGGGGTGTACCTTCCCGGTGAACACTGCCTTTTGCACAGTGTAGAAAGCAAATTTGTAAAGCCTGTATTTATTGGTGATACTCTTACAATCACCGGTGTGGTGGATGAAGTAAATGACACCTTTGGAGAAGTTACCATCAAGGCCACCATCACCAACCAAGAGGGCAAAAAAGTAACCCGTGGCATTATTAAAGCTGGCGTTGCCAAATAAAAAGGAGTGAAATCTATGGCAAATGTTTATTTGATTACTGGTGCATCCAGCGATGTAGGCATCGCTTTTATTCGCCGGGTGCTACAACCTGAGGATATTGTTATCGCACAAGGAGCAGGAGATTTATCAGGGCTTGTAGGGCTTTGCAAGGAACATCCCGGACAAATCCACACCTATGATGTAGACCTGTCCGATTCCAACGCCACAGACCTTTTTATTCAACATGTGGCACAAACCCATCCCCTGCCTACCCACATTGTCCATCTTCCTGCATTGCGGGTTATCAACACCAAATTTAAGAACTTTGATGAGCAGCGTTTTGCTCTAGATTTAAACGTGCAAATTTTCAGTGCAGTGAAAATCTGCAAAGCATTTTTGCCAAAAATGGCAAAAGCTCGCTATGGCAAGGTTTTATTTATGCTCACCAGCTACCTTTTGGGGGTTCCTCCTAAAAATACCGCTGCCTATGTGATGGCAAAAAGCACCTTGCAAGGACTGGCAAAAAGCCTTGCTGCTGACTACGCATCTTTTGGTATCACAGTAAACTGTGTCATGCCCAGCATGATGGAAACCAAATTTTTGGCAGATACCAGTGACCTGATTGTTCAAGCCTCGGCAGAGGCCAATCCCATGGGGCGCAATGCTCGTGTAGAAGATGTGGTGCCTGCAATGGCATTTTTGCTCAGCGATGAGGCCTCTTTTATCACGGGTGTTACCCTACCCATTACAGGAGGAAGTGCCTTGTGAGTGGCTGTTCAAGGGTATTTCGTCATGCTGTATTGCAAGACAAGGATTCTATTATAGAGTTTTTAAACCAGCACTGGGGAAGTCGGCATCCTCTTGTAAACCGAGAGGAATTTTTTGAGTTTTATTATCACAGTAGAGAAAAATTGCAATTTGTGCTAGCACTGGAAGATGAACACATTGTTGCAGTTGCTGGCTATATTGTGGCAAATTCCAATGCTGTTCCCGATGGTTGGGTAAGCATTTGGTGTGCTTCCGGGGGCACAAACGGAGTTGGGCTAGAACTTATGGAAGCATTGCCCCGATTGGCAGGAATCCGTGTGCTTGCCTGTAACAACATTCGTCCCAAAACTATGGCATTCTATCGCTTTTTGGGTTGGCATGCCGACCGTATCCCCCACTTTTACCGTTTTGGGTATAAAGAATCCTTTGCTTTGATTCAAAATCCAACACAAACGCCATTTCCTTCCCCACAAGGAAATCTTCAGTTATCTCTGGTTTCTTCTGCTGAACAGTTAGATACCTTGGGTATACCTCAAACAGGCTTGCTGCCTCACAAAGATGTATGGTATCTAAAGCGTAGATACTTTTCTTTTCCATACCAACAGTATGAAGTTTGGGCAATTCAAGACCAGACATCTTTTCAGGGGTATTTGGTCACTCGAACGGTAGAAGTTCCAGAGTATGGAACCTCTGTATTACGGATTGTGGATTTTATTGGCACCCCTGAAACCCTAGGTAACCTTGGCAATGCCATTGATACCCTTATCCAAAGCAAACAAGTGGAATACGCTGACTGCTATTGTGCTGGGATTTCCGCCGAAATTTTTGCACAAGCCGGCTTTTTGCCACGGCATCCAGAGGATTCTGTTGTAGTGCCCAATTACCTGACTCCGCCTCTTTTGGAAAATACAGAATATTATTATTTTACTAATCATCCTGAAAACTTTGTGCTATTCAAAGCAGATGGCGACCAAGACCGACCAAATATAGAATAAAGCAAATGGAAAACAGCCAACTTGTGGATATACTCCACAAACTGGCTGTTTTATCTATTTATCTTAAAAATATGTACTTTTACTTTTTAGGAGTAGATTTCTTGCTGCGACCACCACCACGACGCTTGGGAGCTGGCTTAGACGCTGGCTTTGCTGGCTCTTTGGGTGCTGCAACAGGTTTTTCTTCCACAGGAGCAGCAACCTCTTGTTGTTTCTCCGGCTCTTTTTCCTCTACAACTTCCACAGCCTCAACCTTTTCTTCTTGCTTGGGCTGTTCTACCTGCTCTGGTTCTTTTGCTGGTTCCTCTTGGGGCAAATAGTCTTCTGGTTGCTTCAAAGCCCACAGTTGACGCTTTCCATTTACATCTTGCCAAATCTGTGCCTGTGCTCCCTCGGCTGCTAGGTCTTCACCGCCAACCAAATCCAGCACCTTTCCACTCAAAGCAGATTTCACCTTAATGCCTGCACTACCTGCGGAAACCAAGCTCCAAAGCTGGCTGGCAGCATCTACATTATCCCATTGATGTACCCAGCTACCATCGGTAATACCAGCCATCACAATATCCAGCACTTTACCGCTGGCTTTGTTTTGCAACTTATACACCTTGTCACCAGCTGGAATAAACTTCCACAAACGATGATTTTCTGGTTTATTTTCTCCAAGGCAAACCAAAGCACCATTGTTGGTGCTGGCATCTCTTACCTCCAGTGCACCCCCTGCCACAGAGGCAATTACATAATATTTCTCAGTGTCCACCGCTACGCTCATCATTTCTCATCACTCTCCTTATACTGAATTATACTCCTTTCCTCCTCCATCCGTCAACAATTTCGGCAAAACATGCAAATATTTTACCTAGTATTTTCTTTTTTCATGGGGTTTTTTATGTTTTTTATCACGAATTTAGAACTTTGTCTTGTTTTTTGGACAAGTATGCTGTAAAATGCCACTATCTTACTTGTGGGATACTGATGTTTTTGAAAGGAGAGATTTTTGTCATGCCACAGCCTACTATTTTATTGTGGAATTTACCTGTTTTTAGCGAGGTAGTTTCTACTCTTTCCAGCCACCCAAATACACAGCATTTATCTCTGCGGTTTGTTTCTCCCCAAGAAAGCAATCAAACCTTGGGGCAACTTGCAGGCTTAGTAGATTCCAAAAGTACAAATGACCCTTGTTCTTGTCCCTCTGCCCCTTGTATGGTATTTTGTGGTTTGTCTGAGGGAGAATTAGACACCTGTTTGGCAGTTCTGCGGCAATGTTCGCAAAAAGTACCTTTAAAAGCAGTGTTAACACCACACAACCAAAATTGGAATTTTAGCAAGCTATTTGCAGAATTGATGGAAGAACACCAATATTTTCAACAGCAGCAAAATAAAAACAACTAAGCAGTTTTGCAACAAGAGGGCACCGAACTCATAGGTGCCCTCTTGTTGCTTTAATATTATGTTTTTTCATTCAAATGCTGTTCTAACAAATCTGCGGCATAAGCTACCAACTGGCTACAAGGCCGCTTTTTGTAATATTCTGGGGTTCGCTCTTCTGCTTTGCAAGTTCCTTCTGGTTTTTCCAACCCCAGCAATACTTTACAAATGGTACTGCCATTGTCTTTTTCAAACTGTTTGAGAAGTTGTTGAATCATGCTATATGTTTGTGTTTTTTCCTCTGTGGCTTTTGGGGAGGTGTACCCTTTTGCCAATCCTGCCGCCAAACACATTCCTGTACAGGCTCCACAAACGCTACGGCTTCTTCCAATTCCGCCCCCCATACCGCTTGCCAAAGCCATAGCAGATTCTTTGTCTAGTCCAAATTCTTCGGCATAAGCCCCTACCACAGCTTGACAGCAGTTGTACCCTTCTTCAAACAAGGCTTTTGCTTTTTGTCCTTTTATCCCTAGCGGTTTTACTTGTTCTTCCATCTTCCTAACAACACCTTCCATCTTCCATAGCCATGGGCAGAATCAGTTTTCTTTTCCTCTTCTTTCATCCACTTTGCGGCTTTTTGGTCAAAGCACAAATATTCTTCATTTACTTCTGTAACACAACAGGGCAACTCCTCCTGCTTTACAGCAGCATCAAAAGGCTTTTTCCAAGAAACTTGTCCCTTAGAATCTACACCTTCTGCCCATGCACGAAATACCAGACCTGCAGCCTCTCCCCAGCAAAATCGTTCAAACACCAGTTTTCCATCAAAAAACAAAATTACTCTATCACGAAACTTTGTGTTTCCTTCTTTCTCATAGCATACTGCCGCATATCCAGAAGGTACCAATTGTTTTAGATTATAGCCCTTCATTGTTACTTTCTCCTTTGTGTATTTTGTCTGTATCATACCACATTCTAAAGAAAATGAAAAGATTTCCCTTCCCCGCAAAGGCACATCCTAACATTGCACAATATTGATACACTAAAAGAGCAGCCCACCACAAAATATATTGTGACGAAAGCTGCTCTTGTCATTTAAAGATTTTTAAAATCCATTATAGGAAGTTGTTTTCAGTTCAAACTGGTCTAGCAAACTCTTCATGAGGCTTGCCTGTTCTGCCATCTTCTGGCTAGAAGCTGCACTTTCCTCAGAGCTTGCAGAGTTCATCTGAACAACTGCGGAAATCTGGTTTACACCCTCAGAAATCTGAGACATGGACTTTGCTTGCTCGTTGGATGCCTGTGCAATTTTTCCAATCATTCCCAAAATCTCACGGGACTTGTAGGTCACTTCACCAAAGGCATCGTTGGTGCTTGCTGCCAACTCTTTACCATGTGCCACATGCATCAAAGAATTTTCAATCAACTCGGTAGTGCTTTGAGCTGCTTCGGCTGCCTTTTGCGCCAAATTACGCACTTCCCCTGCAACCACAGCAAAACCCTTACCTGCACTTCCTGCACGGGCTGCCTCTACAGCTGCATTCAATGCCAAAATATTGGTCTGGAATGCAATATCATCAATGGCTTTAATAATCTTTTGAATGCTTTCGGAAGCTACAGAAATATCATTGATGGCTTGTACCATCTGTTTCATTTCATGCTGGCTCTTTTCCACAACAGATTCGGTTTCCTTGCCAAGAACATCTGCCTGACGAGAATATTCCGCAGTATCGGAAATGTGACGGGTAATTTCAGCAATAGTAGCAGACAACTCCTGTACACTGCTTGCCTGAGAGGTTGCACCATTTGCCAACTCACGAGCAGCCTGCTCAACTTGCTCAGAACCCACCGAAACACGATTAGATACAGATTCCATCTCCTGCAAAGTGCTGTTCATCTTTGTTTGGAAATCATTGATAGCTTGTTGAATATGGGCAAAATCACCCAAAAATCGCAAGCTGCTTTCATATGTAAAGTCTCCCTTAGAGAACTGTACCATACATTTATCTACTTCTTTTACATAGTGGCGCAATTCACGGAAGGAGAAATCCATCTTTTCGCTTAGTTCACCAAACTCATTCTTTGCCTGGTATCCAATTTTTGTATCCAAATTTCCCTTGGAAAGCTCATTAACTGCATCACGAATTTTGCCCACAACACCAGTAATTTTGTTGGTGGTAGTAAAAGCATAATAAAATCCAAAGGCAGTAGCCAATGCTACGGTGATAATCAAGCTAATCAAGAACAAATTTAGCATAACAGTTGTTTGCTTTTCTTGCATCTCTCGTTCTTGTGTGGTAATATCGTCAATTTCCTTTACAATATTAACCATATTGTTCAAAGCAGGAGAACACTCCTCCAAAATAATCTTTTTGGCGGTGTCCTTATTTCCCTTTTCAATTTCTGCAATAGCTCTATTTGCAATTTCAAACCAAGTGGTAAATGCATCCTCATATTTTGCAGCCAGTCCGTCTGCTTCTCCATGACTTTGCTTAAATATAACAATCTGTTGATTAATATTATCCAAGTTACCCTGAATTTGCTCTTTCATGGAAGGATACTCTGAGGTATTATCAGTAATCAACATTTCTCTTAAAATTCGAGCTGCAACATTGACTTCAATTCTACAATTCTTTACTGCTGTATCGGCTGTCAGTGTTTTGTTAATTAAATTATCCATTTGATTTTTGGTATTCAACAAACCAAAAATACCCACACCCGCAGTAATGGCACTCAAACAAATCATTGTTATAAACACCAAAAATAGATACGACCTCAACTTCAGCCTTTGAAACATTACATTCTCTCCTCTTTCCTAAAAATACAGCGTTCCTCATACATCACCGGAATCCTCCATGGCTACTATATGTACATTTTTCAATCAGTATACTCTTGCTGAAACTCGAAATGTTGCGCTTTAACGAAATCCTATGGAATGGCAATATTCCCACTGATTTCAACCTACAAAATAGTTGCCAATTTGATTTTTCGGTCTATTCGAAGCAGAAAACTCCTCCTGTTCACTTTTTTATTCTATCTCATTAAAATACAAAAATCAACATTTTCTTTTTTTTGTTGATTTTTTTGCAATTTTACTGGTTTTTTAGTAAAATTCAACGTCTAATTTTGCACAACTTGGAGTAAAGGGAAAACAGCTTTTTGAAAGAAATAAGACTACTTCTATCAAAAAGCTGTTTTATAGTAGTATAATTCTTATTCCAATGGCTCTCTGTCACGCTCTAACAAGGGTTTTAAATACATTCCTGTAAAGGAGCCTTCTGTTTGTGCCACTTGCTCTGGTGTTCCCTGTGCAATAATTTCTCCACCAGCACTTCCTCCTTCTGGGCCCAAGTCAATGATATGGTCAGCCCGTTTGATAATATCCAGATTGTGTTCAATAATCACCACGGTATTTCCTGCATCGGTTAACTTGTCCAGTACCTTTACCAGTTTGTGAACATCTGCCACATGCAAACCGGTGGTAGGTTCATCCAAAATATAGACTGTTTTGCCTGTATCCCGTTTTGCCAATTCCAGTGCTAATTTTACACGCTGTGCCTCACCACCAGACAAAGTAGTGGCACTTTGCCCCAAGGTGATATAGCCTAAACCTACATCTAGGAGAGTTTGGAGCTTCCTTTGAATTTTGGGAATATTTTCAAAAAACCGGCAACCTTCCTCTACTGTCATATTCAGCACATCCGAGATATTTTTTCCCTTGTACTTTACCTCTAGGGTTTCTCGGTTATATCTAGCACCCTTGCACACCTCACAGGGAACAAAAATATCTGGCAAAAAGTGCATGGCAATTTGAATAATGCCATCTCCTTCGCAGGCCTCACAGCGTCCCCCTTTCACATTAAAGGAAAACCGCCCTGGCCCATAGCCACGCATTTTTGCATCTTGTGTCTGTGCAAAGACACTGCGAATATCTGTAAATACTCCTGTATAGGTGGCAGGGTTTGACCTTGGCGTCCGTCCAATGGGAGATTGGTCAATACCAATTACCTTGTCTACTTGGTCTAAGCCTTGGATTTCCTTGTGTTTGCCTGGTCTTGCTTTTGCTCCGTTCAGTTCTGCTGCCAACTTTTTATATAAAATTTCATTGACTAGGCTAGATTTTCCTGAGCCAGAAATTCCTGTTACACAGGTCATCATACCCAGAGGAATATCCACAGAGATATTCTTTAGGTTGTTTTCTTTTGCCCCCACAATGCGAATTTTTTTGCCGTTTCCTGCTCTGCGGTTGGCAGGCACAGTGATTTTCTTTGCACCGGATAAATATTGCCCTGTAATGCTGCGGGGAGCTGCACAAATATCCTCTACTGAACCAGTAGCGACAATTTCACCACCATGGACACCCGCACCCGGGCCAACATCCACAATAAAATCTGCATTGCGCATGGTATCCTCATCATGTTCTACCACAATGAGGGTATTACCCAAATCCCGCAAACGCTTGAGTGTAGCAATCAGTTTGTCATTATCCCTTTGGTGCAAACCAATGCTTGGTTCATCCAATACATACAGCACACCAGTCAATGCACTACCAATCTGTGTGGCAAGGCGAATGCGTTGGCTTTCTCCACCGGAAAGGGTTCCTGCTGCCCGCGATAAAGTGAGATACGAAAGCCCCACACTTTGCAAAAAGCCCAACCGTTCCCGAATTTCCTTTAAAATTCCATCTGCAATCATGTGTTCCCGTTGGCTCAGTTCCATAGATTGTACAAAGTCCAGCTCTTCCTGTACACTCATCTGACAAAACTCGCTGATATTTTTCCCCGCCACAGTGACACTGAGGCTAGTGGGCTTTAAACGGTGTCCATGACAGTCGGGGCACTCTACCCCTGCCATTACATGACCAATTTCCTCTTTCATCCACTCACTGTTGGTTTCTCGGAAACGTCGCTCCAAATTATTTACAATGCCTTCAAATTCCACCATATATTTGCCCGAACCAAATTCATTGGTACGGTGCATTTCCAAACGTTCACCCTTTGTACCATACAGAATGGCATCCAGTGCCTCTTTACTTAACTCATTGATAGGGGTATCCAAGGTAAAATTGTACCGCTTTGCCAATGCCTGATAGAAACTATCGGACATCGAGCCATCTGCCCAATACCATCCACTGGCCTTGATGGCCCCTTGACGAATGGAAAGGCTTTTGTCCGGCAAAATCAAATCCGGGTCTACCCGCATAAAGGTTCCCAAACCGGTACACTTGGGGCAAGCTCCAAAGGGATTGTTAAAGCTGAACATACGGGGAGCCAACTCCTCCACAGACACCCCATGTTCTGGACAGGCATAGCTTTGGCTAAATTGCATTTCCTCTCCGTCAATCACATCCACCAGCACCATACCTCCGGTTAAGCCGATAGCAGTTTCCAAGGAATCTGCTAACCGCCCCTGTATATCTGGGCGCATCACCAAACGGTCTACCACAATTTCTACTGTGTGCTTTTTGTTTTTATCAAGGGAAATTTCTTCTGACAAATCATATAAATTCCCATCCACACGAACACGGGCATAACCTGCTTTTCTGGCGGCCTCCAACTCTTTTTGTTGAGTTCCCTTCCGTCCACGAACCACTGGAGCCAACACCTGAAACTTTGTGCCCTCCGGCAGTTCCATAATGCTGTCCACCATCTGGTCAACGGTTTGTTGGGTAATCTCTCTGCCGCACACAGGACAATGAGGAATGCCAATGCGAGCGTATAGCAAACGCAGATAGTCATAAATTTCCGTTACTGTTCCAACAGTAGAGCGTGGGTTTCGGCTGGTGGTTTTTTGGTCGATGGAAATAGCAGGGGAAAGCCCCTGAATCTCATCTACATCCGGCTTTTCCATCTGTCCCAAAAATTGCCTTGCATAGCTGGACAAACTTTCCATATAACGCCTTTGTCCGTCTGCGTAAATCGTATCAAAGGCAAGGCTGGATTTTCCAGAACCGGAAAGTCCTGTCATCACAATCAATTTATCTCTGGGAATGGTCACATCCACATTTTTCAAATTGTGCTCTCTTGCACCCTTTATCACAATCTTGTCATTTGCCAATGAATTTCCCTCCTTGATTCCTCTGCTCTTTATTTGGGCAATGTTTGTTTCTTGCTTCTTCTGCCTTTTGGTTTTGCTCCTTCGGGTTTGTCTAGTGGGTTTTCTCCCTTGCGTAACCGTTCAATTTGGTCACGGAAAAAGGCTGCATTTTCAAAATCCAAAATTTTGGCAGCTTCTTTCATCTGACGGGTCAAACGGTCAATCATTTGTTCCCGTTCTACCTTAGAAAGCCGTTTCCTACCCGGCCGGTCATCCTTTTCACTGATGACAATTTCTCCCCGAATTTCTTTTATAATTGTTTTGGGCACAATTCCATGTTCTTGGTTGTACTGTTGCTGAATTCCTCGGCGGCGTTCAGTTTCTTCTATGGCTCGTTCCATGCTGGGGGTAACACTATCAGCATACATGATAACCATACCTTCTGCATTTCGGGCAGCACGTCCAATGGTCTGTATTAAGCTGGTTTCGCTGCGCAAAAATCCCTCTTTGTCAGCATCCAAAATTGCCACTAAGCTAACCTCTGGAATATCTAATCCCTCTCGCAAAAGGTTAATGCCTACCACCACTTCAATATCTCCTGCACGCAGGTCGTGGATAATTTCCATACGCTCAAAAGTATCTACCTCATGGTGCATATATTTTACTTTGACATTGTGCTGTGTCAGGTAGTCGGTCAAATCCTCTGCCATTTTTTTAGTTAGGGTTGTTACAAGAGCACGTTCATTTTTTGCTGTGCGTATGTTAATTTCTCCTAGCAAGTCCTCAATCTGCCCTTCCACAGGTTTTACTATAATTTGTGGGTCAAGCAATCCTGTGGGACGGATAACCTGTTGGGCCACACGGGTGGAATGTTCTCTTTCATAAGGGCCGGGGGTTGCACTAACAAAAATTGTTTGGTTGAGCTTTCCCTCAAACTCCTCAAACTTTAGGGGACGGTTATCAAAAGCAGAGGGCAGCCGAAAGCCAAAATCCACTAGTGTTTTCTTTCGTGCATAATCTCCCCCATACATAGCACGAAGTTGGGGAAGCATTACATGGCTTTCATCCACAAACAGCAAAAAATCCTCTGGAAAGTAATCCAGCAATGTGGTGGGGGTGCTGCCCGGCTCTCTGCCCGAAAGCACTGCGGAATAGTTTTCAATGCCCTTGCACATTCCCACCTCTGCCAACATTTCCATATCGTACTGGGTACGCTGAGCAATGCGCTGGGCTTCAATGAGTTTTCCCTGTTCGGTAAACCGTTTTACTTGTTCATCCATTTCCTGCCGAATACAAGAAAGTCCCTGCTGCATCTTTTCAGGAGATACAATGTAATGGCTGGCAGGAAAAATTGCTACATGACGCACTACATTTTTTCGCTCACCAGTCAAGGGATTTACTTCACTAATTCGGTCAATTTCATCCCCAAAAAATTCCACTCGGATGGCAAGTTCATTTGCATAGGCAAGGTTGATTTCTACCACATCTCCCCGCACCCGAAATTTATTACGAACAAAATTCACATCGTTGCGCTCATATTGCAAATCTACCAGCCGCCGCATGAGCTGCTCTCGTGTCATGGTCATACCTTGCCGCAAGCTAATAACCATACTGCGGTAGTCGATGGGGTCACCCAAACTATAAATACAAGAAACACTTGCCACAATAATTACATCCCGACGCTCGGACAATGCCGCTGTGGCAGAATGGCGCAACCGGTCAATTTCTTCATTTATGGCACTATCTTTTTCGATATAGGTATCTGTGGAGGGGATGTATGCTTCTGGTTGGTAATAGTCATAGTAGGAAACAAAATATTCCACCGCATTGTCTGGAAAAAACTCCCGAAACTCGGTGCAAAGCTGGGCTGCAAGGGTTTTGTTGTGTGCCAACACCAATGTTGGGCGATTAAGGCGAGCTATAACGTTTGCCATGGTGAAGGTTTTTCCCGAACCTGTTACCCCTAGCAATGCCTGACATTTATCCCCTGCCAATACTCCGTTGACTAATGCATCAATGGCTTGTGGCTGGTCGCCTGTGGGCGAAAATGGTGCCTTCAGCACAAATTTATTTTGAGTTTCGCTCATATACATCCCCCTTTTTACATAGTTTTTATAATTTTTCCTAAAATTGGCTATAACAAGGCGGAACCGCTTTTGCAGCCCCGCCTTTCTTACAACATATTATAGCTTATCTTTTTTCACGTTACAACATTTTTTATAAAATTATGGCTATTTTTTCAAATATCTGTCTATTTTTAGATTGGGTACAACAACCAAGAGGAAAACCATTTCATGCTGGCTGCCCAACCTTTTGCCACTGGTAATCCACTGAGGGCAGGGAAAAACCATACCAACAAAATGGCAGCGGCTGCAAGAATTCCCCCGCATAGCATTTTTCTGGCTTTTAGTTTTTTCTCGGTAAGCTGTTGTACTGCCAAGGCCAACAATCCAATGGCAAAAACCAAACTGGGGAAATAGTGATACAAGAAGGTACAACGGCTTACCAAAACCCAAGGCAATAACTGTGCCACATAAAAGGCAAGAAGCAGAATTTGTCCTCGTGTTGCCTTTTTACGAACCACCTGTACAATAGTGTACCCCACAGCGGCTGTACTCAACCAGCAAACAACAGGATTTACCATGCCCGAAATACTGGAATACATTCCATTTTCTTCCTTGTAATAGTACCACACTGGGCGATAATCAAAAGGCCATGTAAACCATGTGGATTCATAGGGATGGCTAGATTGCAATGTGCTATGATATTGGAACATCGTCACTTGACATTGCCACCACTTTTCCAGCCCAAAGTCTGGCTCTCGGATAAAATAGGGCAGATAACTAGCGATATAGATAGCAAAGGGAATCAGTACAAAAAAGACCACGCCGCCCCCAATGGCAAAACCAAACTCTCTACCAAAGTTTTGGGGCTTTTGCAAATAGCGCAGATACAGCACTACAAAATAAATCACTGCCAAACCGGCTCCAGCATATAGACCTGTCCATTTTGCAGCAACTCCCAAGCCAAAGGCAATACCGCACAATGCCATGGGCAGCAAGGAATGTTCTACCCCTTTTTCCAACACGCTTTGGCAATACCACACCATAAACAACGCCGACAGCAAAATAAACAGCACCACATAGCTGTCAATGGTGGCAATACGGCTTTGGCTATAGCGCATAAAGTCCAAAGAAATCAGTGCTGCGGCAAATGCTGCAATACTACGGCTTTTGCTTACCCGACGCACCAACAAATAGAGCACCGGCATCATGGCAACACCACACAAGGTACCAAAGAAACGCCATCCGAAACCAGTCATGCCAAATATGGCAACACCCAAAGCAATCAAATCCTTGCCCAAAGGGGGATGTGTAGTTTCGTATACAGGTAGTTGATGCAAAAATTCAAATCCAGTACGACCATGATAAATCTCATCAAAGTACATACTATTCAACTGACTAATGGTTTCGGGCACGAAATTCCCTTCATCAAATACCAGAGGTTGGTCACTTTCCACCTGCAAAACCTGTCCCTTTTCATCTTTAAAGGCAAGCTCGATTAGTTGGGCATTTTCCAATGTGATGGTATACTCACTGCTTGCCTGAGGCAAAACAATACTGCTCCATTGGAAACAGGTGGCATAGCTCAACTCTTTATCCAAAACAGTCGTTCCTGATTGGTCGGTGATTGTCAATCTTCCGCCATAGGAAATCCCCGGATATACCCATAAGGTTTGTGGTGTTTGTTCCACTTTTGCTGTAAAAGTGGTTTGTTTTCCCTGTTGGCTATCCAACAAAGTTTGGGGAGCCGTAGTTTCTCCCAAATAACTAAAGGAAAACACACCCAAAAGCACAGTTGCCCCCAGTAACAAGCCAATCTCTTTTGGGGTAAACTTTGGCTGAGAATTTGCCTTACTGCTCCATTTCTCCAAAGCAAATACAGGCTTTGCATTTTTTGACTTTTTCTCTTTAGCTGGCTTTTTTTCAAAAGAAAACCACACAGGTGCTTGCTCGTGTTGCATCAACACCATGGCCCGTTTTGCCAACAATACAAACAACACCACTGTAACAGCACCAATCAACTGCAAGAACAATTCTGCAAATCCCTCATTTAGGAACTGGTAGGGTGTATCAAGAACCGAGTAGACTAACACCTGATTGGCAAAACTGGTGGCTGTAAAGCCCATGCCATACCAAAACAGCCATTTATCCTGCCACTTTGCAGCAGCTGCCAAAATTAACACTGCACCAAATACTACATATCGTTCGTGCATGGCATGGCCCAGAGAAAATACACCAATGGCATACACTCCTGCCAACAACAAGGGGCAAAAGCCTCCCTGCTTCCAGCTTTTCCATGCCAGCCATATCATCCACACTGTTACCAGCAAAATAAACAAGGTTCCCCATGTTTTCCAGCTAAATAGTAAAAATTTCTCATCCCAACTATGCCAGTTTGCTCCCAGTGCTGCCATCAAACCAGCAGCATTGATACTTGCATAGGGATAGCCACCACTGGTTTCTATATATTTTTCTACCAGTTTGGGCAATGCCTGTATGGGCCCCCAAAAAGGAATAGCAGGCAACCATACAACTGCTACCGAAACCAATGCTCCCAGGCCAATCCGCTTACACTGTCGCCAGCGAGTGGCTGGGTTTAGGCAGGGCAATAAAAAAGCCACAGCCAACACTGGGCCTAAAATTAGGGCTTGGGGCTTCATGGATAAAGCCATACCATAAAAAAATGCCCCCCATATGTATTCTTTTTCTGCCAAAAGCAAAAAACACACCATTAGAAGCATTCCAAAAAGGGCATCTACTTGTTTCCAAACGCCAGTATTAAACCACAAGGATGGATTTAACACTGCTACCCATGCCCAAAACTTACCTGCTTTCTCTCCGTGACGGCTGTAAGCAGTGTAGACCAAAACAGCACCTAACACAGCTTCTCCCAACACCACAGGCAATGCCAACAGCAACCCTGCCAATGCAGAGCCCAAGGGGATATTCCAATGGAGCATTGCCATTCCCACCAGTTTTAGAACCCAAAGGTAGCCCGGTGGATAGTCGGCAAAATAGCCCTCAGCATAGAACTCAGAGGCTGGGGTTTGTGCCATCCGCATTCCCCAAAGGGTAAAAGCATTTTGGTCATAGGAGTAACCCGGTGTAAGCAATGCAGTAAATGCACGAGTGAAAATAATAGCAAGCACTGTCCATACAATTAACTTTTTGCTTTGCTCTATCCATCGCCATTGGTCTGGCTGTAACTTTTTCAACATCTTCCTTTTCTCACCTTTCCCCTTTTAAAAACATATCCTCACTTGCAGCCTGCTCGGAAAAGCTGCGAACATCCCGCAACCGTGGCATACATCCGCTACTTGCAAAGGAGATTCCATCCCCTTCTGATATAATCACATGGTCGCACAGGGAGATATTGACTGTTTGCAACATGCGAGCAATCTGGGCAGTTAACCAAAGGTCATTGTCACTGGGCAAGGCAACACCACCGGGGTGGTTGTGTGCCAAAATCACATTGGTGGCACCTGCAAGAACTGCTTCGGTTACAATGCGACTGCTGTTCACTGCCACGGCATTGCGAATGCCCTCCGCCAAGGTCATACAACGCAATACCTTTCGTTTGTCATCCAAAAATGCAACCATAAAGCGTTCTTCCGTATACCCATGAAACCTTGAAATAAAAAATTGCACTGCTTCTTCATCGCTGCAAATTTGCTGGATATTTTTATCTCGGCTTATGTAATAATACCGTCCCATTGCTGGAATGAGTTTTAGTAATACTGCGCACACTAACCCTACCCCTTTTATCTTCATGAGCTGGTTTATGGGTGCATCCAAAACTTGGGCGAAACCACCAAATTCCTCAATCAAGGTGTGTGCCAGCGGATTGGTGTCACATCGTGGCTTTGCAAAAAACAGCAACAACTCCAAAGCCTGATGTTCCTCAAAGTTATCTAACCCCTCTCGCAAAAAGCGGTTGTATACCCGTTCCCGGTGCCCATGGTGAGGGTTTTCGGGTTTTGCCATGGGGAATCTCCTCCTTTGTTGCCTTTACGAAAATTTAAAGTTATTATATACTATTTTCAACAAATTGGAAAGAGGGAGCAAAATAACCATGAAAAGTTTTACCGCCGGCAAAAATGAAGAAGGGGTACGCTTATCCCGCTTTGTGCAAAGTGTTACACAAAATCTTCCCACCTCTCTGCTATACAAAAGTTTCCGCAACAAACGTATTAAAGTAAATGGAAAGAAAGCCACCCCAGACACTCGGCTGTCTGACGGGGATTTAATAGAGTTATATATCAATGATGAATTTTTCCCCGTTTCTATCCCCAAAAAGGATACCAAAGCTCCAAAGGCTGTGCCTCTGCCACAAATTGTTTATGAGGATGACAATATCTTGTTGTTGTACAAACCTGCTCGCAGACTATGCCATTCCGACCGCACTGGGGATTTAAGCTTAGTGGAACAACTGCAATTTTACCTTTATCAAAAAGGGGAATACACTCCTGATGTAGAAAACACATTTGCGCCTGCTGTCTGTAATCGCCTAGACAGAGGCACTGAAGGGCTTGTAATTGCGGCAAAAAATTACCAAGCATTGCGCGATATGAACACCATTATTCGGGAAGATTTGGTACACAAGGAATACTACACCATTACTTGCGGAATCCCCCCAAAAGGCAGACATACCGCATGGCTGCGACACCATGAAAAAAACAATAAAGTGGAGGTTCGTGCCAAAGAATGGGAAGGGGCAAAGGAAATTATCACAGATATCACCGTTGAAAAGGCTCGCCCTCCTTTTGCTTTGTGTCGCATTGGACTTATCACCGGCCGTACTCATCAAATTCGTGCTCATCTGGCATTTCTCAATGCTCCCGTATTGGGTGATGTGAAATATGGAAGCAAGAAGATGAATGAAAAATACCAAAAGAAAACCCAAGAGCTTTGTGCTGTTTCCTTATCCTTTGGAGATATCCCCTCAGAAAATACGCTTTGCTATCTCTCTGGAAAATCCTTTTGCCTAGAACATCCATCCATTCTCCAGAGATTTGAGGAGCTATAATTTATGCAGAAATTACAAATTTTCAGTGTTTTATTTTTTAATTTCGACATATTTTTCTAAAGTATTGTATCTTGGCTATAAGTGTGCTATACTGATATCGATAATCTATTAGTAATTTATTCTATATTATATATTAGGAGGCAATATCTATGGAAAAAATTGTTGTTGTTGGAGCAAACCATGCAGGCACTGCTTGCATTAACACCATTTTGGACAATTACAAAGACAAGCAAGTGGTTGTTTTTGATGCAAATAATAACATCAGCTTTTTGGGCTGTGGCATGGCTTTGTGGATTGGCAACCAGATTCGTGGTGCTGAGGGTTTGTTCTACTCCAACAAAGATATTTTGGAATCCAAAGGTGCTACCATCCATATGGAAACCAAAGTTGACCGCATTGACTATACCAAAAAGGTAGTATATGCCACTGCAAAGGATGGTTCCAAAATTGAGGAAACTTATGATAAAGTAATCCTTGCTACTGGCTCTTTGCCCATTGCTCCCAAATTCGAGGGAATGGACTTGGAAAATGTGCAGTTTGTAAAGCTCTATCAAAATGCTGCTGAAGTTATCGAAAAGTTAAAAGATAACTCTATCAAACGAGTAGCCGTAGTAGGTGCTGGTTATATTGGTGTAGAACTGGCAGAGGCTTTCAAGCGTAATGGTCGGGATGTTGTTCTTATTGACTGTGCTGAAACCTGTTTGTCTGGCTACTACGACCGTGATTTTACCGATGCCATGTCCAAAAACCTGCAAGACCATGGGGTTGAACTGGTGTATGGACAAAAGGTAGAAAAAATTGCTGGTACCACCAAAGTAGAAAAAATCATCACAGACAAAGCTGAATTTGATGTAGATATGGTGGTTTTGTGCATTGGCTTTAAACCCAATAATGCTCTGGGCAAAGATGACCTGAAATTGTTTGCCAATGGTGCATATTTGGTAGACAAAAAGCAACAAACTAGCATTCCTGATGTGTACGCCATTGGTGATTGTGCTACCGTTTACGACAATTCCATTCAGGATACAAATTATATTGCACTGGCTACCAATGCCGTTCGTTCTGGTATCATTGCTGCACACAATGCTTGTGGCACTCCTTTGGAGAGCATTGGTGTTCAGGGTTCCAACGGAATCAGCATTTGGGGCCTGAATATGGTTTCCACTGGTTTAACCTTAGAAAAAGCAAAGGCAAAGGGCTTCAACGCAGTTTCCATAGAATACGAGGATTTGCAAAAGCCTGAATTCATTGAGCACAACAATGAAAAGGTAAAGCTACGTATTGTCTACGACTTGGATACCCGTGTAATTTTGGGTGCTCAGATGCGCTCCCGTGAGGATATCTCCATGGGCATCCATATGTTCTCTTTGGCAATTCAAGAGAAAGTCACCATTGACAAGTTGAAACTGTTGGATATTTTCTTCTTGCCTCATTTCAACAAACCCTACAACTATATTACCATGGCAAGCCTCTCTGCAAAGTAATCTATTCCACAAAATCAAAGACCGCCGGAATATTCCGACGGTCTTTTTTCTTTTCTCGACTTAAAAAAACGAGATTTGGCTAGTCTCTGGCATATCTCCCAGTGCTCCCACCGCATACAGATTTTCCATCACTGTGCTGGAAACACCACAAGCCGATTGTAATTCGTCACGGGAAAGATACTGCTGTCCATCAATGGTTGCTTTCTCCAACGCCATAGCAGCAGTTTCTCCCACACCTTTCAAAGCTGTAAAAGGAAGGCGGATTTTTCCATCCTCTATGAGATACTGATAGGCTTTGCTTTTTCCCAGTTCAATGGGCAAAAATTCATATCCTCTTGCTAACATTTCATTGACCAACTGCAAGGATACCTGAATATCTTCGTCCTTTGCCTTCTTTTCTTCTTTTAACCGAGCATTAACAGCCTTTAGGTGCTGCATAGCCACCTTTTGTCCTCCTACAGCTGCTTCATAGTCAATATCATCCCCACGCACTGTAAAATAAGTGGCATAAAAAGCTAGTGGATGATACACTTTAAACCACATCAACCGAATGGCGGCAATCAAATAGGCAACCGCATGGGCTTTGGGGAACATATATTTGATTTTCCGGCAGCTTTCCATATACCAATCCGGCACACCACATTCCCTCATTTTTTCCTCTGCTCCCTCTGGAAAACCGCTTTTTGCCACCTTTCCTTTTCGGGTCAATTCCATAATATTAAATGCCAACTTTGGCTCTAACCCTTTGTGCATGAGATAGGTCATGATACTATCACGACATCCAATTACATCGGAAATGGTACAAATACGATTGAGGATTAAATCTTGTGCATTTCCATTCCAAACATCAGTTCCATGGGAAAGTCCTGAAATCTGGGTCAAATCCGAAAAACTTTGTGGTTGAGCTTCCACAAGCATTTGGCGAACAAATGCCGTTCCCAGTTCGGGAATGCCAAAGGTGCCAGTTCTGCTGTCAATATCTTCTGATTTTACCCCCAATGCCTCGGTAGATATCAGCAAGCTAATTACCTTTTTATCATTCATGGGAACATCTTCCATGGGAATGCCTGTAAAATCTTCTAAATATTTATACATGGTAGGCACATCATGGCCCAGTTCGTCCAGCTTCAGCAAAGTATCATGGAGATACTTAAACTCAAAATGAGTGGTTAGCACTCCCTTTTGCTTGTCATCTGCTGGGTGTTGAATGGGACAAAAATCGTAAATTTCATGAATAGAGGGCACAACCACCATTCCGCCGGGGTGTTGTCCGGTGGTTCTTTTTACTCCAGTACAACCCTGCACTAGGCGGTTTTCCTCTGCACGGTTTACCACTTTCCCCCGTTCCTCCAGATATTTTTTCACATATCCATAGGCAGTTTTGTCCTGCAAACCCGAAACTGTTCCGGCTTTAAACACAAACTCCTTGCCAAAGAGTTCCTCTGTATAACGGTGTACTGCGCTTTGATACTCTCCAGAAAAGTTCAGGTCGATATCTGGCTCTTTGTCACCATCAAAACCTAAAAAGGTTTCAAAAGGAATATCATGGCCATCCACTGTTAGCTTTTCCCCACAAATGGGACAATTCCGGTCGGGAAGGTCAAACCCATCCCCCACAGAACCATCTGTATAAAATTCGCTCCAATGGCATTTGGGACACAAATAGTGAGGAGGCAAGCTGTTTACCTCTGAAATACCAGAAAAATGCGCTACTGCCGAAGAACCTACCGAACCACGGCTACCCACTTGATAGCCGTTTTGGTTGGAATATGCCACTAACTTTACCGCAATGACATACAGCACCGCAAAGCCATGGCCACAGATGGAATCCAGCTCTCTTTGTAGCCGTTGTTGTACCAATTCTGGCAAAGGGTCACCATAGCGGCTTTTAGCGGTATGCCATGTAGCATCTCTCAACTGTTGCTCTGCTCCTTCAATGGAAGGCGCAAAGGTACCCTTGGGAATTGCCCGTATGTCTCCATCTACCATATCCAAAATACGGTTTGGGTTGGTGACCACAATCTCATAGGCTTTTTCTGGTGGCAAATAGCTAAACTGTGCCAGCATATCCTCTGTTGTTCGGAAATACAATGGTGGCTGATTGTCTGCATCCTTGAAGCCATTTCCTGCTTGCAATACTGCACGGTAAATGGCATCCTCTTTTTCCAAAAAGTGTACATCCCCTGTTGCTACTACAGGTTTATGCAGCAATTCTCCCAGTTCCACAATGGTTTTATTGAACTCTTGTACCTTCTGGATGGAATCTACTTCACCTTCTCGCACCATGTATTCATTGTTGCCCAAAGGTTGAATTTCCAAAAAATCATAGAAGGAGGCAATACGCTTTAGCTCGCTCATGCTGCGACCTGCCACCACTGCCCGATACAGCTCCCCTGCCTCACAAGCGGATCCAATTAACAGCCCTCGCCTGTGCTTTAATAATAGGCTGCGGGGTACTCTTGGCTTTTTAAAGAAGTAATCCACATGGGAAGCACTGATAATTTTATATAAATTTTTTAGTCCCTCCTGTGTACGAACCAACAGAATCATGTGGTAATACTTTTTACTCAACTGCCCCCCGCCACTTAGACCAGTATTGATGTCATCTGCATGGGTAATTCCTTTTTCTTGTAGGTCTTGTATCATCTGGCAAAAAATACGCCCCAATGCTGCCGCATCGTCCACCGCTCGGTGGTGCTGAAATGTTTCCAACTGTAAAAAATCGTTGATGGTATCCAACTTATAATTTTTTAGCCCTGTATACAAAGACTGTGCCAAAGGTAAGGTATCAATATAGGGATTGTTGCACTCAATGCCTGCACGGTTTGCCGCTGCGTGCAACATTCGCATATCAAACCCATGGGCATTGTGTGCCACCAAGGTGCGCCCTTGGCACCATTCTAAAAACTCTTTCAAAGCAACTTCCGGTGGGGGTGCATCTTTTACCATTTCATTGGTAATGCCTGTCAACTCGGTAATTTTTGCAGAAATCGCTTTGCCCGGGTTGACAAAGGTTCCATAGGTATTGGTAATGTGTCCATCTTCCACCAAAACGGCACCAATTTCTGTTAGCCGGTCATCGGTGAAGGAAAGACCTGTTGTTTCGGTATCAAATACCACAAAGCTTCCCTGCAAAGGTTGTCCACTCTCTCCATATACAACAGGAACCATATCATCCACAAAGTATGCCTCTACGCCATATATCAGCTTAAAATCAGGATTATTCTTTTTGATGGCATCTGCTGCTAGGGTGGCCTCTGGGAACCCCTGCACCACGCCATGGTCTGTAATGGCAACACCTCGGTGTCCCATCCTTGCAGCCAATTTTACTGCTTGTCCGGGGTCGCAGAAGCCGTCCATACTGGATAGCTTTGTATGCAAATGAAGTTCTACTCGCTTTTCTGGCGCATTGTCTTGTCGCTGTTTTCGCTCCACAATCATTACATCATAGGGAGTCAACATATAATCCTTTTCGTAGGGGTCAAAGTTGTAATCCCCTCGTACTACCAAGGTAGCACCATTGCCAATTTCCTCCCATTTGGCACAGCTTCCTTCTTCAAATTCTCGTATTTTTAAGGTCACCGAGCTGGTGTAGTCTGTAATGGAAACCATGTAATTTTTACGGTAGCTTCCTTTTACCTCTGTAAGGAATACATCTCCCCAAACAGTAACTTTTCCACTGTCGGGGTTTAACTCTTTCAAAGGCAGCAAGGAATCTGGTTTAAAGCGTTTTCCATGAAAAAACCGAACTGGTTTGTCGGTCAAATTTAAACCGGGAATTTTGATGGATTCCTGCTGGACTTTGGGCTGTTTTTTGGCTGCAAAAGGCAAAACCCCTTGCCCCTTTGCCTGCATTTCCATCAACTGTGCATCACTTCTTTGGTCACAGCGCAATTCCACTTTCCAGTCTGCTCCTGAATATTTGTTCAGCCATTGCTGGAATTTTTGCTCAAAAGAGATGGTTTTTAAAATTTCCAATCCGTGTTTGACATCCAAAGAAATGCGGTTTCCCTGCAATTCAATTCCACAACCATCCAAAAATCCATTTACAGGCATTCCAAGTTCCCGCATTTCTTCAATGCCATCCCGAATGACCTGCTCTCCAATTTGTTGGGCAGAAAAATAGCTTTCACTTTCTAGCTTTTGTCTGTCTGGGAAATAGTCTTTTAGCTGGCTACAAAGCATTTTTCGGTGCTGTCTGGAAATAGGGGCAGCACTGCGAAAGGTGATGGTAATACAGCTTTTCATGCGGTCGTCTACCACTTTTTCCACCAAAGCATTTCCAAACACATCCATAAATTGCTGGTCTTCACAAAATTGTGGGAACAGCTCTGTTACCAATCTTGCCACAAATCCTATCCTTTCTTATCTCATGCAAAAAATCTTCTGTTTTCTTTTTGCAAGCTGCAAAACCCGCAGAAAAACCTGCGGGTTTTGTATTATATCCTTCTATTTTTACAATTTGTATACTTCTTCTACCAGTTGCCCTACAATATCTCCTCGCAGCATTCGGATTTTTTCTCCTCGAATGAACAACAAGGCTTCATCTTTGCCCCCTGCAATTCCAATATCTGCTTCTCTTGCCTCGCCGGGGCCGTTTACTACACAGCCCATAACAGCTACTTTTACAGGCTTTTTATACCCTTTCAGGCGACGCTCCACCTCGTTGGCAATTTCCGCTACTTGAATGTTGGTTCTTCCACAGGTGGGGCAACTGATAATTTCCGGCCCATTCACTGCATGACCGGCTGCACGGAGAATGTCAAAACCTGCTTCAATTTCTCTTTCTGGTTCATCTGTCAAAGACACTCGGAGGGTATCGCCAATGCCCTCCAGCAGTAGCCCACCAATTCCCATACCAGATTTAATCAACCCCATACGGTAGGTACCTGCCTCGGTAACACCAATATGCAAGGGATAATTGCACTGTTCACTAAGGAGGCGATAGGACTCCATCATGGTTCGCACATTGCTGGATTTAATGGAAATGACAATGTCTTCAAAATCGTGTTTTTCCAACAGGCGTACATGGTTCATCGCACTTTCTACCAATGCCTGTGGAACTGGTGCCCCATACTTTGCCAAAACCTCTTTTTCCAAGCTGCCAGCATTGACTCCAATGCGAATGGGAATGCTCTTTGTTTTGCAAGCCTGCACCACTTGTTTTACTCGGTCATCATCCCCAATATTGCCGGGGTTGATGCGCACTTTATCTATGCCGGCTGACACACATTCCAATGCAATGCGATAATCAAAATGAATATCTGCAACTAGAGGAATATCCACCTGTTTTTTGATGGCTTCTATCAAAGCTACATCTTCCATTGTGGGCACACTAAAGCGCAAAATCTGACAGCCTGCTTTTGCCACACGGACTGCCTGTTGTACATTGGCTTCAATATCCCTTGCAGGGGCATTTAGCATGGTTTGCACTGCAACAGGGTGATTGCCACCCAACACCAGATTGCCTACTTTTACTTCTCGTTTTATCTGTCGCATTCTTATTCATCCTTTCCGGGACAACCGTCAATTTTTGTGATATCAGCCGCCAATCAATCTGCCAATATCATTAAAGGTTACAAACAGTATCAACAACATCAAGGCTGCAAAGCCCACCAAGTTAATCATTCCCTCATATTTGGGGTTCATGGGCTTGCGGCGAATCTTCTCCACCACCAATAGCACCAATTTTCCGCCATCCAATGCGGGCAAGGGCAACAGGTTAAAAATACCCACGTTGATGGTAATCAATGCCATAATATTCAGCACTGCATCAATACCCACAGACACCGCCTGATTGATAACCTGAACAATTCCCACAGGGCCAGAAAGCTGGTTTACCTCTACCCTTCCGGTGACAAAATCCACCAAAGACAGCACAATTAAACGTGCATAGGAAATTGTCCAGTTACCAGCCTCTTGCAACACATTGAAAAAGTTTTTTTCCAAGGGCTGGACAGTAAAGTCAATCATATATTGCCCTTCTTGCTCTCCTGTAAGGGCAGTGGCAAAGGTTACATCTTCCAGTTGCACTTTTTGTCCATTGCGCAAAATAGTGAAATCCGCAGTAGCCTTTTCGCTACGAGCAGCCTCATATACCACATCATTGGCAATAAAACATCTTCTGCCATTGACTGCTAAAATGGTATCTCCCACCTGCAAACCAGTCTGACGGGACATTTCATCCCCTCGAAATCCGCTGATGGTGCGGCTGGTAATCACACTTTGCATGTTCACCAAAATCAAGAGCAAACCAAAGCCTAGAATCAGGTTCATGGCTGCTCCTGCGGCAATTACAATCATCCGCTTTCCCACTGAAACCTGTTGAAAGGACTTTCCACGGGGGGCATCAGGGGGAATATCTGGGTATAGCTCTTGGTCAACCTCTTCGCCGTCCTCGCCCTCCATGCTTACAAAGCCACCAATGGGCAACAAGCGCAGGGCATACCGTGTACTACCTTTCACAAAACTAAACAGTTTTGGACCCATGCCCATGGCAAATTCATTTACCTGAATGCCACAAAGTTTTGCTGTAACAAAATGCCCCAGTTCATGAAGAAAGATGATAACCCCAAACACCAACAACGATGCAATGATTGTATATACAATACTCATGCAAAAACCTGCCTTTTATCCAAATTTGCCCATCTGCCGCCTCTGACCAAGGGATATGTTACAGATGGCTGTGAACATATTCTCTAGCCATTTGGTCACAATCATACACATCTTGC
Organism: uncultured Anaerofilum sp.; assembly: GCA_944385935.1. GTDB lineage: Bacteria > Bacillota > Clostridia > Oscillospirales > Ruminococcaceae > Anaerofilum. The sequence goes on from CALWZC010000013.1 coordinate 70,339, forward strand.
AATGTGTAACTGTTGTCCCCATAGGCCTCTTTTTCCACAACACCTTCCACTAAGCGACCAATATCCAGAAATCCAATTTTATCCTGTAAAAACAGTTTTACTGCTTCCTCGTTTGCCCCATTTGCTGCACAGGGTGCCAAACCACCTTTGGTAATGGCTTTTTTGCAAGCTGCTAAACAACGGAAGGTTTCTTCATCTGCTCTATCAAAGGTAATCTGCTTCAAAGCAAAGAAGTCCAACTCTGGTGCAGGGCTGGGGAACCGGTCTGGCCATGTAAGAGCATATTGAATGGGAATTCGCATATCTGGGACACCCAGTTGCGCCAAGATAGATTTATCACTGAATTGCACCATAGAGTGAATGATACTTTGCCGCTGCACCACTACTTCTACCTTTTCGGGGGGCAAGTCAAAAAGCCAAACTGCTTCAATTAGCTCTAAGCCCTTATTCATCAAGGTGGAGGAATCAATGGTAATTTTTGCACCCATATCCCAGTTTGGATGTTTTAGAGCATCTGCCTTTGTCATTTTTTCCAGTTGTTCTTTTGTTTTTCCAAAAAAGGGTCCACCAGAAGCTGTCAGCAAAATTTTTTCTAAGGTCTTTGCTGAATGGGCATCCTGCAAACACTGGAAAATAGCGGAGTGCTCACTATCCACTGGCAACAAGTGCACACCATGTTTTTTTACTGCCTCTGTCACCAAATATCCACCAGTAACAAGGCTTTCTTTGTTTGCTAATGCAACATCATGGCCGCTTTCAATGGCTGCTAAGGTTGCACCCAATCCAGCAATGCCCACCACTGCATTTAATACAATACCTGCATCAGGATGGCTTGCCAGTTCCAGCAATCCTTCCCTTCCCTTCCACAGTTTGGGGGGATTGGAAATTCCCATCAGCAGCCCTTCCATTTTTTCTGCTGCTGTGGTGTCGGTTACCACAACCACTTTTGGTGAGAATTTTTTCACCTGTTCCAGCAACAACTCTACACGGGTATGGGCAGCCAAACCAAAAATTTCATAGCCCTGCATTTCTACAACATCTAAACTCTGTGTACCAATAGAACCTGTACTTCCCAGTAAAGTTACTGTTTTTTTCATGGTATTTTCTCCTTATTGATAAAATGCCAGCACAATTCCCAAGGCCACACAGGGAGAAATAAAAAGCACACTATCAAATCTATCCATAATTCCACCATGGCCCGGAAAAATATATCCATAGTCCTTAATACCGCATTGCCGTTTTACTGCCGAAGCGAATAAATCCCCCAGAATGCCCAACAAAGAAGAAATAACACCCAATACCGCAATAATCCAATAATGAGTTGTTGTAATGCCCCCCAATGCTTGGTCACCTCCATTGATAGCTCCATGGGCCATTGTAATCAGCACACCCATAATCACACTGCCTATCACACCGCCAACAGCACCTTCTATGGTTTTGTTTGGACTGACCACAGGTGCCAGCTTGTGTTTGCCAAAAAAGCGGCCGGCAAAATAAGCCGCCGAATCTCCACCCCAAGCAAACCCCAACACCAAAAAGACAATATACAATCCATCTTTGGGCATCATTTGTTTCATCCATGCAAAGGAATAGAAACAAAGCAATATAATTCCCCCAAACAAAACCCAGCCGCAAAGTTTAGTAAAGTTTAGGGTTTGGCTATGTCGTACCAAACAGATGACCATATACAACACAAATGCAAAGGTAATCAGCCATACAAATGGTTCAATACCCAACACACCGGAGAACATTACCGCCGCCACATAGGGCACCGCACCAGCAAAAATCATTTTTGCTCCGCTTTCTAGTTGTAACGCCTTGTAAATTTCTCCCAAAGCAATGAGAGTAATCCCACATAGTACCAACTCAAATATTGGTGTGTGGAAAAATCCCATTACCACCGCCAACACCACCAAACCGACGGCTGCGGTAATCAGTCTTGTTTTCAAGTGCATCTCCCCTCCAGAGCAATTATACTCCACCAAACCGACGGCTACGGCGGTGGAATTCTTCAATGGCAGCATCTAGGTCAGCTCTTGTAAAATCTGGCCATAGTTTATCCATCTCTACCAATTCCGAATAGGCTGCCTGCCACAACATAAAATTGGACAACCGCTTTTCTCCACTGGGACGCAAAATAAAATCTGGGTCTTTTTGTCCAGCCGAGTACATTTGCCCACTAAGAGCTTCCACAGTGATATCCTCTGGCTGCAAAGTTCCTTCTTTTACCTGCATTGCCAAATTTCGTGCAGCCTGTGCAATTTCATCTCTGCCACCATAGTTCATGCAAATGTTTAAGGTCATACCTGTTTTTACAGAACTGCGAGTTTCTAAGTCATTCATTCTATCCTGATATTCTTGAGGCAAACGGCTTCGGTCTCCCAAAAATTTCAGTCGGATATTGTCCTTTTCATAATCCAGTGCTTTTATAAGATATTCGCCAAACAGGCGCATAATTCCACTAACTTCTTCTGCTGGGCGAATCCAGTTCTCTGTAGAGAAGGCATAGAAATACACGCTGGAAACTCCAATTTCATTACAGTATAGGCTAATGTCATGAAACACCTTTGCACCTTTGGTATGGCCTGCGGTTCGGGGCAGCCCGCGCTGCTTTGCCCACCTGCCATTTCCATCCATAATAATTCCAATGCTCAACCCTTTGGCATCTGGTCTTGCTGCCATTTTGGCCACCTCACCTTTTTTCATACAAAAGTATGCCGCGCTACCCGAGAAAACAGGCGCACGGCACAACCAATCTTCCTTTTTGGGCAATCTCACCTTGGTGTGTTGTGTTAGATTTCCATAATCTCCTTGTTTTTGGCTTCACACATCTTGTCAATTTCTTTGCCAAATTTATCGGTCAATTTCTGGATTTCATTCTCCAACTCTTTCAAATCATCCTCGGTAATTTCGCTGGTCTTTTTCAAACTCTTGAACTTATCCATGGCATCACGGCGAATATTTCGGGTTGCCACTTTGCTTTCCTCGCCCAGTTTTGCCACATCTTTGGTCAACTGGCGGCGGCGGTCCTCGGTAGGCGCAGGAAATGCCAAACGCATTACACGGCCATCATTGGCAGGATTCAAGCCTAAATCGCTTTCCAAGATTGCTTTTTCAATGCTGCGCATTACACTAGCATCCCAAGGGGTAATGGTCAGAATGCGAGCCTCTGCCACAGCCACAGCTGCCAACTGATTGATGGGGGTGGGGCTTCCGTAGTAGTCCACCATAATTTTGTCCAATACCGCAGGGTTTGCACGTCCTGCACGAATAGCGGCCAATTCTTTATTCAGGTGGTTGAGTACTCCATTCATTTTTTCCTCATAGGGTTTTGTATAACTGCTCATGTGTATGTTCTCCTTTTTTATAAATCAAGCATATTGCAAATGATACAGATTCTATTAGCCCTCTATAACCAAAGTGCCCACATTCTCCCCTGCCACAGCTTTTGCAATGTTGTCAGGGTCAGAAATATCAAATACCAAAATGGGCAGGTTATTGTCACGGCACAGAGTAGCAGCAGTAGAATCCATTACAGCCAACTGGTCATTCAATACCTTTGTAAAGGTCAAGGTATCATATTTTACTGCATCGCTGTGTTTTTTGGGGTCTTTGTCATAAACACCATCCACCATGGTTGCCTTAAACACAATGTCTGCATCAATTTCTGCTGCCCGCAATGCCGAGGCAGAATCGGTGGAGAAGAAGGGGTTTCCGGTGCCACATGCCATAATAACAATGCGCCCCTTTTCCATGTGGCGAATGGCACGATTCCGAATGTAAGGCTCTGCCACCTGCTGCATGGCAAGTGCTGTCTGCACACGCACTTCCAAACCCAACTGTTCCAGAGCATCTGCCACAGCCAAGGAGTTCATTACTGTAGCAAGCATACCAATCTGGTCGGCACGAGTACGCTCCATTTCACCGCTGGAACGACCACGCCAAAAGTTTCCGCCACCTACAACAATGCCAATCTGGGTGCCCATCTCATGGGCCTTTTTAATGCCTTCACAAATGCTGTGGATAGTGGCTACATCCAAACCAAAGCCCTGTTTACCAGCTAATGCTTCTCCGCTGAGTTTTAGTAAAATGCGTTTGTATTTTGTTTGCAATCTTAACACCGCCCGAATTCAATTTCAATTTTTCTTATTTTACAATACTTCTGCTATAAAGTAAAGGCAAGGGAGCGAATTTGGCATAAAAACTTGCCTTGTTACAGGGTTTCTTTTATCTGCCTTCTATCACAAGTTTGCACTGCAATAGCATGTTTTATAAATTTCCGGCTCACATTGCAACAAACACTCTAGCAACTTAGGATTAAATTGCCCACATTGTCCATCACAAATCATATTCATGGCAGTTTTTCTGTCCAAAGCAGCTTTATAAACACGATGACTAATCAAAGCATCGTACACATCTGCAATAGACACCACTTGTGCCCAAAGGGGAATGGAATCCCCTGCCAATCTATCAGGATAGCCATTACCATCCCAACGTTCGTGATGATAGCGACAAATATCATAGCAATATTGATACAAACCACTTTCTCGCAATTGAGGAACCCTACCTAAAATTTCACATCCCCGAAGGGTGTGTTGTTTCATCTGTTCAAACTCCTCTGAGGTCAATGGGCCGGGTTTGTTCAAAATTCTGTCTGGTATAGCAATTTTTCCAATATCATGCATAACAGATGCTTCTGCAATCAGGTGTATTTCTTCTTCTGTTACTTGATACTGGGGGTAGGATTCACAAAGTTTTTTTAGTAGGATGACTGTTACTGCACGAATACGCTTTACATGGCCGCCACTCTCACAATCTCGAAACTCTATCAAAGTAGAAAGTGTTTCTATAATAGAATTGTTTAGCTGGTGCATTTTTTGGCTTTGCTCTTTCAGTTGTTTTGCCTGTTTTTGCAAAGCCTGTTCCTGCATTTCCACCACATTGGAAAGCTGTTTTCGAGCAGTAAACAGTTCCAACACATTTCCAATTCTTTTACGAATAAGCTGAGGTATAAAAGGCTTATTGATAACATCTACCACACCCATTTGATAGGCTTTTGAAAGCGCATCTTGTTGATTTTCTGCTGTAATTAAAAACACAGGAATTTTGTCCAATAGTGCTTGTTTTGCCATCCATTCCAGCACAGCAAAACCATCCATTTTAGGCATAACCAAATCCAGCAAAACTGCCTGTATTTGTAAGGAATGTTGTTGCAGTTGTTCCACAACCTGCACCCCATTTTCTGCCTGCAAAATGTCATATTCTCCATCAAATGTCATTGCCAAAATGGCACGGTTCAACTCCACATCATCTGCAATTAAAATTGCTTTTTTCATTGTTGCTTCCTCCCGCCCATGTTTCTGTGGAATTTTTTTCATAATAGCATGGCATTTTGTATTTCGTCAACAGATTCCAAAAAAGAAACACGTTCTATTCTACACATTTTTGTTGCAACATTTTCCAACTTTATATTTTGCAACAAAACGCATATAGGGGCAGCACAGCTTTTCAGCCGTACCGCCCCTATATGCGTTCTAAATTTGGAGGTTCCGGGCGGATTTGAACCGCCGCATAAAGGTTTTGCAGACCTCTGCCTTACCGCTTGGCTACGGAACCAAAAAATGGTGGAAGTTACAGGGCTCGAACCTGTGACCCTCTGCTTGTAAGACAGAGATACAGGTCAAAAGTCATTA